>JBKBKD010000041.1:0-21394 GCA_046294595.1 Novosphingobium sp.
AGATCTATGGCGCGCGCGGATGGGTGGCCCACCACAACACCGATCTGTGGCGCGCCTCCAGTCCGATCGACGGCGGGGCCTGGGGCATGTGGCCGCTGGGCGGGGCATGGCTGTGCAATGCACTGTGGGACCGGTGGGACCATGGCCGCGACCGGGCATGGCTCGACGCGATCTATCCGCTGATGCGCGGCGCGGCCATGTTCTTCCTCGATACGCTGCAATCCTCGCCCGCCGGGCTTGTGACATCGCCCTCGATCTCGCCGGAAAACGCGCACCCCTTCGGCGCATCGGTCTGTGCCGGTCCGGCCATGGACCGCCAGATCCTGCGCGATCTGTTCAGCCGCACCGCCGATGCGGCCACGGTGCTCGGCCGGGATGCAGACTTTGCCGCCCGGCTGCTCGAAACCCGCGCACGCCTTGCGCCCGATCGCATCGGCCGCGCCGGGCAATTGCAGGAATGGCTTGAGGACTGGGACGAGGCCGCGCCCGAACCCGATCACCGGCATGTCTCGCACCTCTATGCGCTCCATCCTTCGCACCAGATCGATCCCGATGACACGCCAGAACTTGCCAGCGCGGCGCGGGTTTCGCTCGATCGGCGGGGGGATGAATCAACCGGCTGGGCCACCGCCTGGCGCATTGCCCTGTGGGCGCGGCTGCGCGATGGCGCGCGGGCGCATTCCATCCTGCGCGCGCTGCTCTCGCCCCGGCGCACCTATCCCAACATGTTCGATGCGCATCCGCCGTTCCAGATCGACGGCAACTTCGGCGGAGCCACCGCCATCGTCGAAATGCTGATGCAAAGCCGCAAGGGCAGGCTGCACCTGCTGCCCGCCCTGCCGGATGCCTGGCCGCTGGGCAGCGCGCGCGGGCTTGTGGCGCGCGGCGGCGTGGTGGTCGATCTGGCATGGGCCAATGGCCACCTGACCGAGGCGCGGCTCTACCCCATGGAAACGCAGACCTGCGACGTGCGTTCGGGCACCGCACGCCGCAGGCTGGAGCTGCGCGCCGGGCGTCCGGTTGTGCTCACCGGACCGGGCCTCGACGCCGCGCCCTGAAGCCGCGGCGCCTTCTGCGACCCGCCTACTTGGGAATGTCCACCACCCGGTCCACGGCAAAGCTCGTCTCGCTGGTGGGCAGACCCGTGCCCGGCTGGCCGCCGCCAAGGCTGATACGGTAGGTGCCCGCAAAGACCTGCCGCGTTCCATCGGGGCGCACCGCCGAAAGATCGCGCGGGGAAAGTTCGAGCGTCACCGGCTTGCTCTCGCCCGGCTTCAGCGCCACGCGCGCAAGGCCGCGCAGGGCAATGCGCGGCGCGCCGGGCTGATCGGGAAAGCGCAGGTATGCCTGCACCACTTCCTCGCCCGCGCGCGTGCCGGTGTTGGTCACGGTGGTGGTCACGCGGATGCCGCCCGCCGTGCTGGCGCCCACCGGCTCCACCCGCACCGGGCCATAGCCGAACGTGGTGTAACTCAGCCCGTAGCCGAAGGGATAGACGGGCGTGCCTTCGAAATAGCGGTAGGTGCGGCCCTTCATCGCATAATCGCCGAACGGCGGCAGCTCATCGACCGAACGATAGAACGTGAGCGGCAGGCGGCCCGAAGGATTGGTCCTGCCCGCAATCACGTTGCCCACCGCAAGCCCGCCTGCCTGCCCCGGATACCATGCCTCGATCAGCGCATCGGCATTGTCCTTGGGCCAGGCAAGGTTGATCGGGCTGCCGTTCATGGTGACAACCACCAGCGGCTTGCCCAGCGCCTTGGCCCGGATCAGCAGTTCGCGCTGGTCCATCGGCAGTTCAAGGCTGGTCTTGTCGCCGCCGTCGAAGCCTTCGATCCTGATCGGCATTTCCTCGCCTTCAAGATCGGCGGTCAGGCCCACCACGGCCACCAGCACATCGGCATCGGCCGCCGCGCGCGCCAGATCGCCCCACGGATCGCGGGTGATGCGCTTCCAGTAAAGCCCCGGTCCCACCGGGCCGCCGCCTTCGAGGTCGAAGTGCAGCGGATAGCGTTCGCCCCTGGTCAGCTCCACTTCGACATAGCGCGCCATCTCGCCCCAGTTGGAATAGCGGTCCGATCGGATCAGCGGCTTGTCGGCCGACCCGATCTGGCCCTTCACGCCCACCAGCCCCAGCTTGTAGAGGCCGCTTTCGGGGGCGACGAAATAGCCGTCCCACACCACCTTGTGCGCCGGGGCAATCGCCTTGAACTGCATGGCGCTGCTCGCCAGCGTGGCTTCGGTGCGCACCATGGCGGGCTTGGCGGCATAGGTGCGCTCGCCGCGGGGCCGTTCGGGATCGATCGCGTTGTAATAGGCCGCGCGCAGGCCCGGCTTGCCATCCGGCGTCAGGAAATGGCCCGGCGTCACCAGATCGCCGTCCGTGATCGAGGGGGCAAAGGGCACGGTCACGACCTGCGCCTGCGGCATTGCCCGCTTCAGCCCTTCGGCCACGGAAATCGGCGGCGCGGAATTGGGCGAGGAATAGTTGCCGCGCAGCACGCGCGTGGCATCGCCCAGCGGCCCGATCACGGCAATGCGCGCATCGCCTTTCAGCGGCAGGACGCCGTTGTTCTTCAGCAGGACAAGGCTCTTTTCGGCAGAGACGAGCGAGAGCCGCCAGCCTTCCTCGGTGCCCACCGCGCTGACCGGGGTGGCATCGGGCTGGCGCGCGCGCATCCCGGCCAGATCGCCGTTGCGGTAGCGCGCCGAGAACAGCCGCACCAGCGCCCGGTCGATGTCGGTGGTGGTGATATAGCCCTGCCGCAGCGACTCCCGGTAGCGTCCGGCAAGGCCCGGCACTTCGCCCACCGTGCCGGTATGGCATTCGTTGTCCACCCCGCCCAGCAGCGCGGCGGCAACGCCCGATGCCGCATCCGTGGCAAAGCGGTGCTTGTCGTAGATGTCGACCACGGCATCGCAATCCGACACGACATAGCCCTTGAAGCCCCAGGCCCCGCGCAGATGCTCCTTCAGCAGCAGATCGCTGGCGCAGGCCGGTTCGCCGTTCACGCGGTTGTAGGCGCACATGATCGACCCGGCCTTGCCCTCGACGATCGCGGCGCGGAACGCGGGCAGATAGGTGTCCTCCAGATCGTGGCGGCTGACCATGATGTTGTCGGTGTGGCGGCTCGGTTCCGGGCCGGAATGGACGGCAAAATGCTTGGGGCTGGCGATCACGTCGGGCAGGTCGGGGTCCGGTCCCTGGATGCCCTTCACATAGGCCACGCCAAGCTGCGCGGTCAGGAACGGGTCTTCGCCATAGGTTTCCTGCCCGCGGCCCCAGCGCGGATCGCGGAAGATGTTGATGTTGGGCGCCCAGGTATCCAGCCCCGTGCCGATCTTGCCGAGATGGCCGGTGATGCGCGCCAGCGTGTGCAGCCCGCGCAGTTCGGTGCTGATGACGCGCGCAACGTCCTGAACCAGCGGCGGATCGAACGTGGCCGCCAGCCCGATCGACTGCGGGAAATTGGTGGTGGGCACCGGCCCGCCCGCGCCGTGGAGGCTTTCGGTCCACCAGTTGTAGGCCGGAATGCCAAGGCGCGGGATGGCCGGGGCCACGTTGAGCAGTTGCTCCACCTTCTCGTCAGTGGTCATCTTCGCCACCAGCGCGCTGGCAAGCTGCTCGGCCTCGGCCACGGCGGGCGATACGGTTTCGCCCGATGCTGCCGACCCGGATGCTGACGGGCCTGATGCTGCCGTGCCCGTCGTCTGTGCGGGAACGGGGGCCTGCGCATGGGCCGAACCCGATGCGAGCGCTATCACCGCTGCCGAGATCCACAGGCTGCCTGGCCCGCGCGGGGCCAAAGATCGGTCGTTCACGTGAAATCCTCTTCCCTTGTGCTGTCCTGCGAGGCGCGACCCGGCAGGCTCGTGTCGACAAACGCGTGGCCGCTCAGACGGGTTGCAGCCCGTATCTGACGATGCGCTCGATCAGATCGCGGTGCCTCGGCAGTCCGGCGAGCATCCGCGCGGTGGCATCGGCATTCTCGCGCCGGGCGCGGCGTGCCTCGCGCACTTCCGGCTCCAGCGCGCGCGCCGAAACTTCGGTGCGGAACCCCATGCCGTAAAGGACATACTGATACGAGGCGGACGGAAAGACCTCGTCCACGCGGTCGAACTCCTCGTGCATGTAGGGGGGCTGGAACCGCCACAGGGCGAGCAGTTCCTGAAGGCGCTCCGGGATGCTGGCGGGGTCCATGTTGTCGCGCCAGAAGGCCGTGTCGCGGCGCTTGCTCAGCACATAGTGCAACTTGAGGAAATCGATGATCCGCCCCCAACGGTAATGCGTCTTGTCGTTGTAGCGCCTCGCCACGATGTCCATGACCTCGCGCGCTGCGGGAAGCTGGTCGGCAATCATCTTCGCCGAAAGCTCGATCAGCACGATCGCCGATGCCTCCAGCGGTTCAAGAAAGCCCGCCGCCAGCCCCACGGCCACGCAGTTGTTCTTCCAGAACTGTTCGCGGTGGCCGGAACGGATATCGATCCTGCGCACCGCAAGGCCATCTGCGGCAGGGCCGACATAGGCGCGCAGTTCGGCCTCGGCATCCTCCTGCGAGATGTGGCGGCTCGAATAGACATGCCCCACCCCGCGCCGCGTCGGCAGGCCGATGTCCCAGATCCAGCCCGCGGACTGGGCGGTGGAAATGGTGTGCGTTGCCACGGGGGCCTGCGGGTCCGGATAGGGCACCTGCACGGCCAGCGCGGTATCGCAGAACAGCACGTCGTTGCAGTCGCGGAAACCCACGCCCAGCGTCTTGCCCAGAAGCAGGCTGCGCATTCCCGTGCAGTCGATCCACAGGTCGCCGGTGATCTCGCCCGCCTGCCGCGTGGTGATCGCGCGGATATCGCCGCGCTCGTCCTGATGCACGTCGAGCATGTCGGCCAGCACGTGCCGCACCCCCAGCTTTTCGGTGCAGTGGCGCTGCATGAAGGGCGCGAACTTTCCGGCATCGAGGTGATAGGCATAGTTGGCCTGCCCCTCGTATTCGGCATTGGCCATGGTCTTGGGGGCAAGGTTCTCGTCGCAGATGCGGCCCTGCGGGCATACCGCATCGCAGAACGTCTCGCCGTTGTCGCCGTCCGCGTTCAGCGTGCCCGAAAGCCAGTGCGGCGCCAGATTGATCTGGCCGAAGCGCTGCGGCAGCACCAGCGGGTGGTAATAGGCATCGTCGGGCGCACCCGTGGTCCAGCGGGCAAAGAGCGCGCCCTGCTTGAAGGCGGCATCGCATTCGCGGAAGAAATCGGTTTCGGAAATGCCCACGCTCTTCAGCGTCGAGCGCAAGGTCGGCCAGGTGCCCTCGCCCACGCCGATGATCGGCACATCGGGGCTTTCCACCAGGGTCACGGTCAGGTCATGGCCGATGCGCGCCTTGTGCCGGGCCGCGATGATTGCCGCTGCAAGCCATCCGGCGGTTCCGCCGCCCACAATCACGACATCGCGCACTGGCCGCACCATCCGTGTCCCGCTCCGTTTCTGCGCCGAAGGCAGCGCCGGGGGGCAAACCCGGCGCTGCCGTCATGGCGTCATCAGTAGTTGAACCGCGCGCCGAACACAAAGCGGCGACCATAGTTGAAGGTATCCAGCGGCATGTTCGACCAGCGCCCGTAGGTGCTGAAGTTCGAGTTGTTGATGTTGGTCACTTCCCCGAACACGGTCAGCTGCTTCGTCACCTGATAGCTGGCGCTCGCGTCCACCTGGAACTGGCGGTTCACGTTCACCGGCTCGGCCCCGAAGGTGCCGCCCTGCTGCTGGCCCAGACCCAGCAGGTAGCTGTCGCGCCAGTTGGCGGCAACGCGCACTTCCAGTCCGTTCTTGTCATAGAAGCCGACGAAGTTGGCCGAATTGGCAAGCCCCGTGATCGCAAAGGCCGAACCGGAAATGTCGGTCGGATCGAAATTGCGGTTGGTGCTGACCAGCGTGCCGTTGGCATTGAAACCGAAGCCGCTGTCGCCGAACACGTGCTGCAACGCCAGTTCCACGCCCTTGACCGTGCCGTCCGGACCGTTGACGCGGCCGTTGACCTGGAACTGGGCAAGCTGGTTGGTGAAGGGATCGATCACGCCGTTGATCGTCTGCGTGCTCACCCCGCCCACGATGAAGTTGCTGATGTTCTTCAGGAACAGGTTCACCGCAGCATAGGAATTGGGGGCATAGTAGTATTCCGCCGCCAGATCGAAGTTGTCGGCCACATAGGGGCGCAGGTTGGGATTGCCCCCCGATGCCGCAAGGCTGCCGCGGCGCAGCGTGCCGAGGTTCACCGTGGGCCGCAGATCGCCCAGCGCCGGGCGGGTCAGCGTGCGCGAGGCATCGAAGCGCGCCACCAGCTTGGGCGTGATCTCCAGCTTCACGTCAAGGCTGGGCAGCAGGTAGTTGTAGGAGCTTTCGCGCCGGATGGTCTGTTCGGGCGTGAACGAATCCACCGCGATCAGCGTCGGGTCGGTCAGGACCGTGATGAGCCGGGTCGGCAGGCGGCCGATCGCCTTCGAAGTGACCTTGGTATATTCGTTGCGCAGGCCCGTGGTCACGTGGAAGGGCATCCCGCCCAGTTCGGTATCGAACGTGACCTTCACGAAACCGGCCCAGATGCGCTCGGTCACGCCCAGCACGCTGGCCGGATCGAAGGCCGGAAGCGTGGTGCCGCCACCGGTGGCCTCAAGGATCCTGTAAACCGCTTCGGGATCGTATTTCACGATCGTGGGCGCAAGATTGCCCTGATAGCCGGGGATGAAGCCCGCGGTGCTGATGTCGCCCTGGAAGATGCTGGATGGCAGCGGGGCCACGCCGCCGCTGCGGCCCGAAGGCGCGCCATAGCCGCCATAGCGGAAGAACGTGCCGTTGACGAAGGTGTTCTGCCCTTCCTGATAGAACTCGTCCTCGGCATAGCGCACGCCGAAGTGGACCTTGAGATCATCCTGATCCCACTTGCCCACGACCTTGAACTGCTTGACGAGGTCGGTGAAGTAGTTGGGATTGCGCACGATCACGTGGCTGCCCATGATCGACTTGTCGGCAAAGCGGCTGATGTCGCCGGCCGGGCCGATGTTCTTGATGCTGGGCAGGAACTTGCTGCTCGGCCCAAGGATCGTCACGCCGGTATTTGCGCCCAGCACGGTGCCATAGGTGCTGCAGCTCGTCGGCGGGGTGCTGGCGGTGGCGCCATCGGGGAAGGTGCACGGCGTGGAAACGAACGGCCCGCCCGGATTGGTGCCGCCATAGCCGATGTCCATGTTGTTGACGATGCCGTTGCGGCCGGGGTTGAGCACCGACTTGGAAACCGCACCGTCAAAGTCGAACGAAAGGTTGTCGGTGGCCTCCCACTTGAGGTTGCCGCCGATGATGTAGGTCTGGTTGATGTTGCGCGTGAGGCCCGCGTTGAAATCCATCGGCGTGCCGAACTGGGTGAAATCGATCACCGTGCCATTGCTGTCCTGACGCACGTTGCGCAGGTCATCGCCGTTGAACCACGCGCCATAGCCATAGGCCGCGGTGCGCAGCGTCTGGCGGGTGAAGGTGCCGTCAAGCGTCAGTTCCAGCGTGTCGCTGGGCCGCCACTGATAGGCCAGCCGCCCGTCGATGCGCTCGTCCTGCGTCGTCACCTCGTTCGCGCCGACCTGCTGCGGGAACCAGCCCAGCACGGTCTTCTTGGCGGGCGTCAAATCGGCAGGCGCGCAGGCGGCCTGCGCCTGGCACTGATAGAAGCGGTTGCCGATCCAGCCGGGGATGAACACCTGGTTGGCCGTGGTATCGACCCGGCGATAGGCGGCATAGGCAAGGATGCCCATGGTGTCCTCGGCAAAGGTCGTGCTGGCCAGCACGCCGCCCGACGGACGCACGTTGCCGTTGCGGTCCTGGATCGAGCCTTGCGCCTTGGCCACCAGCTTGGTGCCGGTGCTGTCGAACGGCTTGGGCAGCGACACGTCGATCGTGGCGCCGATCGCCGCCGAACCCAGCGTCACGTCGGGCGTCTTGTACACGCTCAGGCGCGTCACGAAGTCCGAACCGATCGTGGTGAAATCCACCGCACGGCCGCCCGATGCGGTCGAAAGGCGGCGCCCGTCGAACTGGGTATCGTTGAAGTCGCCGCCGAAGCCGCGCACCGTCACGCCGGTGGCCTCGCCGCGCGAACCCGAACGCTGGATCGAAATGCCTGGCAGGCGCTGCAATGCATCGGCCACGTTGGCATCGGGGAACTTGCCGATGTCTTCGGCCGAGATCGCATCGACCACGCCCGATGCCGAGCGCTTGATATCCATGTTGCGCTGGAGCGATCCGCGAATGCCGGTGACGATGATGGCCTCGTCAAGCTCCGCGTCATCGGCCTTGGGCGCAGCCCCGGCCGTCTGTGCGTGGGCCGGCATGGCCGCGCCCAGCGCCAGCATCAACCCCAGCGCGCTTGCGCCGCAGCGCAGCCGCATCGAGGAAAGACGTGCGATATTCATAAACCTGATCCCCTCACAAGCGTCTGACGGCTCCCCCGTCCGGGCAGATGGCAGAACCCCGCCCGCCGCGAACCGCAGCAGGCGTGCCATGCGTGCATGCAGAGGAACCCTTCGCCGGTGCGGTCATGGCCGCCCGTCATCTCTCTCCACGCCGATGTGCCTTGCGCCATCTTGCCGCTCCGCTTCTAGTCAAAGTAGATAGCGCTATCAAGAATTATTTGTCCGAGTTAATGCACAAGCCTTGCAAACTGTATCCACTTCGCATCATAACCGCGCAAGGGTATGCGGAACCTGCCGGTTTCCGCCTCTGACGCGCAGGTGATAGCGCAATCAGAAGGCGCGGAGCAGCAAAGACCGCACGAAAAGGGAGGGAGCCGATGGCCGAAGATCTGCAACTGCTCGACAGCGCGCTCCATCGCGATTTGCGGATGCACGCGATTGGCGGACAGCGCCCGAACATGGTGCAGATCGTCCTTGCCGAAGTGCCGCACGCTGCCACCATCTGCCCGGTTCTTCTGGCAAAATCTCCCGAAACCGGGCAGTTCTCGCTCGTCGCCCTGCTGGGCTTCACCATGGGCGAATGGCTGGTGGACGGGGCCGAAGCGGGGCTTCCCGCGTTCCTTCCGCTCGATCTGCAACGCCAGGGCTTCTACGCCGCGGGCGAGAATATCGCGATCGACCGCGCGCACCCGCGCTTTGCCGATGGCGCAGCGGTGGCCCTGTTCGATGCGCATGGCGAGGCCACCCCCGCCATGCGCAAGGTGCAGCAGGCCATCGGCCAGTTGATGGCCATGGGCCCGCCGACGCAGGCCTTCATCGATGCGGCCGTTGCGCTGCGTCTGGTCGAACCGATCGACATCGAGCTTCAGTTCGATGATGGCGCGGGGATCACCCTCAACGGCCTTTACACGATCAGCGGCGATGCGCTGTCGGATCTCGATGATGCGGATATTGTCCGACTATTCCGGCAGGGCTGGCTCCAGGCCGCCATCGCCATCCGCAACTCGGTCCACCAGATCGGCACGCTTGCCCGGCGGCGCAACGAATCGACTGGCGGGCGTGCCACTGCGGGCGCAACCGGCGCCCCTCTTGGCAAGGCCCTTGCCGGCTGGGCCTGAACCATGGGTGCCTTGCGCGAACTGGCCTGCGATGATCCCGCGCTGCAAGGGCCGGATGCCTTTCGCGCAGGGGTGATCGAGCAGGCGCAGCCCGTGGTCATGCGCGCCATCGGCCGCCAGCTTCCCGCTGTCCTGCAAGGCGCAGCATCGCCCGAAGCGGCGCTTGCCTATCTTGCGCAGTTCGAACAGGCGGGCGCGGGCGGGCCGGAAGTGTTCATCGCGCCCGCCGATGTTGCGGGCCGCTATTTCTACAGCGCCGATCTGGCGGGCTTCAACTTCACGCGCCAGGCCATGCCGCTTGCGCAGGCTTTCGCGCTCATGCTGCGCCATGCTGCGGATGGCGATGCGCCCACCTGCTATGCCGGTTCTGTGCTGGTCTCGCACTATCTGCCGGGCTTTGCCGAGGCCAATCGCCTGACCTTCGTGCCCCCGCAGGTCGAGGCGCGGCTGTGGATCGGCAATGCCTCGCACGTTGCCTGCCATTACGATGCCTACGAGAACGTGGCCTGCGTGCTGGCCGGAACGCGCCGCTTCACGCTCTATCCGCCCGCCGCGATCGCCGGTCTCTATCCCGGCCCGATCGATCACACCATGGCAGGCCAGCCCGTGAGCATGGCCGCCGCCGATCCCGCCAATCCCGCCTATCCGCGCTTTGCCGAGGTGCGCGATCTGGCCATGACGGCAGAACTTGGCCCCGGCGATGCACTGTTCCTGCCCAAGCTGTGGTGGCACGAGGTTGCGGCCGCCTCCCCGCTCAACGTCATGCTCAACTACTGGTGGGATGCCACCGCCATCGGCCTCGATGCGCCGATGCTGTCGCTGCTCCACGCCATGATCGCCATTGCCGAGCGCCCTGCGGCTGAACGCGACGCCTTCCGCGCCTTCTTCGATCATTTCGTGTTCCGGCCCGATGGCCACCCTCTTGCCCACCTGCCCGAAGCGCAGCGCGGCGTTCTGAAGGATCTGCGCGGCGAGGGCTACGGTCCGATCCGCGCCATGATCGTGCGCGCCCTGCGCGGCGACTGACACCCCTTTCCACCTCACGGAGCCAAGCCATGCCCCAAGCCCGCCTGATCGCTCTCTCCGCCCTGATTGCGGGAGCGCTATTCACCGCGCCCTGTGCCATCGCGCAGGTCGCCACCCCGGCCCCGGCGGTTGTCCCCGGCGCGCCCAGGGTCACGGTCGAAAGGATCGTGGTGCATGGCAAGGCGCTTGAAGGCGCGCTTGAGGGTGACAGCGCCGACCGCGAAGTCCTCGTCGTGCTCCCGCCCGGCTATGGCCGGAACCCCGCCCGACGCTATCCGGTGGTCTATGCGCTGCACGGCTATTCCATCGGCGCGCGCGAGTGGACCGGCGAACTGCATGTGCCGCAGGTGATCGAGGGCGCGCTCGCCAGGGGACTTGTGGCCAAGGGTGATGCGGCAGAAGGCGCGCGCGAGATGATCGTCGTCTTTCCCGACAGCAAGACCGTGCACAACGGCGCGATGTATTCCTCGTCCGTCACCACGGGCGATTTCGAACGCTTCATCGCCCACGATCTGGTGGCCGAGATCGACCGCCGCTATCGCACCATCGCGCGCCGCGAAAGCCGTGGGCTGGTGGGCCATTCGATGGGCGGATATGGCGCCGCGCGCATCGGCATGAAACACGCCGACGTGTTCGGCGCGCTCTACCTGATGAGCCCGTGCTGCCTTTCGGCGCGCACATCGGCCGGGATCAGCGCCGAGGCCATGGCCGCCTATGCCGCAATGAAAAGCCCGGCCGATTCGGCTGCGCTGCCGTGGATTGCGCGCACCACGCTGGCAGCGGCGGCGGCATGGTCGCCCAATCCGCACAATCCGCCGCTGTTCCTCGATCTTCCGGTCGACCGCGAGGGCGCGCCCCGGCCCGATGTGCTGGCAAGGTGGGCGGCCAATGCGCCGCTCGCCTTTGTCGACCAGTATATCGGCAACCTGCGCCGCTATGCCGCGATTGCCATGGACGTGGGCGACAAGGACAGCCTCAAGGACGATACCGAGCGTCTGCACCGCACGCTTGAAGCCTATGGCATCGCCAACCGCTTCACTCTCTACGAAGGCGATCATACCAACCGCGTCGCCTTCCGCTTTCAGGACGAGGTCATGCCCTTCTTCTCGCGCCACCTTCAGCACGGAGCGGGCAAGTGAGCGCGCGGCAGATTGCTGCGGCATCGCTGCTCGCGGCCACGGCGCTTGCCAGCGCACCGGGCGCGGCAGCGGGAGACCAGCGGCTTCAGGCAAGGGGCGAATGGAGCGTCACCACGCGCGGCACGGCCCCCCTGCCCCCGATGGGCTGGAACAGCTGGAACGCCTTCGGCACCGATATCGACGAGGAGAAGGTCATCGCCTCGGCGCAGGTCATCGTCGCCTCCGGGCTTGCCGCCAAGGGATACCGTTTCATCAACATCGACGATGGCTGGTGGGCGAAGCGGCGGCAGGCCGATGGCCGCGTGCTGATCCGCACCGACACCTTCCCTTCTGCCGCCACGCCCGACGGCAACACCAGCTTCCGCCCCTTGACCGACCGGCTCCACGCCATGGGGCTGAAAGCGGGGATCTACAGCGAGATCGGCCGCAATTCCTGCGGGCAGATCTATGGCGATCCCAATGGCCCCGGCCAGCCTTCGGGCACGCAGGCCGAGCGCGAGATCGGGCTTTACGGCCATATCGATCAGGACATCGCGCTCTACTTCGGGGAATGGAACTTCGATTACATCAAGGTCGATGGCTGCGGCATCCGTGCGCTGGCGGCCGATAGCCCGCAGGTCCGATCGGGCCGTTTGCGCGCGCTCGATCCGCTGATCGATTACGACACGATCGCCAATACCGATATCGGCGCGGTCAAGGGCCTGTTCGATCAGGTGGGCCGGGCCATCGCGCGCAACCGGCCCGGCAACGATTTCGTGCTTTCGATCTGCCTGTGGGGCACGGCGGATGTGCGCTCGTGGGCGCGCAGTCTCGGCAACCTCTCGCGCACCAGCGACGACATCTCGCCCAACTGGGAAAGGATGCTGCACAACCTCGATTCGGCCGCACGGCGCGAGCTTTACGCCAAGCCCAACAGCTGGAACGATCCCGACATGCTGTTCATCGGCAGCGGCATTTTCGACGATGCCCACATCACCGAGGCACGCTCGCACATGGCGCTCTGGGCCATGCTCAACGCGCCGCTCATCATCGGCTTCGATCTGCGCAAGGCCACGCCACGGCTCATGGAGGTGCTGGGCAATGAACGGGTCATCGCGCTCAATCAGGATGCTGCCGCCAATCAGGCGGTGCTGGCCCATGATGGCGCGACGGTGCAGATCTTCGTCAAGATGCTGGCGGACGGTTCGAAAGCGGTGGCCGTGTTCAATCGCACCGGCGGGCCGGTAGAGGCAACGCTCACCGCTGCGCAGCTCAAATACCGGGCCGACCAGCCGGTCCTGCTCACCGACCTGTGGGATGGCGGCGAGCGCGCCTTCACCGATGAACTGCCCCTGCGGCTCGATCCGCACCAGACACTGCTGTTCAAAGCCAGCGGCACGCGCGAAAGGCCGCAGGGCTTCTATCTTTCCGAACAGCCCGCGCTGGTGAACCCGGCAGTCGATGGCGTGGTCTATCCCGTGGCCGATCCGCTGGTGCACCGCGGCATGCTGCCCTGGCGATCGAGCCGGGGCGATGGCGAACACCCCGTCTATGGCGGCTGGGGCGGCGCGCGGGCCGATGCCACGCCCTTTGCGCAAACGCCCAAGATCGCGGGCAAGACCTATTCCAGCGCCATCGGCACGCTGGCCAACTCGCGCCTCGAAGTGCGCAATACGGGCTTTGCCACGTTCAGCGCGCTGGCGGGCATCGACGATACGGTGGCCGATCCGGCCGTGCGCGTGCGCTTTTCCGTCCATGCCGATGGCAGGCGCCTGATGCGCACGGGCTGGATGAAGCGGGGCGATGCCCCCGCCGCCATCACCGTCCCGGTCAGCGGGGCCAGGATCATCGAACTCGTGGCCGAAGGCAACCGGCCGGTGATGCAGACGGTGGCGGTCAACTGGGCCATGGCCGCGCTGGACCGGTAAAAAACGGCCCGGACCGGTTCTTGCCCGGTCCGGGCCGCAGTCATGTGGCAGCAGCTACGGGAGGAACGGCAGTGCTGCTGCCGGGCACAACCGGTTGACCGGCCTCACGGCATGACCTTGACCACGCTGACCGAATGCGGCGGCAGTTCGATGCTCAGCACGCCGCCCTTGGCCCGCGCCGAAATGGCGCGCGGAGCAACCGTCGCGGGCGCGGCGAAGGTGTTCACGCTGTCCACCTTCGGCGCGGCCAGAACGTCGCCACTGGCCGCAGCATACCCCGGCAGGCGGAACGTGGCCGGTCGCGCCGGGTCCACGTTGACCAGCGAGAGCCACAGCGTCCCGTCGGCGGCCTTTGCCGCCATGGCATCCACGCGCGGGAGGCGGTGCTTGCCGTTGACGTATTGCCCGGCATCGAAGGCCACCGGCACGAAGCGGGCATCCTGGAACGGCACATACATGCGGAACACGTGATAGGTGGGCGTCAGCACCATCTTTGCGCCATCGGTCAGGATCATGGCCTGAAGCACGTTCACCATCTGCGCGATATTGGCGATCTTCACCCGCTCGGCATGGCGGGCGAAGATATTGACGTTGAGCGCCGCAATGATCGCATCGCGCATCGAGTTCTGCTGCTGGAGGAATCCGGGATTGCTGCCGGGCGCCGGTTCCAGCCACGCGCCCCATTCATCCACCGCGATCAGCAGCTTCCTTTCGGGGTCATACTTGTCCATGATCGCGCTCTGTTTGGCGATCAGGCTGTCCATCGTCAGCGTATCGGCAATCGCCTCGGCATACTGATCGTGGCCGAACCCGGTGGACGCCAGGTGCGGCGGCCAGCCGCCCGTGGTGTATTTGTGCAGCGAAACGCCTTCGATGTCCCACGAATAGACGTGGTCCTTCCACGCCTTCATCACCTCTTCGGTATAGTCCAGCTTGTCGCTGTCCCAGCCCACGGCAATGCGCTTCATGCGCGCCGCACCTTCGCGCTGCGCCGGATTGTAGTTGCGCGTGAAGTTGGCAAAGCGCTTCATTTCCTCGACATAGTGCGTGGCCGACATGGCCCCGCCGCAGCCCCAGTTCTCGTTGCCAAGGCCAAGGATCGGCACCTTCCACGGCGCGGGATGGCCATTGGCGGCGCGCTCCCTGGCCAGTGTCGTGTCCTTTTCGGCGGTCATGTATTCGATCCAGGCCGCAGCCTCGGCCGCGGTGCCCGATCCGATGTTGACCGAGATATAGGCATCCGCACCGATCTGCTCGGCAAAGTCCATGAACTCGTGCGTGCCGAAGCTGTTGGGTTCGGGCACCCCGCCCCAGTTGCTGTTGATCTGCACGCGGCGCCTTTCGGCCGGGCCGATGCCGTCGCGCCAGTGGTATTCGTCGGCAAAGCAGCCGCCCGGCCAGCGCACGTTGGGCACCTTCAGCGCCTTGAGCGCGGCCACCACATCGCTGCGGATGCCGCGCACGTTGGGAATGGGCGAATCCCTGCCCACCCAGACTCCGTCATAGATGCCCGTGCCCAGATGCTCGGCAAACTGGCCGAACACGTGCCGGTCGATCACCGGGCCGGGCCTTGACGGATCAAGCCGCACTTCCACCGGCGCGGGGGCGGCGCCTGCGCGGTCCTGCGCGGCGGCGGGCGCGGCAAGGGCAAGACACCCCATGGCCAGCGCGGCCGCCGAAATCGCAGGCAGAACGGCCCAGTCCTTCAGGTCCCGCCTTTTCAGGGCGCGCTTTTTCAGGGCACAAAGGCCCCCTGCGATGGAACGCATCGCTTCATCCTCCATGCTGGCGGGGGGGCAGCGCGGCCCCCCGGCCGTGTTTCAGGTCAATCCTCGCGGGAAAGCCTCAGTGGCCGCCCCAGCCTTCCATCTGTTCCAGTTCCTTGCCCTTGGTTTCGGGCAGGAACGCCTTCACCAGGAAGAAGCTGATCACCGCGCTGCCGGTGTAGAGCGCATATGTCTGGGCAAGGCCCAGCCCCGATGCCATGGCCGGAAAGCTCTGGACCACGGCATAGTTCGCGCCCCATTGCGCCAGGCCGCATACCGCCAGCGCCGATCCGCGAAGCTGGTTGGGGAACATCTCGCCCAGCATGACCCACATCACCGGGCCCCAGCTTACATTGAAGAAGATCACGTAGATGTTGGCCGCGATCACCGCGACAAGGCCGAGCTGCTGGTCCATCTGAAGCGCGCCCGCGGCATCGAGCGTGCCTTGCGAGAAGGCCCATGTCATCGCGCCCAGCGAGAGCGCCATGCCCACCGAACCCACCATCAGCAGCGGCTTGCGGCCCACCTTGTCGACCAGCGCCATGGTGATGAAGCAGGCCGCGATCGAGACCAGGCCCGACACGATATTGCGTTCAAGCGCGGCCTTTTCCGAAACGCCCGCCAGCTTCCACAGCGTTTCGCCGTAATAGAAGATCACGTTGATCCCCACGAACTGCTGGAACAGCGCGATGATCAGGCCCGCCCACACGATCGGGCGCAGCACGGTGCCGGGGGCCAGCACGTCGGCCAGACGCGGGCGATGATCGCTGGCGAAGGACGCGCGGATCTCGGCCACCTTGCGCTCGGCCTCGTCGGCACCGAACAGCCGGGTCAGCACGCCGCGCGCCTCGTCCTCGCGCCCGCTGCTGACAAGATAGCGCGGGCTTTCCGGAATGAACTGGAGCGCCACCAGGAACACCAGCGCCGGAACCGCCTGCGCCAGATACATCCAGCGCCATGCCGGCACGCCCGCCAGCGCGCCCAGCGAATCCCCGGCCTGCTGCGCCAGCAGATAGTTGACCACGAAAGCCAGCGTCAGGCCGGTGATGATCATCACCTGCTGCACGCTCGTCAGCCGTCCGCGGATGGCCGCAGGCGCCACTTCCGCGATGTAGGCAGGCGAAAGCACGCTGGCCGCGCCCACCGCCATGCCGCCCATGATCCGCGCAATCACGAAGAGCAGGTGATTGCCCGTAAGCCCCTGGATCAGCGCGCCGACAAGGAACAGGACCGCCGCCAGCACCATGATGCGCTTGCGCCCGAAACGGTCCGCCAGCCGGCCTGCCAGAAAGGCACCGGCTGCGCAGCCCACCAGCAGCGAGCCGACCGTGAAGCCCAGCCCGTTCTCGTCGAGCGCGAACGCGCCCTTCAGCCCCGACTGGGTGCCGTTCACCGCGCCGCTGTCATAACCGAACAGCAGGCCGCCGATCGTCGCCACGGCCACGATCGCGCCCACCAGCGCCATGTTCGTCGTATTCTGCTGCGTTGCAGCCATCGTCCTCTCCCCTTGCCGCCAGACTGCCCAGATAACAGGCGTCCGGCGCACCTCAGTAAAGCCGGTTGGCCGCAGTTTGGCCAGCCCCGGTCATGCCGCCCGGTATCGAAGGACGTGTCATGATAGCGCTATCTTTCTATCGCAATGACGCGGGCTTGCAAGAGCCAATCTTGCGCCTCTTGTGCAAAATGCGCATGGCTGCGGCATTGAACCCTTGCCAAGCCATTGTCACACCGTCAGGACATCAGCCTGGCGGGACATCGGGCTGGGGATCCAATGAAATGAACCGGGTGCCATGAACGAACAGCGCGCAAGAAGGCGTCAATCCGGCCGCCCGACGGTCAACGATGTTGCGCGGCTTGCCGATTGCTCGCCGATGACGGTCAGCCGCGTCATCAACGGCGGCACCGGCGTGCGCGAGGAAACCCGCCTTGCCGTAGAAGCCGCCATCCGCGAACTCAACTATGCCCCCAACCGCGCCGCGCGCAGCCTTGCGGGCGCATCGCAGCTGCGCATCGCGCTGCTCTATTCCAACCCTTCCGCCGCCTATCTCAGCGAACTGCTGATCGGCTGCATGGATGCGGCCAGCCGCCTCGATGCGCACCTTGTGGTCGAACGCTGCGATCCTGACCGCGATCAGGCGCGCATGATCGCCAAGCTGGCCGAGAACGCGATCGACGGTTTCCTGCTGCCGCCCCCGCTGTGCGACGATACGGCGCTGCTTGCCCGCCTGCGCCGCGCGGGCACCCATGCCATGCTGATCGGCCCCGGACAGGCGCAGGCCCAGCACGGCGTGGTGATGATCGACGATTATCAGGCCGCCTACGACATGACGCGGCACATCCTCGATCTGGGCCATCGCCGCATCGGCTTCATCATCGGCAACCCGCACCAGTCGGCCAGCGCGCTGCGCCTTGCCGGTTTCCGCGACGCGATGAGCGAGGCGGGCGTTCCGGTTGACGAGGCGCTGGTGAAGCAGGGCCAGTTCACCTACCGTTCGGGCCTTGATGCGGCCATGGAACTGCTGGCCCTGTCCGACCGGCCGACCGCCATCTTCGCCTCGAACGACGACATGGCCGCGGGCTGCGTGGCCGCGGCCCATCGCAACGATCTCGATGTGCCCAGGGATCTGACGGTGTGCGGCTTCGATGATACCGCGCTCGCCTCAACCATCTGGCCCGAACTCACCACGATCCGCCAGCCGATCCGCCAGATGGCCGAAACCGCGCTGGACCTGCTGGTGCAGGACATCCGCGCCCGCCGGCAGGACGATGCGCGCGGGCCGCGCCACGCCACGCTCGATTACCAGCTCGTCCGCCGCGATTCCGACGCGCCGCCGCCCGCCAGCGCCAGCTAGCCGGAAACCGGCCCTGTTGCGAAACCGGCCCTATTCCGAAACCGGAAGCGCAAAGCCCGGAACCGGCAGCATCCGGCCATCGTAAAGGTTGACCACCGGATTGTCCGCCCAGGCATAACGCACTTCGGCCACTGGCTTGCCATCCCCTTCCAGCAGCACGCTCTCGCCGTCAATCGCGGCGCGGGCAAAGCGGCACGATGCCGCCGCATCGCACAGTTCGAAGCCGATCGGGCCTTGCGCGCTCCATGCGTGCAGGCCGCCCGCAATCCCCGCAAGGCCGATGCGCACGCGCCCGTCCGCTTCGCGCCGCGCCGATAACGGCATGGGCATGGGCTGGCCTTGCGCGGCCATGGCCAGACGCTCGGCAAGGGTCAGCTTGTTGGCGGGGTGAATGTCGGTGCGCTCGCCCAGATCGATGGCCGAAACCAGCGCCGCGGCAGGATCGGCGGCGGCAATGCGGCGCTGCATGTCGCGCATCTGTGCCCAGCCGGATGGCACGGGATGGTCTGCGGGCGGGCCATAGTTGGCCAGTTGCACCACCAGAACCTTCAGGCCGTCGCCAAACCGCGCGCGCCAGCCTGCAATCAGCCCGGCCATGCGCGCGGGATAATCGGCGGTGCCCACATCGCTTTCCCCCTGATACCACGCCGCGCCTTCCATGGCGAAGCGGCCCAGCGGCGCGATCATGCGGTTGTGCATCAGCCCGATCCCCGCATTGGCATCCCACGGCGGGCGCGGCGGATCGCCTGCCACCGGCGCAATGGCAAAGCGCCAGCCATCGGCCAGCGCCATCCGCGCGCCATTGCCCAGTTCCAGCATCAGCCGGTCGGGCGCGCTGGCAAAGCCGCCATTGCCATAGGTATTGGTCACGGCCACCAGCACTTCGTTCACGCCTTCGCGCAAGGTGCCGGGCGGCAGGCGATAGGCGCGCTCCTCGTCCCAGCCGAAGGTATTGCCCACTGCCCGGCCATTCACGAAGGTCATGTCCATATCGTCGAGCACGCCAAGATGCAGCCGCGCATCCGCGCCGGAAGCCGCTTGTGCCTGCGCCTTGTCGAGCACGATCTGCCGCCGCAGCCAGACCGTGCCGATGGTGTTTGCCGCGAGCGGCGTGCCCTGCCATGCCTGCCAGCCGGTTATGGCCGGAACCGGCTGCCATGCCAGGGCATCGGGATCGGCCCAGGGCGCGGCCTTGCCCTGAACCCGATACCAGTCCTGCCAGCGCGGCGCAAAGCGCGTCACCGCAGCCAGCGGCTCCTTTTCATAGAGGCGCAGCAAGGCCATGTCGTCGGCACCCGCCAGCGCCGCGCCTGCCTGCGGATCGAGCCAGGGGTTCACCTTCGATCCGCCCCAGCTTGCATGGATCGCACCCACCGGTACGCCGCGCTGGCGGCGCAGTTCGCGCGCCATGAACCAGCACGCCGCCGAAAAGTCCGCCGCGCTTTCGGGCGTTGACGGCATCCACTGCACGGGCGCGGCAAATCCGGTCTGCGGCGTGAAGGCCTGCCCCTTTGGCACCTGCAACAGGCGCAGCGCCGGATCGGCGGCGCGCGCGGCTTCCGCCTCGCCGTTGAGCGCGCGAGAGAGCGCAAACTCCATGTTCGACTGGCCCGAACAGAGCCAGACATCGCCCACCAGCAGATCGCGGCGCTCCAGCCGGTGTCCGCCCGCCTCCAGCGTCAGCGCAACAGGTTCTGCCGAGGCCGGGCGCGGCGCGAACGTCAAGGCAAAGCGCCCCGTGCCATCGGCGCGCGCATTTGCTGCCTCGTTGCCCAGCCTTGCCGCAATGCGCTGCCCCGGCGCGGCGCGGCCCTCCACGATCACCGGCGTGCCGCGCTGGATCACCGCGTGATCGGTCCACACCGCGCTGATTTCCAGCTCCTGCGCCGCCGCACCCGTGCCCGCCAGAAGGCCAAGGGCCGGGCCGAGCGCCAGCCCGCAACCCCGGCGCATCAGCATCCGCTTGCCTAGCATACCGCATCTCCGTCCCAGACTTCGGCCAGCGCCAGCGGCGCGCCCGGCACGCCAACCTCGAACATGAAAAGATCGCCCGCCTGCGACTGCGCGGCCAGCGCTTCGGCATCCAGCCCCTTGCGCGCAGTCGTCACGAAGACTTGGGTCAGGTCCGGCCCGCCAAAGGCCAGCTTGGTCACGTTGGCCACCGGCACTTCCACCTTTTCCAGCATTGCGCCATCGGGCGCATAGCGCGCCGCGCCCCAGCCGTTCCACAGCCCGGTCCAGACGCAGCCCTGCGCATCGCACACCGGCCCGTCGGGATAGGCTTCGGGAAAATGCTGCGCGGTATCGGCAAACAGGCGCGGCGCGCCGCACTGCCCTTCGCCATCGAGATCAGCCACCATGATCCGGCGCGCCAGCGTATCGGTGAAATAGATGCGCCGCCCGTCCGGCGAAACGGCGGGACCATTGGTGATGCACACCGCGTCCGGTCCCTGCGGCGACACCACATTGCGATGCGCGCGGTAGAACCGCCCGGAAGGCGCGCTTTCCGCATCGTCCATCGATCCGAACCACACCCCGCCCGCCGGATCGGTGCAGGCATCGTTCAGCCGGTTCCCGTCCGGCTCGCCCGGAACATCGGCCAGCTTGCGCGCCTCGCCGGTGGCGGGATCGAAGCGGTAAAGGCCGTCCTTCAGGCCCGCCAGCAGCTTTCCCCCGTGCGCGGGCAGCACCCAGCCCACCTGATCGTGGAGGAGATGCACGTCATGCGCGCCGGAATGGGGCGCAAAACTGTGCACCTGATGGCGCTTGATATCGACGAACCACAGGCACTGGCGCGCTGCATCCCATACCGGCCCTTCGCCCAGCGTGCACTGCGCTGCCAGCACCTGCCGCGCCGGACCTTTCGCTACCGTTTCGCTCACTGCCATCCTCTCCTTGCCCTTCACGCTTCATCGCAACGGGGCAATTGTCTGCTTTAATGCTTCATCAGATCAATGCCACCCTGCATCGACCCAGTAGGCATGGGCAGTGCAGAAGCGGGCCTGGTCGGAGGCGAGAAAGAGGGCCATGGCGGCGATGTCGTGGGGCTGGATGCGGCCCTTGAGGCATTGCGCGGCGACGATCTCGGCCTCGCCTTCGGGGGTGTACCAGCGCTTCTGCCGTTCGGTCTGGACATTGCCGGGG
>JBKBKD010000006.1:0-132956 GCA_046294595.1 Novosphingobium sp.
TCTGCAAAAAACCCGCCCCGCCGCAGAGCGGTTGCGCCGGGAAGGTCACTGGCAGCGTTGCGGCGCTTGCAGGGGCAACCAGCCCCTGCTGCGCACCGCGCCCCCCAGTGACCTTCCCGGCACAATCACGGTGAACCGGAATGGGTGGAAACCGCTCTAGTGGATGCGGCCGATTCTTCCGGTGGCGAGAGCATCGATCACGGCCGGGTGGAACGGCTCGGCAAAGCGCAGGCGAGCGCGGAAGGCGGCGCTATGCAGCACCACGGCGGCGCGTCCTTCAAGTCCCGGAAAGGTCAGCCAGACAAGCGTGCCCTCAGGCGGGTTCTCCGGGCAGTCGATCACCGCCTCGCGGCAGTCGAGCATGTGAACCCCGACCTTCGCCCGCAGCACGCCGCGGCGATAGGTGGCCCAAAGGGTTGCCGGGGCCGCGCGCCCGGCAGGGACGCCCCAAGGCTGCTCTGCAAGTTGCACGTTACGATCAAGCCACATCGCGCCTTCTCCGCCAGCCGATTGCTGTCAGGGAACGAGAACGGCAGGCGGCTACCGGCATTCAGGCCCCGGTTCAGCCATCCGGGTCGCCTGCGGGCTGATACGTAAGGGGCTTAAAATCCACCTGCCTTGCCGGGCACCAGCGGTTTGGCCCCGTCGCCCACGATCACGAATGCCGCCCAGTAAAAGGGATGCGATGTGTTGGGATCGTCCATCAGCTTTTCCTGCGCGCGCTCAAGCCCTCCGGCAAGAGGTTCGCCGGGGCTGGCTTCGATCACCCCGCTGATCAGCCGCTTGGTCGCGTCGAAATCATCCGGCACGGGCCAATGGCTCGCCACCACCGATCGCGCTCCGGCGCCCACGAAGGCGCGCACGAGCCCGTCAAGCGCATAGTTGCCGCCGGTCGTCACCCCGGCTTCGCGGCTTGCCGCCACCGATGCCACCCCGGCAGTATCACAGGCAGAAAGGATCACGAGATCGGCATCCAGCTTGAGGTCGAAGATCTCGCGGAAGCTCAGCAGTCCATCCGACCCGCCATCCCCAAAACTTGTCACCAGAGCTGGCCGCGCCGGACAATCGGCGCGCGGTGCCGTTACCAGCCCGTGCGTGGCAAAATGCACGATCCGGTATTGGTCAAGATCGGCTTTGGCCAGCAAGGCACCGTCGTTGAACGCCGTCCCGGTCATGACCTCACTGTCGTTCCTGCCCAGCCGCTGCTGCGCATGAAACAGCTCGGCCGCCGAAATCGGGTTTTGCCAGGTGGCCAGAGGCCAGTCGCATTCATCCGCCACGGCTGCCCTGATCGGCCGGGCGGCAGGCTTCGCGTTCTCTCCCAGCCCCAGATAACTGTGCACTGCGCGTGAAGGGGCCAGCTTGCGGATATCGAGGAACCCGCGCGGACTGACCGCAATCGACACCTCGCGCCCGCGCGCAAGCCAGGCGATGCCGGTAAAGTCGAAGGGATCGCCATCAGGGCTTTCCATTCGCTTGTCATACGCTGCGATGCCCCGGTCATCGGTCACGAGCACACCGGGCGGCAACTGGAGCATGGCACCGTCCGGCTCGAAGACGAGGTGGCGGGTCTTGCCGAGCAGATCCTCGACCGCACCGAACACTGTCCTGAACAGGGCGCGCGAGGTGTGGAGATCGAACGGATAGTTCACCTGCCGCCCGTTCTCGACCTTGACGATCGTTTCGCGCAGCTGCCTGACCGTTTCGGCCAGCGTCGAAGGACTTGCTCCGATCGCGACGATCCGCGCATCATCCGGCGTAATGAACAGGCCGTAACTCGCCCCGCCCACCATCATCAGCTTGTAATAGCCTTCGCCGGGCCTGAGGGCTGCCTGCAACTCGGCAAGCTCGACAGCCTTGGGGGCCAGCACGCTGTAGCGCGGGAAGGCGGAAAGCCTGCTGACCAGCGCGGTCTGCTCCTGTTTCAGGTAGGCAAGGTTGTCCTGCGCGGCCTTGAGCGCGGTCGCCTTCTGGGGGTCGGTCTCGGCGGCGAGGGCAAGCTGCTGCGTGGCAACTTCGGCGCGCGCGATGTCGCGGCTGCGTGCGAGCGACAGACGGAACAGCGCCGCCGCCTCGTCGTTGCCTTCCGACATCTGGCGGGCGAGCACTGCCTGCGTCTGTGCCACGCCGGGCCGTTGCAGCACCTGAGCTGCGGCGAACATGGCGGCCGCGTTCTGCACACCGCCTTGCCGCGAAAGCAGATCAAAGTAGGGGCTGAGCAGTTCGCGCAGGGTAACGCCCGCATCCGGCACGCCAAAGCTGTCGTTCACGACCTTTCCGAACAGGGCAATCGCACCGTTTTCGTCGCCGGTTCGGCCCATCCATGCGGCCTTGCGTGCCTGCGTTGCCAGCAGGACGGGCGATTGCGGAAAGGATTCTTCCAGCAGGGCAATCGCCCGGTCGAACGCCGCCCCGGCATCACCCTTGCGGCCCTGTATTTCGGAGACGAGCGCAACTTCGATGGCGATTTCCGAGCGCAGCCATGCGGTCGAGGCAACGCGGCCATTGCGCACGGCCTCAAGCCGCCTTGTCGCCCGCTCGAACCCGGCCATCGCATCGTCGAAGCGGCGCTGCATCCGCGCGGCGGTTGCGGCAAGCGCGTCGGCCTGCGCATCGAGAATCTCGCCCCGCTCCATGTCGGTCAGGCCGGGATCGACCGCGCCCAGCCGTTTCAGCCCGCTGCTTTCGCGGTTGATCTGCTCGGCCAGCGGCAGATTGATGAGGCCCGCGGCAAGGCTGGTGCGGTCGAAGGCATCGCCGATGGCGCTGACCTGCCGGTTCAGTTCCTCGATGGCACGGTCCGGGCGCTGCTGGTTGAGTTCATTGATCGCGCGATAGTTGCGCAGCAATCGCTGGTTGAGACCATCGCCACGCGCAATGCCGGCGGCCGCCTGCTGGAACAGCCGGTCCGCCGCAGTGAAATTGCCCAGGTTTGACTGCTGCAAGCCCTGATTGGCCAGCGCCTCGACAAGCCCCTTTCCGCCCGCGGACCGGTCCTTGTCGGCCAGCGCCTCGAAGAACTCGGATGCTTCGGCAAACCGTCCGCCGTTGTTGCGCAGATAGCCTTCGTCGCGTGCGCCCAGCCGGTCGAGCTGCCCCGCCTGCACGCGCGCGAAGGCGGCGGGATCGCTCACCTCGGTGCTTGCCACGCGGATTTCGCCCGGAACCGGCTCGTCCCGGATCACGCTGGCAAGCGCCAGCCGCAGCGCCGGGTCATAGCCTGCCAGCCCTTCGACCAGATAGGTCACGCCATCCTTGCGCGTCGCGTAGCGCCGGTATTCGATCGCTCCGGTCTCGTCCCGGCAGCGGGCGGCATCGACCCTGCCGATAACCGGGATCATGGCGGCCCCCGTGCTGCCACAGACCAGTGTCACGCCGGCAAATCCGCTGGGCTCGGCTTGCAGCGCCACATCGCGCCTGACCGCGATCAGGGTGCCCACCGCGCTTGCTGCATCGCGGCAGGACAGGCGATAGCTCCGGTCGAATATCCCGCCAAGGCGCTGATCGAGCGGTGCGTTCTGGGCTGTGCAGGTCACGCCCGCATTCCCCACGCGGAATGAATTGCGCACCGAGAGCGGCTGCTTCGGCCCGTCTGCCGCCAGCGCTTGCCCGTGCAGTCCGGCAAAAGCCCCGGCGGCCGCCATCCCGGCTAGCAACCAGCCCGTGAGGCCACGCTGCCCGCGCAATGCTCTCTGCTTCACGCTCACTGGCCCTCTCCCTCGTTGCCCCGGCCGCCCGGTGCCGAGCCGATCAGGGCAGGATTGCCGCTCCCTGCAACCGGCTGCTCGATCGGGGTCTGCGCATCGAGCGGACCGCTGTTGACCAGCGGCATCGGCGGCGCAATCGGCGCCGATGCCGCCGCGTCGCCTTCAGTGGTCTGTATCAGCGCCTGCTCGTCCTCCTCGTCGAGCAGCCCGTCGGGGTCGCCCGTCATCGGCGGGGTATCACCGAGCGTGCCCAGAGTGTTGATCTGGAACTGTCCGCTGATCGCACCGATCACGTCCGGACCATCGCCTTCCACCCGGCATAGCGGCACCGAGAACAGGCAGCCGTTGATCTGGCTGTCGGCGGCAAGCTGGGAAAGGTCGGCAGCGGTCTCCAGAATGAGATCATGGGCGGCCAGACCTTCGACGATCCCTGTAGGCGTCTGGAATGCCCCATTGATGATGACCGAAAGCGAACCCGGCGTGGCATTGGCTGGCAGTGTCACATCGGAAAATGCGATGTCGGTGAAGAAGCCGGCAGGGTTGAGCGCGGTTCCGGTATTCTGGATGTAGAGCGTTCCGGTGGGATAGAGATCAAGGCCCAGCGCTCGCAGCACGCCTTCCGGCCGTTGCACCGCTGCGGGCGCGTTCAGATCGGCAACGCGTCCGGCATAGAGCGGATCGGCGGCGAGCCGGGCGAGAATGTCGGGCGCGGCCACATGGATGTTGGCCGCGTTGATCTCGACAATCCCGCCAAGCGTGGTTCCGGTCGATGCCAGCGCGATCGACCCGCTTGTGGCATCAAGCTCGAACCGGCCCGTGGTGAACTCCAGAATGTTGCCCGCACCAAATCCGGTGCCGTTGATGGCCCCCGTGACACGGATGCTTCCGCCCGCCGTCTGCGTGGCGGCACTGCCGGTGGCAACGATCAGGGTGCCGTTCGGGCCTGCGAGATTGCTGGTCCCCACCGCCCCGCCTGCCGTCACATCAAGGCGGCCGACCTGCATGTCAATGGCATTGGCCGCGTTGTCCGGCCCCGCAACCGTCAGCCGGGCAGTCGAAATCAGTCCGAACTCCCCGTTCGACAGGGCATAGCCCGATCCGCTGAGGCCATCGCCCAGCAGAACCGGCCCGGTCGCGGCCGAAACGAGTTCGACCGATCCGCCTTCCGCCGTGCGGATGCCCGACGGACCCGCTGTGCCATTGTCGGTAATGGCGATGTCGGCCGAGACGATGCGCAGCGCAGGCGCCGTCCAGCGCCGCGCCACCGTCGCCGTTGCTGCCGTAGAAACGTCGATCCGTTCGAATGCGGTCAAAAGGCCACCCGCCATCGCGCCGGCAGAGGCCGTCGCGATCCGCCGGGCGGCGGCGGTATCGGCAATCGTGATCGTCCCTGCCGTGGCGACCGGCGTTGACGACAGAAGGGCACCGTAGTTGACCGATCCGGGCAGGATGCCTGCTCCCAGCATCGAGGCATTGCCGACCAGCAAGCGTCCGGTGGCATTGACCAGCGCCCCGCTTGACGCGTTGAACACTCCGCCCGCCGTCACGCCCGCAACCCGGATGTCGCTTCCCGAAAGCAGGGCCACCTCCCGTGCCGCAATCGCGCCGAGATCGAGCGGACCGCTGCCGCTGACAAGCACGTTCAACCCGGCATTTGCCCCGGCAAGGGTGATCCCTCCTGCGCGTGAGAAAAGCTCGATATTGCCGTTCGCGTTCGACAGAGCGCCGAAGCTGCCGTTCCCGCCGCTGACCACGCCGATGCCTTGCGCGGCATCGAATGCCTGAAGCGTCGCGGTAGTCCCCGCATAGGCGCGCAGCAGGGCCGCAGTCGATGGCTGGCCCACGGCCAAGGCGCCGGATGTGACAACCGGCGCTGCGGCAAAGATCTGTTCCTTGTCGAAACCGTTGCTGGGCAGAGCGGGATTGGGCGGTGGCACCATCGACCGGTTCGCCATGAGCACGCGACCGCTCGCGTCGATCCGGGCCGCGCCAATCCCGTTTCCGGCCAGCAGCAGGGTATCCGCGCCCGTGACCTGGCCTGCCGAGATGTTCTGCTGCGCCAGCACGGCAACATCGGACGACGCCGCAAGATCGCTCAGCTGGGCGCTTGCCCCAGAAGAGACGAAGATGGTGCCCGAAGCCGGTGACGACGATGCGGATTGCCCCGCCGTCACGCGCCCAAGGGTGATGTTGCCGTCGCTGCTGACGCTTACCGAAGAAACCGCATCGAGATTGCGGGCGAGGACGGGTCCAGCCGCGGCAATGTCGATCAGATCCCCCGCGGTCACATCATCAAGCGTGGCGCGGCCACCTGCCCTCACGAGGATCCTGCCGGGGCTGCTCAGGCTGCCGAACCGGATCAGTCCGTTTGCAACAAGTTCGAGGTTGCCTCCCGATTGCAGGTTCGCATGTCCGGCCAGATCACCGCCGGAAAGCAGGGTCAGGCTGTCGATCCCGCGCAAGGTGCCAAGCGTTGCGGGGACGGGATCGGCAGGAACCCAGTTGCCTGCGGTTATCGCGATATTGCGCCCGCTCAGCACCGACTGGTCGAGCGTCAGCGATAGCCTGTTCGGCGAGGAGAACGACAGGTTGCCGACCAGCGTTGCCGTCCCGTTGGTCATTGCGATCGTATCGACGCTGGCGCCGGGCGCTACGGTTCCGGCCTCGGCCACCATGGTCAGGTTGGTGCCGTTGAAGGTGCTGTTGCTCACAAGCATGGCCAGCGCGCCCTGAGCCATGCCCGTGACGCCGCTGACTGCGCCTGTTCCCGCATTGGCGCTGGCGCGGAAGAGCAGATCGTTTGCGTCAAGCCGTCCCGCCTGGGCAGGCTGATTGAAGCGATTGGTGACAACCAGCTTCGCCCCCGAAATCTGGCCAAGCCCAGCAAGCGTGCTCACCGTGGCATCGCCGCCGTTGCCGCTTGCCGATCCCGCGCCACCGTTCCCGCCTTGGGCATCGGCGGCAAAGGTCGATGCAGCCGCGATCGTGACCGGAGCGCCGCGCACGAGAAGCATTGCACCACCCCCGAATGCTGCGCCGCCATTGCCGCCAAGCCCGCTCGCCGCATTGCCCGCACCGCCGTTCCCGCCAGTAGCAGAGGCCAGCACCTCGATCTGGCCATAGGTGGCCGAGCCGGTGTTGAGCGTCCCGGTATCAATGCCGCTGGCCAGCCCCATCTGGACGGTGCCGCCTCTGGCAATGCCCCCAGCACCGCCATTGCCGTCCAGAGCATCGCCACCGTTGCCTCCGGTCGCGATCGCACTTGCCGCCACGCTGTCTATGGTCAGCCTGCCGTTGCCAGCATTGCCGAATATCTCGACGCCGCCGCCCAGCGCATTCCCGCCAGTCCCGCCGGGATCGGTCGGATCGCCCTGGTTGGGCTGCGCTCCTCCGGCGCCCCCGGCTGCACCCGCATCGGCGGTCAGCGCGCCGATACGCACCAGCGCGGCACCATCGACACTGCTGTTGGCGTAGATCTGGATCGCGCCACCCTTGCCCTCGCCACCGGGGCCGCCTGCACCGGCAGCACCGCCAGTTC
The DNA here is from genome assembly GCA_046294595.1 of Novosphingobium sp. Lineage (GTDB taxonomy): Bacteria > Pseudomonadota > Alphaproteobacteria > Sphingomonadales > Sphingomonadaceae > Novosphingobium. The sequence continues at coordinate 7,246 of JBKBKD010000006.1, forward strand.
CCGCCACCGATGCCTCAAGGCTGGCAAGATCAAGCGTTCCCTGCCTTGCAGATGCCCCGACGAATCCGCCCTCGCCCACGCCCCCTGCATTGCCTGCGCCGCCAACGCCCTGCGCCAGCAATTGCGCTGCTCCGGTTATGGCAAGCGTGCCGTTGTTGCCGTTCACTGCCGGGGTGCCGACGGTCAGCAATGCCATGCCGCCCGTGCCGGAACCTCCCCCACTGCCCGGACTGCCGACATCGGCGCTTCCACCGGTTCCGTTCGCGCGGATCAGCGCATTGCCGCCCAGTGCAATGGCTCCACCTTCGCTGTAGAGGCGCGCGGTGCCGCCGGTTCCGGCGCCTCCCTGAAGAGCCGATGCCCCGCCCTCGCCATCGGCAACGATCGCCACCGCGCCATCAACACCGATCTGCGAACCTGAAAGGGCGATGATCTGGGCATTGCCGCCCAGCCCGGATCCGCCGGCAAATCCGGCAGGATCAATGCCGCCAACGCCGCTTGCGTCCAGCGCAAGCGTTCCCGCACCAAAGGCCATTCCGCTGCCGAGCTGTGCGGTAATGCTGCCGCCGCGGCCTTCTCCGCCGTCGGCACCTGCGCTGTTGCCGCCCTGCCCGCGCGCCGAAAGCGTGATCGACTGCGCATCAATGGCATTGCCCGCAGTCAGCCCTGCCGATCCCAGCTGGATCGTGCCGCCGATCCCCGCGCCACCAGCCGCCGCGCACGTTTCGGCACACACGCCGGCCGAGCCTCCCAAGGCATTCGCTTCCAGCCGTAGCGTCGCATCGACCGCCATCGTGCTGGCTCCGGCATCGAGCTGCACGGTGATCGTGCCGCCTGCTGCACTTCCGCCGCTGCCCGGCACACCGAACGACTGTCCAGGCCCGCCATCGCCTCCTGCCCCGCCGATGGCGCCGGCATCGGCCAGCAGGGAACCGAACTGGTGCCCGCCGGTGGTTGTCCCAGTGCCCCGCACTGCGCCGAAGATGATCTGGCCGCCCTGCGCACCGCCTCCGCTGCCGCCGCTTTCGCCTGCGACAGGTCCGGTGTCGCCCAGCCCACCCGCGCCGCCGAACCCCTTGGCCGATACTTCAAGCCCGGCAGTGCGGATGCTGCCACCATCGGGTGCGGTGTTGAGCCTAACAAAACCGCCCAGTCCTGCGCCGCCGCTGCCTGCGGCCGCACTTCCGAACCCGTTGCTTGCGCCATTTCCGCCAAATCCGTTCGCACTCAGCAGCATTCCGGCGGCGGCATCGATCACGCTTTCCCCGCGCGCGTCCCCGCTTGCGGTAAGGAAGATGCTGCCGCCAGCACCAATTCCCCCGTCACCCCGGCCGAAGCCGCCGCCGCTGCCCGAACCCTCGGCCAGAACGCGCATGACTCCGGGCGTCGTTATCGTTGCAGCGTCCGATCTGATCGAAACCACGCCGCCTTGGGCATTGCCCGGTGCAAGGCCCGTGCCCGCCACCCCGCTGGCATCGAAGGTGACGCCCGCCAGCGTGCCCAGCACCACGCTGCTGGCGTCCGCGCTCAGGCTGACGGTGCCGCCCTTGCCCTGTCCGGCGGTTCCTGTGGGAATGCTGAACCCCGTTTCGCCGCCCGCACCGACCGCTGCAAACGTGGTGATGCCCGATGCGAGAAGGTTTGCACCTGCGATGTCGACAAGGGTGCGCCCTCCTTCCCCGGTGCCGCCTGCGGCAAAGCCTCTTCCGCCAAAGCCGTTTGCCAGCAGTTCGAGCGAAGCCGATGCCGTCATGTCACCGCCAGCAAGGGCAATGCGCGCTTCCCCGCCAAGGCCAAGTCCGCCTGCCCCACCCGGCCCGCCAAGGCCCGCGCCGCCCGTTCCGTTTGCCTGCAAGCCGACCGCGTTGGTGAAGACGATGCTGCCGCTGCCAGTGGTAGCAACCCGTGCAACACCGCCCCTTCCTTCGCCGCCGTTGCCGCCCTCGAACTGGTCTCCGCCGGTGCCGCTGGCGGCGAGCAGGCTGTCGGAACGGACCGTTATCGTGCCGCCCTGGGCCACCAGCTCGGTGCTGCCACCTCTGGCGCTTCCAGAGGTCAGCCCGCCAAAGGCCGTCCCGCCGCGCGCATTTGCCGCCAGTTCGAGGCTCTGCAATACGTCCAGTTCGCCGCCATTGCGGGTTTCGACCGTCACCCGCCCGCCAAGCGAATTGCCGACCCCACCACGGCCCAGTGTTGCGACCGCATCGGCATTTGCCCGCAGGCTTCCGCGCATGTCGAACCGGGTGGTGTCCTGCACGCTGACGAGAACCTGTCCGCCTTCGGCCGCCCCGCCAATGCCGCCCGGCGCATCGCCAGAGCCTGCCGTGGCATTGGCGAAGATGTTGATTGCCTCGAACATGCGGATGCCGCCACCGTTGGCGCCGGTGCTCGAAATGTCGACCTGTCCGCCGCTGGCATTGCCGCCGAGGGTCTCGCTTGCCCCGCCAACCGCCGAAACATCGACCACCACCGGGCCAAGCCGCAGGTTCCCGCCACTGGTTGCCAGCATGCCTGCCGTGCCTCCACGGCCTGCTCCGCCCGGTCCGAGGCGTCCCCCCGCCCCGTCGCCACGGCTCTTGAGGCGCATCGTGTTTTCGACCGTGATCGTCGAGGCACTGTTCGCCTCGATCCGGGTCTGCCCGCCAATTCCCCTGCCGCCGTCACTCAGGCAGGAAACGCAGCCCGTTCCTGTCGCGCCGTAGCCTGACGTGTCGGTCTCAAGTCCTCCTCCAATCGAGATGAGCGATGCCTGTGCTCCGCCCGCAGTCACGCGTGCGATGCCGCCGAAGCCGGAGCCGCCCCCCGCATCGCCAACCTGCGAACCGCCGCCCTCTCCAAAAGCCTGAAGGATGGCATCGCCGCCGATCGATATGCTGCTTCCGTTCAGCGCCTCGATCCGGGCAAGACCGCCGATGCCGTCTCCGCCGGAGGTATCGGGCTGAAGCGTGAAGCCGCCAACCGCGCTTGCACTGAGAACCGCGCTTCCGGCAATGGAAATGGTGCCGCCGTCCAGCGCAAGAAGATCCGCCCCTACCGCAACAGCGGGGTTTGCGGGATTTGCCCCGAAAACATCGCCCCGGAGCTGGACGTTGCCAGCCACATTCACGAAGCCGGAGCCTTCTGCGAACAGGATCGCGCTGCCGCCGGTTGATCGCACGAACAGGTCCGAGGCGAAGGTCAGCCCGTCAGGCAACTGCGAGCCGAACTGCGCTCCGCCCGTGGCGTGGGCCTCAAGCGCGGACGAGACGAAACCGTCGCTGCCGACTATATTGGCGGAACCGGTGCCGCCGCCCGGAGAGGCGCCGAACTGCACGTTCCCGCCGATCACGTCCCGCCCGGCCGAAAGGATGATGGTGTTGCCATCCACATCGGCCGCACCGGCGATGTCGAAGCCCAGTGAACTGCCCGCGCCGATGGCCATGGTCAGCGCGTCGTTCTTGGGCACCGCCACCATGTAGATGCGGTGGACATTGATGCCCGATGCTGCCGGTCCGGTAATCGTGCCGGTATTGAGCATGGCCAGCCCGGAAGAACTGCTGCCCGATGTCACCTCGATGTCGAACAGGCCGCTGGGGGAAAAGGTGATGGTGGCGGCATCGGCGGCTACCAGCGCGGCCGAACCGTTGACTTCGATCCGTCCATTGTTCTCGATGGTCGGCGCAACCAGCGCCAGATAGGAGCCATCCTGCGAAGCGCTTATCTGCGCCCCTCCCGCAACCGAAATCCGCGCTCCCGGCACGGTCGCGGGCTGGAACACATACGATCCGTTCGTGTCGAAATTGCCCGCTGCATCGAAGCCGAGATCCGACGTGGTCAGCACCAGATTGCCGACATTGAAGATCGCCGACGAGCCGATGAGAATGCCGCCGGGGCTGTAGAAGAATACCGTCCCGCCCGGCTGCGGTCCGGCAACGGCACTTTGGATCTGGGAAATCACCTCCCCGTTGAACTGGATCGGCCGGTTCGATCCGGTCGGGATGATGCGGTTGAGCACGGCAAAGTCGGCCGGGCCGCTGACGCCGTTGCTGAAGGTGGCGGTCGTCCCCGAAGTCTGGAAGATGATCGGCCCGCCTGTCGGCGCGCTGTCGGTCGGTGTCCAGTTGATGACCGCGCTTGGACCGGAAACCGTGATCGCGGTCGTCGTCGGGCCGGTGTTGATCGTCACCGACCCGAAGGTTGCCGTCGGTGTTGCCTGAAAGGACTGCGCACGGATCGCCGGGCCTGCGGCTACAAGTGCCGTTGCCAGCGCAAGGCCTGATGCCGAAAGAAGCTGCGAACGGGTGAAGGGAAGCAGGGCGCGCATCAGAAGCTCCTCCACGGCACCAGCCGTGTCGTCAGCGAAACCAGAAAACGGGGATCGGGCTTGCGCCCCTGAAGCCCGGCACTTTCCAGCGGCACGGCAAGGGTGGCGTCCAGCCGCAGTCCGCTGGCCAGTTCGCCCCGGATCCCGCCGCCTGCCGATGTCAGCCGCTGCGAACCGGCAAGCCCCTTGTTCCAGACCCACGCCGCATCGGCAAAGACAAAGGGCTGCACCCGCAGCCGCCCGCGCGATGCCAGCGCAAGGCGCGGTCCGCGCAGTTCAACCGTGCCGCCCACGGCACTGTCGCCGATCAGTTCGCCCGGATCATAGCCGCGCCCGACCGTGAAATTGCCGGCGGAGAACTCCTCGAAAGCGAAAAGGGGCTTGAAAGCATACTGTCCGCGCGGCGCCAGCAGGAAGGATATATCGCCCAGCGACCGTTCATATTCGCCCTGCCAGCGCAGCACTGTTGCGCGTGCCGATCCGTCGAAGCGGCTTGTCGGAACAATGGCCGCGCAGCCTGCACCCACGCACCCTTGCGTGGCGTCGAGCACCGAAAGGCCCTGCCGCAACTCCAGCGATGAGGCGAGGCGCCATTGCGGACGGGCATGGCGCGTGTCGATGGCGTCAAGATCAAGCCGGCTCCACGCCACCCGGATGCGATCGCGCGTGAGCGGCCCGATGAGGTCAACCTCCTGATTGACGAGATCGAACCCGCCACTCAGCCAGAGATTGCGCGCCAGCGAGCGTTCAAGCGGATAACGGGCGTAGATCCCGGCATAGAGCGTGCGGGCATCAAGCGTCACATTCGCGGGCAGCCCGGCGATGCCTGGCCGGGTCCAGGCATAGGTAAGCTGCCCGCCCACCACCAGCCCGTGCGAACCGGGCCGGAACTCGTGCGAGCCTTGCACGATATGCTGTTCGCTGAAATCGGACGTGGCGTAATAGGAAATCGCGGTTGCATCGCCCATGCCGGTAAGGCCGAAGAACTGCGCGCGCGCCTGCCCGCCGAAGCGGCCGGTTGCCTGCGCGGCAAGGTTCTGCACCGTCAGGTCGAGCGCGAACGGTTCCCGCACCACGCTCACTTCGGCCACAAGTTCGCCCGCCGTTGTTCCCGCGGGCTTGAGGGTAAGCTGAACGTTGTATCCGGGAAGATCGCGGGCCAGCAGCAGATAGCGCTCGGCACGCTGCTGGTTGAACACCTCTTCGCGGGTCAATGCGGTAAGGTATTGTTCCAGCTTGCGTTCGGCCCCGCGCGTTTCGCCGCGCGCCCGCACGGCGGCAATGCGCGCATAGATCACCTCCATGCGCACCTTGCCGTCCTCGATCTTCTGGGTGGGCACCTGCACGGCTGCCAGATAGCCCCTGTTGCGAAGGATCGTGCCTGCCGCATCGCGGATTTCGCACAGGACCGAAATCGGCTGCGGCGTTCCGGCGAGCGAAGTCCACGCATCGGCCAGCGCGGCGGGCGCGAGTTCCTTGAGGCCGTTGAACATGACCTCGCGCACCGTGACCTTGATGTCGGCATACTGCGGATCATCAAGCGGACAGGGCGACCGCTCGATCCCACCCTTGATCGACAGGCGTGCCGCAGGTGTCGGCGCCTGTGCAGTGACGCCGCGAATGTCGTCGCGCGATGGCGGGCTTGCGGCCTGCCCTGTCAGGCCCTGCGCCGATGCGGCCGACGCCGCCGCCAGCAAGGCCACGCCAGCAGCGCCAACCCCGCGCCGCAGCAGACGCAAAGTGCCCGGAAACTCCAAACCCATTATCACTCGCCCCCAATCGGCAGTTTGGTGAGGCGGCCCGTTCCCGTTTTCTTTTCTGGAAGGACACTAGTCCCGCCGGATCATTGCTGCAATCCGCGCCAGCAACGATACGGAAAAATGCTGGTTAATTTCAGGCAGGGATTGTCAAGATGACGGGCCGACAGGCGGGAAGGCGCTCGCCCCCCACGGGTCGCCCCTTCGGCCCGTGCAAAACGGCAGGCCGATCAGGCCGCCGCACCATGACAGTGCTTGTATTTCCGGCCCGAACCGCATGGGCAGGGCGCGTTGCGGCTGATGCCCTGCCCCGCGTAGGGATCGCCGCCTGCCAGCGCCGCCGCCGCATCCCCGGCCACCAGCGTGCCTCCGGCCGAGGGCGGCAGCGTTCCGAACAGGCCGGATGCGGGCAGCGAGCCTTCTGCGGGAAGGGCATCGTTCTCGCCGGTGAAGGGATCGATATGGCTGGTGAGAAAGTCCGGCAGTTCGGGAAGCTGGAAATCGTCCATCGGGCGCAGCCTGATCTCGCTGGTCATCAGGATTCGCGTCACGTCTTCGCGAATCGCCTCCAGCATCCGTTCGAACAGGCCGAAGGCTTCCTGCTTGTATTCGTTGATCGGGGTCTTCTGCGCATAGGCACGGAGGAACACGACCTGACGCAGCGCATCCAGCGTGGCGAGGTGCTCCTTCCAGTGATGGTCAAGCCGCTCCAGCAGGATCGACTTTTCGAGGCTGCGCCAGGCATTGGCATCGACTTCGGCGACCTTCGCGTCCATCTTCGCATCGGCCATCGTCTGGATGCGTTCCTCGATCAGCTCCGGCTCGATCGCCTCTTCCTGCATCCATTCATCGATGGGCACGTCCATGCCCAGCACCTCGGCAACGCGCGCCTTCAGGCCCTCGACGTTCCACTGTTCGGGATAGGAACCCGGCGGGCAGGCATCGGCGACGATCGCGTTCACGGTATCATGGCGCATGTCGGTCACAACGTCGCCCACCGCCTCGGCGTCCATGATGTCGGCGCGCTGCTCGTAGATGACCTTGCGCTGGTCGTTCATCACGTCGTCGTATTCGACGACCTGCTTGCGGATGTCGTAGTTGCGCGCCTCGACTTTCTTCTGCGCCGTCTCGATCGCCTTCGAGAGCCACTTGGAACCGATCGCCTCGCCATCGGCAAGGTTGTTGTTCATCATCTTGGCAAACAGCGTGTCCGGCCCGAAGATGCGCAGCAGATCATCCTCAAGGCAGAGATAGAACTTGCTCATGCCGGGATCGCCCTGACGCCCGGAGCGCCCGCGCAACTGGTTGTCGATGCGGCGGCTTTCATGGCGTTCGGTGCCGATCACGCATAGCCCGCCTGCGGCAAGAACCTGCTGCTTCTCCGCGGCCACCTCGGCCTTGATGCGCGCGACCCCCGCCTCGCGCTCAGGGCCTTCGGGAACATCGCGAAGCTCGTCCTCGATGCGGAACTCGACATTGCCGCCAAGCTGGATGTCGGTGCCGCGCCCCGCCATGTTGGTGGCGATCGTCACCGCGCCGAGCCGACCGGCCTGCGCCACGATGTGGGCTTCCATCTCGTGGAAGCGGGCATTGAGCACATTGTGCTTCACGCCTTCCTTGCGCAGGAACTCGGACAGCAGCTCCGATTTCTCGATCGAGACCGTGCCGACCAGCACGGGCTGCCCCTTCTCGTGCTTTTCGCGGATGAGGCGGGCAATCGCGGCAAACTTGTCGAGCGTGTTCTTGTAGAACTCGTCTTCCTCATCCACGCGCTGCACCGGCACGTTGGTCGGGATCGATACGACATTCATCTTGTAGATGTCGAAGAACTCGGCCGCCTCGGTAGCAGCCGTTCCGGTCATGCCTGCCAGCTTGGGATACATGCGGAAGTAGTTCTGGAAGGTGATCGAGGCCATGGTCTGGTTTTCCGGCTCGATCCGCACGCCTTCCTTGGCCTCCACCGCCTGATGCAGGCCGTTCGACCAGCGCCGCCCGTCCATCATGCGTCCGGTGAACTCGTCGATGATGATGACCTTGTCGTCCTTGACGATGTAGTCGGTATCACGCTTGAACATGACATTGGCCTTGAGCGCCTGATCCAGATGGTGGACCACCATCGTGTTCTCGACATCGTAGAGGTTCGAGCCGACCAGCAACCCGGCCTCTTCCAGCGCGCGCTCCACCCATTCCACGCCGTCTTCGGTCAGGGTGATGTTCTTGGTCTTCTCGTCGGCCTCGTAGAGATCGGGGCTGATCTGCTTCACGATGGCATCGACCGAGACGTAAAGCTCGCTCTTGTCATCGGTCGGCCCGGAAATGATGAGGGGGGTGCGCGCCTCGTCGATCAGGATCGAATCCACTTCGTCGACGATGGCGAAATTGAACGGGCGGTGCACCATGTGTTCGCGCGAATGCTTCATGTTGTCGCGCAGGTAATCGAAGCCCAGCTCGTTGTTGGTCGCGTAGGTGATGTCCGCGTTATAGGCTTCGCGCCGCTGCTCCTCGCCAAGGTTGGGCACGATCACGCCCACCGTCAGCCCCAGGAACTTGTAGAGCACGCCCATGGTCTCGGCGTCGCGGCGGGCAAGGTAGTCGTTCACGGTGACCACATGCACGCCCTTGCCCTCAAGCGCGTTGAGATAGACCGCCAGCGTCGCCACCAGCGTCTTGCCCTCGCCCGTGCGCATTTCGGCGATCTCGCCGCGATGCAGCACGATGCCGCCGATCATCTGCACGTCGAAGTGCCGCATCCCCAGGGTGCGCACCGAAGCCTCGCGCACGGTGGCAAAGGCTTCGGGCAGAATGTCGTCGAGGGTCGCGCCCTCGGCCAGCATCTGGCGGAACTTCGGCGTCTGCGCGGCCAGCTCCTCGTCGGAAAGGGCCTGCATCTGGGGTTCGAATGCGGCAATCTGGCGCACGATCCGGTCGAGCGACTTGACGTAGCGATCGTTGGAGGAGCCGAAAATGGCCTTTGCGATGGAGCCGAACATGGGCGAAATCATCCTGTGAAAATCAGTGCGGGGACAGGGCCGCGCCGATGCGGCGCGGCCATACGGCAGGCATGCCTGCCACCGGAAAGGGGGAATATGCGCGCAGCCCTATTCGCGGGCGCGGTCGCTCAACTCGACGGTGCGGGCCGGAATGAAGGCAGGCAAGGGCAGCCAGATCGTCCGGCGGACCTTGCGGCAGGGCTGCACGACCGTGCCAGTGCGCGCGGCGCAGCGCTGCTGCCTCTGCTCGCCGGCCTGTGGAGACTGTGCCGCAGCGCCGCTTTCAGCCACTTCCGCACGCGAAAATGCCACCGCCACATCGGGCAGCGACAGTCCGGTCAGCACGGCCAGAAGGGCAAGCAGCAGGCGCATCGGCATGCGAGATAGGGATTAAGCGCCCGTTCGTCCATCATGAAAACAATCGGCTGCGTGTTCCGCAGGCAGTTGAAGCCGCCTCGCGCGCAGGCTAGGCGCTTGGACCATGTCAGACGCCGTTTCCCCGCTCGCCACGCCCTTTCCTCCTCTGGCGCCGATTGCCGGTGTCACGCCGCGCATTGCGCGCGCGGGATACAAGGACTGGGGCCGCTGCGACCTGACCTATGTCGAACTGGCCGAAGGCACCGCCGTTGCCGGGGTCTTCACCCGCAACGTGTGCTGCTCGTCCGAGGTCGAACTGGGCCGCAGCAACATTGCGCAGGGCCGTGCCCGCGCGCTGGTGGTCAATGCGGGCAATTCCAACGCCTTCACCGGCTATCGCGGGCGCGAGGCGGTGGAGCAGATCATGGACCAGGTGGCAGCGCACCTTGCCTGCCCGCGCGAAGAGGTTTTCGTGTCCTCCACCGGCGTGATCGGCGTGCCCCTGCCCAAGGACAAGGCGCGCTCCGGTGTCGAAGCCGCGCTGCATGCCCCGCCCTGCACCTGGGAAGATGCCGCGCGCACCATCGGCACCACCGATACTTTCGCCAAGGGCGCATCGGCCAGCGCGTTGATCGGCGATGTTCGCGTGACATTCAGCGCCATCATCAAGGGCAGCGGCATGATCGCACCCGACATGGCAACGATGCTGGGCTACATCTTCACCGATGCCGCCGTCAGCCCGGCTTTCCTTCAGGAATGCCTCTCGGCAGCCAACCGGCGCACGTTCTCGTGCATCACCGTCGACAGCGACACCTCGACGAGCGATACGGTCCTGGCCTTCGCCACCGGCAAGGCCGGGAATGCGCTGCTGTCGGGCTTTGATTCGCCCGGTGCCAATGCCTTTGCGGCGGCGCTCGACGACGTATGCCGCCAGCTTGCGCACCTTGTCGTGCGCGATGGCGAAGGCGCGCGGAAGTTCATTTCCATCAGCGTTTCGGGCGCCGTCTCGGATGAAAGCGCGCGCAAGGTCGGGCTCGCCATTGCCAATTCGCCGCTCGTGAAGACCGCGATTGCAGGCGAGGATGCCAACTGGGGCCGCGTGGTCATGGCCGTGGGCAAGGCTGGCGAGCCTGCGGACCGCGACCGGCTGTCCATCGGTTTCGGCGGTATCTGGACAGCGCGCGATGGCCAGCCCGTTCCCGATTACGACGAGGCACCCGTAGCCCGCCACCTCAAGGGGCAGGACATTTCGATCGAGGTCGATCTGGGGCTGGGCAATGGCAGGGCGACGGTCTGGACCTGCGACCTGACGCATGGCTACATCTCGATCAACGCGGATTACCGGTCATGAGCGCAGCGCTCGATGCCGCCGTTTCCGCCCTGATGCGCGAAACGGCGGAAAGAACGCTGCTGAGGCATTATCAGCGGCTTGGCTCAGGCGCGGTAACGAACAAGGCCGCCGATGATGTCGTGACCATAGCCGATACCGAAAGCGAGGCCATGCTCGCCGAAGGTCTGGCCCGGATCATTCCCGAAGCGGCGATTGTGGGCGAGGAAGCGGCCCATGCCGATCCCGCCATTCTCTCGCGCCTGTCCGACAGTCTGTGCTGGATCATCGATCCGCTTGACGGGACGAACAATTTTGCCGCGGGCACGCCGCCTTTCGGCATCCTGATCGCGCTTGCCGAAGGTGGGGAAACGGTTGCGGGCTGGATTTACGATCCGCTGTCAGGCCGGCTGTGCACCGCACACCGCGGCCACGGAGCATGGATCAATGGCGAACGGCTCTTTGCTCGCACCAGCGGCGCGGCAAGGCCGATTGCGGCGATTTCCCTCGTCTTCGTCGACAAGGCCAAGCGCGCCGCGCTGATGGAACACATCGCCCCGCATTACACTCTGGTGGACATTCCCCGCTGCGCCGCAGAACAGTATCCCCGCATCGGCCTTGGCACGAACGACGTTTCGCTGTTCGAGAAAACCCTTGCATGGGACCATTCAGCGGGCGTGCTGTTCCTGAATGAAGCGGGCGGCAAGGCGGCGCGGCCCGATGGCTCGCCCTACAGGGTGGACCGGCATCTCGAACCGGGCCTGATCGGCGCCGCCAGCCCCGCCCTGTTCGATGACATGGCCGAAAGGCTGGCGAAGCTGGGCTAGGATCCAAACCTGGCGTGGGGGGGGGCGGCGCCCCCGGGGGGGGGGGGGGGGGCGCGGCGGGGGCGCGGCACGCCGGGCGGCCGGTCACAGAACGCTTTCAAGCCATCCCTTGAGCTGGCTCTTGGGGGCGGCGCCCAGCTTCTGCGCCACCGGCTGGCCATCCTTGAACAGGATCAGGAGCGGGATGGACTGCACGCCGAACTGGCTTGCGGTGTCGGTGTTCTCCATGATGTCGACCTTGGCGATCTCCACCCTGTCGGCCAGTTCTTCGGAAATTTCCTCAAGCGCCGGGGCGATCATCTTGCACGGCCCGCACCAGTCTGCCCAGAAGTCGACGAGAACGGGCTTGCTGCTGCCCAGGACTTCGCTGGCAAAGCTGGCATCGGTAACGGCCTTGGTCGGCATCTTGGGTAAACTCCTGTCTGTTTGCACCGCAATCTAGGCGCTTGTGCGCCATGCGCAACCGATCAGCCCGAAAAGGAATCCTGAACCACGTGAAGGCGCAGCTTTTCCTGCGCGACCACCTCGCGGGGCACCGCGAACAGTTGCGGGGTATGGGTATAGAGAAGCGCGGCCTCCACCGGCATCCCCGGATGAATCGCCTCGATCGCAAGAACATAGGCGGCCATCTGACGCATGTAGGCGGCGGGAATCTCGTCAAGCGAGCGCGGTGGGCGACGCGAAGTCTTGAAATCGACGATACGGATGCCGTCGCTGCCGATTACCAGCCGGTCAACCGTGCCGCTCAGAACGCGGCCGCCAACCACGGCGGCAAGCGGCACCTCGGCCAGCGAATCCGGGCCGAACACATCCGCCCAAGCCGGATCGGCAAGCACCGCAAGCGCCGCATCGGCCATCGCTGCATGGTCGGCCGCATCGAAATCGGGCGCCGCGCGTGCGAGCCAGGCAAGACCCGCACTGCGCCGGTTTTCAGGATCGACTTCGGGAAGCCGCTCGATCAGGCGGTGCATCAAGGTGCCGCGCCGTGCCGCCAGCAAACCATGCGGGCCTCTCGGTGCGGGCGGGTCAGGGGCATCCTCTTCGCCCAGCGACGAAGGCGCCAGCGGACGCGGCGGGCGCGGTTCCGCCCCGACCGGCGTCAGCAGCACATCGGGCAGGACGATGCGCGGCGCTGCGGCCTCATCCCGTTGCGGCGGGGCAATCGGCGCGGCCGGGCCGCCAAGCTGCTTGATGCCGCCCCAAAGCGGATGATCGCGCCAGTCCTGTCCGAACAGAGGCTCCAGCCTGGCATACCAGCTGTCGGGAGCGATTTCCTCGCCGCCTTTCAGGGGCCTGCGCCCTTTCGCGCCGGCAATGAACAGCGCTTCTTCGGCACGGGTCATGGCCACATAGAGCAGGCGCCAGTGCTCTTCGCGTTCGGCGCGCATGGCGGTGGCCTCGGCCTCAAGCACTTCGGCGGGCTTTTCGTGCTTGCGCAGCGGCGGAAGCGGCACCCTGCGCTGCGCTCCCGGCAGTTCCTCGACCAGTTCCAGATCGCGCGGGCGCGAAGCATCGGGATCATCGGCAGCATCGGCAAGTATGACAATTGGCGCCTGAAGGCCCTTCGAGCCATGCACCGTCATCACCCGCACCAGCCCTTCAGCCTTTCCGGCCTCGCGCTTCAGTTCGCCATCGCCGGCATCGAACCATTGCAGAAACCCGTTCAGGCTTGCCACGTTGGCGCTGGCATAGGCCATGGCCGCATTGACCAGTTCATCGATCGGATCGTTCGCTTCGCGGCCCAGACGCGCGACCAGCCGCGCCCGGCCGTCCCATGGCCCGACCAGCAGCCAGTGCAGGAGAACCTGCGGCAGATCGAAGTCTGCTCGGTCAAGCAGGTCCATCAGTTTGCGGACAGTGGCCGCAACGAAGGGATCGCGTTCGTGGCGCAGCCGGTCCCACAGCCGGACGCCATGCGGGCGGTAGGCATGTTTCAGCAGATCTTCCTGCGACCATCCGATGAGCGGGGAGACAAGCAGCGATGCAAGGTTGAGATCATCCAGCGGCTGGGCGGCAAAGCGCAGGGCCGCAACCAGATCCTTGACCGCCAGCGGCGCTCCCAGACGCAAGCGGTCAACCCCGGCCACGGGAACCCCATGCGCGTAGAGGCGCGCCACGATCAGCCCGGCCAGTTCCTTGCGTTTGCGCACCAGAACCATGATGTCACCGGCCCCGGCACGCTTCGGCCCGCCCTTGGTCAGCGTGAAGCCATGGTCAAGCCATTCCCTGACCTGAAGGGCGATCCGGTCGGCCAGCTTGCGGTCGGGGCGCGAAAGCCAGCTCTGGGCATCCCCGGTATCCGGGCCGTCCTCGGCGCTGTCGCCATCGGTTTCATCTTCCGGTGCGTCATCCGCCACCACGCGCCAGATGCCCACGGTGCCGGGCATATCAAGCCCCACATGGCGTTCCGGCGGCTTCTCCAGGCCGATGCTGTCCCAGCCGATCCCGGCAATGGCCGCATCCACGAAATCGAGAATGGGCCGGGCCGTGCGGAACGACTGGCCAAGCCCCAGTTCCAGCAGTTCGCGGTCCGGATCGCGCAGCACGGTGGCCACTTCGGCCAACTGGCGGCGCACCCTGTCGCTGGCTCTTGCGAAGTTTTCCGGGCTGGTGCCCTGAAAGCCGAAGATCGCCTGCTTGTAATCGCCCACGACGAACAGCGTGCGCACCGCCTCGCCATGCTGGCCTTCGCCGGTGAAGAAGTCCGACACCAGCCCCTCAAGCACGATATCCCACTGCGCGGCGTTGGTATCCTGCGCCTCATCCACAAGGATATGGTCAAACTGGCGATCCAGCTTGAAGCGGATCCATGCCGCGCTCGCGCGCCGGGTCAGAAGATCGGCGGCAGTGCGGATCTGGTCGTCGAAATCAATGAAGCCTTCGCGCGTCTTGGCGGCATCCCACGCCAGTGCGAAGCGCCTGCCGACGCTGAGCGCGGTATCCAGCAGCGCGGCCAGTTCGATCCTGCTCCGGTATTCCCTGACCGAGGCCAGGCAGTCGATGACCCTTGCCGCATGCTCCGGATAATCAGGCTGATGCTTTTCGATGTTGGCGGTGGAACGGGGCTTGCCTTCGGCGGTCAGGAACACCCCGGCGAGGCTGTCGAGCGATTGGAGCCGCTGCTGCGGCTCTGCGGCAAGCCAGTCGCCAAGGACATTGGCGGCATCGATGCCGGTCTTCCGCCCCCAGGCCGCGTTCATTTCCATGCATCTGCGCACCGAGCGGGCGTCGAATGCGTCATCGGCGCAAAGGGCGGCAAGGGCTTCCTCGCCGGCATCTTCCTCAAGGCCGATCAGGCGGTTGATCCGCGGGCGCAAGGGCGGCTGCCATGCGCCTGCCCCCTGCCAGAGATCGTGCGCCCCGGCGCAGCGCAGCAGGAAGGCCTCTACCTGCCCTTCGCTGAAACGCAGCGACAGCGCCGCCAGTTGCTCGATCAGGGCTTCGTCACCCTGCTCCTGCGCGCTGACGAGCACTTCGGCCAGCACCTGCCGCACCAGCAGGGCGCGGTCCCGGTCTTCCATGGCGCGCGTGCCGGGACGCAGACCGGCTTCGACGGGAAACGCCCCCAGCAGCCACTGGCTGAACGCATGGATGGTCTCGATCCGCAGGCCGCCGCCCGGACAGTCGAGCACGGCGGCAAAGCGGCTGCGGGCGCGCGCAAGCGTCTCCGGATTGCACGGCGCGCCGATGGCCAGCATGTCCTTTGCCAGCAGCGTATCGTCCATCCGCACCCAGCTCGCCAGAACCTCGTTCACACGGGTGGCCATTTCGGCCGCGCCTGCCTTGGTGAAAGTGAGGCACAGGATCTGGTCTGGCTCGACGCCTTCCTGCAACAGCAGGCGCAGGACGCGGGCCGAAAGCACCTGCGTCTTTCCGGTTCCTGCCGAGGCCGAAAGCCAGACGGTGCGCTGCGGGTGCACCGCATCGGCCTGGCTTGCCTTCAGCGGATAGACCTTGCTCATGCCGGCGGCTCCGCATCGCTTTCGCGGCCCTGCCATTCGTCAAGGCGCATGAGCTGGTCATAATCGGCGTAGCCGGCAAGATTCGGGTTGAGACGCGCGGTGAACGGTTCGCTGCCCAGCAGCCAGCGCGCAATCGCCTCGCGCAGATAGCGTTCCGTTTCGGGGAGGAAGTCCTCGCGCCTGACCCCGGTCTTCTTGCGCCCATCAAGGATCGGACTGTCGGCATAGCCAAAGCCGCGCTGCTTGTTGCTGCCGAGCGACCAGTATTCGAACGCCGTCGGTTCTCCTGCCACGCCATCCATCCCGCCCCGGCTGGCAATCAATCCGATCAGGCCAAGTTGCAGCGCAAACCCCTGCGCCACCATGCGGGAGGATGGCGGCTTGCCGGTCTTGTAGTCGACAATGGCCAGCGTTCCGTCCGGAAGCCGGTCGATGCGGTCGGCCCGGCCGTGAATGCGGATACCGTCAACCGTGATCTCGCCCTTGCGCTCCACCGCAAGAACCTCGCGCCCCTCGCCTGCCAGCCGGTCAGTGTGTTCCTCGATCCACAGCAGGGCATCGATCAGCCGGGGCTTCCACATGGCGCGCATGAAGGGATGCGCACTCATCTCGTCAAACATGCGTTCGGCCAGCGGCACAAGGTTGCCGGGCATGCCGCCGCCCTCATGCCATGCCTTCAGCACATCGTGCACTGCCGTGCCTTTCCATGCCGCGCTGGGATCGGCATCGACGGGATCAAGCCTGCGCAGGCCCAGAATGGCGCTGGCATAGAACTGGTAGGGATCGCTGCGCAGCCGGTCGAGCGCCGTGACCGCAATCGGCACGCGGCGCTGTTCCGGCGCGGGCATGGGTTGCGGGCGCGGATGGGGCGGCACCGGTTCGGGATCAGACAGCGCGCGCGCAAGTTCGACCGCCCGCTCTTCCTTGCGCAGCTCTTTCGCCAGCATGGCTTCCATGCGCAGCAGGAACCGCGACGCGATAGCCGGGCCGCTGGCATCGCGCACAGCGTAGCTGAGCACGACTTCGGGAGCGCCAAGCGCCGAGGCGAGATCGTGGGCGGCAAGACCGATGCGGAAATCCGCCCCCGGAATGCCCAGCGCCCGCAGGATGGCAGGTGCCAGGATCGGGTCAGGCGCAGCGCTGCCTGGCCAGGTGCCTTCGGTCAACCCGCCGCAGATCACCAGATCGGCCCGACTCATCCGGGCTTCGAGCAGGCCGTAGATGGCAAGGCGCGGATGGCCGCCATAAGGAGGTCGGACCGCGCAGTCCTGCATGGCATCACGCAGCAGGGCGGGCAGTTCCTCGCACGGCAGGCTGAGTGCGGCCAACGGCGCCGCCTCGCGCCATTGCTCGATGAAACGGGCAAGACTGCGCCCGTCGGCATTGGCCCAGAGCCTTTCTCCGCAAAGCGCTTCCCCCGCTTCGCAAAGCGTATCGAGCGCCGCGTCCAGCCCGACCACGCCTTCAAGCGAAACGATCGGGAAGAGCTGGTCTTCAACCGATGACCACCACTCTGCAAGACCGGGATAGCGCTCCTCGGCACGCTCGGCCGCCTGGCGGATGGCGGCAAGTCCCGGCCCCGGCCGCGGGCCGCGCAGGACCAGATCAAGCTGGCGCACGCGCTCCAGCCACGCAGCCCTGCCTTCGTCGGCATGCACCAGCGGATGGCCCAGCAGCGCCAGCAGCGGCACCGGCGCACACCGCTCCGCCACGACTTCGGCAAGCAGGAGGAGCACGCGGCCAGCTGCCGTCTGCGCCAGAGGCTTGCCGGCTGTATCGTCGGCAACGATGTTCCAGCGACCGAGATGCGCCACGACCCGCGCCGCAAGGGACCGGTCCGGCGTCACGACGGCAACGCGACGCTCAGGGATGGCCAGCGCCTCACGCACCAGCACGGCAATGGCCTGTGCCTCCTCTTCCGGGTGCGCGGTCTTCATGACCCTGACCCCGGTCATGCGCCGGTCCTTCGCTTCCAGCGTTGCCCAAGCCGCGCTGGCCTCTGGCGGAAGGAACAGGTTCGAAATCGCACGGCTGCGCTCCGGCGGGGCGGCCGTCATGCCTGATCGGTGCCACGGCTCCACCTCTGCGCGGGCAACCCCCATGCGGTTGAGCAGCAGCTTCAGGTGATATTGCGGGTGGGTGATGATGTCGCCGCGTTCGAAAACGCCGCCATGCGCGCCGCCCGCAGAGCCGAGCGCATCCCAGACCGCATCGTCCAGTGTCAGGTCCAGATCGGGCAGGATGACGCCGCCTTGCGGCAGTTCGGCCACCACGCGCAGCAACCGGGCCACGGCGGGCGAGGCCGATGTTACCCCGGCTGCCACCACGGGATGACGCGGGGGAGAACCGCGCCATCTCTGCGCGGCGTGATCCAGCAGCCGATTGCGCCGTTCGGGCGCGTCAAGCCTGCCCATGGCCGCAAGTTCCTCCTCCCACCGGAAGAACACGGCAGCGAACAGCCGTGTCGCGTCCTTCCAGTGATCGGAAAGTTCGGCGGCAATGCCGACCACCTCGTCCCTTAGGATATCGGGAGGATAGATGCCTTCCACCAGAAGCCGGTCGATCGTCTGGGCAATGCCGCGCGCCTGACGCACCAGCGCGGCGGCGCCCGGTGCCTGCTCGCCCAGTTCGATTCGCAGCAGGTCTGCCAGCCGGAGCAGGCGGAACGTGGGATCAACCGCAGCAGGAATATCCGCGCCCGCGCCGATGGGATCGAGCAGCGGCCCCAGCGTCTCGTCAAGATCGAGATCGCCCACCACGGCCATGCGCGGCAGCAGCAGCCCGCCCCGTCCGCCGCTGTCGCTCGTCCGGACGAACGCCTCGGTCACGATCCGCACCGCGCGCTGGCTTGGCAGGAGCAGCGTCAGGCGGGCAAGGCCGAAGCGTTCTTCGCGGTAGCGCGGGATCAGTCCGGCTACCAGCGCATCGGCAAAACCCCGATGCGCCGCGATCGACCAGACGCGCGGGCCGGAGCGCTGACGGGCCTCCCCCGCCGTCATCAATAGCGCTCTAGCGCCGCCTCGGTCGGCGCGATCATCTGCGGCTCGCCCACTTCGAACCAGAGGCCCTGATGGGCAAGGCCGTGAAGCCGCCCTTCGGCAATTGCCCGTTCCCACAGGGCCATGGTGCCGAACGCGCCTTCGGGCGCATCGCGCAGCAGGCGGTGCGACACGATCTGGATGCCGCCGTAGATGAAAGGCGCAACCCGCCCGGAACGGCGGCGCGAGATGCGGCCCAGCGGGTCCATGTGAAAGTCCCCCTTGCCGCGATAGTTGAAGGCGCGCGCATGAGGCACCAGCAACAGCAGGGCATCCATCCGCTCGGCATCCCAGTGATCGGAAAGGTGCGCAAAGACGTTGCGCGGACCGTCAAGCCACACATTGTCGCTGTTCAGGCAGAAGAAGGGATCGCTCCCGATCAGGGGGAGCGCCTTGACCATGCCGCCCCCTGTTTCGAGCAGAGTTGCACGCTCGTCGGAAATGACGACCGCCGGTTCGCTGCGCCGGGCCAGGTAGGCCTCCAGCGCATCGGCCAGATAGTGCACGTTTACCACTGCCCGCGCCACGCCCGCATCGCGCAGCTTGTCAAGCGCATGATCGATCAGCGGCTTGCCCGCCACCTTGACCAGCGGCTTCGGGCGCGTGGCGGTCAGCGGCCGCATGCGCTTGCCCAGCCCTGCCGAAAGGACCATGGCAACATCGCTGGCAAGCGGGCGGTTCATGGATCGAACCTGCCGCCTCCCGCCGCACGGACTTCGGCCGGGATGTTGGCGGCGAACCACTGTGCCACCGGTTCCAGCGCCGGGTGGGCCAGATCACGTTCCATCGCGGCCCATACGCGCGGAATGTAATCGAGATAGCGGGGCTTGCCGTCGCGCTTCCAGAGCCGCACGAAAATGCCCACGATCTTGGCGTTGCGCTGTGCGCCAAGCCGCGCATAGTCGGCAAGGAACTCCTGCCCTGCGGCAGAGGAAAGACCGGCCTTGTCCAGATAATGGTCGATCATGCGCTGTTCCAGTTCGGGCGACACCTCGCGCCGGGCGTCCTGAAGCAGCGAAACCAGATCGTAGGCCGGGTGCCCGACAAGAGCATCCTGAAAATCAAGCAGACCCTGCCGGTCCAGTCCGCCCAGCAGCATGATGTTCTCGGCGTGATAATCGCGCAAGACCGTAACGCCGGGGCGCTGGCGCGGCAGGAGCAGGGTCAGCACACTCTCCCATGCCGCGGCCCAGTCCGGCCCGTTCACGTAAAGCCCGCGCGTGGGCACGAACCAGTCGACGAACAGCTTGGCCTCGCGCTGATACTCGGCGAGCGTGTAGCCGGTGAACGGGCCGGGTGGCAGACGGTGCAGTTCGGCCAGCGCATCCACCGCGCGGCGATAGACTTCGTCCTCGTCCTGCGGCCAGGCATCAAGGTATTCGCGCATGCGGATCGTGCCGAAATCCTCCAGCAGCACGAAGCCCCTGTCGGCATCTTCCGCAAGGATGTGCGGCGCGCGCATGCCATTTGCATCAAGCCATTTCGCCGCACGCAGAAAGGGCTTGGGATCCTCGTTCGGAGGCGGCGCATGCATCAGCATCGCACTGGCATCCTGCCTGCGGATGCGGAAGTATCGCCTGAACGAGGCATCGCCCGGCTGCGGTTCGATAACGCTGCCCAGCCATCCCGCCTTGGTCAGGAAGTCTTCGGTGCCGGGGGGAATGGTCAGGTCCATGAGCCTCGCTCTAGCCAATCGCGGCCCGGCAGGACAATGGCCCGCCTGCCGTTTTCCGTGGATTCCAGAAGGATTTGCAGACAGCCCGCCTCGTGCGCGAAGCCGCCCGCATGTTCGGGCCATTCCGCCAGCAGCGCTGCGCCCTGCCGGTAATCATCCAGCCCGATCTCCATCGCCTCCGACGGATCCTCAAGCCGGTAGAAATCGGCATGAACAAGGGGAACCCGCACGGCGGGCGGATCATACAGCTCGATGATCGCAAAACTTGGGCTGGGCACTTCGCCATCATGGCCAAGCGCTGCAATGATGGCGCGCGCCAGCGTGGTCTTGCCCGCCCCCAGCCCGCCGGAAAGCGCGACCACATCGCCCGCGCGCAGATCGCATGCAATCCGCCCGGCCAGTTCGCGCGATGCGGCCAGATCGGGCAGATCGACAATCACGGCAGCACCACGATGGCGCTGGTGCCAAGGCCTGGCTCGGACATCAGTTCAAGACTGCCGCCATGCGCCTCCACCAGCTGGCGGACCAGAGGCAGCCCCAAGCCCTGCCGCCGCTCGGCGGTCTTGCCGTCGACGCTGATCTTCAGTCCTTCCAGTGCCCTCGCCAGCATGGCCGCATCCATGCCCTTGCCATTGTCCGAGACGACGACCTGCAAGCGGCCATCCTTGCGCCGCGATGCCTCGACCAGAATGCGTCCCCCTTGGGGCGTTGCGGCAATGGAATTGTCGATCAACTGCCCGAAAGCACGACGCAGCCGCCGCGCATCTCCGGTGATGGCGCCGACAGACCGGTCGCCCCGCAGATCGAGGGT
Organism: Novosphingobium sp.; assembly: GCA_046294595.1. Lineage (GTDB taxonomy): Bacteria > Pseudomonadota > Alphaproteobacteria > Sphingomonadales > Sphingomonadaceae > Novosphingobium. Next base: position 28,293 of record JBKBKD010000006.1, read on the forward strand.
CAACCCCGCCGCGGAAAGCCGTTCCGCCCGGTCATGCACCACGTCCGTCAGCAGGGGCATGACCTCCACCCGCTCCTGCGCCAGCGGAAGCGTTCCCGCCTCGCTTTGCGAGAGTTCGAGCACGTTCTCGATCTGCTCGCCCAGTCGCTCGACCGATTGCAGGATCGCCGCGACATATTCGTTCTGCTGCGGGGTAAGCTCCCCGGCAATGCCGCCTTGCAGCAGTTCGGCAAACCCGCCGATCGAGGTGAGCGGAGTACGGAACTCGTAGCTCATGTTGGCGATGAAGCGGGTCTTGACCGCATCGGCCTCCATCAGGGCGGCATTGCGTTCGCGAAGGGCCGCTTCGGCCTTCTGGCTGTCGGTAATGTCGAGCACGGTCAGCAGGCCGTTGCCATCGGGCAGCGGAACCCCGGCAAGCGCAAGGTGCCGCCCATCCGCCAGTGCCAGCCTGCCGCTGCGCTGCTTGCGTTCAAGCGTGGCGCTCTGGATGACCTGCGCGATCGTGCCGATCTGTGCCGGTCGCTTGAGCAGCGGTGCCACCTTGTTCAGCAGGACATCGGCGCGCGGGTGAGTGGAAAGGAACGCCTCTTCCAGCCCCCAGTCCGCGGCAAAGCGCCGGTTCCAGAGCTGGAGCTTTCCATCCGGCGCGAAAACGGCGAGCGATTCAAACAGGTTGTCGAACGTTGCGGTGCGCGTGCGCAGCAGCGTGTCGCGCGTTGCGGAAAGCTGCAACTGCTCGGTCCGGTCCTCGAAGATCATCAGCAGCCCGCCATCGGGCATGGGCTGGCCGACCACGCGCAGGTGGGTTCCGTCCGAGAGGTGCCATGCCTCTTCCACCGGAACGCGCGAGAGGAACCACGCCTGCCGTTCGCGCCGCCATTCGGGAAAATCGCGCACTTCGGGCAACCTGCCACCATCGCGCATCCGGTCGAGCACCCGGTCGAACGGAGGGGTATCGACCACCCAGGCCTGCGGCACGGCAAAGATCCGCAGAAACGGCTGATTGGCAAAGACAAGGTTCCGCTTGTCGTCGAACTGGGCGATCCCGGCCGATAGCGTGTCGAGCATCTCGCGCTGCGCCTCGCGGAAGCGGCGGAACTGGCGGATCAGTTCCTCCATTTCCTCGATGTCGACCGCGTATCCGGCAATCCCTTCTTCGCCCAGCGGCAGGTCGGTCACGCGCACGGCGCGGCGCTGCCCCTTGATCGTGGCCAGAAGCGAGCGTTCGACAGGGACGCGCCGCGACTGCGCCTGCCGCGCCACCTGCGCCGCGCTCAATCCGTCGACCGGCTCGATCAGTTCGATGCCCTTGGCAATGACCTCCTCCGCGCTTGGCGCACCCACCGCCTTCACATAGGCGCTGTTGACCAGCCGCAGGCGCAGATCCGGTCCGCGAAACCACATCGGCAGCGGGGCCGCTTCGATCAGACCGGAAAGCCCAGCGAAATCGGCCCTTGCCCTGCCCGCCTCATCGCGCAGCCTGACAAGTTCGGCCTGGCTTTCCGAAAAGTCGAAGAACCAGACGAGCGCCGCCCCACCCGGCGAAACCTGCGGGTCGGCAAGATGGCCGTGGGCGGCAAGGCTGCCCCCGCCGCCTTTCGGAACCAGCGCCATGCGAAAGGGAGCGCCTGTCTTCTGCGTCGCGCGCACCGCATCGCCAAGCCGGGAAAGCTGCACTTCATCGAGCCCGCAGCCATCGCCATCCAGTTCGGAAAGGAAGCCCGGCATGGCATCAAAGCCCAGCCACCGGGCGAGCCGCGCAGGCCCTTCGATCCTGCCATCGGCCCGCACGAGCAGCGGCAGGGCGGGCGATTCATCGATCATCCGGGCCAGCTTGCGGGCCTGACGCTGGACCGCTTCGCCCCGGCGCGCGCGCCTGCGGGCATCGAGCACAAGCCACAAGGCCCCTACCGTCCAAGCGGCGAGCAGCGCCCCGATGACTGCCAGTGCGGTCTGGTTCAACAACGGCATCGCCCATTCGCTAGGGCCTGCGTCGCACAATTACAATGGAGCGCATCAATGCCAAGGGCGCGAATTGATCGGCCTTGAACAGAAAGGCCCCCGCCGGATGGCGGAGGCCAATACTTGCGACACATCCTCCCGCGCTGCGTGCGGGAGAATGCAGCATCAATAGCGGTAGTGATCCGGCTTGAACGGCCCGGCTTCGGGCACGCCGATGTAGTCCGCCTGCTTCTTGGTCAGCTTGGTGAGCTTGACGCCCAGCTTTTCCAGATGCAGCGCCGCGACCTTCTCGTCGAGGTGCTTGGGCAGGACATAGACTTCGTTCTTGTACTGGCTGCTCTTGGTGAACAGTTCGATCTGCGCCAGCGTCTGGTTGGTGAAGCTGGCCGACATCACGAAGCTGGGATGGCCGGTGGCGCAGCCAAGGTTCACCAGGCGGCCCTTGGCCAGCACGATGATCTGCTTGCCGTCGGGAAACTCGACAAGGTCGGTGCCCGGCTTGACTTCGGTCCACTTGTAGTTGTCGAGCGCCGAGATCTGGATCTCACTGTCGAAGTGCCCGATGTTGCAGACGATGCTCATCGGCTTCATCGCCTTCATGTGCTCGGCCGTGATCACATCCTCGTTGCCGGTGGCGGTCACGAAGATGTCGCAGCGCTTGACCGCTTCTTCCATCGTGACGACTTCATAGCCTTCCATCGCCGCCTGAAGGGCGCAGATCGGATCGATTTCCGTCACCATCACGCGCGCACCGCCCTGGCGCAGCGAGGCGGCGCTGCCCTTGCCCACGTCGCCAAAGCCCGCAACGCAGGCAACCTTTCCGGCCAGCATCACGTCGGTGGCACGGCGGATCGCGTCAACCAGCGATTCCTTGCAGCCATAGAGATTATCGAACTTCGACTTGGTGACGCTGTCGTTCACGTTGATCGCGGGGAACGGCAGCTTGCCGTCCTTGGCGATCTGGTAGAGACGGTGGACGCCGGTGGTGGTTTCTTCCGAAACACCCTTGATGTGGGCGACCGACATGGTGAGATAGCCCGGCTTGCGCTTGAGGAAGGCCTTCAGCGCGCGGCAGAACTCGATTTCCTCGGCATTGGTGGGTTCGAACAGCTCTTCGCCCGCTTCGACGCGCGCGCCCCAGAGGGCGAACATCGTGGCATCGCCGCCATCGTCGAGGATCATGTTGGCAGTGCGGCCGGTGCCGTCGTCCCAGTCGAAGATGCTGCCGACATAGTCCCAGTATTCGGCAAGGCTTTCGCCCTTCACCGCAAACACGGGAATGCCAGCAGCCGCAATGGCCGCAGCCGCGTGATCCTGCGTGGAAAAGATGTTGCAGGTGGCCCAGCGCACTTCGGCGCCAAGCGCGACAAGCGTTTCGATCAGCACGGCGGTCTGGATCGTCATGTGCAGCGAGCCGGTGATGCGCGCGCCCTTCAGCGGCTGGCTGGGACCGAACTCCTCGCGCAGCGCCATCAGGCCTGGCATTTCGGTTTCGGCGATCCTGATTTCGGCCCGGCCAAAGTCGGCCAGTCCGATATCGGCGATGACGTAGTCTTTCTTGGCTTCAAGCGCGCTGGCCACGAAGTCTTCTCCTGCAAAAGCTGCGCGCGGTGCGCGCCTTGCCTCTGCCCATAGCGCGGTGCGGTGCGCTGCGCAAACTGAATATAAAGATTTCTTTATATCGCTTGTCCGCTTGATCTCAGCCCGACGCGGGCAATGCTGGTATCGCGCATCCTGCGCGGTTGCGTGTGGCGGTGCCCGTCCTATATCCGGATGGCTGAACCAGTTCGGGCGCTCATGCCCGCGCTGCAACGAAAGGAAGAATGGGGATGACAATCGCTGTTGGAGACAAGCTGCCCGACGTCAAGATCGTCAAGGCAACCGCTGAAGGGCCGGAAGCGGTCCAGTCGGCCGAATATTTCAAGGGCAAGAAGGTCGCCCTGTTCTCCGTGCCCGGCGCGTTCACCCCGACCTGTTCGGCCAAGCACCTGCCGGGCTATGTCGAGAAGGCCGCCGAACTCAAGGCCAAGGGCATCGACGAAATCGCCTGCACCGCCGTGAACGATCCGTTCGTGATGAAGGCTTGGGGCGCTGCGTCCGGTTCGCCCGATGTCACCATGCTGGCGGATGGCAATGGTGATCTGGCCGAAGCGCTGGGCCTGACCATGGACGGAACCGGCTTCGGCCTTGGCAAGCGCGGCCAGCGCTTTGCCATGGTCGTGAACGATGGCGTGGTGGAAAAGCTGTTCGTCGAAGCGCCCGGCGAGTTCAAGGTCAGCGCCGCCGAATACGTGCTCGAAAATCTCTGATGCCGATGTGCGGTTCCGGCTTCGGCCGGGACCGCCTTGCCCGGATCTGCGCGCGGTGCGTTTGCCTCAGAAGGAAAAGCGGACCCGGCCGACCACGCGATCGCCCGCGTTGCGCAGATCGGCAAAGGGCGAGATCGATACCGCATTGGCCGTGTCGATGTCTGTGCCGACATAATCAACGCCGACAGTGAAGGGAAACCGGTTGAACTCGGCCCCGATCTTCCAGTCGGTGTAGTCACCCACCGGGCGCAGCCTTGCCGAGCGCGAATCGCGCGTGTCGCCGGTGGTGCGGCCGACTGCCGCGAACACGCTGACGGGAAAGCCCGGCAGCCCGGCATCCGCCGTTGCCCGCAGATGCAGGTTATCGCCACCGATGCTTGCCTGCTTGGGCGCATACCAGGCGCCTGCGCCGAATTGCAGCGGACCGATCGAATATCGCGCACCAAGGCCGAGTTCGGCGTAATTCATGGACTGGCGCGCCCCGCCGAACACATGCCCCAGCGCTTCCGTCCGGATCGTGAACGGGCCTGAGTCCCAGTCCTTGCCCAGAACGAAGTCGGCCACGACATCCGCACCGGCATGGCGGGCAGAACCGCGCAGCATCGCCACGCGCACCGAGGCGTCAAGACCGGCGAGACCCACACGCGCGTCAGCCGAAGCGGAGGCATCGCCTCCGCTCCAGCTCAGGCCGCGACGGACTTCATCCGTTGCGGCTTCGACACCGCCATCGACCGACTGGGCGCAAACCGCACCCGGAACGCTCGCAAGAACTGCGGCAAACAGGACAAGTCGATCACGGCGATGTCGGCAACTCACAGTTTCATGTGCCCTCAGCCCTCGCGCGATGCAATGGCCTTGTCGGCTTCGGCCATGATGACCGCGCGGTCCTGTTCGACCATGGCCATCATCGCGCCGCGCAGCTCGTCGCGGCGGGCCTCAACCATGCGGTCCACGCCGCTGTTGCGCTCCGAGCACCAGCCCGGCGCCGATCCCTTGAGCACGTTGGCACGGGTCATCGTGCGCCGGGTCTGAAGCGCCGAGCCAACCTTGGCGTCACGCTCTACCGCAAGCGAAACGGTCCAGGTGCAGCGAAGCGACCCCGGACGCCCGGCAACCCCGGCTGCGCCAATCTGCTTCATCTCGACAATGGTCGAACCGGAATAATCGGCCGCAATCGGTCCGACGGGATGCTCGATCACGGTCTTGTGCTCCATGGCCTGAACCGGCGCAGCGATCGCCAGAGCAGCAGCCATGCCTGCGAACACGAAAGTCTTCATGTCTTTGTCTCCTGCTATGCCCCGGCTTCCTACCGGTGACATACGACACATAAGACCGGCCATAATGCCAACCAAGTGACGCAACTGTAATGTTTGTTTGCTGCCTTGCCGATCAATAGCCCATCAGGCTGAGAACTTCCTTGCGGCTGCGCTCATCCTCAAGGAAGGTTCCGATCAACCGGCTTGTCACCATCCCGACACCGGGCGTCCTGACCCCGCGCGCGGTCATGCAGGCGTGGCTGGCCTCGATCACGACCGCCACGCCGTGCGGGCGAAGGTTGTCCCAGATGCACTGCGCCACTTCGGCCGTAAGGCGTTCCTGAATCTGGAGGCGGCGGGCAAATCCGTGCAGAACGCGCGCCAGCTTGGAAATCCCCACAACCTTGTGCCGGGGGAGATAGGCTATGGCCGCCTTGCCGATGATCGGCGCCATGTGATGCTCGCAATGGCTCTGGAAGGGGATGTCCTTCAGCAGCACGATCTCGTCATAGCCGCCCACTTCCTCGAACTGCCGGGAGAGATGGACCGCCGGGTCTTCCTCGTAACCCTGGCAGTATTCCCGCCAGGCGCGCGCCACCCGCTTGGGTGTGTCGAGCAGCCCTTCGCGCGCCGGATCATCGCCTGCCCAGCGGATAAGGGTGCGGATCGCCTCCTGCACATCTTCAGGAACGGGCAACTTGCCGCGGGCCAGATCCTCGTCCTGATCGGCTTCGGACGGATTGCGCATCAAAACTCCCTTCACTTCTCCGGCCGTCTCAGGAAACGACCCCTGAACAGACCGCGACGGTAGAAGGAAAGCATTTCCTCAGGCCGTTCCGGGTCCAGCACTTCACTGTCGGCCAAGGCCGCTTCCGCATCGCTCAGCCTGCGCGGAACAAACGGCTTCAGGCGCCTTGCCCCTTGCGGAAGCGAAGCGATCATGGCCGCCATCGATCCGTGCAGGGCAAGCAGGTCCGCTACCCGCTCAGACGCAAGACCGCAATGCTCCGCCAGCAGGGAAATGCGCAAATCGCGGATGGGATGCGTGCAATGCTCGTTTCCGGGGCGACGCGCATCGATGAAAACATCGCATTCGCTGTCGAGACCCATCGAGCGGTTGTTGAGGTTGGCCGACCCGATGCGCAGGATCTCGTCGTCGACAATGGTCAGCTTGGAATGCACGTAGATCGGCCTGCCCTGCGCGGTGACAGGATGCCACATGGAGAAGCGCTTGCGGTGATCCACTGCAGCCAGCGCAAGAAACAGCCGCGTTCTCGCGCTGTCCATCGCGGTCTGCTCAAGCCAGCCTTCCGAGCTTTCCGGGCAGACGAGGACGATTTCGGGCGGCTCAGCCTCTTCAAGCCGCAGTGCAATCGCTTCGGCAATCCGGCGCGAGGCGAAATACTGGTTCTCGAAATAGATGAAGCGCGATGCCCTTGCGATGTGGTCGAGGAAGAGCGCTTCGATCTCGCGCACCTCGTGGCTTTCGGCGTGCTGCGACCGCGTGCGGGCAATGCCGATCTCGACATCGCGGAACTCCGCCTCGATCCCCGACGGCCATGGCGACGGCTCCTGCGCACGACAGGGCGGGAACGGCCTGCCTCCGGCCTGAATCCACCGCTCGCGCCCATATTCGCCCAGAACGGCGGCAGCTTCTCCTTCGATCAGCATCGTGCAATCATGCCATGGTCCGTGAAGCTTGCCGCCCGGCCTGCGTCGGCGCGGGTCATGATCGAGATGCTGGCGCGTGTCCCAGCGGTCTCCCGCCATGTCGATCCCGCCGCAGACGGCGAAGCGATCATCGATCACGGCAATCTTCTGGTGATGGCTGCATCCGATGGGATGTGCGCTGTCGAGCTTGAAGGTTATGCGCGGGTGCCGCCACCAGCGCAGCAGGTCAAGCATCATGACCCCGCGAAAGAAGGCCCGCAGCGCACCGAAGTTCCACTTCAGCACCCGCACTTCCAGACGCCTGCGCCGGTTGACCAGCCAGACCACGAATGGTCCCAGCCTTGCCGGCGATATGCGCTTGCGCGGCAGGTTCCACCAGCGCCTGCCGCCACCGATCAGGATGCGCGTGTCGAAATCCCAGCCGACCAGCAGGATGCGCTGGCGCGCGCGCATCATGGCCTCGCGCATCAGCGCAAAGTAATCCGCAGCATCGATCACCGCGTGGGCGCGCGAAGCGCGGGCATAGCGCCAGACTGAGGGGGAAACCGCATCGGGTGCGGCGCCATTGCCAGCGGGGCCGCATGTATCGACGGCTGTCAGAAAAGGCCCCGGATGTTCAATCGCCATGGCAAATCAGGTTGCCTGAACCGGCACGAGCGACACCGAAGCCGGACCATGATTGCCCGCCCCTTACGGCTCCACCGGGATCACGAGTTCGTCGGGATGCGCCACGTTCAGGTTCCGGCGCAGAAGCTCGCCCACCAGATCAGGATCGGCGTGGCGCGGATCGAGAAGTTCCACGCGGTTGCGCATCCTGTCCCGCTCTGCCGATAGGCGGGCGATTTCCGCCTCGCGCTGCTCAAGCAGGCGGGCCTTTTCGCCCCAGGCGATCAGCCCGCTCGGACCAGCCACACCCACCGCTCCGAGCGCGAGCACGCACACCAGCGCAAACGACTGGAACAGGCTGTCTCTGGCACGGAAAACGGAGCGGCGCGCGTTCATGCGGCATTAGAATCACAATTGATCCACCGGATCAAGAATTATCGGCGATATCCGAATACTTACGCCAGCCCTGCCGGTCCGCCCCGCAACCGGACCGGCGTCCATTCCCGAAAATTAACCCGCGCGCGCTAAGCCGTGCCTGCCATGGCTCATACCGCCCAATATCGCCGCGACATCGATGGCCTGCGCGCGCTGGCAATCCTGCCGGTGCTGGCCTTCCATGCCGGATTGCCGGGCTTTTCCGGGGGCTTTGTCGGCGTCGATGTGTTCTTCGTGATATCGGGGTTCCTGATTACCGGCATCATCGCCAGAGAGATCGACGAGGGACGGTTTTCGCTGCTGCGCTTCTACGAGCGCAGGGCCAGACGCATCCTGCCCGCGCTGCTTCTGATGATCGCAGTCGTCCTTGGGGCTGCTGCGCTGTTCTATCTTCCGGCCGACTTTGCCGGGGTTCCCCGCTCGGCCCTGATGACGCTGCTGTTCATGGCCAATGCGTGGTTCTTCACGCAGACCGGCTATTTCGGCGGACCTGCCGATTCCATGCCGCTGCTGCACTGCTGGTCACTGGCAGTGGAAGAGCAGTTCTACCTTGCCTTTCCCTTCCTGCTCTGGGCCTGCGCGCGGTTTGCGCCGCATTACCGCGCACGCGCCCTGGTGCTCGCCGCGTTGCTGAGCTTTGCCATCGCCTTCGCCAAGCAGGCCGATACTGATGGCTTTGCCTTCTATCTCTTGCCTGCAAGGGCTTGGGAACTGCTGGCCGGATCGCTGATCGCGTTTTACCCGCACGGCAGAACCGCCGGCCAGCGCAAGTCCGAGGCGCTTGCACTGCTTGGCCTTCTCCTCATCACAGGGGCTGTCTTTCTTTACGACCGGTCCACTGTCTTTCCCGGCGTCAGCGCGCTTGCGCCCGTTGTCGGTGCTGCGCTCCTGATCCGCCATGCACCGGGCACCATGATGGGCCGGCTGCTGTCAACGCGGCTGCTCGTGGGCACGGGTCTGATTTCCTATTCGCTCTATCTCTGGCACTGGCCGATCATCGTCTTTGCCGATTACCTGACGGATGCACCGCAGGGCCCGGTGTTCAAGGCAGCGCTTATTGCCGCAAGCTTTCTGGCCGCGTGGGCAAGCTGGCGCATTGTCGAAAGGCCGTTCCGCGATCCCCGGCGGTTCGGGCAGCGCCGCATCTTCCAGCTTGCGCTGGGCGGGATGGGCGCGATTGCGGCCATTGCCCTGACACTTGTCCCGCTGGGAGGCTGGCCTTCGCGTTTTCCCGTGGAAGTGTCCCGGCTTGCCCAGGCCGCGCATGATATCAGCCCGAAGCGCGGCCGCTGCATTCTTGATGAAACGGGGGGGGATCATCCCGATTGCATCCTTGGCGCGCCGGTCGCGCCGACTGCCGTCATCTGGGGCGACAGTCACGGCGTGGAGCTCGCATGGGCACTGGGCGAAAGCCTCGCCAGTGAAAACCGTTCGGTCGTTCAGCGAACGCGGGCGAGCTGCCCGCCGGTCAACGGCTATCAGGTGGCAAACGATCCGGGCTGCGCCGCAGGCAATGCGCGGACCATGGCCTATCTCATGGCTTCGCCGCGAATCTCCCATGTCTATCTGGCCGCCTTCTGGGCCAGCCCGGCCTATCGCCAGCCCGGCATGGCCGAACGCATCGAAAGCACCATCGCGCAGCTTCAGGGGGCGGGAAAGTCGGTAACGCTGATCGGCCCGGTGCCGCCTCAGCCGTTCGATGTGCCGCGCCATCTTGCGCAGGCCGCAGCGAGTGGCCGTCTCCACCTCGCACGGGGCGCCAGTCTATCCGATTATCACCATGAAACGGCATGGCTGACACGGCACTATCCCCGCTTGCAGCAGCAGGGAGTCCGCATCCTCGATCCGCTTCGCGTTCTGGCACAGGGCGATCACTCCCGCCTGATGGTGAATGGCCGCCCCGCCTATTTCGATTCGCATCACCTCAGCCTTGCCGGTGCACGAGCCGTCGTGACTGCCGCAAGGCCCGCCCCCGGTGCGCAGCTGGGCCTCGCACTGCCCGCTTCCCCGCAGATTGGGGATGACAAGGCCAGCGCGCCGCACTAAGGGACCGCGCCATGCGTAGCCTGCGCGCCCTCATGCTGACCTACCGCGCCTTTGCCCTGGCCCTGATGCTGGGCGCTCTGGCGATGAAGGCGGTCATGCCTGCGGGCACGATGCTGGCGCCAATCGGCAAAGTGCTGACCATTGCCATCTGCGATGGTTCGGCAAATGCCCATGCCTCGCGCGATATCGTGGTGCCTGCGAAGAACGAAGAGGCACCCGGCAAGGCCGAGCAGAGCTGCGCCTTCTCGTCGCTTGGCAATGCAGCGCTTGGCCCGATAGATCCGGCCATCCTGACAGCGGCGCTGGCCTTTGCGCTTGCGCTGGCCTTCGCCGCCCTGCCGGTCTTGCGGACGCAGGCTGGCAATCGCCTGCGCCCGCCGCTGCGCGCCCCGCCGCACACTTCCTGAACCCCGCACCATACCCCGTTTGAACGCCGCGCCCGATGCGCGGTGCGAACCAGTTCAGGATTCTTCCGATGATGACTTCCCGTGCCACGCTGGCCGTGGCTCTTGCGCTTGCCCCGCTCGCCGTGCCAACCATCGCCTGCGCCGATGAGGCTGCCCCGCCCAGCCCTGAAACGATCATTGTCACCGCGCCAAGGCTTACCGCGACGCAACTGTCGCAAAGCGATGGCGACACCCTTTCCACCGCGCCCGACGGCGCCGCCTTCATCGCCCGCCAGCCCGGTGCGGCCCTCATCGACAATGGCGCCCTGTCCGGTCAGGTCCAGCTTCGCGGCCTGTTCGGCGAACGCATTCTCCTGCGCATCAACGGGCAGCGCTTTGCGTCAGGCGGGCCGAACGCGATGGACCCGGTCATGCACTATGCTCCCGCAGCCCTCATCGACCGGGTCGAGATCGCGCGGGGCATTTCGCCCGTCCGCGATGGTCCGGGGCTTGGCGGCGGGATCAACACCGTGCTCAAGCAGGTCAGGTTCGGCGATGCCGACAGTCTTGCCCCGCAGGCGGACATAACCGCCCAGTATCGCAGCGTGGATGACAGCTATGCGATGGGCGGAATGATGGGCCTTGCCAGCAGCAGCCTGCGTCTCGGCGTCATTGCGTCGAAGGAAAAGGGGGATGACACCCGCTTCCCCGGCGGACGGATTGCCGCAACCTCGTTCGACCGCACGGTCTATGGCGTCCAGGCGGGCCTGAAAGCTGGTCCGGGCGAGTTCAGCTTCGAATATCGGCGGCAGGAAACCGGCAAGTCCGGCAATCCGCCCTTCGCCATGGACATCATCTATTTCCACACCGATTTTGTCCGGCTGGGCTTCGAGGGTGATCTTGCCGACAAGGTCAGGCTGGAAGTGCGCGCCAATTATGCGGGCGTTTCGCACCGGATGAACAACTTCACGCTGCGCCCGGTTGCCTCGCCGGCCATGAAGCGCCAGTCCGATACCTATGCCGACACGCTGACGGGCGATGTGGCCCTGCGCTTTGGCAGCACGGACCGCAATCTTCGCATCGGCGCCGATTTCGAACTGGGAGACCGGGGCTACAGGCTCTACAATCCGTCGAACCCGGCCTTCTTCATCCACCCGCTCGATCGGGCAAAGGCGCAGAGGTTTGGTGGCTTTGCCGAATGGCGGACCGGCATCGGGGCCATCGAGGCGGAGATCGGGCTGCGCGCCGACCGTCATCTCGCCAGCACCGAAGCGCCGCGCACCGGGCCGGGCGTTCCCGCAGGCCCGACCAATCTGGCGCTGGCCTTCGCGCAGGCCGACCGCGAATGGCAGGGAAAGACCGTGGACGCCTCCGTGCGCCTGTGGGCCGATGCGGGCGCTGTCACCCCGCGCCTGACGCTGGCCCGCAAGACCCGCGCCCCCAGCCTCATCGAACGCTTCTCGTGGCTGCCGACCGAGGCCAGCGGCGGGCTGGCTGACGGCAACATCTATGTCGGAAACGTCAATCTGCGTCCGGAAACGGCATGGATCGCAGAGGCCGGTGTCGATTGGCAGAATGAACGCGCCTATGCCCGCCCGGTTCTGTTCTACCGCCACATCGACGGTTTCATCCAGGGCGTGCCATTCGATGATACGCCGGGCATCATCAACACTCCGGTCGAAATGGTCTCTGCGGCCAGCGGCGATCCCACTCCCCTGCGCTTTGCCAACACCGATGCGCGCATTTGGGGCGCGGACATCGCCTTCGGGGCAAGGATTGCCGGACCGCTGCGCATTGACGGGGTGGCAAGCTGGGTTGAAGGCAAGCGCCGCGATCTGGCCGACAATCTCTACCGCATGGCTCCGGCCAACGGACGCATCGCCCTGACGTGGGAAGAGGCGCGCTGGAGCATCAGCGCCGAAGCGCTCGGCACCGCGGCGCAGAACCGGGTCTCCGCCACGAACAGCGAGGCCAGAACCGCAGGCTATGTGCTCGCCAGTCTCTACGGGCACTGGATCGTGCGCGAGGGTCTGCGCGTGGATGCAGGCGTCGAAAACCTGTTCGACCGGCGCTATGTCGAACATCTTGCGGGCTACAACCGCATTGCCGGATCGGATGTCGCCCCCGGCGCGCGGCTGCCCGGACCGGGCCGCTCCGCTTTCATGCGGCTGCGCTGGGCTTTCAACTGAAGTTCACGAAAGGTGGCCTGCCCCGGCGCAGGCCACCTTGGCCTGCTAAGAGTGTAGTGGTGCGCCCGACGGGATTCGAACCCATGGCCCCCAGATTAGGAATCTGGTGCTCTATCCTGCTGAGCTACGGGCGCCCGCGCCTCCTTTAGGCAGGCACAGGCGCGCTGGCAACGCTCTTTCAGTTCGCCTCTTCCGGAGGAACGAACGGCACCAGCAGCGGCGCGACCGGGATACCTTCCTCGACCAGATCGCGGGCCTCCTCGATCGTGGCCTGACCGTGGATCGCGGCCGGATCCTTCTCGCCATAGTGCATCGCGCGCACATCCTCCGCGAACTTCCTGCCCACCCACGTCGAGGACTTCAGCGCTTCGGCCTGCATGGCGGCCACCGCTTTCAGCATGGCCACCGCTTCGGGCGGGAGGGGCGCATGGGTCATGGCCTGCGGCGCAGGATCAGGCTGCCGTGACGGCGACGGCGCTGGCAACTGGTTGCCCTTGCGCCCCACGTTCGGGGCCATCACTGCCTTGTTCACATCGGGCGAACCGCACGATGGGCACGCCACCAGCCCGCGCGCGCGCTGGTCCTCGTAATCGGCCGAGGAACCGAACCATCCTTCGAAGCGATGGCCCTGCGGCCCGCATTGCAGATCGAAGACAATCATGCCGCCGATCTAGGTATTTCGCGCTTGTTGGCAAGGCTCGGCAACTGTCGGCGGACCTCGTCCGTTCGGGCAGGGTCGATCATGGCAAAGCCGAGCGAGGCGCCCTCGCCGCCATCGTAAACCACATCCCCCCACGGATCGACCACGAGCGAGTGACCATAGGTCTCGCGTCCGTCCTGGTGCCTGCCGCCCTGGGCCGCCGAGATCACCCATGCGCTTGCTTCCACTGCGCGCGCACGCTGCATGAGATGCCAGTGCGCCTTGCCGGTCGGCACAGTGAAGGCCGCCGGAATGCGGATGGCGTCGCAGCGCAGCCGCCCCAGTGCCTCGAAGAGGGCGGGAAAGCGCACGTCGTAGCAGATCGCCATGCCCAGCCTGCCAATGGGGGTATCGACCGCGACAACCGCCTCGCCCGGCGCATAGGCTGCCGATTCGCGCCAGGATTCGCCCGTGGCCAGATCGACGTCGAACATGTGAATCTTGTCGTAGCGGGCAGCAATCGCGCCATGCTCGTCGATCACGAAACCGCGATTGGCCCATCTGCCGTCAGCGCGCAGCACGGCGAGCGAGCCAAGATCGATCCAGATCCGGTGGGCGCGCGCCGCCTCGCGCGCGGCCGAAAGCACGGGACTTTCCGCTTCGGCCACGACATGCGCCGTCGCCCTTGCCCGGTCGCGATCAAGCAGGCCGCACATTTCCGGCGTGAACAGCATCCGCGCGCCTTCACCCGCGGCACGTTCGGCCGCATCCGTTATCACCCTGGCATTGGCCAGCGGATCGATGCCGCTGGTCATCTGACAGACGGCGACCTTCACCGGCCCGGAGCTTGGCGCTTCCTTCAAAGGCCCGCTGTTCACTGGCCCACTCGTCACTGGCCGAGCATCGCGTCCAGCTTGCCCTGCGCTTCGAGCGCGGCGAGATCATCCGACCCGCCGATGTGCTGGCCGGAAATGAAGATCGAGGGAACCGTGAGGTGATGCGGTGCGCGCTGGAGCATTTCGGCCTTCTTCGGCCCGCCCATCGTCACGTCGAACTCTTCGTAGGCAACGCCCTTGCTGTCGAGAAGATGCTTTGCCCTGACGCAGTAGGGGCAGCCCCACTTGGTGTAGATTTCAACCTTCGACGCATTCGACATTGGCACCTCATGCAGGGGTCTTGAAATGGTGTCCGGGCTAACACACATGTTCGCACGTGTCATGCGCCGCAAGCCGGGCATGACCATCAACCGTCCCTGCGCGCGCCGCATTCCGGGCGCGCGGGGGCAAGTGCAGATTGCTCATAAAGAGGATATTGCCATGAACCGCTTCGACTTTACGCCCTATCGCCGCACCACGGTGGGTTTTGACCGTCTGTTCGACCTGCTGGAGCGTCAGGCCCGCGCCAATGCGGGCGACAACTACCCTCCCTTCAACATCGAGCGCAGCGGCGAGGATGCCTATCGCATCACGCTTGCCGTAGCCGGGTTCAAGGCCGAGGATCTCGACATTACCGCCCAGCAGAACCTGCTGGTCATCAAGGGCCAGAAGCCCGAACCGCAGGACCGCGAGTATCTCCATGTCGGCATCGCCAATCGCGGCTTCGAGCGTCGCTTCGAGCTGGCGGATTTCGTCCGGGTCGAAAAGGCCGATCTTGCCGATGGCCTCCTCACGATCGACCTCGTGCGCGAAGTGCCTGAAGCGATGAAGCCGAAGAAGGTGCTCATCGGTGCGCAGAACCAGCTCACCGTGATCGACAGCAACAAGACCGAAGCGGCCTGATCGGCTGTAGATAGGTCGCAATGTCCGCGCGGGCGGGTCGCAAGGCCCGCCCGCCTTTGCGCTCAGGCCCAGGCACTCACCACGCTTCGGCCACGTCCACCAGCGCGTCCCGGTCAAGAATTGTGACCTTGCCGCCCTTGAGCGCCACGATGCCATTGTCGGCCCAGGCAGAAAGCTGGCGATTGATCTGCTCGCGCGACATGCCTGCGAAATTGCCCAGTTCGCCCTGGCTGAGCGCAAGCTTGAGCTGGTTCTGCGCTCCCGTGCCCTCGCCCATCATCAGGCGCAGCAGGAAGCGCGCCAGCCTTGGCCCCGACGTATAGGCACGATCCGCCTCGATCACGGCGTTGTTCTGCCGAAGGCGCCGTGCCATTGCCTTGAGCAGGCGCAGGGCAAGGCCCTTGTGGCGCTCGATGATGTCGGAAAATGCCGAGCGGCTCAGCACCAGCGCCTCGACCGGCTCGATGGCTTCGACTGTCGCTGTGCGTTCGCCGCCATCGAGAAAGGCAATCTCGCCAAGCACATGGCCCGGCTCAGCGTAATCGAGGATGATCTCGCGCCCGTTTGCGGCAACCATGCTCACCCTTGCTAGGCCCTTGAGCACGATGAACAGCGTCGAACCTTCCTCGCCCTGGCTGATAAGCACCTGCCCGGACTTGAAGGTGCGCACTTGCCCGCGGGCGATGATGTCGGAAAGCTCGGCTTCCTCGCAATCGGCGAAAAGGCTCTGTGCCGTCAGCGCTTCGGCCAGCCGTGCAGCGTCCATTACCCGGTCCCCTGATTACCTGCATCGGAGATAATCGGGAAGGGTCCGGGTGACTAGTCCTTTCGGCGTCCGACTATACCAGACGGGCCTGCTTTACGGCGGCGGCGATGAACCCTGCGAACAGCGGATGGGGTTCGAACGGCCGGCTCTTCAGTTCCGGGTGGAACTGCACCCCGATGAACCACGGATGATCCGGCCGCTCGACGATTTCCGGCAGGAGGCCATCGGGCGACATGCCGGAAAAGACCAGTCCGCCCTGCTCAAGCCGTTCACGGTAGGCCACGTTCACCTCGTAACGGTGGCGGTGCCGCTCGCTGATCTCGGTTGCGCCATAGATGCTGGCCACGCGGCTGTTGCCGGCAAGCCTTGCCTGATAGGCGCCAAGCCGCATCGTTCCGCCCAGATCACCGCCTTCCGAGCGCTTCTCAAGCCCTTCGGGCGTCATCCATTCGGTGATGATGCCGACCACCGGCTCATCGGTCGGCCCGAACTCGGTCGACGATGCCGCGGCAATTCCGGCCGTGTTGCGGGCGCCCTCGATGCAGGCCATCTGCATTCCCAGACAGATGCCGAAGAACGGCACGCCGCGTTCGCGGGCGAAACGGACCGATGCGATCTTGCCCTCGGTGCCGCGTTCTCCGAAGCCGCCCGGAACCAGAATGCCGTGCAGCGGCTCAAGCGTTGCGGCGATTTCGGCATCGTCTTGCTCGAAAAGTTCGGCATCGAGCCACTTGATCCGCACCCTGACGCGGTTGGCCATGCCGCCATGGACCAGCGCCTCGTTGAGCGACTTGTAGGCATCCTGCAGGCCGACATACTTGCCGACAACGCCGATCGTCACTTCGCCTTCCGGGTTCTGGAAGCGGTCCACGATGTCCGTCCAGCGCGAAAGATCGGGAAGCGGTGCGCTGAGGCCGAAATGGCGCAGGACTTCGCTGTCCAGCCCTTCGGCATGGTATTGCAGCGGAACCGAATAGATGCTCGATGCATCGAGCGCAGGGATGACGGCCGATTTGCGGACATTGCAGAACTGCGCAATCTTGGCACGCTCGCCGTCCGGGAGCGGCTTCTCGCAGCGGCAAAGCAGGATGTCGGGCTGAATGCCAAGCCCGGTAAGCTCGCGCACCGAATGCTGCGTGGGCTTGGTCTTGAGCTCGCCTGCCGCCGCGATGTAGGGCACCAGCGTCACGTGGACGAAGCAGGTCTGATCGCGGTCCAGATCGTTGTGCATCTGGCGCAGGGCTTCGATGAAGGGCAGACCTTCGATGTCGCCCACCGTCCCGCCGATCTCGCACAGCACGAAATCGAGATCCTCGGTATCGGCCTGGGCGAACTCCTTGATGGCATCGGTGACATGGGGGATCACCTGCACCGTGGCGCCAAGATAATCGCCGCGTCGCTCCTTGGCGATGATGTCGCGGTAGATGCGGCCCGAAGTGATGTTGTCGGCCTGGCGCGCCGATACGCCGGTAAAGCGTTCGTAGTGGCCAAGATCAAGATCGGTCTCGGCACCGTCGTCGGTCACATAGACCTCGCCGTGCTGGTAAGGGCTCATGGTCCCCGGATCGACGTTCAGATAGGGGTCGAACTTGCGGATTCGCACACGGAAACCGCGTGCCTGCAGCAATGCCGCGAGGCTTGCCGCCATGAGTCCTTTGCCGAGCGAGGAGACCACGCCGCCGGTGATGAAAATGTACCGCGCCATGGGAGTCGGGCCTTAGCGTCAGAGGTTGTGATCGCGCAAGCGGTTGCGACTGAAATCTTCGTCGCAATCCACAAGCATGGTTCTACGGGCGCTGGATAGCCCGCGCGGGATGACCGGCCACCACCGCAGGCCGTGGCCGGGAAAACGCCTGAACGGCGCGCCAATGCAGGTTATTGCGCGGGTGCGCTGCCGGTCGAAGCGTCAGACGGCGCAGAAGGCGCCGCAGCGCCCTGTGCCGGCGCAAGCGGATCAGCCGCAGGCGCGTTCTGCACGGGTGCCACACGCTCAAGCGAGGTATCGATCTTGCGGCCCGACGCGGTTCCCACCGCCAGGGCTGCCAGCGTGATGCTCAGCACGACGAAAGCGGTTGCCAGCGTCGTCGTCAGCCGGGTCATGAAGTCTGCCGCACCGCGCGCCGACATGAAACCGGCCGGGCTTCCGCCCACGCCCAGACCGCCGCCTTCGGACTTCTGCATGAGGATCACCACGACCAGCAGGGCCGCGACGATCGCCTGGACGACGGTTAGGAAAATGAACAGCGACATCGATCTCTACCTGAAGCGCGCTTGCACGCCGGAACTGGAGGCCATGTAGGCGGGCAAGCCCTTCGGTGCAAGCCGCTGGATCGCCCGCCGGGCCATTTGGTGCTCAGGCTTCGCCCGAACCGGCTGCGGCCACGATCGGCAGAAAGGTTTCCGCCGTAAGACTGGCACCGCCAACCAGAGCGCCGTCGACGCCGTCCGCCGCCAGCAGCTCGGCGGCATTGCCCGCATTCACCGAACCGCCGTAGAGAATGCGCACGGAAGCCCCGGCTTCTCCATAGGCGGCGGTCAACCGCTCGCGGATGGCAGCATGCATGGCCACCACATCCGCCACCGCCGCAACGCGCCCGGTGCCGATGGCCCATACGGGTTCGTAGGCCACGGCTACCCTGCCCAGCGCCAGTGCGTCGGCAAGGCCATCGCCCTGCGGGAGCGACTGGTCGACCTGCCCGGCAACGACGCTTTCGGCCTTTCCGGCATCACGCTCGTCCAGCGTTTCGCCCACGCAGATGATGACCGCCAGCCCCGCCGAAAGCGCCGCTTCGGCCTTTGCCTTGACCAGCGCGTCGCTCTCGCCGTGGTCCTTGCGCCGCTCGCTGTGTCCCACGATCACGAAATCGGCGCCGGTATCGACCAGCATGGCCGCCGAAACGTCGCCGGTATGCGCGCCCTTGGCCTCGGTGTGGCAATCCTGCCCGCCAACGCCCATTGCCGTCACGGCCTCCCGCAGGGCGCCGATCAGCGTGAAGGGCGGCGCAAGCGCCACCTGCACGTCGGGATAGCGTCCGGCGGCGCGATCGATCGCGCGGGCCTCGGCCAGCATGGCGCGCGTGCCGTTCATTTTCCAGTTGCCAACGATGTAGGGCCGATGCGGCATGATATTGCGATTCCCCTGAAAATCCGTTCCGCACCCACGGTGCGACTGCGACCAGCGCATTGAGTCGGCGGGCGGCTAACAAACTATGCGCGATTCTGCAAAAGCCTCGCTGGAAGGATCGGCGCTCGCACCGGGATGGCAACGCGGGCATTGCGGTGAAGCCGTTTGGCTCCTAAGGCAGGCGCAGTTGGCCTTTGACAGGGCCATGGCCTTATCCGAACAAGAGACGATCGCCCGAAAATGCTCGGTTTTTTCCGCTCCGCGCTCAAATCCCGCATCGGTGTTGCCGTTGCGCTAGTGTTTCTTGGGCTGATCGCCCTTGCCTTTGCCAGCGCCGATGTGACCGGAAGCGGTTTCGGCGGCATCGCCGGTGGTGACAGGGCCGCTAAAGTCGGCTCCGAACGGCTGGGCACCGGGGAACTGGCCAAGGCGCTGACCAGTTCGTTCGAGCAGCAGCGGCAGGGCAAGCCCGGCCTCACGATGAAGGACTTTCTCGATGGCGGCGGCCTTGAAACGGTCCTGACCGGGATGACCGACCGGCTCGCGCTCACCGAATGGGGGCGCAGGCACGGCATTCTGGCCAGTGACCGCCTGATCGACAGCGAGATCGTCAAGATCAATGCGTTTCAGGGCGTGGACGGCAAGTTCAGCCAGCAGACCTACGAGCAGCTTCTCGCCCAGCGCGGCCTTACCGACAAGCAGGTCCGCACCGACCTTGGGCAGGGCCTCGTGACCCGCCAGATCCTCCTTCCGGCTGCCTTCGGCGCGCAGATGGCCGGGGAAGCCGTGAAGCGCTACGCCGCCCTGCTGACCGAGCGGCGCACCGGCGCAATCGTCACCGTGCCTTCGCTGGCCTTCGCCCCGCCTTCCCCGCCCGATGCCAGGACACTGGAGGCATTCTACAAGGCCAACCGTGCGCGCTACATGCAGCCGGAGCGGCGCACGATCCGTTATGCGATTGTGGATGAAAGCAGCCTGAAAGGCATTCCGGCACCGACCGAAGCCGAGATCACCGAAAATTACCGTTCAAACACGGCGGTTTATGCCGCGTCCGAGCAACGCAGCGTGACGCAGGTCATCGTTCCGACCGAGGCGGCCGCCAAAGCGCTCCTGGCCGAGGCCGGCACGAAGGGATCGCTCGATGCCGTTGCCCGCAGCAAGGGGCTGGTGGCAAGCCAGTTGACCGCGCAGACGGCGGCTACCCTCGCCAACCAGACCTCCAAGGCCGTGTCCGACGCCGCCTTCGCTGCGGCGCCGGGGGCATTTGCCGCTCCTGCCAGGTCGGGGCTTGGCTGGCACGTGGTGAAGGTCGACAAGGTTGACCGCAATCCCGGCAAAACGCTCGAACAGGCCCGCCCGGAGATCGTGAAGGCCCTGACCCTCGCCAAGCGGCGCAAGGCCCTCTCGGACCTAGCCGCGCAGGCCGAGCAGGAAGTCGATGGAGGCACGGGCCTTGCCGATGTGGCCAAGGCGCTGAACCTCACGCTGGCAACCACTCCGCCACTGCGCGCGGATGGCTCGGTCCATGGCAAACCCGGCGAGCGCGTGGCGGAGGGAATCGCCCCGCTGGTGCAGGCCGCATTTGCAATGGAGCGCGAAGGCGAAGCGCAGCTTGCCGAGCTGAAGGCAGGCGAGCAGTTCGCGATATTCGATGTGGATGAAATCACGCCCGCCACCCCTGCTCCGCTGGAAGCCATCCGCGACATGGTGATGCGCGACTGGGCCGTCGAGCAGGGCTCCGCCAAGGCAAAGCAGGCTGCCGAAAAGATCCTTGCCGCTCTCGACAAGGGCACCCCGCTTGCCGAGGCAATGAAGCTGGCCGGGGCGGCGCTACCCCCGCCGCAGGCGGTCGATCTGCCGCGTCAGGCGCTCACGCAGATGAAAGGGCAGGTTCCCGCCCCGCTCGCCCTCATGTTCGCCATGGCGAAGGGCAGCAACAAGCGGCTCGAAGGCGCGGACAAGGCGGGCTGGTATGTCGTGACGCTCAAGGACATCGTGCCGGGCGAAGTGAAGCGCACGGATGCCGTGTTCACGCAGGTTTCGCGCGAACTCGGTGAAGACGCCGGAGCGGAATATGCCGAACAGTTCCGTCTCGCCATCCGCAAGGATGTCGGCGTTGAACGCAACCAGGCCGGCATAACCGCGGTGCGCAACCAGTTGACCGGGGCGAACGCGCAGTGATCCGCCCGAAGTGACGAAGCAAGTCCGCCGATGAACCCGACCGATACCATGGCCCGGCTGGAGCGCGATGCGGTGGAGAACCGCGACGAGGCGCTTGCCCTCCTCTCGCAAGGCAAGCCAGCGCTGATCTGGCGCAAGCTGATTGTCGATACGGAAACCCCGGTCGGTGCAGCGCTCAAGCTGATGGAAAGCGGGCGCGGTGACTTCCTGCTCGAATCCGTGCAAGGGGGCGAAGTTCGCGGACGTTACAGCCTGCTGGGGATCGATCCCGATCTCGTCTTTCGCGCCACCGGCACGCAGGCCGAGATCAACCGGATCTGGCGGCACGACAAGGCCGCCTTTGCGCCGCTGCCCGGCGATGCCCTGTCGGAACTGCGCGCCCTTGTGGCGGCCTGCCGGATCGATGTTCCGGCGGCCCTGCCTCCGGCGCTTGCCTGTCTTGTCGGCTATTTCGGTTACGAGACGATCGGCCTCGTCGAGAAACTCCCCCGCGCCGCGCAGAGCGATCTTGTCCTGCCGGACATGCTGTTCACCCGCCCGACCGTGGTGATGGTGTTCGATCGCCTTTCGGACGAACTGTTTGCCATCGCGCCGGTCTGGGCGGAAGGAGGCAACCCGCAGCATCTCCTCGAAGCGGCCGCCGAGCGCATCGACAATGCCTTGCGCAGACTGGGCACTCCGGCACCGGCCGACACCCGGCTTGCCCAGAGCATCGACATCAGCCCGCAGCCGGTCATGGCAGCGGCCGAATATGCGCGCATGGTCACGCGGGCGAAGGACTATATCGAGGCGGGCGACATCTTTCAGGTCGTTCTCGCCCAGCGCTTTACCACGCCCTTCCCGCTTCCGCCGATCGCGCTCTACCGCGCCCTGCGCCGGATCAACCCTTCGCCGTTTCTCTATTTCCTCGACATGCCGGGCTTTGCCCTGACCGGCTCCAGCCCGGAAATCCTCGTGCGCATCCGCGATGGCGAAGTCACCATCCGCCCGATCGCCGGAACCCGCCCGCGCGGCAAGACCGCCGAGGAAGACCGCGCCAACGAGGAATCGCTGCTGGCCGATCCCAAGGAACGCGCCGAACACCTCATGCTGCTTGATCTTGGCCGCAACGACGTGGGCCGGGTGGCGAGGGCTGGCACCGTGAAAGTGACGGAAAGCTATACGGTCGAGCGTTACAGCCACGTCATGCACATCGTCTCGAACGTGGTCGGCCAGCTTGACACGAGCCGCGCCGACAGTGTCGATGCGCTCTTTGCAGGCTTTCCCGCTGGCACCGTCAGCGGCGCGCCCAAGGTGCGCGCCTGCGAGATCATCGCAGAGCTGGAACCGGAAACCCGCGGCGCCTATGCCGGCGGCGTCGGCTACTTCGCGCCCGACGGCTCGGTCGACAGCTGCATTGTCCTGCGCACCGGCATTCTCAAGGATGGCGTGCTCCACGTTCAGGCAGGGGCAGGTATCGTCGCGGATTCAGACCCGGCTTACGAACAGCGCGAATGCGAGGCGAAGAGCGGCGCGCTTTTCGCTGCCGCACGCGAGGCGATCCGTGTCGCCACGCAAGCCAAGTTCGGGCAGTAGGCAGCCATGATCCTCGTCATCGACAACTACGACAGCTTCACCTGGAACCTCGTCCACTACCTCATGGAAATGGGCGCGGAGGTTGAGGTCGTGCGCAACGATGCGCTCAGCGCCGAACAGGCGATCAAGACCGGCGCGCAGGGGTTCCTGCTCTCACCCGGTCCGTGCACGCCCAACGAGGCCGGAATCAGCCTTGAACTCGTCGGCGCGGCGGCCGATGCCGGGCTG
Source organism: Novosphingobium sp. (assembly GCA_046294595.1). Lineage (GTDB taxonomy): Bacteria > Pseudomonadota > Alphaproteobacteria > Sphingomonadales > Sphingomonadaceae > Novosphingobium. The sequence continues at coordinate 51,448 of JBKBKD010000006.1, forward strand.
CCCTTGCTGGGGGTCTGCCTTGGCCACCAGTCCATCGGGCAATACTTTGGCGGCAAGGTGGTGCGCGGCGGGCTGATGCACGGCAAGACATCGCCCGTCACGCACGATGCCACAGGCGTGTTCGAAGGTCTGCCCAGCCCGTTCATCGCCACGCGCTATCACTCGCTGATCGTGACGGACATTCCCGATTGCCTTGCGGTCAACGCGCAGTCGGACGATACGCACGTCATGGGTTTCCGCCATGTCTCGCTGCCCATCCACGGCGTGCAGTTCCATCCCGAAAGCATCGCCACCGAGCACGGTCATGCCATGATCGGCAATTTCCTGAAGCTGTGCGGCATCAGGACCAATCCGGTTCCGGCATGACGCGGCTGCCACCCCCTGCGCAACCGCTGGAAGAAGCCGAAGCCGAGGAAGCCTTCGGCGCGATCCTTGATGGTGCAGTGAACGACGAAGACATCGCATCGTTTCTGGTGGCCCTGTCCGAGCGCGGCGAGACCGCAGGCGAGATTGCCGGTGCTGCCCGCGCCATGCGCGCGCGCATGATCCCGATCAAGGCTCCGGCCAATGCCATCGATGTGTGCGGCACCGGCGGCGACGGTCATCACACGCTCAACGTATCCACGGCGGTGAGCCTCGTCGTGGCGGCCTGCGGCGTGCCCGTGGCCAAGCATGGCAACCGCGCCGCGAGTTCCAAGGCAGGGGCGGCAGACACGCTCGAAGCGCTGGGCCTCAACCTTGATCGCGCGGCCGAAACGGCGGAAAGCACGCTTAACGATCTTGGCATCTGCTTTCTGTTTGCCGCGCGGCACCATCCGGCCATGGGCCGGATCATGCCCATCCGCAAGGCACTGGGGCGGCGCACGATCTTCAACCTCATGGGGCCTCTGGCCAACCCCGCAGGCGTGCGGCGTCAGCTTGTGGGCATTGCCCGTCCGGCCTACGTGCCCATCTACGCCGACGCGCTGAGCCGCCTGGGCACCGATCACGCGATGGTCGTCTCCGGCGACGAGGGCCTTGACGAACTCAGCCTTGCGGGCGGCAACGAACTGGCCGAAGTGCGCGGCACCGATCTTGCCATGCGCCGCATCCACCCGGCCGACGCCGGGCTTGCAACCGCGCCTGTCGAGGCTATCCGGGGCGGCGATCCGCAGCACAATGCCGCTGCCTTGCGCGCATTGCTGATGGGGGAGCAAGGCCCTTATCGCGATGCCGTGCTGTTCAACGCCGCAGCCGCCCTGATCGTGGCGGGCGAGGCGCGCGATTGGTCTGAAGGGGTGGAAGAGGCCGCAGAGGCAATCGACAAGGGCCTTGCCAACGCCTTGCTCAATTGCTGGATCGCCGCGCTTCAGTGAACCCAGCCCTTTGAAATCAAGCCCTTTGAAATCAAGCCCTGTGAAATCAAGCCCTGTGAAATCAAGCCCTGTGAAATCAAGCCCTGTGAAATCAAGCCCTGTGAAGTCCAGCGCCAAGACACACCCGAAGGTGCCGCAATGACCGATATGCTGACCGAAATCTGCGATGCGAAGCGCGCCGAAGTCGCCGCCCGCAAGGCGGCCGTATCCACCGCCGATCTTGCTGCGCGCGCCAGTGCGCAGGGTGCGCCACGCGGGTTCGAGGCGGCACTGCGTGCGAAGGCCGCCACCGGTTATGCCCTGATCGCCGAAATCAAGAAGGCCAGCCCGTCCAAGGGCCTGATCCGCGCCGATTTCCAGCCAGCGGCCCATGCCCGCGCCTATCAGGCGGGCGGCGCCGCCTGCCTTTCGGTGCTCACCGATGCCCCCTATTTTCAGGGGCACGAGGACTATCTTGTCGAAGCCCGCGCTGCCTGCACACTTCCGGTCATCCGCAAGGATTTCATGGTCGACCCGTGGCAATGCCTGGAAGCGCGCGCAATGGGCGCCGATGCCATCCTCATCATCGCGGCCTGCCTGTCTGACCAGCAGATGGCGGAAATTGAAGCAGCGGCGCTTGAGCAGGGGATGGACGCGCTCGTCGAAGTGCACGACGAACGGGAAATGGAGCGCGCCAGCCTCCTGAAATCGCGGCTGATCGGCGTCAACAACCGCGATCTCAAGCGCTTTGTCACCGATCTTGCGACAACGGAGCGGCTTGCCCCGCTCGCGCCCGAAGGCACGCTGCTCGTAAGCGAAAGCGGCATCAACACCCATGCCGATCTTCAGCGCATCGAAAAGTGCGGGGCGCGCACGTTCCTTGTGGGCGAAAGCCTGATGCGTCAGGATGATGTGGAGGCTGCCACGCGGACCCTGCTGGGCGGCTGATGCCGCGCACCCGCGCCAGCGTTCAGGCCGGGCCTACCACGCGGCGATAAAGGTGCCATGTCGCGTGGGCCAGCACCGGCAGCACCACCAGGAGCCCAAGGAACAGCGGCAGCAGCGCAACCAGCAGCAGCCCCGCGATCACGCCCGCCCAGACCAGCATGACAAAGCCGTTGCAACGGATCGTGGCGAGGCTGGTGATGATCGCGGTCAGGAAGTCGACCTCGCGGTCGACCAGCATCGGCAGGCTGATGACGGTAATGGCATAGAAGGCCAGCGCCATGATGGCGCCCACGATGGTGCCGACCACGAGCATGGCAATCCCTGCGGTGGTGCCGAAAATCGCCATCGATTCGGTGCCGATCCCGGATTCGGCCAGAAAGATCGCAAAGATGCCGTGGGCAACCATGAGCCAGAAGCCGAATGCCACGAACACGATCACGCCCATCGAAATGATCTGCTCGTCCCCGCGCCCGCGCAGCGCTCCAAGCACGGCCGCCCAACGCATCGGTTCGCCACTTTCGCGGCGGCGGCTAACCTCGTAAAGCCCCACGGCCACGAACGGCGCGAGCAGGGGAAAGCCCGCCGCCGCAGGCACCAGCCATGCCACCTGCCCGCCGCGAAACAGCACTGCCCAGATGAGCAGGCCCGCCGCGACATAGATGCCGCCAAAGAACAGCCCGAAAGCCGGACAGGCCGCAAAATCGCGCCAGCCCGCCACAAGCGCCGCGCGCAGATCCTGAAGCGCAAGATCCCGAGCCACTGTTACCGGCGCTACCGGCGAACGCGCCCCTTCCTGAACCACCTCACCCATGGCCAGAACTCCTGCAATCCAATCCCGGCGCAAAGGTGCGGCAATTGTGATCGAAGGGCAAGCGCGACTGACCGGCGATTGAGGCTCCGAGACCGGACCGCCCCCTAAAGTTCGCGCAGGGCCTGTGCCGGGCGGGTGCGCAGGAGGCCGAGCGAGCCACCCACCGCAAGTGCCATGACCAGCCCGACGCCCGCCACCAGCACGCCCAGAATGCGCGGCCAGTCAGGCAGCCAGTCAAACTCGAACAGCCAGACCACGATCGCCCATGCCACCCCGCTTCCCAGAAGCAGCGCCAGCAGCGCAAGTATTGCGCCCAGCAGCAGGTATTCCGCCAGAAGCAAGGCCAGAAGCTGCCTGCGGCTTGCCCCCAGCACCCGCAGGATCACGTTGTCATAGGTCTTGCGCTCGCGCGCGGCGGCAATCGCACCTGCCAGCACCGCCATGCCGGAAAGCACCGCAACGCTCGCCGCCGCCAGAATGGCCGTGCTCATCTGGCCGAGAATTGCGCGTGCCTGCCCCAGCACCGGACCGATCTCGATCACCGAACTGGAAGGGAGTGCCTTTACCAGACCGCCAAGAATGGCCGCGCGTGTCGCGGCGGTCTTTTCGCTTTCGGGCAGGCTGATCGTGGCGGCAAGGTTGTGCGGCGCATCGGCAATCGCATTCGGACTGAAGACGAGCACATAGTTGAAGCCCATGTTTTCCCAGTCGATCCTGCGGAACGAGGCAATCCGGGCGCTGCGTTCGACGCCGAGGATGGAAACGGAAATCCGGTCGCCAAGACTGAGGCCCAGCGCGGCGCGCAGATCATCGTCAACCGAAACCAGCGGTTCGCCCGCATAATACCTGGGCCACCATTTTCCCTCGGTGAGAACATTGCCCTGCGGCACTTCGTCGGCATAGGTCAGGCCCCGGTCCCCGCGCAGGGGCCAGGCATTGTCGGGAATCTCCTTCAGGTCGGCAACCCGCGTCATGCGGTCTTCCGGGCCGTAGGCGACGATGCTGCCGCGCAGCGCCGGAACCTTGCGGATTTCCGCATCCGGCGCCGCGGCACGGACGATGGCATCGAAAGCCGCAACCCGGTCCCGTGGCAGGTCGAGAACGAAGTAATCGGGCGCCCGGTTCGGCACGCGGCGCACGATATTGCCATCAAGGCTCGTCTGGACCGCGGCGAGCAGCACGAACGCAGACAGGCCAAAACCCAGCGCCACGACCAGCGCCGATGTCTGCGCGCCGGGCCGGTGCAGATTGGCCAGCGCCATGCGGGCTATCGCGCCGTTCGGCCGGGGCAGGTGCGCCGCGATCCGCCCGATTGCCCAGCCCAGCCCCGATAGCAGAAGAAACAGCGCCGCTGCTCCGCCGAGGAAGCCTGCGGCAAGGAGTTTCTGCGGTGCGGTCAGCACGGCCATTGCCGCAATCCCCCCCAGCCCGGCTGCCACCGGCGGCAGAGCGCCGCGCCAGCCCCCCGCCAGCGGGCTGATCCGCGCCCGCATCAGCGCCATGGCCGGAAATGCCCGCGCCCGCACGAGCGGCGGAGCGGCAAAGGTCAGCGCGATCAATGCCCCATAGACTGCCGCGACGGCCAGCGCAGGAACATCGACGACAAGACCCGTCTCGATCGGCAGCAGCCCCTGCAAGGCCCGTCCGATCAGCGGGGTAACGCCTACCCCGATGACGAGACCTGCCATGATCGCCAGCGCCGAGGCTACGGCAAGTTGCAGAAGATAGATGCGCGCGATGTCGCGGCTCGATGCGCCGAGGATCTTCAGCGTCGCGATGGAGCCACGCCGAGCCTCCAGATAGGAGTTCACCCCGTTGCCGATGCCGATGCCCGCAATCGCCAGCGCAGCCAGCGCCACCAGCACCAGGAACTGGCCCATGCGCGAAACGAACCGGTCCAGGCCCGGCGACGCCTTTTCGCGCGTGCGCACTTCATACCCGGCCAGTGGAAAGCGCGCCTTGATCGCCTCGCCCAGCGCCGCAGGGTCGGCCCCATCGGAAAGCCGGAGCCGCAGCTTCCATCGCACCATCGAACCGGGCTGCACCAGCTTCGAGGCTTCGAGTGCTTCCCGGCTGATGATGACTGTTGGCCCCAGCGAGAAACCTTCGGCCAGCCTGTCCGGTTCGGCGGCAATGATGCCCCCGACCCTGAGCGATGCTTCCCCTACCAGCAGTGTGTCGCCCGGCTTCACGCCAAGCCGGTCGGCCACGCCCGGCGCGATCCATGCGGTCATGCCCGTGGGCGCGCCCGCTTCGCGGAGTATGGCTGTTGATCCGCTGTCCTGAAGCGTGAAGCGGCCATAGAGCGGCCATCGGGCGTCCACCGCCTTCAGTTCCACTGGCGTGGTGCGCGTCTGCTCGCCCGGCAAGCGCGCCATGGCCTGAAGCCGCGCGCCTTCGGAAAGCGTGCCCAGCGCGGCAATCGCGGCCCGTTCCTCAGGCGCAGGGGTGCGCGCGGCCAGCGTGAACTCCAGATCGGCGCCAAGCATTTCCCGCCCGCGCGCAACCAGTTCGCGCTCGATCGCGCCGGTCAGCGTGCCGATTGCCGCCAGCGCCGCGGTGCCCAGCACCAGACAGACCAGCAGCAGCCGCAAGCCCTTGAACCGCCAGTCCAGCCCGCGCCGCGCGATCCGCCATGCGGCCCGCCACGTCAGCGCCATGCCCGCACGCCCGCTGCCTGCAAAGCCACCTGCGGCCTTGCTCATGCGGCGGGACCCGATCCGCTGTCCGAAACGATCCTGCCATCGGCCAGACGCACGATCCGGCTGCATCGTGCGGCCAGCGCCTCGTCGTGCGTCACCATGATGAACGTGGCGCCCGCTTCACCAGCGCGGGCGAAAAGCAGATCTGCCACGGCTTCGCCGGTTGCATGATCGAGGTTGCCGGTGGGTTCGTCGGCAAAGAGGATGGCGGGGCGCGGAGCGAGCGCGCGGGCAATTGCCACGCGCTGCTGCTCGCCCCCGGAAAGCTGCGCCGGATAATGGTGGAGCCGATGCCCCAGGCCCACCGCGGCAAGTTCTGCCTCGGCCCGCGCCATGGCATCACCGATCCCGGCCAGTTCAAGCGGTGTCGCCACATTCTCGACCGCGGTCATGGTCGGCAGGAGATGAAACGCCTGAAGCACGATGCCGATGCGCCCCCGCCGCGCGGCCGCAAGGCCATCTTCATCCAGCGCGGCAAAATCGGCACCTGCAACCTGAAGGCTGCCGCCGCTCGCGCGCTCAAGCCCGGAAAGGATGGCCAGCAGCGACGATTTGCCCGAACCCGAAGGCCCCAGCAGCGCCAGCGCCTCGCCGGGCATGACGCGAAGGTCGATGCCGCGCAGGATGTCCACCCGCGCCTCGCCTGTTCCAAGCGAAAGCGTGAGGGCGGATGCGGTGATGACCGGAAGAGGAGAACTTGTCACGGGCCTCAGGTGGCATAGATTGGTTGCAGCGTGCAACCGGCACTTGGGTGCGCGCCGAAGGAGTTTCAATGCGCATCGCGACCCTGCTTTCCACCCTTTTTGCCTGCGCCCTGATCGCGGCCTGTTCCTCAAGCAGCACGCAGGATCCGCAGGCTGCCGCTTCTGCCGAAGCCCGACCGGCCCCGGTTCCGGCCGATGCGCCCGTCATCCTTGCCTTCGGTGACAGTCTTTATGCGGGCTATAACCTGAAACCGGGTGAGGGATTCCCGCCGAGGCTGGAGGCGGCGCTCAATGCGGCGGGAACGCCTGCGCGAGTGGTCAATGCCGGTGTCTCCGGTGATACCACTGCGGCCGCGCGGCAGAGGCTTGCCTTCACGCTCGACAACCAGCCGGTGAAACCCGCACTCGCGCTGGTGGGGCTTGGCGGCAACGACATGCTCCGCGGCCTTCCGCCTGAGGAAACCCGTGCGAATCTCGATGCCATTCTCGACGAGTTCGACAAGCGGAAAATCCCCGTCATCCTCACCGGAATGCTCGCCGCGCCCAACCTTGGAAAGGACTACACCCGCCGGTTCAACCCGATCTGGCCAGACCTTGCCAGGATGCACAAGGCGGGCCTTGTGCCGTTCTTCCTTGAACCGGTGCTGGGCAATCGCGCACTCATGCTTGAGGACAACATTCATCCCAATGCCGAAGGGGTGAACCGGATCGTCGCGGCAACGCAGGAGCAGATTGCCAAAGCGCTGAAAGAGGCCACGGCGAAGGCGCAGTGACCTTCCCCACGCATGCGTCAGCCTTGAAAAACCGCAACGATCCGGCCATGGCGGCCATGCGGCAAGCGCCGTTCAGCCAACCGAGATTGCACAACCGAGAGGACCGGATGAGCGGACTGAGCCACATCGATGCCGCCGGAACCGCCCGCATGGTGGACACCGGCGGCAAGGCCGAAACGCGGCGCGTGGCCATCGCCCGCGGCATGATCCGGATGAGCGCGCAAGCGCTGGCAGCGGTGCAATCGGGCAATGGCCCGAAGGGGGAGGTTCTTGGCCCGGCAAGGATTGCGGGGATCATGGCGGCCAAGCGGACCGGCGAACTCATCCCGCTGTGCCATCCGCTCGCACTCGATGCAGTGAACCTCGATTTCGCTTTCGGCAATGGATGCGTGGAATGCACCGCCACCGCCTCGCTCACCGGAAAGACCGGGGTCGAGATGGAAGCACTCACCGCCGTGTCCGTCGCGCTGCTGACGATCTATGACATGGCCAAGGCGCTCGACAAGGGCATGGTGATCGAAGGTATTCGTCTGGTTGAAAAATGCGGCGGAAAGTCAGGCACCTGGCGGCTTGAGGAATGAGAGCGCCGCCCCTTCCCCTGGTCGAAGCGCAGGCACGGCTGCTGGCGCTTGCGCCGTGCCCGCCCGTGGAGGAGCGCAAGGTGGCCGACTGCGTCGGCCACTATCTCGCCGCGCCGCTCCACGCACGGCGCATGCAGCCCGCCGCGCCCCTTTCCGCCATGGACGGCTATGCCCTGCGCAGCGCCGATCTGCCGGGACCGTGGCGGATCATTGGCGAAAGCGCGGCCGGGCATCCCTTTGGCGGTGCGGTCGGCCCCAACGAGGCGGTGCGGATCAGCACCGGCGCAATCGTTCCCGAAGGGGCGGACATGGTCCTGCTTCAGGAGGACGCCGAGCGTCTTGGCGAGGAACTGCGCCTTTCAGGAGAGCAGCCATCGCCCCCGGCGCGCCATGTCCGTCCGGCGGGAATGGACTTTGCGAAGGATGCCATCCTGCTTGCCGCTGGCGAACGTCTGGGGCCGGCGCAGATCGCGCTCGCCATTGCAGGCGGACATGCCGTCCTGCCGGTTCGCAGGCGGCTGAGGCTCACGGTGATCGACAGCGGCGACGAGCTGGTCGCACCGGGACGGATGCCCCAAGCCCATCAGATTCCGGCAAGCAACGGTCCCATGCTCTGCGCCATGGCAGGGACGCTGCCGGTCGATGTCCGTCACGTCGGTCCGGTGCCGGACCGTGCCGATGCGCTCGTTGCGGCAATGGAAAGCGCGGCGGACGCGGACATCATTGTCACCAGCGGCGGTGTTTCGGTGGGCGATCATGACATGGTGCGACCGGCGCTGGCAAGGCTGGGCGCCTCGACCGATTTCTGGCGCGTGGCGATCAAGCCCGGCAAGCCGCTGCTGGTTGCCCGGCGCGACAGCGAGACCATTCAGGGCCAGATCATCCTCGGATTGCCCGGAAATCCGGCTTCGGCCTTCGTGACCGCGTTCCTGTTCCTTTTGCCGCTGCTGCGCGCCGCGCTTGGCGCAAAGGCCCCGCTGCCCCGTCCGGTCAAGGCACGTCTTTCCACCCCAATGGAACAAGGCGGCGGGCGCATGGAGTTCCTGCGCGCCTGCTGGGACGGATCCAGCGTCAGCCTTCTGCCCTTGCAGGATTCGGGTGCGCTTTCGCCGCTGGCGCTGGCCAATGCGCTGGTCATGCGCCCTGCCATGGCCAAGCCGCTTGCCGCCGGCACGGATGTTCCTGTGTTCCTGCTCGAAAATGGCGGTATTGCTTGACGGCCTGATAGAAGTTGCTTATCCGTTCCGCATTCGTTCGCCGGTTAACGCAAATGTTCCGGCTTGGATAAGCGCCGCGATTTCGCCGGAAGTCGCTTTTGCGGAAGGTGCCGCCTATGTTGACCCGCAAGCAGCATGATCTGCTCATCTTCATCCAGACCCGGCTTGAGGAAACCGGCATATCCCCTTCGTTCGAGGAAATGAAGGAGGCGCTCGATCTCAAGTCGAAGTCCGGTGTGCATCGGCTCATCTCCGCACTTGAAGAGCGCGGCTTCATCCGCCGCCTGCCCAATCGCGCGCGCGCGCTTGAAGTGCTGCGCAAGCCTGAAAGCGCAGTCGGAAAGGCCGCCGTCGCGGCGCCCCCCCGCGAAGCAGTCGGCGCCGCAGTCTCGCCCGCATCGCTTCGCACGCCGCTGAAGCCCGCCCCCACGCCTGCCAATGATGTGATCGAACTGCCCTTGCACGGCAAGATTGCCGCCGGTGTGCCGATCGAGGCGCTGGAGACGACGGCGACCTTGCCGGTTCCCGCCGCCCTGCTTGGCGCAGGAGAGCATTACGCGCTGGAGGTTTCGGGAGATTCGATGATCGAGGCGGGCATTTTCGACGGCGATTATGCCCTCGTGCGCAAGACCGATGTTGCCCGCGACGGCGAAATCGTGGTTGCGCTCGTGCGCGGCGAGGAAGCGACCCTCAAGTTCCTCCACCGCGAGAAGGGCATGATCCGGCTTGACCCTGCAAATGCGGCCTATGATCCCCAGTTCTACCGGCCTGAGGAAGTTGCGGTTCAGGGCAAGCTCGCAGGGCTTCTTCGCCGCTACCACTGATTTGCCCTTCCCGGCCGCTTGAGGCGCTCCAGCGGAGCGTGACCGGCGGATGAGGGGGCGGTCGGTCGGGGGCGGGACAGATCGGCCAACGATCGATCTTCCCCCTCGGACCGTGCGCTCGCCGGGAATGGGTCTTCCTATCCGTGGCCATTGCCTTCGGTTCCTCATGCTGCTGTTATCTCGCGGCAGAAGCCCTTTCGGAGGGTGGCCAAGGATACCAGCCATGGCGGTCTTGCGTCTGCGACACCGTGCGCAACGAAAGTTCGGCGGCGCGGAACGGCAATGGCTTGTGGCCCGTGCTTGCATCCGCTGCGCTTTCCACTCCTTCCGGGCTTGGGGCAAGGCTGATGGCAAGCCCGCCGGACCGGGCAAGGAAGGCCCGGTCTGCCTTGAGCAGACGGGGGCGGCAGCTTGCAGGCAGGCGGCGATCCGAAATCACGATGTCGGATTTTTCGCAGGCCGCCGCGAGCGCAAGATCATCGACATAGTGCGCCGACCGCGAAAGGAGCAGGGCAAGATGGCGCTGCCTGCCGGCTCCATCCCTGCGGACCAGAACGGCGCTGCAAAAGTCCTCGGAACAGCGGGCGTCCGGCCAGTCGTCGATCGCGCGCACTTGTCCGGCAATCCCGGCGCTTTCAATCAGGTTCTCCCGGACATAATCGCTGCGGCCAGCGCGCAGGAGGACCAGTTCGGGCATCAGGCCATTGCCGCCCGCACGTGGTGTCGCCACCGCCGCTCCGACAGATTCAACATCGCGAAACGCTACGAGGGCGACATGGCGGCCATCTCCGGTCACGAGAATATCGGGAGCGGGCGCAAGGACCATGGCCGCAACTGCCACGGCAGCAGGCAAGGCGCCCCAGTAGCGGACGGGTCCGGTCCAAAGCGCCAGCCACAGCATACCGGCAACGAAGACCGCGAAGGCTGATGGCGCGCTTGCCGGAAGCATTGCAGCGGCACCTGGCTGCGACGCAACGAAGTGAGCCAGGGCCAGCAATGCCTCAAGGCTTTTGCCCGCACACCACCAGACCGGCGCCCCCCCTCCTGCAAGGTCCAGCATGAGCGCCAGCCCGACAAGCGGCATGATGACAAAAGTCGTGAGGGGAATGGCGATCACATTGGCCAGCGCGCCGTAAACCCCCGCGCGGTGAAAATGGAACAGACCGATCGGCATGAGCGCCAGTTCGATCACCACCCCGGTTGCCAGCAGCAGGATCGGGCCGCGCAGCAGCCTGGTCACGGTGCCATGATGGTCACCCGCCAGAAAACCGCGGACCGGGGCTGCCGAATGGAAGGCAATGATGGCGATGACAGCCGCAAAGCTCATCTGGAAGCTGGGGCCAAGCAGCGCCTCCGGCCAGAACAGCATCACGATCATGGCCCCGGCGGCAACCATCCGCATCGACAAGGGATCACGGCCAAGTGCGAGCGCGACCAGAACCAGCAGTGCACCGATGCACGAGCGGATCGTCGGAACCTCTGCACCCGTCAGCAGGGTATAGGCGATGCCTGCAAGCGCACCAGCCAGCGCAGCGGCAATCGGCACGCGGATCCTCAAGGCAATCCAGGGAACAAGCGCCAGCAGGCGTGCCACCAGCCAATAGACCGCGCCAACCAGCGCACTGACATGCAGGCCGCTGATCGAAAGCAGATGCGTCAGCCCGGCATCGCGCATGGCATCTTCGTCGCCGCGGGCAATCGCGCCGCGATCCCCGCTGGCCAGCGCGGCGGCGATGGCGCCGGGCGATCCGGAGAGATTGGCCCTTACGTGCGCGGCAAGCGACCGCTGGAGACTGCGCAGGCGCGGACCATCGGACGATGGCGTGATGACCGCGACCTTGCCGAGCACGGTGCCGGTTGCGGCGATCCCATCAAACCAGGCGGTTCGCGCAAAGTCGTATGCCCCCGGAAGCATGGGCGGAGCGGGCGGCATGAGCCGGGCGCGCAGGCGCAGCACGGCACCTTCGGCAATCTCCGGCCGGTCCTCGGCATCGCCAAGGTTTACCCGGACCCGCACCGGCCGGGCAAACTCTGCCAGGCGAACCTGCAATAGCAGCCGCGTCCTGCCCTTGGCCGGCTCCTCGCGCCTCTCCAGCAGGATTGCGTGAAGATCCGCCACCACCGGACGCGCGATTCCGGGCTGCCCGACCAGTGCGGACTTCATCCAGATCGTGCCGCATCCTGCTCCGGCCATGACTGCCATGCCGAAGATGGCAAGCCGCAGATGCGGCCAGCGCACCGCGTCCACACCCAGCACTGCCACAAGCGCCACGGCCGAAAGCGCGGCCAGCAAGGACAGCCAGTGCCAGACTGAGGGCAATGCGATCCATCCCGCGATGCCGGCGGCAAAGCCGACGACGAGCCACAATCCCCGCTCGAACGGATGCCGTTCAAGGAAATGATCGACACGATCAAGCATGCTGGACAATCGCCGCAGGATGCCGCAATGCCGCGCGCGTCCGGCCGGGGCAAAGCCCGGATCGGCGGCGGAACGATCTGCCGCAGGTCCAACTGCCGCCGGGGACGCCATGACATTCACAGGGAAGGAAAGCGCGGCCGATGGCAAGCGCCAGTAACACCGTTTCTGCAGGATCGCCCGCCAAGGGACATGTCGTCACGCGCTTTGCGCCCTCGCCCACCGGCTTCCTGCACATTGGCGGCGCCCGCACAGCCCTGTTCAACTGGCTCTATGCGCGCCACCACGGCGGCAAATACCTGCTGCGCATCGAGGATACCGATCGCGCCCGGTCCACGGACGAGGCGATTGCGGCAATCTTCGACGGGTTGAACTGGCTGGGTCTGGGGGGCGACGAGGCCCCTGTCTTCCAGTTTGCGCGCTCTGCCCGCCATGCCGAGGTTGCGCATCGGCTGCTCGAAGCCGGTCATGCCTATCGCTGCTACCTGACGCCCGAAGAACTGGCGCAGCGCCGCGAAAAGGCGCAGGCCGAGCGCCGCCCCTTCCGCATCGACAGCGAATGGCGCGACGCGGCGCCCGAACGGTGGCCGGATGGCGCGCCCTATGTCGTCCGGGTCAAGGCCCCGCGCGAGGGCGAGACGACCATCGCTGACCAGGTCCAAGGCGAGATCACGGTGCAGAATGCGGAACTGGACGACTTCGTGATCCTGCGTTCGGATGGCACGCCCACCTACATGCTGGCCGTGGTGGTCGACGACCACGACATGGGCGTGACTCACGTCATCCGCGGCGACGATCATATCAACAACGCCTTTCGCCAGCTTGTGGTGATCCGCGCGATGAACGCGATCGAGGGCAACTGGCCCGATCCCGTTTATGCGCACATTCCGCTGATCCATGGGGCGGACGGCGCGAAGCTTTCCAAGCGGCACGGCGCGCTCGGCGTCGATGCCTACCGCGATGAAATGGGGCTGCTGCCCGAAGCGGTGTTCAACTACCTGCTGCGTCTGGGCTGGGGCCACGGCGACGAGGAAATCATCAGCCGCGAGCAGGCGGTGGAATGGTTCGACATCAGCGATGTGAACAAGGGCGCCTCCCGGTTCGACATCAAGAAGCTGCTCAACCTGAACGGGCATTATCTGCGCGAGGCGGACGATGCGCGTCTTGCCGGGCTGATCGCGCCAAGGCTTGCGGCGACCGAGCCGGGTTTCTCGGCCGAGACCGGCCTTGATCTCCTGACACGGGCCATGCCGGTGCTCAAGGTGCGGGCGGCCGATCTCAACGAACTTGCCGCCGGTGCGGCATTTCTTTTCGCCAGGCGTCCGCTGACCATGACAGACAAGGCCGCCGCGCTCCTGACCGAGGACGCAAAGGCGCTTCTGGGCCGCCTCGCAGCGGCTCTGGAAGCCGAAAACGGCTGGACAACCGAGGGGCTGGAGGCCACGGTGAAACAAATGGCCGAGGAGCTTGGGACAGGTTTGGGCAAGATCGCCCAACCGTTGCGCGCAAGCCTGACGGGACAGACTACCTCGCCGGGTATTTTCGACGTATTGGCCCTGCTGGGGAAGGACGAATCGCTGGCGCGTATCCGCGACCAGTTGGTTTGACCGTGGGCAGGGCTTTGTAAGGGCACGAGAAAAAGGAGAGCTTAGGCGTGAGCGACAATCAGGCTTCGTTGACGGCAGGGGGCAAGTCCCTCGACATGCCGATCAAGAGCGGCACGATCGGACCCGACGTAATCGATATCCGCAAGCTCTATGCACAGACCGGGATGTTCACCTACGATCCCGGCTTCACCTCGACGGCAAGCTGCGATTCCGCACTCACCTATATCGACGGCGATGAAGGCGTGCTGCTTCATCGCGGTTATCCCATCGGCCAGCTCGCCGAACATTCCAGCTTCATGGAAGTCAGCTATCTGCTGCTCAACGGGGAACTGCCCAGCCAGCAGGAACTGGCCGATTTCAGCCGCACCATCACCCGGCACACGATGCTGCACGAGCAGCTTTCCACCTTCTACCGCGGCTTCCGTCGCGATGCGCACCCGATGGCGATCATGTGCGGCGTGGTGGGCGCGCTGTCGGCATTCTATCACGACAGCACCGACATTTCCGATCCGCAGCACCGCAAGATCAGCTCGCACCGGCTGATCGCCAAGATGCCTACCATCGCGGCCATGGCCTACAAGTATTCGGTGGGTCAGCCTTTCGTCTATCCCGACAACCGGCTTTCCTACACCGGCAACTTCCTGAAGATGACCTTCGGCGTGCCGGCCGAGGAATATGAAGTGATCCCCGAAGTCGAGAAGGCGCTGGACCGGATCTTCATCCTCCATGCCGACCATGAACAGAACGCTTCCACCTCGACCGTGCGCCTGGCCGGTTCTTCGGGCGCCAACCCGTTTGCCTGCATCGCGGCGGGCATTGCCTGCCTGTGGGGTCCGGCACATGGCGGGGCCAATGAAGCGGCGCTGAACATGCTGAAGGAAATCGGCACGCCCGACCGCATCCAGCACTATATCGAACGCGCCAAGGACAAGAACGATCCTTTCCGCCTGATGGGCTTCGGCCACCGCGTCTACAAGAACTACGACCCGCGCGCCACGGTGATGCAGCAGACCGTGCGCGAAGTCTTCGCGGCGCTGAACGTGCAGGATCCGCTGTTCGAAACCGCGCTGCGGCTTGAGGAAATCGCGCTGAGCGATCCTTACTTCATCGAGAAGAAGCTGTTCCCGAACGTCGATTTCTATTCGGGCATCATCCTTTCGGCGATCGGTTTCCCGACCACCATGTTCACCGTGCTCTTCGCCCTTGCTCGCACCGTGGGCTGGGTGGCGCAGTGGAACGAAATGATCAGCGACCCCGGCCAGAAGATCGGCCGTCCGCGCCAGCTCTACACCGGGCCGACGCAGCGCGACTACGTGCCGCTCAGCCAGCGCTGATCGGCAAGACAAGCCACGAAATGGCGGGATGGACGGTCTGAACGGCCCGTCCGTCCCGCCGTTTCTGTTTTTTGGAATGTGATGACGAAGCCTGGCGCCGGGCGCGCTGACTTGACCGCCCGCCCAGCCGCTAGGCGCTGGCGCGCATCTCGTGACCGGCGGGCAGGCTGAGCACGAACCTTGCGCCGGTTCTGCCTGCATCATTGTTGGCGGGCATGACAGACAGGTCGCCGTGCATCGCCCTTGCCAGCTTGCGCGAAATATAGAGACCAAGGCCGCTCCCGCCATCGCCGCTGCGGCCGAGACGCTCGAACTTGTCGAAGACGCGTTCGGCCTCATCGGGGGAAAGCCCGCTCCCCTCGTCGCTGACTGCAAGCCACGATTGCGTCCCGTCGCTGCCGCCGTCGATGGTGATCGCGGTGCCTTGCGGTGAATAGCGAATGGCATTGCCGATGAGGTTCAGCAGGATCTGGAGCACGCGCCGGAACTCGCCGGTGGCGGGAATCATGCTGTCCGGGCCGGGAACATGCACAGCAATGCCCTTTTCCCTTGCGCGCACGCCCAGAATGCCCGCGGCGCGGCGCGCGCAATCGGCAAGATCGAGGTCGTCCACCGCCGGAGCGAAGCCCTCGTCCTCGACGGTTTCCAGATCGGAAAGGTCCTCCACCAGCGAAAGGAGGTGCCGACCCGCGTCGGCGATGTCGGCGGCATAGCCGACATACTGTTCCGCAATCGGTCCTGCCAGACGCGTCCGGATCGTCTCGGCGTTTGCCACGATGCGGTTTATCGGCATGCGCAGCGCTGGCGCCAGCCTGCTGCCCAGCAAGCCCTTCCAGTCCGGCGGATCATCGGCCTGCGCCAGCGCGGATGAAGGGGGCGAGGCAGGCGCAAGCACTGTCGTGGCGACAAGCAGCAGCTCGAACCCGGCCTGATCGAGCGGCAGGAGATGCGCCGTCCACTGGCGCGGCGAACCCGCAATCGCAACCGTGCATTGATCGAGCAGCCGCCAGTGCAATGGCTGGCGGTGCGCATTGCCCGGCAAAGTCACGAGATCGGTCCAGTATCGCCCGAAGCCCTGCCCCAGCGCCGCGGCCAGTTCGGCAAGGTCTGCGGCTTCGGCGTGGCCCGAAATCACGCGCTGTTCGGCATCGAGAATGATGTGCGCCTCGGCCAGCTGGCGCAGCAATGCCGGATCGTGAAGCCCCGCCGCACCGGCTGACCAGTGATCGGCCGACAGTCGCCACCCGGTGATGGCGATGCGCGTGCCCTCGTCGCAAGGGCTGACGCGTGCGTGAAAGGTCAGTGGCTGGCCATCATCTTCGGCCGCAATTGTCGCGGAAAGGGCAATGCCGGACTGGCGAACCTTGCGCACCAGCAGAAGCAGGGGGGCAAGCGCCAGAGTGCCGGGATAGGAACCGCCAAGGCGCACCTGCAACCCGGCAAGCGCCTCGTCCGCCTCGACAAGGCGGTCATGGGCATCGCAACGGCCGCAGATTGGCCCGGCGCCTGTCACCTCAGCCGCCAGTTCCGCCATGCGAACCGGCCAGCATGGCGGCGGCGCGCGAAGGTGTGAGACCAGCGGGAACGGCGGGGGGGATATGCTCCGGGAAGAACGCGGCAAATGCGGTTGCGATCTGTTCCCTGCCGGCACCAGCCGCGATCATCGCCAGGAAGAGCCGCGCCATCTGGCTTTCAGTGGTGGCCATGATGGCCATCTCGCGCGTCAGCCCGGCCCGTGCCGACAGCGCCGTGAGAAAGAGTGCCGCACCCGAATGCCCGACATCCAGCGCCCGTTCACTGTCTGATCGAGGCAGCGACACGGCATAGGCCAGAAGGTCCAGTCTCGACGTGGCGGCATTCCGCACCTTGCGCAGCGCGGCCTCGGCGATGTCCGCCGCATCGCGACCGGCCGGATCATCCGCCACATAGGCGTGCATGGCGATCACGGCCATCTGGTGCAGTTCGTGCGGAAGCTCTGACAGGGGCAGTTGCATCCGCCGCAGCATCTGGCCGCACCGGGCCTGCGCGGCAAGAAGGTTCATGCCCCGTGCGGCCTCGTCAGGATCGGGTGACGCAATCAGTTCCTGCAACATCGGTGGCAGCACCGGGTCAATGCCCTGCCTGCCGTGAAGACGGTCTGTCAGCTGCCATTCCAGCGCCAGCATGTGGACATGATCGAGCAGGGCCTTGTTGCCCATCAGCAACTCGGCAAGCCCCGGCCCGGCTTCATGCGCCCAGCCAGCCGCATCGCGATGCCCCGCGGCTTCGCCCAGCGCCTGCACCAGCTGCCGCGCCAGATCGGCCATGATGCCCCTGACGCGCGCAATCACCTCATCGCTGAAGATCGAGGTATCGTCATTGCCAAGCAGGTGCCGCAGAATCGGTCCCATGTGAAACAGGGCCTGATCGGCATGGACCAGGTCTTCCGCCAGGCGCTGCTCGATAACTGCCGGATCGCTGTCAAGAATTGCCGTCGATGCCATGCGATGCTCTTAAGCCCCAGTGGTTAACTGCGGGTTAGGCGAAACCTTGCCGAACTGAAGATCCCACATGCAACCACCGAGCAGAACCAGCACGACAAAGGCCATTGCGGGGTCGAACGGCAGCAGCAGACTGATGCAGGCCAGAACCAGCCCCGCCAGCAGGCGGTCCTTGAGGATCGACGCCCAACGCCGGTTTGGCAGGGCGAGCGGAACGAGCCGCAGGCTTGCAACGAGCAGGAGCGGAACGAACAGCGCCGCCCCCGGCGCAAGGCCCGCAATCAGGCGCAAGTCGCTGCGCCAGCTTGCCAGCATCACCAGCGAGGCATCGATCAGCAGGTGAAAGACGGCAGAACCATGCCGTGTCAGGCCCGCTGCCAAGAGTGAATCGCGCTCAACCCGGCCGATCAAGCTGGCCACGCGTTCGGTAAACCAGCCCACGCCGACCAGGGCAAAAGCCGTGGCGTGATATCCGAGCCAGCCCAGACCTGCCGCCAGAAGGAGGACAACGCCTGCACCAAGGCCCACAAGGCCAGGCCGGGTGCCGGCATGGAGCAAGGCCGGACCGAAGCGGCGCACCAAGGCCACTGCCAGTCGCTCGCCCGGTATCGCCTTCTGCCCCTCGCCCGGATCGGTATGCAGACGCAGCCAGCGCTGCTCTGCCTGCAAGGCCTCCTGTTCGCTGCGGACCATGCTCCAGCGGCCATCATCCAGCATGGCGGAAGGTATGGCCCTCATGGCGACATGGGTCTGCACGGCAAGGCGCAGCAGCGCCGATTGCACATTCCATTCGGGCGGCAGATCGGCAAGACTGGCCACCACCCGCCCCGGAAGCCGCATCGCGGCCGCGCTGGCGTGGTTGAGATCGATCCTTTCGAAGCCGAGCGGCAGCGCCGTTTCGATCGGCAAGGTCAGCACGGCCGGACTGTCGTCGAGAAGGGCCCGCATGGTATCGGGCATTGCCAGAAGTCCGTCACCCAGCACGATCACATCGTCTTCGGGAAGAATCAGCGGCACGAGGGCGCGGGCCGTGGCCACGACGTGAAACTGCGCGCCGCCCGCTTCGGCGCAGTGCTGAAGGGCAACCAGTTCGGCACTGATACCTTCGGCGACGACAACGATGCGCTTAGCGCCAAGATGCAGGGCAAGGCCGATCTGGTGGCGCAGGAGCGAGCGTCCGCCAACATACAAAAGGCCCCTCAGCATTCCGGGCTGGACGCCGGACTGCGCGGAACGGACATGTTCGATCAGCGATAGGATTGCGACCCGCAAGAAACTGCCTCCTGACCACTATCGTAGGAGGTGCGGCCATTGCTGCCAAGGCCGCCCCACAAGTTGTCAGGAGTTAAGCGAAAGCTCCGCAAGCAGCCTGTGCAGGTGGCGGAGCACCACCGGATCGCCCGGCGCGGCCTCTATCGCCTCATCCGCCAGCGCCATCAGGGCTTCCACGTGGAAGCTCGCGGCAAGGCCCTTCAGGCGCATGGCCGCAACATGCCAGTTGCCGTCGCATCGCGCGCGGGAGAGCAGGTCGATCTGGCGCGCTGCGCTTTCGAGGAAGGCAAGGCGCAGCTCCTGCGCCAGATGCGGATCATGGCCCGCCGCAGCGGCAAGGTTCGCATCGAGAGAGCCGCCTTCGTAAGCCATGACTGCGTGCTACGGCTGAACATGTTAAGGCGGGGTTTATGCCCCGCTTCAAAACATGTTATGCGGTGCGCATGAACGGGGGAACACGGATCATTCCGATCGAAGGCGCCGACCGCGAAAGCGGACAGCGCGAAACGGGCGCCCAGGAAAACGGCGAGGAAGGTGCAGGCAAGACGTCCGAGGCGGATGACGTGCCCGCACGCGAGGCCGCGCAGGAAGCTTCCGTCCGGGCAGAAGCGTCAAGCACCGGCGCCGGGTGGATCGGCATGGCGCCTGCCGTTGTCGCAGCCGCTGCCATAGCTGCATGGACGGCATTCTTCGTCCGCGTGGCCATACTGCCCCAGACCGAGCCGATCCTGCCCCAGCAATGGGCATGGTGGATCAGCCAGTGGGCAGTGCCGGTCCTGCTCGTGATGGTTGCGCTTCTGCTGTTCATGCGCACCAGTCGCAAGGAGGCCGCAAGGTTTGCCGATGTGGCGGCGGGGCTGTCGCGCGAGTCGGAGCGGCTCGAACAGCGGCTCCTCTCGATCAATACCGAGCTGTCGCTGGCGCGCGATTTCGTGGCGGCGCAATCGCGCGATCTGGAAACGCTGGGCCGGGTGGCGGTCGAGCGCCTTTCCGCAAATGCCGGTCGTCTTGAAGACCTCGTGTCCCGCAACGGCATGCAGGTTGAGCAGATCGCACAGGTCTCCACTGCCGCTCTCGACAACATGGAGAAGCTGCGCGGCCAGTTGCCGGTCATTGCCAATGCCGCAAAGGATGTCACCAACAATATCGGCAATGCCGGGCGCACGGCCCATCTCCAGCTTGAAGAACTGGTTTCGGGCTTCCAGCGTCTCAACGAGTTCGGTCTGGCCAGCGAACGCCAGGTCAATTCGTTCCGCGAGCGGGTGGATGCGGCGCTTGCGCGTTTCTCCGCCTCTGCCGAAAGCCTTGCCGGGCTGGCGGAAGACCGTTTCGAGGCGCTCTCGCGGCAAAGCGCGGATCATCTCGCACTCCTTTCAAGTGCGGAACAGAAGGCGCTTGACCGATGGCAGGAGCGGTCCGCCGCGCAGACAGCGTCGCTTCGGGAAACGTTCGAGCAGATTTCGGCCAGCCACGAGGGGCTGATTGCCGACGCGGCCGACCGGCTTTCCCGGTTCGAGGACGCCGCGCGCGCGCTCACCGCAATGCTTGCACAGGAAGCCGCGACCCTTGACGAAGAGCTTGCCCGCAGGCGCGCCGATGCAGAGGCGCAGGCCGTAGCTCTGCGCACGGCCCTCGACGCCCGTCTTTGCGCGATCGATGCCGCCATCGAGCAGCGCCGCCTTGCCATGGAGCAGGCCGCAGCCGAAGCGGCAGACGCGCTTGCCGCAAGGCTTGCCGGCTTCGATCAGGCCATCGACGCACAGCGCACGGCACACCTTGGCGAGGTGGAAGCGATTGCCGGACGGATCGAGGAAATCGCTGATAAAATCAGAAGCTTCTCCGGCGTTCTTCGAGAATCGGACAAGCAGGGCGCACAGACGGCCGCGCTGCTCGACAAGGCCATGGCCGATCTCAACGCGCGGTTGGGCGAAGTGCGCCATGCGCTTTCGGGAACGGACCTTCAGCTTGGGGAACTGACCGATTCGGCGGTCAGGCTGCTCGAACTGATCCAGGCGGGCAGCGAACATACCCGCACCCAGATGCCCGAAGCGCTGCGCAGCACCGAAGCCGGTCTCAAGGGCCTGGAGAACCGCATCTTCACACTGCGCGACACATTGCGCGAGGCTGGAGACGGCGGGCGCACCCTGTCGGAAACAGTGGGTTCGGTGCGCAGCGAGGTCGCCGCCTCGCTGCAAGAGATCGAGGCCGCACAGGAGACGCTGGCCAGCCATGCCGCAAGGCGCAAGGGCGAGCTGGGCGCGCTCAGGCAGGCGCTGGCAGATGCCCGCAGCGAAAGCGAGACTGTCTCCGCAAGCATCGAAGCGCGGCTTGGCGGCGCCATAGCCCAGCTTGCGGATGCGGCAGCGGCGGCGGGGCAGTCTCTTCAGGCAAGCACGGCAGAGGAGATCGAGGCTCTCGCCCGGACACTCGGCGATCAGACGAGCGAGGCCATGACCAGCGTGCTCAGAGGCCGCGCCGCCGAACTCGTCGGGCGGCTTGAAGAGGCTATCGATGCCGCCGCGGCCGCGAGCCGGGATACCGTGATCGAAATGCGCGACCAGCTCACCAAGGTTGATGAACTGGCCGCCAATCTCGAAGCCCGCGTCAGACAGGCACGGGAACGCGCGGAAGAGCAGGTCGACAACGACTTTGCCCGCCGCGCGGCGCTCATCACCGAATCTCTCAATTCCTCGGCGATTGACATTGCCAAGGCCCTGTCGGCGGAGGTTTCGGAAACTGCGTGGGCCTCGTATCTGCGCGGTGATCGCGGCATCTTCACGCGCCGCGCCGTCTCGCTGCTGGAAAACGCCGAAGCCAAGGCGGTTCAGGCGCACTACGAGACGGATGGCGAGTTCCGCGAGCATGTGAACCGCTACATCCACGATTTCGAAGCCATGCTGCGGCAGCTTCTCTCCACCCGTGACGGTAACGCGCTGGGCGTTACGTTGCTCTCGTCGGACATGGGCAAGCTCTACGTTGCGCTTGCCCAGGGGATAGAGCGGCTCCGGACCTGATGCGGCGGCGCTGATGCAATTCGCGCCTAATGGAAATCGCGTGAACGGGGGATGATCCGGACATCGCGGGGATGAGCGCGGGGACCGGGGCCGCGCGCAGGAACCGGGCGGTTGCATTCATCGGCACGGGCGATGGGCGGCGCGAGCCGCTCGGCATCCGAAAGGGCATCAAGGCTGGCACTGGCATCGGCCAGATGCACGGCGATGACATGGATCACCTCGTCATCGTATTCCACCCGCCCGCGCACCTCCATCAGCCGCGCGCCCATGATGACCTTGCGCTGCTTCTCCATCAGGTCGGGCCAGATGACGAGATTGATGACCCCGGTCTCGTCCTCAAGCGTGATGAAGCACACGCCCTTGGCGCTGCCGGGACGCTGGCGCACCAGCACCACCCCCGCCACCTGCACGCTGGCCCGATACTTGTGATTCCTGAGATCGGCCGCCCGCACGAAGCCGCGCTCGCCCAGCATGGGCCGCAGAAATGACAGGGGATGCGCCTTCAGCGAAAGCCGGTGCGTCTGGTAATCGGCCACGACTTCCTCTGCCAGCGGCATGATCGGCAGTACGGCGCGGCTGCGCTCCGCCCCTTCCGAGCGTGACGTCATGGCGGCAAACAGGGGCAGTTCCTTCGGCGCGATCAGACTGCGCGCATCCCACAGGGCCTGCCTGCGCGAAAGACCGAGCGAACCAAGCGCATCGGCGGCGGCCAGACGTTCGATCAGCGCAGGTGACAGCCCTGCCCGCTCCTTGATGCTGGCGGCATCGGTGAACCTGCCCCCCTGGCTGCGCGCCGCGACCAGCATGGCGGCAGCATGTTCGGGAAAGCCGTCGATCTGCCGCAATCCCAGACGCAGCGCCTGCCCTTCCTGCTCAAGCGTGCAGTCCCATTCGGAATGGTTCACATCCACCGGCAACACGCTCACGCCATGCCGGGCGGCATCGCCCACGATCTGCGCGGGCGCATAGAAGCCCATCGGCTGCGAATTGAGCAGCGCACAGGCAAATGCTGCGGGATAATGGCACTTGAGCCATGACGACACATAGACAAGATGCGCAAAGCTGGCGGCATGACTTTCAGGAAAGCCATATTCGCCAAAACCCTTGATCTGGTTGAAGCAGCGCGCGGCAAAATCGGGATCATATCCGCGTGCCACCATGCGGCCCACCATCATGTCCTCCAGTTCATGGACCATCCCGCGTGAGCGGAATGTGGCCATGGCCTTGCGCAGGCGGTTGGCCTCAAGACTGGTGAATCTTGCCGCATCAAGCGCGATCTTCATCGCCTGTTCCTGGAAGATCGGCACGCCCAGAGTGCGTGCCAGAATCGAGGTCAGCTCGTCGGGCGGGCCATGTTCGGGACCGGGCGCGGGAATCGCCACCTTCTCCTCGCCGCGCCTGCGCGTGAGATAGGGGTGGACCATGTCGCCCTGAATCGGGCCGGGACGGACGATGGCCACCTGAATGACGAGATCATAGAAGCAGCGCGGCCGCAAACGCGGCAGCATGTTCATCTGCGCGCGGCTTTCCACCTGAAACACGCCAAGCGAATCCCCCTTGCACAGCATGTCGTAAACCGCCGGATCCTCGCGCGGGACAGTCGCCAGCGTCAGGCTGCGGCCATGATGCGCCGACAGCAGATCGAGGCACTTGCGGATGCAGGTAAGCATTCCCAGCGCCAGAACATCGACCTTGAGAATGCCGAGCGCATCGATGTCGTCCTTGTCCCATTCGATGAAGCTGCGATCGGCCATGGCGCCATTGCCGATCGGCACGGTCTCGGTCAGCGGGCCTTGCGTGAGGATGAAACCGCCAACATGCTGTGAGAGATGGCGGGGCATTCCAATCATTTGCCGGGCGATTGCAACAACGCGCCGCAAGTAGGGATCGGCATCGTCAAGCCCGCTTTCGGCGAGATTGCGTTCTTCGATGTCCTTGCCCCAGCTGCCCCATACGGTGCGCGCCAGTGCGCCGGTTACATCTTCTGACAAGCCCATCGCCTTGCCCACTTCGCGGATCGCCATGCGCGGACGATAGTGGATGACCGTGGCGCACAGCCCGGCCCGCTGGCGGCCATAGCGGCGGTAGATATACTGGATCACTTCCTCGCGCCGCTCATGCTCGAAATCGACATCGATATCGGGAGGTTCCTTGCGCTCTTCGGATATGAACCGGTCAAACAGCAGCGCGTGCTTCGCAGGATCGACCGCAGTGATGCCAAGGCAGAAACACACGGCGGAATTGGCTGCCGAACCGCGCCCCTGACACAGGATTGGCGGATCGCAATTGCGCGCAAAATCAACAATGTCCTTGATGGTCAGAAAGTAGGTTGCAAGGTTGAGCTTGCCGATCAGGGCCAGTTCGCGCCGCAGGGTTTCGGCCACCGCATCGGGCACGCCCTCAGGATAGCGCCCGCTCGCCCCTTCCCATGTCCGCTCCTCCAGCCAGGACTGGGGATCGTGGCCATCCGGGCAGATCTCCTCAGGATATTCATAGCGCAGTTCGGACAGGCTGAACCGGCAGGCATCGGCCACATCACGTGCCGCCTTGATGGCATGGGGCCAGCGCCGGAACAGGCGCACCATCTCTTCCGGCGACTTGAGATGCCGTTCGGCATTGGGTTCGAGCAGATGGCCCGCAGCGGCAACGCTCGTCCGGTGGCGGATGGCGGTCATCACATCCTGCAACGGACGGCGATCCGGCGTGGCATAGAGCACATCGTTGGTGGCAAGCAGACATAGCCCATGGGTGCGGGCCAGCGCATCGAGCCGTTCGATACGGGCAATGTCATCCCCCACGTATAGATAGCTGGCGGCAAGATGCCGCAATGTGGGCAGGCTGTGGACAAGCCGGGGGAGAACTTCGGGAAAAGGCAGGGACTGACGGTGACTTGCCGGGGGAGAAACAGCTGGCTCTCCTCCCGGAAAGGCACGGACATTGCTTTGGGTTTCAACGGCAAAGACGTGATCCAGATCGCGCGGCGGAATCAGGATCAGGTGCACTCCCTCGGCATGGGCGCAAAGCATGGCCAGATCGATCTCGCACACGCCCTTGGCCTGCCACTGTCCGGACCGGGTGGCCATGCGGCCAGCGGAAACGAGGCGGCACAGACGGCCATAGGCAGCGCGGTCCTCAGGATAGGCAAGGAAAGCCAGCCCCTCGACCGTCTCGATCCGGCAGCCGATGACCGGGCGCAGACATGCCGCCTCCGCCTCAAGATGCAGGCGCACCACGCCTGCCATCGTATTGATATCGGCAATGCCCAGGGCATCATAACCAAGCCTGCGCGCCGTGGTGACCAGATCGACCGCATCCGATGCGCCGCGCAGGAACGAGAAGCAGCTTGCAAGGCCAAGCTCCACAAAGGCCGCCGGGGCCGGGGCATTTTCCTCACCCGCAGGTTCGACATGGCGGCGACCGGGCGTGAGTGGCCGGTCAGGCATATGGCTCGATGGCAGGCTCCAAAAGCTCGAAAAGCCTTGAAGCTACCTTGCGCAAATCATCGGAAAATCGTGCTTCCTCTGCTTCCCGTCCCTCGCCGTCGAGGCGCAGGAGATAGCTGGGATGGGTGGTGATCCACAGTTCGCTGCCATCATCGAGCCAATGCGCCGCGCCGCGCACCTGCTGCACGCTCACGGTTCTGCCCAGCAGGCCGCGCGCCGCGCTGGCCCCCAGCGCAAGGACAAGGCGCGGACGCACCAGCGCACGTTCGCTGTCGAGCCACCAGCGGCACGTGTCGATCTCCCTTGCCGCCGGATTGCGGTGCAGCCGCCGCTTGCCCCGGTCCTCGAACTTGAAATGCTTGACCGCATTGGTGACATAGGTCTGCCCGATGGGAATGCCTGCCTTTTCGAGGTGCGCCCGCAGCACCTGCCCGGCAGGGCCGATGAACGGACGCCCTTCGCGCTCCTCGATGTCGCCCGGCTGTTCGCCAACGATCATCAGCACGGAGGTTCGAGGCCCCTCGCCCATGACGGCGCGCGTCCCGTTGCAGCCGATGGCACAGCGCCGGCAGGCTAGGATTGCCGCACCAATGGCCTCAAGGCTCTGCGGCCGCTCGCCAGTCTCCTGCGCTCCGGCCTGGACCATCTGCGCCTCGCGGGCCTGCGCTCCGGCAATCAGTTCGGGGATGAGCGCGGCCTCAGGCAGGTTCTTCCAGTATCTGCGCGGCATTTCCTTGAGCATCGCCCCCACCTTCAGGCGCGAAGGATTGAAGATGGAGGCATAATACCTGCGCCACAGCACCTCGACCGGATCGCCCGAAGGGGCATCCGCACGACTGGCTGGCGGGCCTTCGTGCAAAGTATCGCCATCCCAGTGCAGGCTTGCGTGCGGGGTGAGGATCGACCAGCGCATGGTGGCAAAACGGCGCACGAAGAACCCGGCATTGGCGCGCAGGACATGATGCTCCGGCTCGAACCAGGCGACATAATGCTCGCCATCCTCGTTCTCGACGCAGCGGAAACGGACAAAGGCGCGCATCTTGTGAATGTCGCGCCGCACCTGCCGGGCAAGGTCTTCCATCAGCCGCACATCGGAATCCGCCTTGTCTTCCATCAGGCGGGGGTGCGACTGAAGCCGCCAGAGCACTCGGTAGAGGAGTGAAAATCTCTCGGAATCAGAATGAAGGATCACACTTTGCGCAAGTTGCAGGAAGCCGCGCGAGGTGCGCGGCGGCGGTGCATCCGGCAAGGGCGGCGGGAGATGGCGACTGCCCTGCGCAAACAGATCCACGCGCTGATCGGCTGGCGTCTCCCACACGATCCGGTCCGGCAGCACACCGGCGCGGATCATGCCGCGCGCGGCATCGCGCCAGCCCTCGAAATCGTCGGGCCTATCGAGCGCAACGTGGAACGCCTCGGCAAGCCGCGTGTCGCACACAGGCTTCATCCGAAAAGCTCCAGCTGCTGGCTGCGGGCGGCAGGGGCAACAAGGCTGCGCAGGTCGGCGCGGTCAGTAAGCAGGACCGGGCGCCAGTCCTCGGCAACGATGAAAGGGCGGACCTTGGCGAGCGAAACGGTCAGCCTGGCGACATCGGCAAGGCGCAGCCGCCGCTGGCGGCGGGCGGCGACGATGGCATTCACGGCCTTCACCCCCAGCCCCGGCACGCGCAGCAGCTTCTCGCGCGGGGCGCGGTTCACATCGACCGGAAAATCACCGCGAAAGCGCAGCGCCCAGGCGAGCTTGGGATCGATGTCGAGCGGCAGCATCCCGTTGCTGTCGGCCGCCTGCTGCACCTCGTGCGGGGCATAGCCATAGAAGCGCATCAGCCAGTCGGACTGATAGAGCCGGTGCTCGCGCATCAGGGGCGGGCGTTTCAGCGGCAGGACGGCGCTGGCATCGGGGATCGGGCTGAAGGCGGAATAATAGACACGGCGCAGGCCGAAACGGTCATACAGGGTGCTGGCCCGGCCGACGATATCGGCATCGGTGGCGGCATCCGCGCCGACGATCATCTGGGTGGACTGGCCTGCCGGGGCAAACTTCGGCGCATGGCGGAAGCGCTTGCGGGCATCCCTGGCCTCGACGATGGCTTCCCTGATCTGCCCCATCGCGCCTTCGATCTGCGGCGCAGACTTGTCGGGAGCAAGGCGCGTGAGGCCCGCCACGGTCGGCAGTTCGACATTGATCGAGACGCGATCGGCGTAAAGCCCCGCCCGGCCAACCAGTTCGGGATCGGCTTCGGGAATGGTCTTGAGGTGAATATACCCTCGAAAATCATGCTCTTCCCGAAGGATACGGGCAACTTCTATCAACTGCTCCATGGTATGGCTGGAGCTTTTGACAATGCCGGAGGAGAGGAACAGCCCTTCGATATAGTTGCGGCGGTAGAACGAGAGCGTGAGATCCACCACTTCCTGCGGGGTGAAGCGCGCCCGGCGGGTATTCGCGCTTTTGCGGTTGATGCAGTAGTGGCAATCGAACACGCAATGATTGGTCAACAGGATCTTGAGCAGCGAGATGCAGCGGCCATCGGGAGCATAGGCGTGGCAGATGCCCATGCCTTCGGTCGATCCGATGCCCTTTGCGCCCTTGCTGTTGCGCCTGACCGTGCCCGATGAAGCGCAGGAAGCATCATACTTCGCGGCATCGGCAAGGATTTCAAGACGTTCGAGAACACTGGCGAGAACACTGGGCTTCGTCATGTGTTCTTTATATGTTCTTTTCGGGATTGACGCCAGCCCCGACCGGGAAACCTGAACTTCCGGACAGGGTTCTGGCCGCAAGCGGTCAGGCGAAGAGGCCGTGGATGAACCATTCGGGAATGCCGCCGCGCCCATCGCCGATCACGCCGTGACGATAGAGCCAGTAGCGGCGTCCCGCCTGGTCCTCGATCCGGTAATAATCGCGCAGGCGCACCGTGGAGCGTTCGCGCCACCACTCCGGGGCAATGCGCTCAGGCCCTTCGGCGCGGGCAATCTCGTGCACCTGTCCGCGCCAGCGGAAACGGCGGGGCAATCCGTCAGGGGTTTCGTAGATGACCGCGATCAATTCAGGTTTATCCAGAAGTTTCAGCGGCCTGTAGTGGAAAGCCAGCCATTCCTGCGAAGGGGGCGGATCGGCCAGTGGTGGCTGCCAGCGCTGCGCGCGTTCGGGAATGTGGCTGGAATGAGGAATGGCGCGCTGGATCGCCTGCCCCCCCAGACGCACGGCAATGCGATCGATGCACCCGGCAAGGCTGGTGCCGTGGCGTTCGGCTGCGGCATCAAGATCGGCCTGCGCAAGCAGGAGCGGCTCGGTCCATGATGCGCGCAGGCGGATCAGTTCGATGCCGAAGCCCGCATCGAGATCATCGAGGCGGGCGGCGAAGAGGCGGCAGATATGGGCCGGATCGCGCGAGGCGGCGGCCATCTCAAGGCGGCGGACAAGCACATCGCCATCGACCTTCCACATGCCCAGTTCAAGGCGGCGCGCGCCCTGCCCCAGCCCTTCGAGCAGGCGCGCCATGTCTGCGGCCAGATCGGCCACGACCTGATCAAGCAGGCTGCGGTGGCGGATCGGCTCCATCAGGCGGCGCTGGACCAGCGGTGCAGGCACGCCCGTTACCGGCAGCAGCGGTTCGGGACGCAGGCCGAATATCTGGTCGAGCCGCAGCAGCGGATTGGCGGCAGCCGAGCGCGTGTTGCGGAAACGGCGCGCCAGACTCTCGCGCGCAAGACCATCGAGATCGCCAAGCCGCTTGAGACCGAGCCGGCGCAGCAGCAGGATCACGTCCGCATCAAGGCGCAGCGCCTCAACCGGCAGGAGGCCGAGATGCTGGCGCGGATCGGCATCGGGCGGGAGAATGGCCGCATCCGGGCCATGACGGGCAAGCGCCCATGCAGCCCCCGCCGTGGGCGCAATCGCAACGCGGACATCCAGCCCGCGCCCGCGAAAGAGATGCAGGGCATCGGCCAGCAGCGCCCTTTCTCCGCCGAACAGGTGGGCAACGCCGGTGATATCGACCAGCAGGCCATCGGGCGGGTCCAGCGCGCTCCACGGTCCCCAGCGCTGCGCCCACAGCGCCAGCTTTTCGAGAAAGGCCAGATCGCCTGCCGGATCGGCCGGGCGCACCGCCAGCGCAGGGCAAAGCGTGCGGGCATCGGCAAGCCGCATCCCCGCGCCGGCCCCGCCGGCCCGCGCCAGCGTGTTGGCGGCAAGAATGCGCGGCCCGTGCGCGGTATCCTCGACCAGCACGAGCGGCGCGGCATCGGCCCCTTGGCCATGGACGCAGCCTTCAGCCAGCCGCCAGCGATCGATCGCCAGATCCCGGCACCAGACCGCCATGATCCGGCGGGACGGTTGAGGGGGAATCGGGCTGGCTGAAGGGGGCGGCGGTGAGGACGGCGGCGTCATCACACAGGGTCCATTGTCCGGGGTGAAAGGTATGAGCGCGCAGCAGGCTGGCGTTCCAGGCGGAAGGGCCGGGTGCCGCCGGGTTCCAGCGCGGCACTGGCGAAGGCGCGCAGGCCACCTGCCAGCGCATCCGCGCGGCACCAAGATCATGCCGGGCATCAAGCCGCACCAGCCAGAGCGGCACGTCATGCTTTTCCGCGGCAAGGGCAAGCCGGCGCGAAGCGGTGAAATCAAGCGCGCGCGGGTTGCCGGCCAGTTCGCCGATGACGAACGCCAGATCGCGGCAGCGCAGCCCTTCTTCGAGCGCGAACAGGGCATCCTGCGGCGAGGCGGCAGCAACGTGGATCAGGCGATGACGCAGATCGGCAGGCAGTCCGGGCAGATAGGGACGACCGGAAAGCCGCATCGCGGCCTTGTCCTGCACCCACAGGAAAGGCCGGTGGTCGGCCGCTTCGCCCGGTGCGCCAGCCTGGGCAGCGGCCTTCTGGCGCAGGGCATCGCGCGCCAGCGCAAGGGCCAGCCCTGCCCCGCTGGCATCGTCGGCGGGAGCGAAAAGTTCGGCATAGCGGCATCCGGTGGGGATCCCCGGTTGCCAGCGCGGCGTTCCGGCCCTGCTCCTCAGACCACGGGTCAGACCATGGGGCAGACCGGGCAGCAGAGGAGAGAGGCTTGGCGCAGCAGAGGCGGCTTGAGCGTGTTCGACCATGCGATTCGTTCCTTTGTTCTTATTATGTTCTATTTTTCGGAACGTGCAATCCATCAAGCCCTGCCTTCCTGTGCACAGCACGGTGGAAAATGTCCGTTCGCCCCCGGAGCCGGCCCGGATCACGCGCAAGGACAAGCAGAAGGGGCCGCCCCATCACGGAGCGGCCCCTGCTTAAAGTTCACAGGGCAAGGAGTGCCCGATCCCTTTACCGGATCGGCGGGACCGGCTGCGGTGGTGCATCGGCATCATCCTCGTGCACTTCGATCAGGCCGCGTCCCACATGGCTGCGGCTGCGGCTGTAGCCGAAATAGATCACCAGACCGAGCGCGCCCCACAGCGGCAGCACCATCTTGGCGTCGAACGGCAGCAGCAGATAGAGCGACAGCGTGCCGACAATGGCGAGAGGCGCCGTGAGCCAGATCAGCGGCGTGCGGAACGGACGATGCCGGTTCGGTTCGGTCCGGCGCAGAACCAGCACGGCCAGAGCCACCATGAAGAAGGCAAAGAGCGTTCCGGAGTTGGAAATGTCGGCCAGCTTGCCCACGGGCAGGAATGCTGCAGCCGCTGCCACGAACACGCCGGTAATGCCGGTGACAATATGCGGAGTCTTCCACTTGGGATGGATGGTTGCCAGCTTTTCAGGCAGGAGACCATCGCGCGCCATGACGAAGAAGATGCGGGTCTGGCCGAAGAGCATCATGAGGATGACCGAAGGCAGCGCCATGCCTGCGGCAAGGCCGATCACCCCGCCAAGCTTGGTCCAGCCCACTTCCTTGAGCACGTGGGCCAGCGCCTCCTTCGAGCAGGCAAGCGGTTCCTGCCCCATTGCGGCCAGCGCGGCGCACTGATCGGCCAGCGCCTTGGAACCGGGGGCCAGAACCTCGCCGGCAGGGCCGGTCACGGGCTGCGCGCCGATGGCACCGATCGCGCCGCCCGCCACCAGCAGGTAGAAGATCGTGCAGATGGCAAGGCTGCCGATCAGGCCGATCGGCACGTTGCGCTGGGGATCCTTGGTTTCCTCGGCTGCGGTGGAGACCGCATCGAACCCGACGTAGGCGAAGAAGATCGACGCAGCCGCGCCGCCCACACCGATGATGCCCCAGCCGTTCGGCGTGAAGGGCGTGAAGTTCGCCTCGTTCGAGAGATACTTGAACGTGGCGAAGACGAAGAGGCTGAGCGCGCCGACCTTGATCGCCACGAGAATGGCGTTGACCTTGGCGCTTTCGGAGGTGCCCAGCATGAGCAGCCAGGTGACGAGCAGGCCGATCACCAGCGCGGGAAGATTGACCACCCCTCCCGCATAAGGGCCATTGGCAAGCGCGGCAGGTATCTCCAGCCCCACATAGTCCCGCAGAAGGCCGACAAAGTAGCCCGACCAGCCCACGCAGACCGCAGAGGCGGCAACGGCATATTCAAGGATGAGCGCCCAGCCCACCATCCATGCCAGCAATTCGCCCATCACCGCATAGGTATAGGTATAGGCCGACCCGGAAACCGGCACCATCGAGGCCAGTTCCGAATAGCACAGCGCCGCCACCGCACAGACGAACCCGGCAATGACGAAACTCCACATCATTCCCGGCCCGGCCTTCTGCGCGGCTTCCGCCGTCAGCACGAAGATGCCGGTGCCGATGATCGCACCGACGCCGAGCAGGGTAAGCTGGACCGGACCCAGCGAACGGTGCAGCGATTTCTTTTCTGCGGTTGCAAGAATGGCGTCGAGTGGCTTGACGCGACCGAACATGAACTTCTCCCGCCTTGGACTGGGCATCAAACGTTATTCGCCACTGAACGCGGCGCGCCTTGGAACAGTGCGCCTGAACAGCCAAACGGTTGCGCCAGTAACCAGCTAATGGCCGCGAAGCTAGCGGCAACGGGCCTTCGCGCAAGCCATTTTTCCCCAGCCTTGGACGTTCGCCCCACATCCCAGCCCGTTCGGGCCGACGCACCCGGCCCCGGCCTTGCAGGTTTCGCCGAGGCAGGTAGAAGCATGACCCCGCCTGAAAGGATGCGCTTCCATGTCAACGACCTTCCAGCTCGACACCGCAACCAGCCGCGCCAATCCGACGCCAGCGCCCATGAAGCGCCTGACGATACCGGCGATCCGGCAACGCAAGAAGGATGGCGTGACCGCACAGCCCATCGTGATGCTGACCGCCTATACCGCGCGTCAGGCACAGTTGCTGGATGCGCACTGCGACCTGCTGCTGGTGGGCGATTCGCTGGGTCAGGTCATCTATGGCCTGCCATCGAGCGTGCCGGTCACGCTGGACATGATGGCCGCCCATGGCGCGGCGGTGGTGCGCGGCTCCTATCATGCGGCCGTGGTGGTCGACATGCCGTTCGGCTCCTACGAGGCATCGCCGGTCCAGGCCTTCGAAAGCGCATCGCGCCTGCTCAAGGAAACCGGCTGCGCGGCCGTTAAGCTGGAAGGCGGCGAGGCCATGGCCGAAACGGTTGCTTTCCTCACCGCGCGCGGCATCCCGGTCATGGGTCATGTCGGCCTTACCCCGCAGGCGGTCAACGTGCTGGGCGGATACAACGCGCGCGGACGGAGCGAGGCCGAAGCGGCGAAGATCATCGGCGATGCAAGGGCGCTGGCCGAAGCCGGGGCCTTTGCCATCGTGATCGAGGGCGTGGTGGAGCCGATCGCGATTGCCATCACGCAGGCCGTGCCCTGTCCCACCATCGGCATTGGCGCATCCGCGCAGTGCGACGGGCAGGTGCTGGTGACGGAGGACATGCTGGGCATGTTCGAGCGTGTGCCGCGCTTCGTGAAAATCTACGACAACATCGCCGACACCATTTCGGGCGCAGCGGCGCGCTATGCCGAAGAAGTGCGCGCGCGGACCTTCCCCGGCATTGAACAGACCTATCAACCCAAGTAAGCGCAGCATCATTCGCGCGCGGCGGGATCGGCGCGCCACATTTCGGGGGTTTCAGCTTGCTTCGTTTCTACAAGGGTTCGATCCTGTTCACGCTGGCCTGCCTTGCCATGGCCGTCGCCTATGGCTGGATGCAGACCGGGACGACCGGCGGCACGCTATCCCTGCTGTGGATCGTGTTCGTGCTGTCGATCCTCGAAATCTCGCTCTCGTTCGACAACGCGGTGGTCAACGCCGCCGTGCTGGAGGAAATGGACGAGGTCTGGCAGAAGCGCTTCCTGACATGGGGCATGGTAATTGCCGTGTTCGGCATGCGCATCGTCTTTCCGCTGGCGATCGTGGCGATCGCGGCCGGTCTGGGACCGGTCGAAGCGCTCCATCTCTCGCTCAAGGATCCCAAGCGCTATGAGGAAATCGTCAGCAGCGCGCATGTCGGCATTGCCGGTTTCGGCGGGGCGTTCCTTGCGATGGTGGGGCTTTCGTTCTTCTTCGATGGCGAAAAGGAAGTGCACTGGATCCGCTGGATCGAGGAGAAGCTGGCGCTCGTTTCAAACGTCAAGGCCGCGGAAATCGCGCTCCTGCTGCTGGTCATCTACGCGGTCTCGCTGATGCTGCCCCAGGCCGAGGCACTGACCTTCATGGTTTCGGGCGTGCTTGGACTTGTCACCTTCATCGCGGTCGAGGCGCTGGGCACCATCCTGGAAATGCGCGAGGAGGCGAACCGGGCGGCGGGGGCGGTGGTCCGGTCCGGGCTTGGCGGCTTTCTCTACCTCAACGTGCTGGATGCCTCCTTCAGCTTCGACGGCGTGATCGGCGCCTTCGCGCTTTCCAACAACATGGTGATCATCGCGCTTGGCCTTTCCATCGGCGCCATGTTCGTGCGTTCGATGACGATCATGCTGGTGAAGAAAGGCACGCTTTCGGAATACCGCTTCCTTGAGCATGGGGCCTTCTGGGCGATCATCGCGCTGGGGGCGATCATGCTGCTTTCGGCCAAGCTGCACATTCCCGAAACCGTGACCGGCCTGATCGGCGCGGCGCTCATCGGCCTTTCCCTGTGGTGGTCGGTGCGGCACAAGCGGCTCTTCCCCGACGAAGGGATCGAAGCCGCCGTGCGCGCGGACTGAGGGGCAGTCCGGGCCGACAGTCAGTTCGCGCGCCGACCAGCCAGAACGGGCTTCGGCGCAGGCGTGCCGAGGAAGCGCGGCGCAGGCGCGGGCATGACCATGCCCTCGTCCTCCACAAAGGTCTGCCGCTGCACATTGTGCGGATGCTGCGGTGCCTCGCGCAGGCTCAGCACCGGGGCGAAGCAGATGTCGGTGCCATCCATGATGGCGCACCATTCATCGCGGCTCTTCGTGCGGAACAGCGCGGCGAGCCGGTCCTTCAGCATGGGCCACCGGCGCGGGTCCATCTGGACGGCAAACTCAGGATCGTCCCTGAGGCCGGTCTTCTCCAGCAGCAGGGCATAGAACTGCGGCTCGATCGACCCGATCGAAATCCACTTACCATCGCTGGTTTCATAGGTGTCGTAGAAATGGGCGCCGCCATCGAGCAGGTTGACCCCGCGCTCGTCGCGCCAGCGGCCCAGCCCAAGGAAGGTATAGGTCATGGCCGAGAGGATCGCCGCGCCATCAACCATGGCGCAATCGATCACCTGCCCCTTGCCGGTGCGCTGCGACGAAAAGACCGCAGCCATGACGCCAAAGGCCATGAGCATGCCGCCGCCGCCAAAATCGCCCACAAGATTGACGGGAAACTGGGGCTTGCCGCCTGCCTGTCCGAAGCTGTGGAGCGCACCTGCCAGCGCAATGTAATTGATGTCGTGCCCGGCGAGCGGGGCCATGGGGCCATCCTGACCCCAGCCGGTCATGCGGCCATAGACAAGCCGGGGATTGTCGGCGAGCAGCACATCGGGTCCAAGGCCCAGGCGCTCCATCACGCCGGGGCGATAGCCCTCCACGATGGCATCGGCCTCTTTCACCATCTCGCGGATGCGGGCAATGGCGGCAGGATCCTTGAGATCGAGCTCGATGCGTTCGCGGTTGCGGTTGAGGATGTCGCGCTCGCCGCTATCGCCGACGCGATCTCCCTTCACCGGACGATCGATGCGGATGACACGCGCGCCGTGATCGGCCAGCATCATGCAGGCGAACGGTCCTGGCCCGATGCCTGCAAACTCCAGCACGGTCAGACCTTCGAGCGCTCCAGCCATCTTGAACTTCCCCTTTTAATCGATCGGTTGAAATCGATAATCGGGTGGCCCATGCCTGTCGAGCGCAAAGTTCAGGCCGGATTGCGCAGCCCGCCAGCCCTGAGGCGACCTTCGACCTGCGCGGCACGATCACGCTGCCCGCCATCGGCAAGCCCCGCGCCAAGCAGCTTGAGCGCCTGAGGATTGCCGGGATTCTGCGCAATATAGCGCTCAAGCATCGCGTTGGCTTCGGCATGGCGGCCAAGCCGCCGCAGGCCATCGTCGATCCGCCTCAGGGCTGGCAGGTTGAAGCGGATCAGCGCCGCCCGGCCGTAATGATCGAGCGCGCCGACGATATCGCCAGCCATGGTCCGGGTATCGCCCGAAAGCAGCCACGCCTCGGCCGCCCCCGGCATGGCCGCGCGCAGCCGGTCTGCAGCGGCGATGGCCTCGGCACGCTGCCCGGCACGCAGCAGGCCGCGCACAAGAGGCACTGTGTTTTCGAACGTTCCCGGCGCCTGCCGCTCGCGCATGGCCAGAACGGAAAGCGGCTGCCCGGCGGGAAGCGGTTGCGCCGCAGTGCGCCCGCTGGCTTTCGCAGCCTCGGCCATTGCCTGCGCGCGGTCTTTCTGGCCAAGGCGCCCGAAGCTGACCGATACGACCTGGAGCATGTAGGGCGATGCGGATGGCAGATCGCTCCATCCCGCAACGGTCTCGATGACCTGCCGGTCGATTCCGCGGCGGAGCAGCGCGCGGGCCAGCAGCGTCCGGGCCTGAAGATTGTCGGGCTGAAGCCGCACCAGTCGATCGAAATGGGCAACCGCAAGGTTGGCATTGCCTGCGCGGTATTCGAGGAGCCCGGCAAGCAGCATGGCCGCCGGAACATCCTGCAAGGGCTTGCCAGCCCGGTCCAGAATGCGGCGGGCGAGATCGGTCTGCCCGGCTCTCGCCGCCATGACCGCCTGAAGCCACAAGGCGCGGACATTGCCGGGATCAACTCTGGCAAGCTTTCGGCAAACCACCAGCATGGCCCGGTATTGGCCAAGATCGCCAAGCGTTGCCGCATATTCGCCCAGCAGCCCCGGATCATCCGGCGCATGGCGCAGACCCGCCTCGAACCACGGCAAGGCGGCCTTGAGGCCGAACTGGTCCCTCACCAGCAGGCCGCCGAGTTCGAGCGCGCGCGGGTTCTCCGGTTCCAGCCTGACCGCGCGCATCGCCGCCTCTATCGCCTGCGCCTGCTCGCCGCCGCGCAGCCTGAGCCGGGCAATATCGACCCACAGCGCGCCATTGTCTGCATGAACCCGCAGGGACTGGTCGAATGCCCGGCCCGCCTCGCCCAGACGGCCCTCGGCCAGTTCCAGACGGCCGCGCAGGTGCCAGCCGTGTGCGGCCGTTTCGGGCGTGAAATCGCCCCCGTAAAGCGTCTCGCGCGCCGATCGCAGGTTGCCTTGGGCCAGCAGCGCTTCGCCCAGCAAGGCGCGCAGCCGGTTGGCGCTCGCTGCATCGCGCTTCACGGCATCGCGCAGCAGAACTTCGGCGGCCAGCCCGTCGCCGCGCCGAAGTGCCGCGCTGGCGGCCTGCTCTGCTGCGGTTTCCTGTGCGGCACCACTCACCGGTGCCGCTGGCGCCGCCAGCAGTGCGGCAGGGGCCAGCAGCAGAAGCGGCGCCAGCCGCCGGTCAGGTCTGGAGATCGTATTGCTTGAGCAGATCATAAAGCGTTGGCCGGCTGATCCCCAGCAGACGTGCAGTGCTGGAGATATTGCCTTCACTGCGGGCAAGGGCATGGCGGATGACCTTGCGATCGGCGGCCTCGCGCGCGGACTTGAGATTGAGAGGCGAAGCCTCATCGCTGCCAGCGCCGGGAAGATCGAGGTCTGCCGCCGTCACCAGCTTGCCATCGGCCATGATGACCGCGCGCTTGATGCGGTTTTCCAGTTCGCGCACATTGCCCGGCCAGTTCCAGCCGTCGATCGCGGCAAGCGCATCGGGCGCCAGCCCCTTGACCTGCGGGTTCATTTCGCTGGCGAAGCGCATGAGGAACGTCTTGGCCAGCAAGGTGGCATCGCCGGGGCGCTCGGCCAGACTGGGGATGCGCACAACGATTTCCGCAAGGCGATAGTAGAGATCCTCGCGGAAACGGCCGTCGGCAATCATCGCCTCAAGGTTCTGGTGGGTGGCGCAGACGATGCGGGTGTCAACCTCGATCGAGCGTCGTCCGCCGATCCGCTCGATGGTGCGTTCCTGAAGGAAGCGCAGCAGCTTGACCTGCAATTGCAGCGGGATGTCGCCCACTTCGTCGAGGAACAGCGTGCCGCCGCTGGCCTGTTCGATCTTGCCCTCGGTGGTTTTCACCGCACCGGTGAAGGCCCCCTTCTCGTGCCCGAACAACTCGCTCTCCAGCAGGTTTTCCGGAATCGCGGCGCAGTTGATCGCGATGAAGGAGCCGCTCGCACGGCCCGACGCATCATGCAGGCCGCGCGCCAGCAGTTCCTTGCCGGTGCCGCTGGCACCCAGCAACATGACCGAGACATTGGTGTTCGCCACCCGCTCAATCGTGCGCGCCACCTTTATCATTTCGGGTGCGGCGGTAATCATGCGCCCCAGCACCTTGTTGTCGGAACTGACCCTCAGCGCGAGATTGCGGTTCTCGGCCTCGATCCGCGAAAGGTGCAGCGCCCGCCGCACGATCAGGCCGAGGGCATCGATATCGACCGGCTTCTGGTAGAAATCGTAGGCGCCTTTTTCGATGGCCCTGAGCGCGCTTTCGCGGGCGCCATGGCCACTGGCGACAATCACCTTCGTTTCGGGGCGCAGCGCCATGATTTCGTCGAGCACGGCAAAGCCTTCGGTCGTGCCGTCAGGATCGGGCGGCAGGCCGAGATCAAGCGTGACGACCGCAGGCTCTTCCGAACGCAGCAGGGTGATGGCGCTGGCGCGGTCCCCGGCGATGAACACGTCGAAGTCCTCGTAGGCCCACTTCAACTGGGCCTGAAGCCCCGGATCATCCTCGACGATCAGCAGCACCGGGCGCCGTTCGGGCTTTGGTTCACTCATCATGCAACCCTTTTGCCTGCGGGGCTGGCTTCCCCGCCAATGGAATCCATCAGGCCCTGCGTGGCGGCCAGCGGCAGACGCACGGTGAACCTGCTGCCCAGCCCTTCGCGGCTTTCGACCTCAAGTTTGCCGCGCATGGCCCGCACCAGATCGCGGGCCTCGAACGCGCCTATGCCGAAGCCGCCGGGCTTGGTTGAAACGAAGGGCTTGAACAGGCGGCTGCGGATGAAATCCGCACTCATGCCGCAGCCGGTGTCGATCACCTCGATGCAGCAGAACAGGCCATCGCTGCGGCACTGCAAGAACACGGCCATGCCTTCAGGACTGGCATCGAGCGCATTCTGGACAAGATGCAGGAGAACCTGCTCAAGCGCCTCGCGGTTGGCAATGACTTTGACCGGGCTGTCCTGCGTGACGTGGACCCGCACCAGCCCCGGCGCATTGTAGCGCGCGGAAACGGCATGGATCACTTCGGCGGCGTCCACCTCCTCAACCCGTTCGCTGCCGCTTGCGCCATAGCGGGAAAGGCGGGCCAGCAGGGCATTGAGCTTGTCGGCGGAATTGCGCAGCGTGATGAGCATGTCGGCGCGGAAGGCCGGGTTCTCGGCGTGCTTTTCCGCATTGCGCGAGAGCAGGCTGAGCTGGCTGGCAAGGTTCTTGATGTCGTGCATGACAAAGGCCATGCGCCGGTTGAACTCGTCGAAGCGGCTGGCTTCAAGCAGCGCGGACTGTCCGGCATGTTCGGCCAGATAGCTGGCAAGCTGCATGCCCACCACGCGCAGCAGGTCGAAGTCCTCCCAGTCAAGCTTGCGCCCGACCGGCGGGCGGCCAAGGACGACAAGGCCCATCAGGCGGTCGAAATGCAGCAGCGGCACGAGCGCCCAGGCCGAATGCTCGTCCATCAGCCACTGCGGCACGGCATCACGCTCGCCCTGGTGGTTCACGCCCGCGCGCAGTTCATCAAGATCGACAATGAAACCGCGCGTCTCGAAAAACGAAACGGCATGGCCCGGAAGGGCTTCGGCGGGAACGTCCGCGGTGGGCCACTGCCAGCGCGAGGCCAGCACCAGTTCGCCGGTTTCGGCGGGAACCAGCAGCAGCCCGGAGGCACTGTCGGTGATGTCGGCAATGGCCTGGACCACGCGCTCGTGCAGCGGCGGGGCATGCGCGCCTGCCCGACCGATCGTGCGGGTAAAGCGCAGCCATTCGGCCCGGTAATCGTAGCGATGCTGGAAGAAGTGCTTGGCCAGCATGACCTTGAGCCAGCCCCGCACGCGCCCCGATGGCATGATTGCCACGATCAGGACACTGGTGACGAAGACGAAGCCCAGTTGCGCAAGCTGGCCGGAATTGCCGCCCAGCCATGCCAGCGACTGGGCCGCGCTGACCATCAGCAGCATGTAGGCGCCGATCACCAGCAGCGAAAGCGACTGGAAGGCCACCGCGCGCGAGGGCGAGAAACGCAGCGCAGACCGTCCGCGCACCGCGCCGATCACCAGCAGGGCTGCCGCACCGATCTGCGCCAGCCCGCGCAGGGCGGAAAGTTCCGGCGGCATCACGCGCGACAGATAGGCGATCGTATAGAGATTGAGATCGTAACCCCAGATCGTTGCCAGAGCCAGGCACCACCACCGCAGCGCGACGCGCTGCTGCGCCATGGCTCCGGCATAGAGATTGTGCACCAGCACGAGCGCGCCCGTTGCCACCAGAAGGCGGAACAGGACCGCGATCTGGAACACCATGGCCAGGGCAGGCGGATTGCCTGTCTCCCTGGCACCTGCCAAGAGGACAAGGGGCTGGAGCAGTTCCACGAAGACGAGCGCGAAGATGACCGGCCTGATCGGGGCAACGCTCGAATGGCGGCCATCGCGCGAGAACAGGGCGTAGGTCAGCCCGATCCAGCCCAGATTGCGCATGGTTTCGAGAAGCTGGCCCAGCGCGGTCTCCGCACCGATCCCGGCCACCACCAGCGCCCATGCGGCCGCAAGGATGAAGGCGGTGATCTCCGCCTTCCCGCCGCGATCGCGCTCTCGCCTGCGCCGATCCATCCGCCATCCCGCGAGCAGCAGGAACGCAAAGGCTGCGGTCACGAAGACCCATTGTCCGAAACCCGCCCAGGAAAAGGGGCTGGCCATCAGCGTGCCCCTTCGTGCCAGAGCACGACGCGCAGGGTTTGCAGCAGGATCAGAAGATCGAGAAAGGGCGTGTAGTTCTTGGCGTAGTAAAGGTCGTATTCGAGCTTGTGCCGCGAATCCTCAAGCGATGCGCCGTAGGGGTAGTTGATCTGCGCCCAACCGGTGATGCCCGGCTTCACCATGTGCCGCTCGGCGTAATAGGGCAGCTTGTCTTCGAGATCCGCGACGAACTCAGGCCGTTCCGGACGCGGGCCGACAAAGCTCATCTCGCCCTTCAGCACAGACCACGTCTGGGGCAGTTCATCGATCCTCAGGTTGCGGATGATCCGCCCGATGCGCGTGACGCGCGGATCGTTCTGCTGCGCGAACTGCGCGCCGTTGGCTTCGGCGTCGATGCGCATCGAACGCAGCTTGATTAGCTCGAAGGTCTGGCCATAAAGGCCGACGCGGGTCTGGCGGAAGAAGGCCGGTCCCTTGCTGTCGATCTTCACAAGCAGCGCGAACAGCACGATCACCGGCAGGGTCAGCACCAGAAGGAGCAGACTCGCGACGATGTCGAAGATGCGCTTGGCAGCGCTTGACAGCGCGCGGCCAGATGAAAAGCCGTCGGAGAAGATCAGCCAGCTTGGGTTCACCGTATCGAGATCGACCCGGCCCGTCTCGCGCTCCATGAAGGTGGAGAAGTCATTGACGTGGACACCGGTCGTCTTGATCCTCAGGAGATCCTTGAGCGGCAGCGCATTGCGCCGCTCCTCAAGCGCCAGCACGACCTCGCTGACGCCCAGGTTCTCGACATAGCGCGTGAGATTGTTGATCGCGTCGCGGTGGATCGCCTCTTCCACCACGGGCGCGGCACTGCTCATGCCGATATAGCCGACGATGGCAAAGCCGGCTTCGGGCCGTTCGCCCAGCTTGCGCAGCCGATCCGCCCGCGCGCCTGCGCCCAGAACGAGCACGCGCCGCCGGAAAGCCGATGTGCCCAGCAATCCGCCAAGCAGCAGCCGGATCAGCACCAGCAGCGCCATGCCGATGAACATGGCGTAGAACAGATTGGAGCGCCACAGGGTGCGCCCCGGAAGCAGGAAATAGATGACCGACAGCGCGATGATGCCGAGGCTGACCGCCACGAGCAGCCGCGCGGTGGCATAGCGCATCGAACGCAGCGCATCCGAGCCATAGACCCCGACCGCGATCATGGCCGTCTGCACCATGAGCGCAAACAGCAGCAGCGGCGTGGTGCGCATCGCGATATGGCCCGCATCCATGCCGATCTGGTGGGCGCGCACCAGCCAGCCGATTTCACCCGCGGCAATCAGCAGGACGAAGTCCAGCAGGCCCAGCAGGAGGACCGAATGCGGGATATAGTGTT
Organism: Novosphingobium sp.; assembly: GCA_046294595.1. Taxonomy (GTDB): domain Bacteria; phylum Pseudomonadota; class Alphaproteobacteria; order Sphingomonadales; family Sphingomonadaceae; genus Novosphingobium. Next base: position 93,647 of record JBKBKD010000006.1, read on the forward strand.
TGAACAGGCGGATCATTGGCCTGGCGCTTGTCATCCCACGGGGGCGCGCGAAATTGGCCCCTTCGCCGGTCGCCTTACACCGCAAAGGGTAAAGCGTCGGTTACCCTGACAAGCACCGGATCAACTCCGGTATGATATTTTCAATTATTTTTCAGAATGATAAGTTCATTTGCCAATTTATCCTGTCGGCCAATCTTACAGGCATGATCCGGTCAGATCGCACTGGAACAACAGGGACAGCGATGCCACAATGGTTTTATGCGGCAGAAGGAATTGCGGATCGCGCTCGTCTGTTACGGCGGCATCAGCCTCGCCGTTTACATGCACGGCGTCACGAAGGAACTGTGGCACGCCACCCGCGCCAGCCGCGCCTTTCATTGTCCCGAAGAGCAAGGCAACAGGTCCGCCGAGGGGGTTGAGGGCGTCTATCTGCGGCTGCTGGAAGAGATTGCGCTGACGCGCGAGCTGCGGCTGCGCCTTCTGCCCGACATCATCTCCGGGGCCAGCGCGGGCGGCATCAACGGGGTGTTTCTGGCGCAGGCCATTGCCACCGGGCAAAGCCTCGAACCGCTTACCGCGATGTGGCTTGAGCGGGCGGACATCGACGTGCTGCTTGATCCCGATGCCAAGCCATGGAGCAAGTTTGCCAAGTTCTGGGCGCAGCCACTGGTCTGGTTCGTGCTCAAGCGTCCCGGAAACGTCGTCAGCAGCACGGTTGCCCCCGAAACGCGATCAGAGGTGCGCCGCAAGGTGTCCCGGCTGATCCGGGCGCGCTGGTTTGCGCCGCCGTTCAGCGGCATCGGCTTCTCGCGCATGATCGCCGATGCGCTCGATGCCATGGCCGCGCATCCGATGGGCGATCCGCTGCTGCCCGAAGGCCACCCGATCGACCTGCTGGTGACGGCCACCGATTTCAACGGCCATCTTGAGGAACTGCGCCTCAACAGCCCGGAAGTCGTCGTCGAAAGCGAGCACCGGCTCTCCATCGGTTTCCGCCGCACCGCGGCCCGCACGGGCGACAGGACGCTGGCGCCCTGCCCCGAACTGGTCCTCGCAGCGCGCTCCACCGCCAGCTTTCCCGGTGCCTTTCCGCCGCTTGTGCTGGAAGAAATCGACCAGCTCGTGGCCGAGCGCGGTACGACCTGGCCAACCCGCCAGGCCTTCGTCGAACGGGTCATGCCCACCCACGCACGGCGCGGCACTGCCGAGACGGTTGCGCTGGTCGACGGGGCCGTGCTGGTCAACCGGCCCTTTGCCCAGGCCATCGACGTGCTGCGCGACCGTCCGGCCCGGCGCGAGGTTGACCGGCGCTTCGTCTATATCGATCCCAGCCCCGATCACATGCGCATTGCGCCAAGGGGCGGGCGGACCGTGGGCTTCTTTTCCGCGATCTTCGGATCGCTCTCCTCCATCCCGCGCGAACAGCCCATCCGCGACAACCTTGAAGCGCTGGAACGCCAGTCACGCCAGCGCGCGCGTCTTCGCAGCATCGTCGATGCCCTGCGCCCGGAGATCGAGGAAACGGTGGAGCACCTGTTCGGCCGCACCCTGTTCTTCGATCACCCGAACCAGCGGCGTCTCACCGCCTGGCGCAACAAGGCCCAGCAGGCCGCCGCCGAACGTGCGGGCTTTGCCTTTCACGGATATGCCCAGACCAAGCTTTCGGGCATCGTTGCGGAACTGGCGGCGCTTATCCGCGAAGCGGCGCCGCAAGGCGCCACCGAGGCCGAGATCGAAACCGTGCTGTGGGAACATCTTGCCCGGCACGGGCTGGACCGCCTTTCCGCCCTGCGTGGCGGTGCAACGCACGAGGCGATCATCTTCTTCCGCACGCACGACATTTCGTTCCGCATCCGCAGGCTGAAACTGCTTGCACGCAGGCTGACGCATGACTGGGATGCAGGCGAGACGGTCGATCCCGCATCGCGTGAAGTCGCGCGCGATGCGGTCTATCGTGCGCAGGCGCTCTATCAGGGGCGCGAAGGCGTGGCCGGGCTTGGCCCTGGTTTTGCCGAGACCGCAGCCCTTGCCATGGTCGATCCCGGCGCCGTGCTCAACGCCATTGCCACGCGGCGCGATCTGGTCAGCCTCGATCTTCAGGTCGATGCCATCCTTGTGGCCGCGCTGGAGGGCATGGACAAGCCGCTGCGGCGGCGTTTCCTGCATGCCTATCTGGGCTTTCCGTTCTACGATATCGCCACGCTGCCGCTGTTGCAGGGCGAAGGCATGGGCGAGTTCGATCCGGTCAAGGTCGATCGCATTTCGCCCGACGATGCCACCTCGATCCGCAAGGGCGGCACCTTTGCCTGCCTGCGGGGGGTGGAGTTCTTCAACTTCGGCGCGTTCTTCAGCCGTGCCTACCGCGAAAACGATTATCTCTGGGGCCGCCTCCACGGTGCGGAGCGCACGATCGACCTCATTGCCTCAACGGTCGAGCCGCCGCTTGCCGCCGATGCCGTTGCCGCATTCAAGCGCGATGCCTTTCTGGCAATCCTCGACGAGGAGCAGGGCCGCCTTCTCGCCGAGCCGGGTCTGGTTGACAAGCTGCGGGCCGAAGTCCGGGCGGCATTCGGCACGAACGCAAGCGCACATGACGGGGGCTGATGCGCTGCCCTGCCCCGTCCATCTGCGGGGCAGGATGGAGCATCACTCGGTTAGGTCGGTCCACGCATCCTTGATCCGCTCGAAGAAGCCCTTCGACTGCGGGCATTCCTCGCCGGTTTCGGTTGCCTGAAACTCGCGCAGCAACTCCTTCTGGCGCGAGGACAGCTTTGTGGGCGTTTCGACGTGGATTTCGACCACCAGATCGCCGACACCGCGCCCTTGCAGGACGGGCATTCCTGCCCCGCGCTTGCGAAGCTGCTTGCCCGACTGGATACCTGCGGGAATCTCGATGCTGTGGACAGTCCCGTCCAGTCCGGGAATTGCGATCTCGCCGCCCAGCGCCGCCGTGGTGAAGCTGATCGGACAGCGCGTGAGCAGGGTGGTCCCTTCGCGCTCGAAAACCTTGTGGCGCTGGATGTGGAGAAACAGGTAGAGGTCGCCAGGAGGCGCGCCGAAGGGGCCTGCCTCGCCCTTGCCGGCCAGCCGGATGCGCGTGCCGTTATCGACGCCCGGCGGAATTGTCACCTGAAGGCGCTGTTCGGCATCGACGCGCCCTTCGCCGCGGCAGGTCTTGCACGGGCTTTCGATCACCTCGCCCCGGCCATGGCAGTTGGGGCACGAGCGTTCGACCATGAAGAAGCCCTGCTGCGCACGGACCTTGCCATGACCGCCGCAAAGATTGCAGCGCCGCGCCGAAGTGCCCGGCGTTGCGCCCGATCCGCCGCACGGTTCGCACTTCTGCGAAACCTCCACCGCAATTTCGGTGTCCTTTCCGTGGAAGGCATCCTCCAGCGTGATTTCCATGTCATAGCGCAGGTCTGCCCCGCGCCGGGCCTGCTGGCGCCCGCCGCCGCCGAAGGCACCGCCAAAGATCGTCTCGAAGATATCGCCGATGTCACCGAAATCGGCGCCGCCAAAGCCGCCACCGGCGCCAGCGCCGCCGCCCTGCTGGAACGCGGCATGGCCATAGCGGTCATAGGCGGCCCGCTTCTGCGGATCGGAGAGGCAGGCATAGGCCTCGTTGATCTGCTTGAACTTCGCCTCGCTTTCGGCGCACCCCGGATTCCTGTCGGGGTGATACTTCATGGCAAGCTTGCGATAGGCGGACTTGAGGACCTTGTCGTCCGCCGTGCGGTCAACTTCGAGCAGCTCGTAGAAATCGATTTCGGCCGACATTGCGGTTCCCTACACAGACAACCCGCCGCCCACGCATTCACGCAGGCGGCGGGCCGGTTTCATCGCAACATCACTTGTTCTCGTCGACTTCCGAGAACTCGGCGTCGACCACGTCGTCATCAGCCTTGGGAGCCTCGGCGCCCGGAGAAGCCGCAGCAGCCTGCTCCTTCTCGTAGATCGCCTGCCCCATCTTCATGGCCTTTTCGGTCAGGGCCTGCGTCTTTGCGGTCATTTCATCGACATTGCCGCTTTCGACCGCGGTCTTGGCCTCGGCAATGGCGGCTTCGATCTCGGCCTTCAGCGAGGCGTCGATCTTGTCGCCGTTTTCCTCAAGCTGCCGCTCGGTTGCATGGATCAGGCTTTCGGCGTTGTTCTTCGCCTCGGCCGCGGCGCGGCGCTTCTTGTCCTCCTCGGCAAAGCGCTCGGCATCCTTGACCATCTGCTCGATGTCGGCATCCGAAAGACCGCCAGAGGCCTGGATGCGGATCTGCTGCTCCTTGCCGGTGCCCTTGTCCTTGGCCGAGACGTTGACGATGCCGTTGGCGTCGATGTCGAACGTCACCTCGATCTGCGGCACCCCGCGCCGCGCGGGCGGAATGCCGACGAGGTCGAACTGGCCCAGCAGCTTGTTGTCTGCCGCCATCTCGCGCTCGCCCTGGAACACCCGGATCGTCACCGCCTGCTGGTTGTCCTCGGCGGTCGAATAGATCTGGCTCTTCTTGGTCGGGATCGTGGTGTTGCGATCGATCATCTTGGTCATGATGCCGCCCAGCGTCTCGATCCCCAGCGAAAGCGGGGTCACGTCGAGCAGCAGCACGTCCTTGACATCGCCCTGAAGCACGCCGGCCTGAATGGCCGCGCCCATGGCGACGACTTCATCGGGGTTCACGCCGGTGTGCGGTTCCTTGCCGAAGAAGTCCTTCACCACTTCGCGGACCTTGGGCATGCGGGTCATGCCGCCGACCAGCACGACATCATCGATGTCCTTGGCCGAAATGCCGGCATCCGCCAGCGCCTTGCGGCACGGCTCAAGCGTGCGGTCGATCAGCTTGGCGACGAGCTTTTCCAGATCGGCGCGCGTCACCGTTTCGACGAGGTGCAGCGGCGTGGTGGCGCCGCCTTCCATGCGCGCGGTGATGAACGGCAGGTTGATTTCGGTCGTCTGGGCCGAGGACAGCTCGATCTTGGCCTTTTCCGCCGCTTCCTTGAGGCGCTGAAGGGCAAGCTTGTCGTTGCGCAGGTCCATGCCTTCCTTCGCCTTGAACTTGTCCGCGAGATATTCGACCAGCGCGGTGTCGAAGTCTTCGCCGCCAAGGAAGGTGTCGCCATTGGTGCTCTTCACCTCGAACACGCCATCGCCGATCTCAAGGATCGAGATGTCGAAGGTGCCGCCGCCAAGGTCATAGACCGCGATCGTCTTGCCGTCCTGCTTGTCGAGACCATAGGCAAGCGCGGCCGCCGTCGGCTCGTTGATGATGCGCAGCACTTCAAGGCCCGCGATCTGGCCGGCGTCCTTGGTCGCCTGACGCTGCGCGTCGTTGAAGTAGGCCGGAACGGTAATCACCGCCTGCGTCACGGTTTCGCCGAGATAGGCTTCGGCGGTTTCCTTCATCTTCTGGAGGGTGAAGGCCGAGATCTGCGAGGGGCTGTATTCCTGCCCGCCCGCCTTGACCCAGGCGTCGCCGTTCTTGCCCTTAACGATGGTGTAGGGAACCAGCTCCGTGTCCTTCTGGGTCATCGGATCGTCGAAGCGGCGGCCGATCAGGCGCTTGACCGCGAAAATCGTGTTGTCGGGGTTCGTCACCGCCTGACGCTTGGCCGGCTGGCCGATCAGACGTTCGCCATCCTTGGTGAAGGCGACGATCGACGGCGTGGTGCGCGCACCTTCCGAGTTTTCAATAACCTTGGGCGTGCCCCCGTCCATCACTGCAACGCAGCTGTTGGTCGTGCCAAGGTCGATGCCGATAACTTTAGCCATGAGTTCCCCAGTTCCTTCCATTCAAGACACCGCGCGGGAAGCGATCCCCCTGCCGGGCAGACCGCCGATTGCGGCTCGATTGACCGCGATATAGGTGCGCTTGCGCTTGGCACAAGGCCCCCGCGCGCCTACCAGTTGCGACGCATTCAACATTGGAGTCGCAATCCATGCGCGTGGTTGTTTTCGCCTGTCTTTCAGCAGTTGTTCTTGCGCTTTCGGGATGTGGCCAGCAGGGCGCAGACCCGGTGCCGACGGCAACCGCCAGCATCGATGCCGAACCCCAGAATGCGCCCGGCGTGACCATCGCCGATGCCATGGTGCGCCTGCCCGCCGCCCCCGGCCGCCCCGGCGTTGCCTACTTCGGCGTGACCTTCGGTGGCGAGGGCGCGCGCAGCATTGCCGGGGTCCATGTCGAAGGGGTGGAGCGCACGGAAATGCACGAAACCGTGACGGAAAACGGCGTTTCGAAGATGCAGCCCGTATCTTCGGTTCCGCTCGCCGCCGGCCAACCGGTGCAGTTCAAGGCGGGCGGCCTGCATGTCATGCTGTTCGGCGTTGCCGATACGCTGAAGGCCGGAGAGACCACGGAAATCACCCTCACGCTCGACAATGGCGACAAGGTGAGCGCCCCTGCGCGGATCGAAGCCGTGGGCGGCGGCATGAGCGCGCCCATGGACCATTCCGGCCACGACATGAGCGCGATGTGACCGGCAAGGGCGCGCTCTGCCCTCCGGGCGGAGAGCGCCCGCTGACCGGCGGCGAAAAGGCCCTCGTCGCCGAGGTGTTCGGCCGCGCCGTGGATCCCGGCCCGGTGCGCATCCGGCGGCGGCGCTGGTTTCCCCTTCAGCCGAGCGGCACGGTCATGGCGCCGATGGGCCATATCCATTTCACACCCGACTGCGAACGCTATTGCGACGACTTCGCCTGCGCCAGCCTTGAGGCGCAGGGGCTGTTCATCCACGAAATGGTGCACGTCTGGCAGACCCAGACGCGCGGCCGCTGGTGGCTGCCGCTGATGCGGCACCCGTTCTGCCGTTACCGTTACAGCTACGAACCGGGGCGGCCGTTCGAGAAATATGGCATCGAGCAGCAAGCCGAGATCGTGAGGCACTGGTTCATGGCGAGAAGAGGCAGCCCATTATCGCATGCACCGTCACTTCCGCTGCTGGATGGCCTTTTGCCGTTTACGAATGCTTGAAACTTGCGCGGCAGGTTGCGGCAATGGCCTCGACACCTTCGGACAGCACGCTGCATTTGTGGCGCAGCAAGACCATTGACGCCTTCGCACAGGCGGAGTCTGCCGTGGATGCCATTGCCCGCAAGCTCAACGCAGTCCCGAAGAGCGACATGCTGAGCCAGAAGATCGATGCGATCCGCAAGGCCAAACACAATTCTTCCGTTGGCGAGGAGCGGAAGAAGAAGATCGACAATATCTTAGGCGAACTGTCGAACCTGCTGGGCCTGCGCAACGATATCGTCCACTCGCCAATGGGGATCGAAAAAGCGGGCGACAGCGTTCTTGCCACTTTCGCCAACCCCAACCTCCAATGCGACTTTTCCGAGTTTCGTCGTGTCATCCCGGCACCGCGCCTTCAGGCCCTGGCATCTAAGGTCGTCCATCTTGCCAAGAACCTGGAAAGCGCCTGATCAGCAGCGCACTTCATATTCGCGGCCGCGATTGTCCACGCGGTAGCAGCGTCCGCGGTCCTTGCGCACTTGGGACCCTGCCGCGGCGCCGACCGCCCCGCCGATCGCCGCGCCGGTTGCGATGTCGCCGCCCGTGGCAACGCCAAGCCCGGCACCCACTGCCGCGCCCAGCGCCGCTCCCTCGCCGGTATAGTTGCGCGCGCAGCCGCCCAGCGTGATGGCCGATCCGGCAATGGCAGCGGCGATGATGAACTTGCGCATGATTGATCTCCTGATGTTGCGAGAAACTCTGCCCAATCGACGGTCATCAGGCGGCGAGGTTCCGGATCATGCGACGAAGCGAGGCAGGGCTGCGTTTCTCCTGCCGGAATCCTCGCTTCAGCACTGGCGACAGTCCTGCAATCGGCCGACAATCTTGCCCGTGACTCACGGGAAGGCCTGAGTCACGGGAAGGAATGCCATGCCGCACAATGTCGACCATCACGCCATACTTGCCCGCTTTGCATCGGCGCGCGGTGGAGACGGCAATATCTTCAAGGACATCGACCCCACCCGCCTGGCGCACATCATCGTCGATATGCAGAACGGCTTCATGGAGGAAGGTGCGCCGGTCGAAGTGCCTGTGGCGCGCTCGATCGTTGCCAACATCAACCGCGTGAGCGCGGCCGTGCGCGACGCGGGAGGGTGCAATATCTTCCTGCGCTATACCACGCCGCCCGCTGGCGGGCCGAGCTGGTCCAACTTCATGGCACGCATGGGCAAGGATGCCGACGCGCACCGCGAAGCCTTCACGCCCGGCGATCACTACTGGCAGCTCTGGCCTGCGCTGGATGTGACGGACGACGACCTTGTCATCGACAAGCACCGCTTCAGCGGCTTCACGCCGGGCACCTGCACGCTGCATCAAGCCTTGCAGGCGCGCGGGATCGACACCGTGCTGATAACCGGCACGCTTACCAACTGCTGCTGCGAAAGCACCGCGCGCGATGCCATGCAGCACAACTATCGGGTGCTGATGGCATGCGATGCCAATGCCGCGCTTTCAGACGAGGAGCACGCCGCGACGCTTCACATCATGGCGATGGTCTTTGCCGACCTTTACGCGACCGACGAAGTGATCGCGCTGCTGGAGGATTGCGCGTAACCGCTCAGTCCGGCTTCTTTGCCACCGCCACCATTGCCGGACGCAGCAGGCGGTCCTTGATCATGTAGCCTGCCTGCAATTCCTGAATGACCGTTCCCGGCTCTGCATCGGCCGAAGGCATTTCGATCATGGCCTGATGCTGGTGCGGATCGAGCGGCAGGCCCATGGCGGCAATGCGCACGATGCCGTGGCTGGAGAAGACCTTCTCGATCTCGCGGCCGGTGGCTTCCAGACCGGCCACAAGGTTCCTGAACCTGTCGTCCTCGCGCAGGTCAGCCGGAATGGATTCGAGCGCGCGCGCAAGGTTGTCGGCCACCGAGAGGATATCGCGGGCGAAGCCGGTTGCGGCATAGGCGCGCGCATCGGCAATGTCCTTTTCCATCCGGCGGCGCACGTTCTGGGTTTCGGCCTTGGCGTAGAGCACGTCCTGCCTTGCCGCTTCCAGTTCTTCGCGCAGCTTGTTCAATTCATCGTCTCCCGAAGGCTGATCGATCATGTCTTCAGGCACGCCCTTGAGTTCGGCTGCTATCTCAGCGTCGGTGGGGCGCGTGTCGTTATCGCTCATTTTCTCGAAAACCCGTCTTGTCCGATGAATCTGCCCAGGGTCTGGGCGGTGAAATCAACCATGGGGACAACCCGCGCATAATTCAACCGCGTCGGCCCGATTACGCCGACGACGCCCACGACGCGCCCTTCCCCGTCACGCCATGGCGAGGCAATGACCGACGAGCCGGAAAGCGAGAACAGCCGGTTCTCGCTGCCGATGAAGATGCGCGTGGCCTGTGCCTCGCGCGCGGCATCCAGCACGCGGGCGATGGCTTCGGCGCTTTCCAGCTCCTCAAGAAGCTGGCGCACGCGCTCGATGTCGTTCAGTGCCGCATCATCCAGCAGGTTGGCCTGCCCCCGCACCACCATGACCGGGCGCGCGGCGGCATCCTGTGTCCACACCACCAGCCCGCGCTGGACCAGATCGGCGCTTGCCGCATCCAGCGCCGAGCGTCCGCTGGCGATATCGGCGCGGACCACCCCGGCAGCCTCGCCCAGAGTGCGGCCCTGAAGCCGCCCCGTGAGATAGTTTCCCGCCTGCTCCAGCACGTGTGCGCCCACCGGTTCGGGCAGATCGATGATGCGGTTCTCGATCCCGCCATCCTCGCTGACCAGCACCGCCAGCGCCCGCACCGGCGAGAGCGGCACGAAGGAGATCTGCACAAGGCGCGGCTCGCGCTTGGGCACCATGACCACTGCCGCCCCGGCGGAAAGTTCCGACAAGGCAAGGCTGGCCGCGGCAAGCGCGTTCTCGATCGTCCCGCCGCTGGCCAGACCGCGCTCGATCTGCGCGCGTTCCGCCTCGGACGGTTCGGCCACCTGCATGATGCCATCGACGAAAAGCCGCAGGCCCACTTCGGTCGGCATCCGTCCTGCGCTGGTGTGCGGCGCGGCCAGCAGCCCTGCATCCTGCAATTCCTGAAGCACCGAGCGGATCGAGGCCGGCGAAAGGTTGACACTGCCCGATCCGGCCAGCGTTTTCGATCCCACCGGCTGCCCGCTGGCGATGTAACCTTCCACCACGAGACGGAAAATCTCGCGGGCGCGGTCTGTCAGATCGGAAAGGGTCGGACCGTTCATGTGCGCTACTCTATTCACCGCTCTTGCAGGCTCAAGCCCGATGCGCCAGAGGCTGGCCAAACTTTTGAGGGAATCTCCATGCGACCTTCCGGCCGTGCGCCCGATGAAATGCGCCCCATCGTGATCGAAACCGCCTTTACCAAGCACGCGGAAGGATCGGTCCTCGTCTGCTTCGGCGATACCAAGGTGATCGTCACCGCATCGGTTGAGGAGCGCGTGCCGCCGTTCCTGCGGGGCAAGGGCGAAGGCTGGGTTACGGCCGAATACTCGATGCTGCCGCGCGCCACCCACACCCGCGGCAGCCGCGAGGCCGCCAAGGGCAAGCAATCGGGCCGCACGCAGGAAATCCAGCGCCTGATCGGCCGCAGCTTGCGCGCCGTCACCGATCTGAAGAAGCTGGGCGAGCGTCAGATCACGCTCGACTGCGACGTGATCCAGGCTGACGGCGGCACACGCACCGCCTCGATTTCGGGCGCGTGGGTCGCCCTGCGCCTCGCCGTGCAGAAGCTGCTCGACAGCGGCGCGATCAAGGAAGATCCGCTGACCGAGAAAGTCGCGGCCGTATCCTGCGGGATCGTCGATGGCCAGCCGGTGCTCGACCTTGACTACATCGAGGATTCCTCGGCCGATGCCGATGCCAATTTCGTCCTGATCGAAGGCGGCAGGATTGCCGAGGCGCAGGCTACGGCCGAAGGCGCAACCTATGACGAGGAGGGCCTCCTGCGCCTCCTGCGCCTCGCGCGCATCGGCTGCAACGAAATCTTTGCAGCGCAGGAAAAGGCGGTTCGCGGCTGATGTCCTCGCCCCGTCTCGGCTCAGGCAAGCTGGTCATCGCCACGCACAACGCTGGAAAGCTCAGGGAAATACAGGCCCTGCTTGCGCCCTATGCCATCGAATGCCTTTCGGCAGGAGCGCTGGGCCTGCCCGAACCGGCCGAGACAGGGACGACCTTTGCCCAGAACGCGCTGATCAAGGCGCGTGCCGCGGCAGAGGCGGCACAGCTTCCCGCACTTGCCGACGATTCGGGCCTGTGCGTCGATGCACTGGGCGGTGCGCCGGGCGTCTATACGGCCGACTGGGCCGAGGCCGACGTGTTCGAAGGCGGACCGGGGCGCGACTGGTACATGGCCATGGGCAAGGTCGAGGGCAAGCTTGCCGAACTGGGGCCTGATGCGCCGCGCACATGCCACTTTGCCTGCGTGCTGGCCATCGCATGGCCCGATGGCCAAAGCGCCGTCTATGAAGGCCGCGCGCCGGGCACGCTGACCTGGCCGCCGCGCGGAACGATGGGCTTCGGCTATGATCCGGTGTTTGTGCCGCTGGGCGACACGCGCACCTTTGCCGAACTCGACCCGGCGCAGAAACATGCCATCAGCCACCGCGCCGATGCCTTTGCCAAGCTGGTAGCGGACCAGTTTTCGGCCTAAGGCAGGCGCATGGCGCTTGCCCTCTACATTCACTGGCCGTTCTGTCTCGTAAAGTGTCCCTATTGCGACTTCAACAGCCATGTGCGCGAGCGGACCGACATGGCAGCATGGCAGGACGCGCTCGTTGCCGACATGCGCCACGAGGCGCGTCTTCTCCCGGATCGCCCGCTCACCTCGATCTTCTTCGGCGGGGGAACGCCCTCGCTCATGCCGCCCGCGCTGGTCGAGGCGCTGCTGCGCGAAGCCGAGGCGCTGTGGGGCTTTGCCCCCGGCATCGAGATCACGCTGGAAGCCAATCCCAGTTCGGTCGAAGCTGCCAGTTTCGCCGCCCTTGCCCATGCCGGGATAAACCGCGTCTCGCTGGGCCTTCAGGCGCTCGACGACGAGACCCTGCGCTTTCTCGGACGGCTGCATGGCGTCACCGAAAGCCTTGCCGCGCTGGACCTTGCCCAAAGGCATTTCGGACGGGTCAGCTTCGATCTGATCTATGCCCGTCCGGGCCAGTCGATCAGCGCATGGCAAGACGAACTGGCGCGCGCGCTTGGTTTCGGGACGGGGCACCTGTCGCTCTACCAGCTGACGATCGAGCCGGGCACCCGGTTCGCCACGCTGGTGCGCGAGGGCAGGCTTGCGCCGCTCGATGACGATGCGGCGGCCGATCTCTTCGCCCTTACCCGCGAAATGACGGCCGCCGCCGGATTGCCCGCCTACGAAACCAGCAATCATGCGCGGCGCGGCGAGGAAAGCCGCCACAACCTGTCCTACTGGCGCTACGAGGATTATGTGGGCATCGGTCCCGGCGCGCACGGGCGCAGGCTTGGCGCAGCCAGCGTGCGCCACCGCAAGCCGGAAAACTTCCTGCGCGCTGTTGGTGAACAGGGGCACGGCATTGCGGAGGAGCGCGCGCTGAGCAGGCACGAACAGGCGACCGAAGCCCTGCTGATGGGGCTGCGCCTTGCCGAAGGCATATCCCCGCCGGAACTGGCCGGGCGCTTCGGCCTGGCGGTTGATGCGATGATCGACCGCACGGCATGCGACCGGCTTGCCGCGATGGGCTTTGTCGAGCGCACACGAAGCCGCCTCATGGTGACAGACAAGGGCGCGCCACTGCTGGAAGCCCTGCTGGGCGAGATCGTGGCCAGCGATCTGGTGGGCACATGACGAAGGCCGACATTCTGGAAGCGTGGCATGAACATCTGCGGCTCAGCCGCCGTCGTTCGCCGCACACGGTGCGCGCCTATGCGGCAACGGCAGCGCGGCTGCTGGATGCGCTGGGCGGCACGCAGGACTGGGCCTCGCTTGCCCGGATCGATGCGGCTACATTGCGCAGCCACCTTGCCGCTCGGCGCGCGCAGGGCATAGGCAATACATCGGCAGCGCGCGAACTATCCGCAATCAAGTCGTTCATTGCCTTCGCGCGCGAACAGGCGGGCGAAGCGAATGCCGGCCGCCCCCGCCTGCGCGGGCCGCGCATCAAGAAAGGGCTGCCGCGCCCGGTCACTCCCGATGAGGCGGTCAATCTGGCAGAAACCGTGGCCGAGGATGCAACGCAGCCCTGGATCGCGGCACGCGACCGCGCGGTATTGCTGCTGCTCTACGGCGCGGGAATGCGCATTGCCGAAGCGCTGGCGCTGCCTGCATCGGTTCTGCCACTGGGCGACACCGTGGTGATTACCGGCAAGGGCGGGCGGCAGCGCGTGGTGCCGCTCCTGCCTGTCGTGCGTGCGGGGGTCGATGACTATGTGCGGCAATGCCCCTGGCCGCTGGACAGGGACAGCCCGCTGTTTCGCGGGGCAAAGGGCGGGCCGCTGGCACAGGGCATGGTGCAGCGCGCGGTGGCGCGGGCGCGCACCGTGCTGGGCCTGCCTGCCACGGCAACGCCCCATGCACTGCGGCACTCCTTTGCCACGCATCTGCTGGGGGCAGGCGCGGATTTGCGCAGCCTTCAGGAACTGCTCGGCCATGCCAGCCTTTCGTCAACCCAGATCTATACGCGGGTCGATGCGGCAACCTTGCTCGATGTCTATCGCAGCGCGCATCCGCGCGCCTGACGCTATCTCGCGCTCGTCGCAGCAGGACGCGGCAGCTGCAGGACAGCCAGCAATCCTCCCAGATCCTCGCTCTCTCTCAGTTCCACGCTGCCACCATAGATTTCGGCAACGTCGCGCACGATGGCAAGGCCAAGTCCCGTGCCCGGCTTTCCGGTATCGAGCCTGACGCCGCGGTCGAAAATGCGGGTGCGGGCTTCTTCGGGAATGCCCATCCCGTCGTCCTCCACCCAGACTTCACAGAAGGCCGGATCGGTCGGCACGGCATCGACCGTGATGAAAACCGACCCTCCGCCATACTTGGCCGCGTTCTCGATGAGGTTGCCGAGGATCTCGTCCAGATCCTGCCGTTCGATGGACACTTCGGCCTGCCGGTTGCCGTCCTTGTCGAAACGGACCTTGGGGTAGAGCCGCACCACTGCGCGTTCGACCGCCTCGACGCTTTCCCAGACCGGCGCGCGCGAAAGCCCCACAGCCCGCCGCCCCACGGCGCGGGCGCGGGCAAGGTGATGATCGACCTGCCGCCGCATGACGGCAGCTTCACGGATCACGGTATCGGCCAGATCATCGGCCTTGGCCGTTGCCGCGTTCATCACCACGGTCAGCGGCGTCTTCAGCGCATGGGCCAGATTGCCGGCATGGGTGCGCGCCTCTTCGGCCTGCCGTTCGGAATGCTCCAGCAGCGCGTTCAGTTCCATGACCAGCGGCTGGACTTCGAGCGGCAGGGGATCGGTCACGCGGCTGGCGGTTCCTTCGCGCATCCGGGCGATCGCCTGCCGCACCCGGCGCAGCGGGCCAAGGCCGTAATAGGTCTGGAGCCCCGCCATGCCGACAAGCCCGAACCCCAGCACAAGGAAAGACCAGAACAGGATGGCGCGGATTCGCCGGATCTGCGCGTCGATCTCGCCCCGGCTGGCGGCCACCTGAAACTCCCAGAGCGTGTTGCTGCCGGGCAGGATCACCGAACGCTTGATGACACGCAGCTTCTCGCCCTCGAACTGGTCGCTGTCCTCGATGACCGGTTCGACGAAGTTGCGGTCCGGATTGCTGGTCAGCGTGCGGTCCCACAGCGAGCGCGAGGGGAAATCATCGTGTCCCTGTCCGGAGATCTGCCAGTAAAGCCCGCTGTTGGGTTCAAGGAAGCGCTGGTCGCCAAGCGGCCGGTTGAAATAGACCTCGCCATCGGGATCGACTTCGGCCGACGCGATCATCGCGGTCAGCATGTATTCAAGCTGCTCGTCGAAATTGCGCGTGATGAGGCTTGTCAGCGTCTGGTCCAGCGCGATGCCGCCACCGATCAGCAGCACCGAAATCCACCCGGCCGCGATCAGCAGCATCCGCCGCGCCAGCGATCCGGTGTGCGGCGCAGGCAGGGGCGATGATGGCAATGGGGGCGTCACCGGCCTTTCGGGCACCGCGCGGGGCCGCCCTTATCCGCGGGCCGGTTCTGCCGGATCGTCGAGACTGTAGCCAAGCCCGCGGATCGTGGTGATCACATCAGGCCCCAGCTTCTTGCGGATGCGCGTGACGAACACCTCGATCGTGTTGGAATCGCGGTCGAAATCCTGGTCGTAGATATGCTCGATCAGTTCGGTGCGGCTGACGACCTTGCCCTTGTGATGCAGGAGATAGGACAGGAGCTTGTATTCCTGCGCCGTGAGCTTGACCGGCTCACCCTTCAGCGTGACGCGGCCCGAACGCGTATCAAGGCGCACATCGCCGGCGGTAAGTTCCGAGGAGGAATTGCCCGATGCCCGCCGGATCAGGGCACGCAGGCGGGCAATCAGTTCCTCGGTCTGGAAGGGCTTGGCAAGATAGTCATCGGCCCCGGCATCAAGCCCGGCCACCTTGTCGGACCAGCTGTCACGCGCGGTGAGAACGAGCACGGGAAACTTTCGGCCTTCCTTGCGCCACATGCCGAGCACGGTCAGCCCGTCGATTTCGGGAAGGCCGAGGTCGAGAATCACCGCATCGTAATCTTCGGTCGAGCCCATGAAGTGCCCGTCTTCACCATCGGTCGAAAGATCGACTGCATAGCCATTGTGTTCGAGCGTGTTCTTGAGCTGCCTGCCGAGCGTGGGTTCATCCTCGACGATCAGAATGCGCATCTCTTGCCCCTTGCTGCGCGCCCGACGAGCGCGATCATGTGAACGGGTAAATGGGACGGGAAATCTGAACGGTCAAGGAACACGGGCTTATGAACCGGTTCAGGAACGGCGCGCAAAAAGGCGACCCTTACCGGCTTTCCCCAAGCACCTGGCCGGTGCGTGCATCGACATCGACGAACATCACGCGGCCATCGCGGATGAACTTGAGGCGATAGACCATCGCGGTCGGATCGTATTCGGGGCCAAGATACTGCATCCCCGGCTTGGTCGGCAGGATCCGCCGCTCGATATCGCGCAGCGAGCGCACTGCCCCGGCACGCAGATCGCGCCGTGCCTCGTTCTGCTCGTCCGGACGCTGCTGCGCCGCAACCGGCACCGGATGTGCACCAAGCACGGCCATGAGAAGAAGAAGGGAGCGAAACATGATGCGCCCATGCCTAAGCCTGCGGCCTTGAACAAGGTGTGAATGCAAAGAAGGTGTGCGTGAGGATGCAGCCACGTTGCGCCTGAAGTCCCCTCTTGCGTTGCGCATGATGCCCAGGGCCGCTAAGCGCGCGCCATGGCGGCACCGATACTCAGTTGGGAAGGGCTTGGCCTGCTTCAGGGCAATGGCTGGCTCTTCCAGAATCTCGATATTCACATCCAGCAGCGCGACAGGCTGGCCCTGATCGGGCGCAACGGCGCGGGCAAGACCACGCTGCTCAAACTGCTGGGCGGACAGATCGAAGCCGACCGCGGCACCCGCTCCATCCAGCCCGGCACGCGTATCGTGACGCTGGAACAGGATCCCTTCTTCACCGGATTCGACACGCTGATGGACTTTGCCCTTTCCGGCAAGGACGCACCGCCCCGGCACGAAGTGGAAGCGATTGCCGGGCAGCTCGGCATCGACATGGGCCGCAAGGCCGAGAGCGCCAGCGGGGGCGAACGGCGCCGCGCGGCCTTGGCCCGCGCCTTGGCGAGCGAGCCTGACCTGCTGCTGCTCGACGAGCCGACCAACCATCTTGATCTGGCGGCGATCGACTGGCTGGAAGACTGGCTCCAGCGCTATCGCGGGGCCTTCGTGGTCATCAGCCATGACCGCACGTTTCTGGAACGCCTGACCAAGGCGACGCTCTGGCTGGACCGGGGATCGCTGCGCCGCAAGGAGATCGGCTTTGGTGGCTACGAGGCTTGGATGGAGCAGGTCTATGCCGAAGAGGCCCGCGCTGCCGACAAGCTGGACGCCAAGCTGAAGATCGAAGCGCACTGGCTTGAGCGCGGCGTTACCGCGCGGCGCAAGCGGAACATGGGACGGCTGGAAAAGCTGTACGAAATGCGTGCCCAGCGCGCAGCCATGCTCAATCCGCAAGGCACCGCGAAGCTGGCACTGGCAAGCGACGATGAAGCCAAGAGCAAGGCCGTGATCGTGGCTGACAAGGTCTGCAAGTCGTTCGGCGACCGGCCAATCGTCAAGGACTTCACCCTGCGCATCACGCGCAAGGACCGCATCGGCGTGGTCGGGGCAAACGGCGCAGGCAAGACCACCCTGCTCAAGCTGCTCACCGGAGAACTGGCCCCCGACAGCGGCACGATAACCCTCGCCAAGACGCTGCAAGGCGTCATGATCGATCAGCAACGCAGCCTGATGGCCCCGGAAAAGCGTGTCCGCGACGTGCTTGCCGATGGCAGCGACTGGATCGACGTGCGCGGTGTGCGCAAGCACATCCAGGGCTATCTCAAGGACTTCCTGTTCGATCCTGGCCTCGTCGAAGCGCGGGTCGGGACGCTGTCAGGGGGGGAACGTTCGCGCCTGCTGCTGGCGCGCGAGTTTGCGCGCAAGTCGAACCTGCTCGTGCTCGACGAGCCGACCAATGACCTCGATCTGGAAACGCTCGACCTCTTGCAGGAAGTGATTGCAGACTACGACGGCACGGTCCTGATCGTCAGCCACGACCGCGACTTCCTTGACCGGACCGTCACGATCACGCTGGGCATGGACGGTTCGGGCCGCGTCGATATTGTTGCGGGCGGCTATGCCGACTGGGAAAGAATCAGGAAGCAGCGCGAGGCGGGCAAGCCCGTGGCGAGAAGCGCCAGCGAGAAGGCGGGCAGCGCGGCGCCATCAGCCCCCCCGCCCGCACCGCCCGCAAAGAAGGGCAAGCTGTCCTACAAGGACCAGCGCGACTACGAACTGCTGCCCGCACGGATCGAGGAACTCGATGCCGCGATTGCGCGCGGCGAGGCGCAACTGGCCGACCCGGACCTTTACGCAAAGGATCCGAAGAAGTTCGATGCTCTCATGGCAGCACTCCAGAAGGTGCGGGCCGAAAAGGAAGCAGCCGAGGAGCGCTGGCTGATGCTGGCGGAAATGGCGGAAGGCTGACTTTTCCGTCAGTCCAGCCTGGCGCCTCCACAAGGACGCGGAGGCGCCAGGCGCGAACATCAAGATTTCAGCAGGGCGGCGGTGCGCTCCTCGATCCGCTTTTCCAGTATCGAAAGCGGCATGGCGCCTTCAAGCAGCACTTCGTGGAACTGCCGGATGTCGAACCGGCTCCCCAGCGCTTTCTGCGCCTTCTCCCGCGCCCGCAGCCAAGCGATGTGCCCGATCTTGTAGCTGCATGCCTGCCCGATCGAGGTGCAGTAGCGCTCCACCTCGCGCAGGGTGCGCGGACGAGTGAAACCAGTGGTCCTCACCATGTAGTCCGTCGCCTGCTCGCGGCTCCAGCGCTTGGTATGCAGGCCCGTGTCGACCACCAGACGCGTGGCGCGGAAGAGGAAAGACTGGAGATAGCCGGCCTTCTCGATCCCGTCGTAGGCGCCCAGTTCATCGGCCACCTGCTCGGAATAGAGCGCCCAGCCTTCCGAGTAGGCCGAGAACCCGCCCGTCTTGCGGATCAGCGGAATGCTGGTTGAGCGCTGGGCGAGGCTGATCTGGAGATGATGGCCGGGCGTGCCTTCATGATAGGTCAGCGAAGGCAGCGAATACTTCGGCCAGTCGGACACTTCCTTGAGATTGATCCAGTAGATTGCAGGACGCGTGCCATCCAGCGAAGCGGCATAATAATAGCCGTTTGCCGCCCCGTCCTGGATCTCGACCGGCACCGCGCGTATTTCGAGCGGCTGATCCGGCAAGGTGGCAAAGGCGCGCGGCAGCAGGGCATTCATCTTGGCCACCCCGGCGTTGAGGCTGGCAATCAGCGCAGCCCGTCCCTCCGGGGTATCGGCATAAAGCTGTTCCGGCAGGGTATTCAGCGCGGCAAGACGTTCGCCGACGCTGCCCTTGGTATAGCCTGCGGCTTTCAACACCTCATCAAGCTGGGCAGTCAGTTCGGCAACCTGTTCAAGACCGATCCTGTGGACTTCCTCAGGCGAGTAGTCCGTGGTCGTCGCCTGTCGCAAGGCAGCCGCATAGATTTCATCCCCGCGCGGAATGCGCCACGCGCCATCCCCGACAGCACTGGTCGGCTTCAGTTGTTCGAGCAGGGCAATCTGGCGGTCGATCGCAGGATAGACGCCATCGCGCACGATCTCCTCGGCGCGGCGTTGCCAGTCGCCAGCAATCCCCTTGCGCGCGGCACGACGGACGAGTGACTGCACCATCGAGGAATCGCCCGGCTGCGGGCCGCGCAGCTTGCGCAGTTGCAGCAGGGCAAGATCAAGTGCCCAGGCAGGGGCGAGAATGCCTCGTCCGGCCTGTTCGCGCTGCTCGGCAATGTCATTGTCGATCGATCTGGGGAGAATGGCGAGGCGCGCAAGGTATGCCTCGGCATCTTCGACGGTCTCGACCGGGTGGGTCGAATCAAGGAAGTCGGGGACACTGAAGGCCGCGCAGAAGCGCTGGGTAATGCGATAGGGCGACTGCGGATTGTCGACACCCAGACGCGGGCCATCAAGCCTGCGTTCAAGCTGGTAGCGAACGACATCGAGATTGACCTTCATCGCCGCCGAAAGGCGGGCGGGCCGGATTCGGGCAAGATCGGCCAGGGCGCGCTTCGTCTGCGCAATCGACGCTTCGCGCCCGGCAGCGCTGTTGTCGCCCAGCCTGGAGCGCAGCACTGCCATGTCACCTTTGTCCAGCCCCAGCGAGGTTGCATACTGCGGCGAGAGCATCATCTGATCGCTGAAGATGCGCGTGAACAGGCGATCGAGCCGGGCATCCTCGGTATTGAGCGCTGCGGCGAAGGCAAGGCCCGGACGCAAGGCCAGTGCGGCCGTGATACTGGCAGAACCGACGAAGGAACGGCGGGTGAGGCTCAAGGTCATGCGCATCGTCTCCGGAAAGCGATAAATCGGCCTCGCGGTGGCATAATTTCAGATGCTTATCAAAGCATTTTCGTTGCATTTGTTACTGTGGCGGCAGCGTCCTTTCGCGTGGCGAAACACATTTCAGCCACAGGATGGATCGGATCCGGCCGGAACCCGGAATCAAGTGCCAGCAAGCGGAACGCAGCCACTCTGTGCCACGCCCCCTCTTCAAGGGGCTTGTGTCGCCCTGCGGTTTGTAGGAAAGCAAAAAACACCGCTATGGTTAAACGGGTCGGGAAATGATCAATCGCATAAGGGATATCCGGCGCCAGAAGGGCATGACGCTTGCCGATGTGGCGGCGCGCTGCGATCCGCCGACGACCGCGCAGACCATCGGCCGACTGGAAACGGGCATGCGCTCGCTCTCGCTGGCGTGGATGAACCGCATCGGCGCGGCGCTGGGGGTCGATCCGCAGCTTCTGGTCAAGGCCGACGAGGAAAGCCCCGCGCGCATGGTCGCCCGGCTGGGGCCGCAGGGCGCCGAAGCGCTGGCAAGGCCGATGGACGCGATCCTGCCGGTGGCGCTGGATGGATCGGCACGGCTCATGGCCATGGCGGTAGAGGCGAGTTCGGGCGAGTATCGGGCGGGCGACCAGGTCTGGCTGCGCCAGATCGACCCCGATGATTTCGCCCGCGCCTTCAACCGCGACGTGCTGGCACCGCGCCCCGGCGGTCGCTTCGTCTTCGGCCGCCTGATCGACCAGCGCGATGGCCGGGTGGCGCTGCTCCCGCCCGGACCCGGCCAGCGGCAGGTGGTGATCGATCGGCCCGCATGGCTGGGCCTTGCCGAAATGCTTGTGCGCAAGCTGTGATCGCTTGAAACGCCTCCTTTCCATCTCGACGCTCTATCCCGCGCCGGGTCGCACGGGCTTCGGCCGCTTCGTGGCGCGGCAGACGGAAGCGCTGGCAGCCCGTGGTGACTGGCAGGTGACTGTCATCAACCCGATCGGCAGGCCGCCGGTGCGGATGGCGCGCTATGCCGCGCTCGATGCGATTCCCGAAATGGAAACGCACGGGCCGATCACCGTGCATCACCCGCGCTTCACGCTGGTGCCCGGTCTTTCCGGCCCGATCAATCCACGGCTCATCGCGCGGGCCATTGCTCCGCTGGCCCGGCGGCTGCACGGCGAAACTCCGTTCGATCTGGTGGACGCGCAGTTCTTCTATCCCGACGGACCGGCGGCCGCCCGCATTGCCCGGAAGCTTGGCCTCCCGCTCGCGATCAAGGCGCGCGGATCGGACATTCACCTGTGGGGCACGCGCAAGCTGGCGCGACCCCAGATTCTGGAAGCAGCCCGACAGGCAGAAGTCCTGCTCGCGGTTTCGCGCGCCCTTGCGCACGACATGATCGACATGGGAATGCCCGAAGAGAAAATCACCGTCCATTACACCGGGCTTGACCGGGAACGCTTCCGCCCGTTGCCGCGCGCGGGGGCAAGGCAACTGATTTCGGCCATACCGGCACTGCACGTATGGTCGGTGGGCCGGATGCTGCTCAGCGTGGGGGCGCTCGTCCCGGTCAAGGGGCAGGCTCTGGCAATCCGCGCTCTCACCCATCTGCCCCATGACGTGCGGCTGGTCATTGCCGGCAGCGGCAGCGAGGAAGGTGCGCTGCGCGCGCTGGTGGGAGCGCTTGGGCTTGAGGACCGGGTCCAGATCATCGGCGTGGTGGACCATGATCTTCTGCCGCACCTGCTGTGCGCGGCCGATGTCATGGTCTTGCCGTCCGAGCGCGAGGGGCTTGCCAATGCCTGGATCGAGGCGCTGGCCTGCGGGACGCCGGTGGTGATCCCCGATGTCGGCGGTGCGCGCGAGGTGGTGCGCGATGCAAGCGCCGGCCGGATCGCGCCGCGCACCCCCGAAGCGATCGCGCAGGCCATTGCCGAAATCCTTGCCGATCCCCCCTCGCAGGAGGCTGTCGCCGCCAATGCCGGGCGCTTCAGCTGGAGCGCAAATGCCGAAGCGCTTGCCGGGCTGTATGCAAGGGCGGCGGCAAGGGCCTGATCCTTACCGCCGCCTGCCAATCCAACCGTCGGCAAGGTCCACCGGACAGTTACGCAGTGAGGAAGGTCAGGCCCTCTCGCGTGCGAGGCGTTCCTGCTTTTCCAGCGCCGTTTCGGTGGGAACGAAGCTGTTGGGGTTGACCTTGAGCCAGATCAGGATCGGTGCGGCCATATAGACCGAACTGTAGGTGCCGACGAAAATGCCCAGCGTGATTGCGGCCGTGAAGCCGAAGATCACATCCGGACCAAGCAGCAGGAGCGCCACGAGCGTAATCAGCAGCGAAACCGAGGTCACGATGGTGCGGGCCAGCGTCTCGTTGACGGAAAGATCGAGCAGTTCCGGCATGGGCATCCGGCGGAACTTCTTCATGTTCTCGCGGATACGGTCATATACGACGATGGTATCGTTGAGCGAATAGCCGATCAGCGTGAGCAGAGCAGCCACGATATTGAGATCGAACTCCATGCCGGTAAGCGCGAACATGCCCAGTGTCAGCGACACGTCATGGACGAGCGCGAACAGCGCACCCACACCGAACTGCCATTCGAAGCGAAGCCAGATATAGGCTGCCACCGCGATCGAGGCAAAGCCCAGCGCCTTGAAGGCATCCCAGCCCAGTTCCTTGGACACCTTGCCCGAAACGGAATCGACGCCATCGATGCGCGCATCGGCATGGTTCTTGCGGATTTCGGCAGTGATGGTGCGCGCCATCTTGTCCGACAGCGAGGCATCGCTCTCGGCGCCTTCGGGCAGCTTCATGCGGATCGAGATCTCGTTCGGCTTGCCGAAACGCTGGATCACCGGTTCGCCATAGCCGAGCCTGCCCACCTGCTGGCGCAGTTCGGCAACGGGCGCCTCTGCGCTGCGTTCGAAGGTAACGCGAATCATCTGGCCGCCGATGAAATCGACGCCGAGGTTCAGGCCCTTCGACAGCACCAGACCCCACGATGCCGCGATCAGCAGCATGCTGACGATGTAGAAGGGCACGCGCCACTTCAGGAACTGGATGTTCGTGTTGTCGGGGACGAGCTTGAGGAGTTTCACGGGATTTGCCTCCTCTTACAGGGCGATTTCAGCAGGACGGGCGCGGCGCAGCCACTGCGCGACCCACATGCGCGTGAGGGTGACAGCCGTGAAGACCGAAGTCATCACGCCGATGATGAGCACCACGGCAAAGCCCTTGATCGGGCCGGAGCCGAACGCGAACATGAGCACAGCCGCGATCACGTTGGTGATGTTCGCATCGAAGATGGCGCGGCTGGCTTCGGAATAGCCCAGCTCAACGGCCTGCACGACCTTGCGGCCGCGATGCCTCTCCTCGCGGATGCGCTCGTTGATGAGCACGTTGGCATCGACCGCAGCGCCGATGGTGAGCACGAAGCCGGCAATGCCGGGCAGCGTCAGCGTGGTGCCGATGACCCCCATGATGCCGATGATCATGAGAACGTTGAGGATCACCGCCACATTCGCATAGACCCCGAAGCGGCCGTAGGTGACGAGAATGAACACGATCAGCGCAAGCGTGCCGACGCCCATGGCGATCATGCCCTTGCGGATCGAGTCCGCGCCAAGATCTGGGCCGACCGTGCGCTCTTCCACCACCTTGAGATCCACCGGCAGCGCGCCGGAACGCAGCGAAATGGCAAGCTGGTTGGCGCTTTCCGTAGTGAAGCGGCCCGAAATGATCGCGCTGCCCCCTAGGATCGGCTCGTTGATGACCGGCGCGGACAGCACCTTGCCATCGAGGATGATGGCAAACTGCTTGCCCACGTTCTGCGTGGTCAGCTTGGCAAACTTGGCCCCGCCTTCGGTGTTGAAGGTGATGTTGACGACGGGTTCGTTGGTCTGCTGGTTGTTGGTCTGCTGCGCGTTGGTGAGCTGGTCGCCGCGAATGCCGCCCAGCCGCTTGACGGCAATGGCCGGAACGCCGCCGCCCTCGGCAGGATTGGCAAAGGGCACGATCTCGCTACCCGGAGGCGCGATCCCCTGTGCCACATCGGATGGCAGCGCGGTGGTATCGACCAGCTTGAACTCCAGCTTCGCCGTCTGCCCCAGAAGGTTCTTCAGCGCCTGCGGATCCTGAAGACCCGGCACCTGCACGACAATGCGCGTGGGACCGGAGCGGATGATCGTCGGCTCCTTGGTGCCCAGCGCGTCGATGCGCTTGCGCACCACCTCGACCGCCGTATCCATGGCCTGCGTCACCGCCTGATTGATGCCCGCCTCGGTGGGGGTAAGCACGAAGCGGTTGCCGTCCGAAACGTTGATGTCCCAGTCCCGCTGGCCGGTCAGCCCTGCCCCGTTGGTGAGCGGCAGGATCGCCTCGCGCGCGGCATCGACCTGCGTGGCATCGGCCACGATGAACGTCAGCGCGCCATCGCGATTGGAAATGTCGCTGATGCGGATCGGCCTGCTTTCCTGCTTCAGCTTGTTGCGCACCGATTCTTCCATGCCTTCGATGCGCTGGCGGCGCACCTGGGCGGGATCAGCTTCGAGCAGGATGTGGCTGCCGCCGGCAAGATCAAGGCCGAGGTTGACCTTGGGGTCAGGCAGGGACGAAGGCCAGGCAAGGCCCGCCATGGAGGCAAGCGAAGGAATCGCGGCCGCAACGCAGACAAGCGTCACGAACCAGAGCCAGATCACCTTCCAGCGCGGAAAATCGAGCATCGGCGGGCAGCTTTCGGATCGGGTTGGATCAGTCGTTGGCAGGCGCGCTGCCGGGAGGCGGCAGAATGTCGCCGATGGTGGCACGCACGGCCTTGACCCTGACGTTGGGCCCAAGTTCCAGTTCCACGTAGTGATCGTCGAGCTTGATCACCTTGCCGATGAGACCGCCTGCCGTCACGACCATGTCGCCCTTCTTCATGGCGGCAATCTTGGCCTTGTGCTCCTTCTGCTGGCGCATCTGCGGGCGCAGGATCAGGAACCAGAAAATGAAGCCCATCGCCACGAGCGGCAGGAAGCTCATCCATGCGGGCGGCTGGCCGGCATTGGCGGCAGCGGCGGAAAGCGTGCTTAACATCATGTGTTCCGTTTCTGGGATCGGACCTGCGGGATTGCAACCTTGCCCGCAGCGGTTTTCACCCGGCCCGGCGCAGCTGCCTTCGAGGCGGGGCGGTTAGCAGCTTGGCGGCGGCAAGGCAATGAACCGCCGTGCGATGACCGGCAACCATCCGGTGATGGTGAACGTGGCGGACTTTTGCGCGAGGCGCGGACTTTTGCAAAATCGACCGCTTGCCAAGCCCGAAAGCCCTGCCTATAGGCGCGCTTCCGGTCGGGACGTAGCGCAGCCTGGTAGCGCATCACACTGGGGGTGTGGGGGTCGGAGGTTCGAATCCTCTCGTCCCGACCAAATTGCCGAGACATGATGGGCCATTCCCTCCCGGACACCGCGGGCACAGGCTGGCATCCCTTGCGACAGCATCGGCTGGCGAGATGGTCGTCGTATTCTGCACGATCTTCCCCGATGCCTAAGTCTGCATCTCTACTCGAATTGCTGAATCCTGGCACCGCGTCGCGCCGCTTCCGCCCAAGCAAAACGCACGCGATGGCATGGCGCTTTCCTACACGAACCGATTTGGTTATCTGATGACGCGTCTTTCTACAGGTAGGGACGCGGTGTCATGTCAATTCTCGAAGCGATCATTTCCCCGGTTTCGGCAATCATCGACAAGGTCATTCCCGACAAGGAGGCGCGCGACAAGGCGAAGCTTGAGCTGTTGCGGCTGGAAGGAACGCAGGAACTGGAACTTCTGCGCACGCGCATGTCGGCCATTGTCACGGAAGCATCCTCGGCCGATCCCTGGACAAGCCGGGCACGGCCGGGGTTCATGTATGTGATGTACGTGATGCTGCTCTGGTCACTGCCGATGGGCCTGATCGCAGCCTTCCGCCCGGAGGCGGCACAGAACATCGCGGCCGGAATCAACGGCTATCTGCATGGCCTGCCGGAACCGCTCTATGCGCTGTTCGGCACCGGATACCTTGGCTACACGGCCGCGCGCCAGTGGGGAAAGGCGAAGGGAACCGATCGCTAGTCCGGCAAAGCGCCTAGCCCAGGGCGCGAACTTGGTTAGTTTCTGGTAACTTCCGTCTGCTATGCCCGGCCCCATGATCAAAGGTCTTGTCAGTGGGATGCAGGCGGCGAGGGCCGCCGGAACGGAACGGCTGCACATCGGTGCCTGCGTGCTGCTCGCCCTGTCTGCCGTTCTTTCCGGATGCGGCGGCAAGGAAACGGACCCGAAGATCGAAGCGCGCCTTGCAGCAGTGGAAGCCAAGGCCGCTTCCGCCGACCGGCGCGCGCGCGAGGCCGTCAACGCGGTCCGCCAGAGCAACCCTTCAGCCGTCGCCAACTTTGGCCCGGATACCGGCTTCGGCGAGGAGCAGGAGGCAAGTCCCTATGTCGATCCGGGCAGCGGCGGCTTCGAGGGCGGCAGCGAAGTGCCGGAAAGCCCTGCCATAGGCCAATAACGCGCCCACCGATGAGGCTCCGCCCACAATAGCCATGCGCGCTTTGCCGCGCCACTTCGGGCTTCACGGCAGCACGGGCTTGCGTCCCCCCCAGCAACGGCTATCACGGCAGCCCCACATCTTCGAGGTGACTGCATGAGCCTGTCCGACGACACGCAGGGCGCGACCGTATTCGTGCTCAACGGCCCCAACCTCAACCTGCTTGGCCTGCGCGAGCCGGAGATCTACGGCGCCGATACGCTCGACGACATTGCCGGAATGCTGGAAGATCGCGGGCGCACGCTTGGTCTTGAGATCGACATGCGCCAGTCCAATCACGAGGGCCATCTGGTCGACTGGCTGCACGAAGCGCAGGCCGTTGGCGCAAAGGCGGTCCTGCTCAATGCCGGGGCCTATACCCATACGTCCATCGCGCTCCACGATGCGATCAAGGCCATCACGGTTCCGGTGATCGAAGTGCACCTGTCCAATCCCCACCGGCGCGAGGAGTTCCGCCATCGCTCCTACGTCGGAATGGCGGCCAAGGGCACGATCGCGGGCTTTGGCGCGGGCAGCTATCTTGTTGCGCTTGAAGCGGCGGCAATGCTCTGACCGGCCTCGCGGCATAAGGTTTTTCCACCCCGCCGCCCCCGCCACCCCTTGCCAGCCTTGCATCTTGGCGGCATGGCGCAGGGCCTGAAACACCATTCGCATTCTTATCCGCGAGGAAAAACATGGGTCACGAGCGCGGCGACAAGGCCGAGAAGATGGCGATCGACAACACGCTGGTGCGCGAACTGGCAGAGCTGCTGGCTGAAACGGGCCTGTCGGAGATCGAAGTGGAAGACGGCGAACGCAAGATCCGCGTCGCCCGCCAGTTCAGCGCGGCCCCCGTGGCACAGGTGGCCGTGGCCGCACCTGCACCGGCTGCCGCACCCGCCCCTGCGGCTGCTGCGCCTGCCCCGGCAGCCCCGGCACCGGCAGCCGCCGATCACGCCGACGCCGTGAAATCTCCGATGGTCGGCACCTGCTATCTTGCGCCGGAACCGGGGGCGGCAAACTTTGTCACGGTCGGTCAGACGGTGAAGGCCGGAGAAACGCTGCTCATCATCGAGGCGATGAAGGTCATGAATCCGATCACCGCGCCGGCTGCGGGCGTGGTCAAGGCCATCCTCGTCGAGAACGCGCAGCCGGTCGAGTTCGACCAGCCGCTGGTCGTGATCGGGTAAAGGCCAGCTCATGGCCATCAAGCGCCTGCTTATCGCCAACCGAGGCGAAATCGCGCTGCGCATCCACCGCGCCGCGCATGAAATGGGCATCGAGACGGTTGCAGTCCATTCCACGGCCGATGCCGATGCGATGCACGTGCGCCTTGCCGATCATGCCGTCTGCATCGGCCCGCCTGCTGCCAAGGACAGCTATCTCAACGTCGCTGCGATCATTTCGGCGGCCGAGATCACCCATGCCGACGCGATCCACCCCGGCTATGGCTTCCTTTCGGAAAACGCCAAGTTTGCCGAGATCGTCGAAGCGCACGACATTACCTGGATCGGTCCCAAGCCCGAACATATCCGCACCATGGGCGACAAGATCGAAGCCAAGCGCACTGCTGGCGCGCTCGGCCTGCCGCTGGTGCCGGGATCGGACGGCGCGGTATCCGATCTGGCCGAGGCCAAGGCGATTGCCGAGGCGGCAGGCTATCCGGTGATCATCAAGGCGGCATCGGGCGGCGGCGGGCGCGGGATGAAGGTGTGCCACAGCCCCGACCAGCTCGAAACGCTGATGCAGCAGGCAGGCAGCGAGGCAAAGGCCGCCTTCGGCGATGCGACCGTCTATATCGAGAAGTATCTCGGCAATCCGCGCCATATCGAGTTCCAGATCTTCGGCGACGGCAAGGGCAATGCGATCCATCTGGGCGAGCGTGACTGTTCGCTCCAGCGCCGTCACCAGAAGGTGCTGGAAGAAGCCCCCTCGCCCGTCATCTCGGCCGAGGAGCGCAGCCGCATGGGCGGGATCGTGGCCAAGGCCATGGCCGACATGGGCTATCGCGGCGCGGGAACGATCGAGTTCCTGTGGGAGAACGGCGAGTTCTACTTCATCGAGATGAACACCCGCCTCCAGGTGGAGCATCCGGTCACGGAAGCGATCACCGGGGTGGACCTTGTGCGCGAACAGATCCGCATTGCCGATGGCAAGCCACTTTCGGTGAGGCAGGAGGAGATCGAGTTCAAGGGCCACGCCATCGAGTGCCGCATCAATGCCGAAGACCCCTTCACCTTTGCGCCCTCGCCGGGCCTGGTGAAGAGCTATCACGCCGCGGGCGGCATGCACGTGCGCGTCGATTCAGGGCTTTATGCCGGATACCGCATCCCGCCCTACTACGATTCGATGATCGCCAAGCTGATCGTCTATGGCCGCACCCGCGAAGGCTGCATCATGCGCCTGAAGCGTGCGCTTGAGGAAATGGTGATCGAAGGCCCGAAGACCTCGATCCCGCTGCACCAGCGCCTGCTGAGCGAGCCGGATTTCCTGAGCGGCGACTATTCGATCAAGTGGCTGGAGGAGTGGCTGGCGAAGGACGCCTGACACGCCGATCCGGACCGGAAGTGAAAAGCCCCCGCTTCCACGGGGGCTTTTTTCATGCCTTCAATCATCCTCGCCATTCAGCGGCAGACGCGCACGGATCGCGCGCCACGGCGGATCGGGGCGGTCATTCTTCACAAGGATTGCCTCGACCTCGTCGAACTCTTCAAGTTCGAGCGCCTCGGTAACACTGAGCGGGAAATAGACGTTCTCGTCGTTATCCATCCGCACTGCATAAGCGCCGCGCCCTTCTTCGCTGCGCGTGACGATGCATACTGCCTTTGCTGCCATGAGTGTTGATACCTTTGCATTTGATAGATTTGATATGCCAACGTGACGATGGCAGGCACGAGATTGGAATGGCAGCCCCGGCTGTCAAGCCTCGCCGCCGCCATCCTTCGGCTTCCACCTCACCACGCGCCAGACGTAACCGGCAAGCACCACCGCAAGCGTCGCCGTGGCGACCGGCCCGGTAAAGCGCTCCAGTTCGCTGAAATTGCGGCCAAGATAATATCCGGCCCCTGCCAGAACCGCATTCCAGATGGCGGCGCCCGCGAACGTGAACATCACGAAACGCACGTGGCCCATGCGGGTAAGACCGGCAGGAAGCGAGATCATGGTGCGCATGAAAGGCGCAAAGCGCACCGCGAAAACCACCCATTGCCCATGACGCCGGAAGAAGCGGACGATGGCCTCCACATCCTGCCAGTCCATGGTCAGCCAGCGGCCGAACCTGTCGACCAGCGGGCGCAGGCGCTCATACCCCAGCCCGCGTCCGACCAGATACCAGCAGTAATTGCCGAGAGTGGAGCCAACGGTGGCTGCCGCCATCAGCGGCCAGAACTCCATCCGCCCGCGTGCCACGGCAATGCCGCCCAGCCCCATGATGACTTCGGACGGGATCGGCGGAAACACGTTTTCGATGACCATCAGGAACGCGATGCCCCAATAGCCGCCCCCTTCGATCAGCCAGACAATCCAGTCATTCAACGGCCAGCGCGCTCCGATTTGCGGATCAGAGCCGCCGCTCGATCGCGTCCCAGATCATGCCTGCGGTATCGGTCCCGTTGAACCTGTCGATGGCGACAATTCCGGTTGGCGATGTCACGTTGATCTCGGTGAGCCACTTTCCGCCAATGACATCGATCCCGACGAAGATCAGTCCCAGCCGTTTCAGTTCCGGGCCCAGAGCAGCGCAGATTTCCTGCTCCTGCGGGGTCAGTTCCGTCTTTTCGGCATAGCCGCCGACGGCCAGGTTGGAACGGAACTCGCCCTCGCCCGGCTTGCGGTTGATCGCGCCCGCCACTTCGCCATCGACCAGAACGATGCGCTTGTCGCCGCTGGCCACTTCGGGAAGGAATGCCTGCACCATGTGCGGCTCAGGCCAGGTCAGGTTGAAGACCTCGAACAGTGCGCCAAGGTTGTCACCCTCAGGCCCGACCCGGAAGATGGCCTTGCCGCCGTTGCCGTGAATGGGCTTCACCACCACCGCGCCATGCTTTTTCTGGAAGGCGCGCACTTCATCGACCGAACGGGTCACGATCGTGGGCGGCATGAAGCGCCGATAATCGAGCACCATGACCTTTTCGGGCGCGTTGCGCACGCTGCGCGGGTTGTTGACCACCAGCGTCTCGCCCTCGATCCGTTCAAGCAGGTGGGTGGCGGTGATGTAGCCCATGTGAAAGGGCGGATCCTGCCGCATCAGCACCACGTCGACATCGCGGCCCAGATCAAGCCTGCGCCTATCGCCAGCGCTGAAATGATCGCCCGCAACCCGCTGCACCTTCACCGGAACGGCATGGGCGATCAGCCGGTCGTCCTCGTCAAGCGTGAGCGAGCCGACATCGTAGTGGAATACCTCGTGCCCGCGCGCCTGCGCCGAAAGCATCAGGGCAAAGCTCGAATCTCCGGCAATATTGATCGATTGAAGCGGGTCCATCTGGACCGCAACACGCAAGGCCATGCACCACCATCCCGCAGACGCAGCCGTCAGGGCTGCCAGACATTCGCCATGTGGCGCGGCCAGCGCCACGGCGCAAGGAGGATAACGTCGATCCGCAGATCGTCGCCCGCACGCGCATGGCGGCTGGCCAGCGCCTCGGCGGCCCGTGCCACGCGCCGCAGCCGGTGCGCATCGATCGCATCATCCAGCCCGCGCGCGTCGCGCCGCCACTTCACCTCGACGAAAGCCACGGTGCGCCCTTTGCGCGCGACGATATCGACTTCTCCGGCCTTCAGCTTCACCCGGCGCGCAAGGATGCGCCAGCCGTGCAGCCTCAGCCACCATGCCGCAAACGCCTCGGCGCGCCGCCCTTGCCGCTCCGACCGCGCCCGGTTCAAGCCTCGTCCGCCCTTTCGACGCCAGCGCCATCCCCCGCCCTGATTTCCATGGCCCGCGCATAGAGCGCCTTGCGGTCAAGTCCGTGCGCCTTCGCCACCTGTCCGGCGGCCTGCGATGGCGGCATGATGGCAAGCGCTGCAACGAGTTCGGCATCGATGACGTCTTCAGCGGGGGCCTCAGGCACTCCCGGCGGCGCGATGAGCAGCACGATTTCGCCCCTTGCCGGGTTCGCCCGGTAATGGTCGGCAAGCGTCTGCGCGGTTCCGCTGCGGCATTCCTCGTGCAACTTGGTCAATTCGCGCGCCACGGCAATCTCGCGTCCGGGCAAGACCTGCGCGATCGCATCGAGCGAGGCCACCAGCCGCGGCCCCGTTTCATAGAAGACGAGCGTCGCCGGAACCGTTGCAAGTTCGGCCAGAACGTCGCGGCGGGCCTTGTCCTTGCCGGGCAGGAATCCGGCAAAGAGGAAGCGGTCGGTCGGCAGTCCCGCCATCGAAAGCGCCGTGATCACTGCGCTTGGCCCCGGAATGGACGTGACCGCAATGCCGCGCGCCCGCGCCTCGCGGACCAGCCGGTAGCCCGGATCGGAGATCAGCGGCGTTCCCGCATCCGATACCAGCGCGACCGCCGAATGGACCATTTCGGCAAGCAATCCTTCGCGCGCACCATCGCCAGCATGATCGTCATAGCGCCGCATCGGCTTGTGCAGACCCAGAAGATTCAGCAACTTGCCGGTCACGCGCGTATCTTCGCAGGCGATCACCGCGCAGCGTTCAAGCGTTTCGACCGCACGACGGGTGATGTCGCCGAGATTGCCAATCGGGGTGGCGACAATGTAGAGACCGGGCTCAAGGGGTGGCATGTCCATGAACATTTCCATGGACCGACCATCCGGATGCGACAAGAGGGTGCGCGCGCAATGATCGAACGACAGGTGGGCGAGGAACGGCTGGGTGCTTTTCGCCATTCCCGCCGGGTGCTGGTGGCGGCAACGCTCTCGCTGCTGGCAGGCTGCGCGGTCATTCCCAAGGGTTCGGTGCCCGTTGCCGAACCGGTCGAGAAGGCTCCCGACGCCAATGTCCTGCCCGCCGATTCCGGACGGCACCGGGTTGCCCTGCTCGTGCCGCTGACCGGCGACAATGCGGCGGTTGGACAGGCCATTGCGAACGCCACCACCATGGCGCTGCTGGATACGAATGCGGCAAACCTGCGCATCACCACCTATGATACCGCAACCGGCGCAGGTTCGGCGGCGGCGCGCGCCATTGCCGACGGGAACAAGCTGATCCTTGGTCCGCTGCTTTCGGACGATGTGCGCGCGGTGGCCGTGGCGGCCCGCCCCGCCAAGGTGCCGATGATTACCTATTCCAACGATAGCGCGGTGGCCGCGCGCGATGTCTTCGTCATGGGGCAATCGCCCGCGCAATCGATCACGCGCACGCTGGACTTTGCCGCGGTGAAAGGTGTGCGTTCGGTGGCGGCCATCATCCCGACCGGCGAATATGGACAGCGTGCCACAGCGGGCCTTGTCGAAGGGGCAAAGGCCAACGGCATGACCGTGACGGCCATCGAAACCTACGATCGCGGCAACACTTCGGTGGCGAGCGCCGTGCGCCGTATTCGCGAAAAGGGCCGGTTCGATGCGCTGCTGATTGCCGATGGCAGCCGGATCGCGCTTCAGGCCGCGCCTCTGGCTGGCAAGGGCGTGCGCCTGCTGGGCACCGAACTGTGGAGCGGCGAAGGCAGCATCGCCAATGCCCCGGCCCTGCGCGGCGGGTGGTTCTCCGCCGTATCCGACCAGCGCTTCGGCCAGTTCGAAACGTCCTACCGGACACGCTTTGGCGCGGCGCCTTCACGCCTTGCGACGCTGGGCTACGACAGCGTTCTGCTGACGCTCAACGTCGCGCGGAACTGGAAGCCCGGCACCGTTTTTCCCACTGGCAAGCTCTATGACCCGCAGGGCTTCATCGGGCTGGACGGCGTTTTCCGGTTCACCGCCACGGGCATGGCCGAACGCGCCATGGAAGTCCGCGAGGTGGGCGCGGGCACCTTCATCACGGTTGCGCCCGCACCGGCCAAGTTCCAGTGAGCGAAAGGAGCCGCATCGCCGGGATTTTCGCCGGATAAGGCGGCAAGCCCGCTTGCGTGCCGATTCCCGTGGGTTCTATACCCGTTCGCATGTCAGACGACCTTTTCGACAAGCTGCCCGCGTCCAGTCCGTCCGAAAGCTATGATGGTTCGGCCATCGAAGTGCTTGAGGGCCTCGAGCCGGTCCGCCGCCGCCCCGGCATGTATATCGGCGGGACGGACGAACGCGCACTCCATCACCTTGCCGCCGAAGTGCTCGACAATGCGATGGACGAGGCGGTTGCAGGCCACGCCAACCGGATCGAGGTGGTTCTTGAAGAAGGCAACCGCCTGACCATCTCCGACAACGGGCGCGGCATCCCGGTGGATGAGCATCCGAAGTATCCGGGCAAGTCGGCGCTGGAAGTGATCCTCACCACGCTGCATTCGGGCGGGAAGTTTTCCGGCAAGGCCTATGCCACGAGCGGCGGCCTGCACGGTGTGGGCGTATCGGTGGTCAATGCGCTGTCCACCCTTACCCGCGTGGAGGTTGCCCGCAACAAGGAACTCTACGCGCAGGAGTTTTCGCGCGGCAACCCGACGACACGGCTGGAACGGATCGGCAATGCGCCCAATCGGCGCGGGACGCAGGTGACATTCGTTCCCGATCCCGAAATCTTCGGGGCCGACGCGAAGTTCAAGCCCGCCCGCCTGTTCCGGCTGGTGCGCTCGAAAGCCTATCTCTTTGCAGGCGTGGAAATCCGCTGGAGATGCGCGCCCGCGCTTGCCAGCGAGGACGTGCCTGCCGAAGCCGTGTTCCAGTTTCCCGGCGGACTTGCCGATCATCTGGCAGAGCAGGTTGCCGGGCGCGAATGCGTCACCTCGGTGCCGTTTGCGGGCCGGCAGGATTTTCCCGCCGGTCCCGATGGCGAGGAAATGGGCCGCGTGGAATGGGCCATCGCCTGGCCGCTGTGGTCCGATGGTTCCTATTCGTGGTATTGCAACACCATCCCCACGCCCGATGGCGGCACCCACGAACAGGGCCTGCGCGCAGCGCTTACCAAGGGCATCCGCGCCTTTGCCGACCTGATCGGCCAGAAGAAGGCCAAGGACATCGCGCCCGAAGACGTGATGACCGGCAGCGAAATCATGCTTTCGGTCTTCATCCGCGATCCCCAGTTCCAGAGCCAGACCAAGGACCGGCTCACCAGCCCCGAAGCGGCGAGGCTGGTTGAAGCGGCGGTGCGCGACCATTTCGACCATTTCCTGACCGACAACATGGAGCGCGGGCGCGCGCTGCTCGGCGCGGTGATGGAGCGCATGGACGAACGCCTGCGCCGCAAGGCCGAGCGCGAGGTCAAGCGCAAGACCGCCACCAACGCACGCAAGCTGCGCCTGCCCGGCAAGCTGACCGACTGTTCGGGCGAAGGCGATGGCGAGACCGAACTGTTCATCGTCGAAGGCGACAGCGCGGGTGGCAGCGCCAAGCAGGCGCGCGACCGCAAGACGCAGGCGATCCTGCCGATCCGCGGCAAGATCCTGAACGTCGCGTCTGCCTCGGCCGACAAGATCCGCGCCAATCAGGAAATCGCAGACCTTGCGCTCGCGCTGGGGTGCGGCATGCGCAAGGACTGCAATCCCGATGCCCTGCGCTATGACCGCGTCATCATCATGACCGACGCCGACGTTGACGGCGCGCATATCGCAACGCTGCTGATGACGTTCTTCTTTCAGGAAATGCCCGAACTGGTGCGGCGCGGGCACCTCTACCTTGCCCAGCCGCCGCTCTACCGCCTGACCAGCGGCAGTCTTTCGGCCTATGCCAGAGACGATGCCCACCGCGCCGAACTGGAGGCGACCCGGTTCAAGGGCAGGAAGGTTGAAGTCTCCCGCTTCAAGGGCCTTGGCGAAATGAACCCGCAGCAATTGCGCGAAACCACCATGGCGCCCGCCACCCGCAGCCTCGTGCGCATCACCCTGCCCCCGGAATACGAAGGCCGCGCGGCGGTGAAAGACCTCGTCGACCGCCTGATGGGCCGCGATCCCGCCCAGCGCTTCATGTTCATCCAGAACCGCGCTGCCGAAATCGACCCGGAACTGATCGACGCCTGATCGATCCGCAGCAGGTCAGCCGCCCGCCTCGTCCTTCCGGCCGCCGCGCACATCGAAGCGGATCTGGACCCATTCGCCGATCTGCGGCTTGCCGTTCACGCGCGGCGGGCGGACAAGGAACTGCCACGAGGCCTGCCGCAAAGCTCTGGCCAGACCTGACCCCGGCGGGCTTTCGCCCAGTTCCTGGCAATCCTCGACGTGATACTTCTCCACCGTGCGACAGGCGATGAGCGCCCAGTCCCCCTGCATCCGGCGCTGCGGCAGATAGGGGCCGATTTCGGCATCGGTCGGTTCGCGATACCATTGCGCGGCATAGAGACGCACGCCTCCCGGCCCCTGCCCCACGCTGGGACTGTCGCCGGGGCTGCCGCTGCCGGGCGCCGCGCCGCCATCGAACGCGCGGCGCTGCATCCGGGAAATGTCGCTTGAGCGGTAATCGGTGCGCGAAAGTTCGATGAAGCCTTCAGGCCATTCGATCTTGCCCGGAACCTCGACCGCAGGCGAAGGTCTTGTGGCGGGCTGCGCCTCGGCCTGCGCCCTGTCGTGCCTTGCAACCGCCGTGTCTTTCGGCTTCTCCGCCGCCCCGGCCTCGTCCTGACCGGCCTCAGAGATGTTGATCGCAGTAAGCCGTGCGCTTTCGCCGCCACCGAAGCCGGTGATGGCGCCCATCGTCAGCATGATCCAGAAGACCAGCGCGCTTGCTGCAAGGGCAAAGACAAGCGATCCCGCCCGCTCGCGCAGCGAAACCTGATAGCCTGACCTTGCCGGATCGCCGCCGCGCACAAACATTGCTCCAGCGCCTACACGCGGGGCGATGCCGCCGCAATCGCGCTTGCGGCATCGGCGCCAACCAGCGACACTTTGACACGTCTGTCCTGACGCGAGCGTCAATTATCGCCATGATAGCTGACACATACGTCAGGAAAGAAGATGAAAACTGACGCCAACGTCAGTAACGGTGCCCCCTCTTGCGCCGCCCCCCTGCAACGCCTATCCCTTAACCAGACGATTAAGAACAGGAATCGCCGATGCGCTTTGAAGGCACGAGCAACTATGTCGCCACCGAGGATCTGAAAGTGGCGGTCAACGCCGCCGTCCTGCTTCGCCGCCCGCTGCTGGTCAAGGGTGAACCGGGCACCGGCAAGACCGTGCTGGCGCATGAAATCGCCAAGGCCGTGGATGCCCCCCTCATCGAATGGAATGTGAAATCCACCACCAAGGCGCAGCAGGGCCTTTACGAATACGATGCGGTGGCACGCCTGCGCGACGGCCAGCTTGGCGACGAGCGCGTCCACGATATCCGCAACTACATCAAGAAGGGCAAGCTTTGGGAGGCCTTCACCGCGCCCAAGCTGCCCGTGCTGCTGATCGACGAGATCGACAAGGCCGACATCGAGTTTCCCAATGACCTCCTTCAGGAGCTCGACCGGATGAGCTTCGACGTTTACGAAACGCAGGAGCGCATCGAGGCGAAGGAACGTCCGATCGTCGTCATCACTTCGAACAACGAGAAGGAACTGCCCGACGCGTTCCTGCGCCGTTGTTTCTTCCATTACATCAAGTTCCCCGATCGCGAGACGATGCAGGCCATCATCGATGTCCACTTCCCCGGCATCCAGAAGACGCTGGTGACGAAGGCCATGGAAGTGTTCTACGAAATCCGCGAAGTGCCGGGCCTGAAGAAGAAGCCCAGCACCTCGGAACTGCTGGACTGGCTCAAGCTGCTGCTGAACGAGGACATGCCGCTGGATGTCCTTCAGAACCGCGACCCCACCAAGGCCATCCCGCCGCTCCACGGCGCCCTGCTCAAGAACGAACAGGACATTATGCTGTTTGAACGCCTCGCCTTCATGGCGCGGCGTCAGGGAAGCTGACGCAGGGCCTTTCCGGTCAGCTCACCCGGAAGCAATCGCGTCCGGCGCGTTTCAGCGTGGCGCACCATGCGTGGGCGCCGGGCGCGCTTACCCGCAGCCGCCAGTATTGCCGCGCGCCGACAACGGCGGGAATGACTGCTTTTCGGAAACCAGCCAGTTCCGGATGCCCCGCGACGAGCATCTGCCAATGCGCTTCGGCCTCGGCCTCGCTCAGGGCGGCAGCAAGCTGGATGGTCTGCTGCGCACCTGCCGCCATGGGCAAGGGTGGTGCGGCCGGCATTGGCGCAGGCGCCGCCGCAGCCAGTGCCGGGCGCGGCGGCTGGGCGGGAACGCCGGTGCGGCGGGCATCGGTATCAAGCGCGAGCATGACCGCGCGCTCAGGCGTTGGCATGCGTTCATTCGTCACGACCACGGTCGTCGTCTCGGCCCGCGTCAGGCTGAAGAGCGACCGGGCAAAGCCATAAGGCAGGCGAATGCAGCCATGCGAGGCCGGATAGCCCGGCACATGGCCCGCGTGGATCGCAATCCCGCTCCACGTCAGCCGCTGCATGTAGGGCATCGGCGCATTGCTGTAGATGTTGGAGCGGTGCTTCACCCGCTTCTGCAATATGGGAAATACACCCGCAGGCGTGCCGTGGCCACGTTTACCCGTTGAAACCGGCGAAGACCCCCACGGCTGGCCATCCCTGAAAACGTGCATTGTCTGCGAAGGCTTGCTCACCACTATCAGCACGCCGCTTTGCACCACATCGCTGACCGGCGGTGGCACCACGGGCTGGCGAGGCGGCAGCGCATCCGGCAAGGCGGCAGTGCCCGGCTCGGCCACCTGTGCCTGCGCAGGCTCGGCACTGCCCGGCACCAGCCCGGCGATGACGGCAAGGCCGCCCGCCCCAAGGATCAAACCCAGGGCCGCAAAGGCACCCGCAATGCGGTTCATGGTAAACACGCCTTAACCATGCCGTCAGGGTTTAACCCTCTGCGGCCCGGCTTCAATGCCAAACTGGCCCGTTGCGGGCCGATCAACATTGATGGCTACTCATTGCAGGACTTGCCCATCCGCGCCCGAAGGCTTAATCATTCGGTTAAGCCAAGGGAGCCGGATCGGGTGTTTTTCAATTTCGTCGATGAACTGCGCGCCGCGGGCATTCCGGCCAGCTTCAAGGAGCATCTCGTGCTGCTCGAAGCGCTCGACAAGGATGTGATCGAGCAGACGCCCGAAGCATTCTACTATCTGTCGCGCGCCACCTTCGTGAAGGACGAGGGCCTGCTCGACCGCTTCGATCAGGTCTTCAACAAGGTCTTCAAGGGCCTGCTGACCGACTATGGCCAGCGCCCGGTCGACATTCCCGAAGACTGGCTCAAGGCCGTGGCCGAAAAGTTCCTGTCCGAAGAGGAAATGGAAAAGATCAAGGCGCTCGGTTCCTGGGAAGAGATCATGGAGACGCTGAAAAAGCGTCTGGAAGAACAGGAAAAGCGCCACCAGGGCGGCAACAAGTGGATCGGCACGGGCGGCACCAGCCCGTTCGGCAATTCAGGCTATAATCCCGAAGGCGTGCGCATCGGCGGCGAAAGCCGCCACAAGCGCGCGATCAAGGTCTGGGAAAAGCGCGAGTTCCAGAACCTCGACAACACCCGCGAACTGGGCACCCGCAACATCAAGATCGCGCTGCGCCGCCTGCGCCGCTTTGCCCGCGAAGGGGCTGCCGATGAGCTTGATCTGGAAGGCACGATCGAAGGCACGGCCCGGCAGGGCTGGCTCGACATCCGGATGCGCCCGGAAAAGCGCAATGCGGTGAAGCTGCTGCTGTTCCTTGATGTGGGCGGATCGATGGACC
>JBKBKD010000042.1:0-18403 GCA_046294595.1 Novosphingobium sp.
GCGCATGGAGGATTACCTGCGCTTTGCCGTGTGCATGTGGCACACCTTCTGCTGGCCGGGCAGCGACGTGTTCGGC
This sequence comes from Novosphingobium sp., assembly GCA_046294595.1. Taxonomy (GTDB): domain Bacteria; phylum Pseudomonadota; class Alphaproteobacteria; order Sphingomonadales; family Sphingomonadaceae; genus Novosphingobium. The sequence continues at coordinate 77 of JBKBKD010000042.1, forward strand.
GCGGGCACGTTCGACCGGCCCTGGCTGAACATGCCGCAGGACGAAGCCGCCGCCCGCGCCAAGCGCGAGGCCGCGCTGGCCTTCGTCGAAAAGCTCGACCTGCCGTTCTACTGCTTCCACGATGTCGACGTGATGGCCCCTGCCGAAAGCATCGGCGATTTCCGCGCCAGCTTTGCCCGCGCGGTCGATCATCTGGAGGAACTTCAGGCCGCCCATGGCCGCAGGCTGCTGTGGGGCACGGCCAACCTGTTCGGCCATCCGCGCTATCTGGCCGGTGCGGCCACCTCGCCCCGCCCCGAAGTCTATGCCTGGGGCGCTTCGCAGGTGCGCGATGCGCTTGAGGCCACGCACCGTCTGGGCGGTGCCAACTATGTCCTGTGGGGCGGGCGCGAAGGCTATGACACGATCCTCAACACCGATCTGAAGACCGAGCAGGAAAACTTCGGCCGCTTCCTCAGCCTCGTGGTCGAGCACAAGCACAAGATCGGGTTTGCCGGCACGATCCTCATCGAACCCAAGCCGCACGAACCCACCAAGCACCAGTATGATTTCGATACGCAGACCGTCTATGGCTTCCTCAAGCGCTTCGGCCTTGAGAACGAGGTCAAGGTCAACATCGAGGCGAACCACGCCACGCTTTCGGGCCACACCTTCGAGCACGAGATCGCCATGGCGGGCGCGCTGGGCATTTTCGGTTCGATCGATGCCAACCGCGGCGATCCGCAGAATGGCTGGGACACCGACCAGTTCCCCAACTCGGTCGAGGAACTGACGCTGGCCTGCATCGAGATCGAGCGTGCGGGCGGCTTCACCACCGGCGGCTTCAACTTCGATGCCAAGGTGCGCCGCCAGTCGGTCGATGCGGTCGATCTGTTCCACGGCCACATCGGCGGGGTCGACGTGATCGCGCGGGCGCTGCTGCGGGCCGAGGCGATCCTTGCCGATGGCCGCCTCGATGCCTTCCGCGCCGAACGCTATGCCGGGTGGAACGGCGAACTGGGCCAGACCATCCGCCAGTCCAGCCTTGCCGAAATCGCCGACCTTGCCGTGGCGCGCGATCTGGCCCCCGCGCCGGTTTCGGGCCGTCAGGAATGGCTGGAAAACCTGCTCAACCGCTTCTGATCCGACAATTGGGGGCGTGCACGGCGGTGGCGCACCCCTTTTGCCGTTCTCGGCCGCAACGCTGGACTTTCCGGCCGTTGCAGCCGATGAAGGCAGGCAGGATCAGGGAACACATCGTGGCAGACCAGCACGAGAGCGACAAACCGGGACACGTCCGATCAGACAAGTCGCTGCGCCTTCACGGCAGCATCGCGCGCGATCTGGGCATCGCCATCGTCACCGGCCAGTATCCGCCCGGCCACGTGCTGACCACCGAGGTCGAGTTTGCCGAACGCAACGGCATCTCGCGCACCGCCTACCGCGAGGCGATCCGCATCCTCGCCGCCAAGGGGCTGGTGGAAAGCCGTCCCAAGGCGGGCACGCGCATCACCGATCCCTCGCGCTGGCATGTGCTCGATCCCGATGTGCTGGCATGGACCTTCGCCGGAGAGCCGAGCCGCGCGGCGATCGACGATCTGTTCGAGCTGCGCCTCATCATCGAACCGGCCGCTGCCGAACTGGCAGCAAGACGGCGCACCGGCGCGCATCTGGCGCAGATGGGCCACGCGCTTGAGGAAATGACGCGGCACACGCTGGCCACGGCAGAAGGCCAGGCCGCCGACCAGACCTTTCACGCCGTGCTGCTGGCCGCCACCGGGAACCGCGGCCTGATCTCGCTTGCCAGCACGATTTCGGCCGCCGTGCGGTGGACCACGATCTACAAGCAGCGCAAGCGCAAGCTGCCGCGCGATGCCGTGCCCGATCACCGCCGCCTGTTCGATGCCGTGGCCGACGGCAACGCCCCGGCCGCGCGCGAGGCCATGCAGAGCCTGATCGAACTGGCCCTTACAGATATCAACCTGCCGGAGCGCGACTGACCGCACCCTGTTGCGCCAGAACGCCGCGCAAGGCACCCGAACCGACCGGGAAACCCCATGAGATTGACGCGCAGGCAAGCCATGGCGGCGGGGGTCGCCGTCACCGGGCAGGGCATCATCGCGCCCGCTGCGGCGGCCTCGCCGCCCGCCACCCGCGCCGATGTGCTGTGGTATCGCCAACCCGCCACGGTCTGGACCGAAGCCCTGCCCGTGGGCAACGGCAGGCTGGGCGCGATGGTCTTTGGCGGGACCGCGCGCGAACGCCTCCAGCTCAACGAGGATACGCTGTGGAGCGGCGGCCCCTATGATCCGCGCAATCCCGCCGCCGGTCCGCAAGCGGTCGAACAGGTGCGGCGGCTGATTGCCGATGGCCGCTTTGCCGATGCGCAGGCGCTGGTCGATGAACGGCTGATCGCGCGGCCAGCCGGCCAGATGGCCTACCAGACCTTCGGCGACCTGTTCATCGAGCATGATCTCGATGAGGAACCTGCCGCCTGCCACCGCGAACTCGACCTTGACCGGGCGATTGCGCTCACGCGCTTTGCGACCCCGTCCGGAACCATCCTGCGCGAGGTGCTGGCAAGCGCGGCCGATCAGGTCATTGCGGTGCGCCTCACCGCCACGGGCGGGGCGCGCCTTGGTTTTCTGGTCCGCTTCGAAACCCCGCAGGACGCCAGCGTGATCGCCGAGGGCGCGCAGATCCGTGCCGAAGGCCGCAATCTGCCCGACCATGGCATTCCCGCCGCCCTCAGGCTGGCCGCGCGCATCGACGTGACCACGCAAGGCGGCAGCGTGCGCGCGCAGGGCGGAGCGCTGGTGGTAGAGAATGCCCGCGCCGCCACGGTGCTGGTGGCGCTGGCCACCAGCCATCGCGGTCCCGATGATGTTTCCGCCGATCCCGCCGCCCTGACCGCGCGCCAGATCGCCGCCGCGCGGGCAAAGGGATGGGCGCGGCTGCGCCATGCCCATGTGGCCGATCACCGCCGCCTCTACCGACGCGCCGCGCTTGATCTCGGCCCGGCCAGCCCGCTGCCGACCGACGAGCGCATCAGGGCAAACGCCACCACCGATGAACCGGCACTGGCAGCGCTCTACTTCGCCTATGCCCGCTACCTGCTGATCTGCTCGTCGCGCCCCGGCACCCAGCCCGCCAACCTTCAGGGCATCTGGAACGACAGCACCACGCCCCCGTGGGGTTCGAAATACACCATCAACATCAATACCCAGATGAACTACTGGCTGGCCGATCCCGCAAACCTTGGCGAATGCACCGAGCCGCTGCTGCGCATGGTGCGCGAACTGGCCATCAGCGGCGCAAGGACCGCGCGCGAGATCTATGGCGCGCGCGGATGGGTGGCCCACCACAACACCGATCTGTGGCGCGCCTCCAGTCCGATCGACGGCGGGGCCTGGGGCATGTGGCCGCTGGGCGGGGCATGGCTGTGCAATGCCTTGTGGGACCGGTGGGACCATGGCCGCGACCGGGCATGGCTTGATGCGATCTACCCGCTTATGCGCGGCGCGGCCACGTTCTTCCTCGATACGCTGCAACCCTCACCCGTCGGGCTTGTGACATCGCCCTCGATCTCGCCGGAAAACGCGCACCCCTTCGGCGCATCGGTCTGCGCGGGTCCGGCCATGGACCGCCAGATCCTGCGCGATCTGTTCAGCCGCACCGCCGATGCGGCCATGGTGCTCGGCCGTGACGCAGACTTTGCCGCCCGGCTGCTCGAAACCCGCGCGCGTCTTGCGCCAGATCGCATAGGCCGCGCCGGGCAATTGCAGGAATGGCTGGAGGACTGGGACGAAGCCGCGCCCGAACCCGATCACCGGCACGTCTCGCACCTCTATGCGCTCTATCCCTCGCACCAGATCGATCCCGATGATACGCCCGACCTTGCGCGCGCGGCGCGGGTTTCGCTCGATCGGCGGGGCGATGAATCAACGGGCTGGGCCACTGCCTGGCGGATCGCCCTGTGGGCGCGGCTGCGCGACGGCGCACGGGCACATTCCATCCTGCGCGCGCTGCTTTCTCCCCAGCGCACCTATCCCAACATGTTCGATGCGCACCCGCCGTTCCAGATCGACGGCAACTTCGGCGGGGCCACCGCCATCGTCGAGATGCTGATGCAAGGCCGCGAGGGCTGGCTGCACCTGCTGCCTGCCCTGCCCGCTGCCTGGCCGCAGGGCAGCGCACGCGGGCTTGTGGCGCGCGGCGGCATCGTGATCGATCTGGCATGGGCCAATGGCGGCCTCACCGAGGCGCGGCTCTTCCCCATGGAAACGCAGACCTGCAACGTGCGTTCGGGCGCCGCACGCCGCAGGCTGGAGCTGCGCGCCGGGCGGCCGGTCGTGCTCACCGGACCGGAACTCGACGCCGCACCCTGAAACCGCGCCGCCTTTCCGGGTCGGCTACTTGGGAATATCCACCACCCGGTCCACGGCAAAGGTCGTCTCGCTGGTGGGCAGGCCCGTGCCCGGCTGTCCGCCGCCAAGACTGATGCGATAGGTGCCTGCAAAGACCTGCCGCGTTCCATCGGGGCGCACCGCCGAAAGATCACGCGGGGAAAGTTGCAGCGTCACCGGCTTGCTCTCGCCCGGCTTCAGCGCCACGCGCGCAAGGCCGCGCAGGGCAATGCGCGGCGCGCCGGGCTGATCGGGAAAGCGCAGGTATGCCTGCACCACTTCCTCGCCCGCGCGCGTGCCGGTGTTGGTCACTGTGGTGGTCACGCGGATGCCCTCCGCCGTGCTGCCGCCTACCGGCTCTACCCGCACCGGGCCGTAACCGAAGCTGGTATAGCTCAGGCCATAGCCGAAGGGATAGACCGGCTTGCCTTCGAAATAGCGGTAGGTGCGCCCCTTCATCGCATAATCGCCGAACGGCGGCAGCTCATCGACCGAACGATAGAACGTGAGCGGCAGGCGCCCCGATGGATTGGTCCTGCCCGCAATCACGTTGCCCACCGCAAGCCCGCCTGCCTGCCCCGGATACCAAGCCTCGATCAGCGCATCGGCATTGTCCTTGGGCCAGGAAAGGTTGATCGGACTGCCGTTCATGGTGACAACCACCAGCGGCTTGCCCAGCGCCTTTGCCCGGATCAGCAGTTCACGCTGGTCCATCGGCAGTTCAAGGCTGGTCTTGTCGCCGCCGTCGAAGCCCTCGATCCTGATCGGCATTTCCTCGCCTTCAAGATCGGCGGTCAGCCCCACCACGGCCACCAGCACATCGGCATCGGCCGCTGCCCGCGCCAGATCGCCCCACGGATCGCGGGTGATGCGCTTCCAGTAAAGCCCCGGTCCCACCGGACCGCCGCCTTCCAGATCGAAGTGCAGCGGATAACGCTCGCCCTTGGTCAGTTCCACTTCGACATAGCGCGCCATTTCGCCCCAGTTGGAATAGCGCTCGGAACGGATCAGCGGCTTGTCGGCCTGCCCGATCTGGCCCTTCACGCCCACCAGCCCCAGCTTGTAAAGGCCGCTTTCGGGAGCAACGAAATATCCGTCCCACACCACCTTGTGCGCCGGAGCAATGGCCTTGAACTGCATCGCGCTGCTGGCCAGCGTGGCCTCGGTGCGCACCATGGCGGGCTTGGCGGCATAGGTCCGCTCGCCGCGCGGCCGTTCGGGATCGATCGCGTTGTAATAGGCCGCGCGCAGGCCCGGCTTGCCATCAGGCGTCAGGAAATGGCCCGGCGTCACCAGATCGCCGTCGGTGATCGAAGGGGCAAAGGGCACGGTCACGACCTGCGCCTGCGGCATTGCCTGCTTCAGCCCTTCGGCCACGGATATCGGCGGCGCGGAATTGGGCGAGGAATAGTTGCCGCGCAGCACGCGCGTGGCATCGCCCAGCGGCCCGATCACGGCAATGCGCGCATCGCTCTTCAGCGGCAGGACGCCGGTGTTCTTCAGCAGGACAAGGCTCTTTTCGGCAGAGACGAGCGAAAGCCGCCAGCCCTCCTCGGTGCCCACCGCGCTTACCGGCGTGGCATTGGGCTGGCGTGCGCGCATCCCGGCCAGATCGCCGTTGCGATAGCGCGCCGAGAACAGCCGCACCAGCGCGCGGTCGATGTCGGTGGGGGTGATATAGCCCTGCCGCAGCGATTCCCGGTAGCGTCCGGCAAGGCCGGGCACTTCGCCCACCGTGCCGGTGTGGCATTCATTGTCCACCCCGCCCAGCAGCGCCGCCGCAACGCCCGATGCCGCATCCGTGGCAAAGTGGTGCTTGTCGTAAATGTCGACCACGGCATCGCAATCCGACACGACATAGCCCTTGAAGCCCCATGCCCCGCGAAGATGCTCCTTCAGCAGCAGATCGCTGGCGCAGGCCGGTTCGCCGTTCACGCGGTTGTAGGCGCACATGATCGAACCGGCCTTGCCCTCGACAATCGCGGCGCGGAACGCGGGCAGATAGGTGTCCTCCAGATCGTGGCGGTTCACCATGATGTTGTCGGTATGGCGGCTCGGTTCCGGGCCCGAATGAACGGCAAAATGCTTGGGGCTGGCGATCACGTCTGGCAGGTCCGGGTTCGGTCCCTGAATGCCCTTCACATAGGCCACGCCAAGCTGCGCGGTCAGGAACGGGTCTTCGCCATAGGTTTCCTGCCCGCGCCCCCAGCGCGGATCGCGGAAGATGTTGATGTTGGGCGCCCAGGTATCCAGCCCCGTGCCGATCTTGCCGAGATGGCCGGTGATGCGCGCCAGCGTGTGCAGCCCGCGCAGTTCGGTGCTGATGACGCGCGCAACATCCTGAATCAGCGGTGGATCGAAGGTGGCCGCCAGCCCGATCGACTGCGGAAAATTGGTCGTGGGCACCGGGCCGCCCGCGCCATGCAGGCTTTCGGTCCACCAGTTGTAGGCCGGAATGCCAAGGCGCGGGATGGCCGGGGCCACGTTGAGCAGTTGCTCCACCTTTTCATCGGTGGTCATCTTCGCCACGAGCGCGCTGGCCAGCTGTTCGGCCTCGGCCACGGCGGGCGATGCTTCTGCGGCAAGGGTCTGCTCTGGCACAGGGGCCTGCGCATGGGCCGAAGCAGATGCGAGCGCTATCACCGCCGCCGAAATCCACAGGCTTCCCGGCCCGCGCGGGGCCAAAGATCGGTCGTTCACGTGAAATCCTCTTCCCTTGTGCTGTCCTGCGAGGCGCGACCCGGCAGGCTCGTGTCGACAAAATCTTGGCCGTTCAGACGGGTTGCAGCCCATATCTGACAATGCGTTCGATCAGATCGCGGTGCCTGGGCAATCCCGCCAGCAGCCGCGCGGTGGCATCGGCATTCTCGCGGCGGGCGCGGCGCGCTTCGCGCACTTCCGGCTCCAGCGCGCGCGCCGAAACTTCCGTGCGAAAACCCATGCCGTAAAGGACATACTGATACGAGGCCGACGGAAAGACCTCGTCCACCCGGTCGAACTCCTCGTGCATGTAGGGTGGCTGGAACTGCCACAATGCCAGCAGTTCCTGAAGGCGTTCGGGAATGCTGGCAGGGTCCATGTTGTCGCGCCAGAAGGCCGTGTCGCGGCGCTTGCTCAGCACATAGTGCAGTTTGAGGAAATCGATGATCCGCCCCCAGCGGTAATGCGTCTTGTCATTGTAGCGCCTCGCCACGATGTCCATGACCTCGCGCGCAGGGGGAAGCTGGTCGGCAATCATCTTCGCCGAAAGCTCGATCAGCACGATCGCCGATGCCTCCAGCGGTTCAAGGAAGCCTGCCGCCAGCCCCACGGCCACGCAGTTGTTCTTCCAGAACTGCTCGCGGTGGCCGGAACGGATGTCGATCCGGCGCACCGCAATGCCATCGGCGGCAGGGCCGATGTAGGCGCGCAGTTCGGCCTCGGCATCCTCCCGCGAAATGTGGCGGCTCGAATAGACATGCCCCACCCCGCGCCGCGTCGGCAGGCCGATGTCCCAGATCCACCCTGCCGACTGCGCGGTGGAAATGGTGTGTGTTGCCACGGGGGCCTGCGGATCGGGATAGGGCACCTGAACGGCCAGCGCGGTATCGCAGAACAGCACGTCGTTGCAGTCGCGGAAACCCACGCCCAGCGTCTCGCCCAGCAACAGGCTGCGCATTCCCGTGCAGTCGATCCACAGATCGCCAGTGATCTCGCCCGCCTGCTGCGTGGTGATCGCGCGGATATCGCCGCTCTCGTCCTGATGCACTTCCAGCATGTCGGCCAGCACATGCTTCACGCCCAGCCTTTCGGTGCAGTGGCGCTGCATGAAGGGCGCGAACTTTCCGGCATCGAGATGGTAGGCATAGTTGGCCTGCCCCTCGTATTCCGCACTGGCCATGGTCTTGGGGGCAAGGTTCTCGTCGCAGATGCGGCCCTGCGGGCATACCGCATCGCAGAACGTCTCGCCATTGTCGCCGTCCGCGTGCAGCGTGCCCGAAAGCCAGTGCGGCGCCAGATTGATCTGGCCGAAGCGCTGCGGCAGCACCAGCGGGTGATAATAGGCATCATCCGGCGCGCCCGTGGTCCAGCGGGCAAAAAGCGCCCCCTGCTTGAAGGCCGCGTCGCATTCGCGGAAGAAATCGGTTTCGGAAATGCCCACGCTCTTCAGCGTTGAGCGCAAGGTCGGCCAGGTGCCCTCGCCCACGCCGATGATCGGCACATTGGGGCTTTCCACCAGGGTCACGGTCAGATCGTGGCCAATGCGCGCCTTGTGCCGGGCCGCGATGATTGCCGCTGTCAGCCATCCGGCGGTTCCGCCGCCGACAATCACGACATCGCGCACTGGCCGCACCATCCGAGTCCCGCTCCGTTCCCGCGCCGAAGGCAGCGCCGGGCGCAAACCCGGCGCTGCCATCATGGCTTCATCAGTAGTTGAACCGCGCGCCGAACACAAAGCGGCGGCCATAGTTGAAGGTTTCCAGCGGCATGTTGGACCAGCGCCCATAGGTGCTGAAGTTCGAGTTGTTGATGTTGGTCACTTCCCCGAACACGGTGAACTGCTTCGTCACCTGATAGCTGGCGCTCGCGTCCACCTGGAACTGGCGGTTCACGTTCACCGGCTCGGCCCCGAAGGTGCCGCCCTGCTGCTGGCCCAGACCCAGCAGATAGCTGTCGCGCCAGTTGGCCGCAACGCGCACTTCCAGACCGTTCTTGTCATAGAAGCCGACGAAGTTGGCCGAATTGGCAAGCCCCGTGATCGCAAAGGCCGAACCGGAAATGTCGGTCGGATCGAAATTGCGATTGGTGCTGACCAGCGTGCCGTTGGCATTGAAGCCGAAGCCGCTGTCGCCGAACACGTGCTGCAAAGCCAGTTCCACGCCCTTCACCGTGCCGTCGGGACCGTTGACACGGCCGTTGACCTGGAACTGGGCAAGCTGGTTGGTGAAGGGATCGATCACGCCGTTGATCGTCTGCGTGCTCACCCCGCCTACGATGAAGTTGCTGATGTTCTTCAGGAACAGGTTCACCGCAGCATAGGAGTTGGGGGCATAGTAGTATTCTGCCGCCAGATCGAAGTTGTCGGCCACATAGGGGCGCAGGTTGGGATTGCCCCCCGATGCCGCAAGGCTGCCGCGGCGCAGCGTGCCGAGGTTCACCGTAGGCCGCAGATCGCCCAGCGCCGGACGGGTCAGCGTGCGCGAAGCATCGAAGCGCGCCACCAGCTTGGGCGTGATTTCCAGTTTCACGTCAAGGCTGGGCAGCAGGTAGTTGTAGGAGCTTTCGCGCCGGATGGTCTGTTCGGGCGTGAACGAATCCACGGCAATCAGCGTCGGGTCGGTCAGGACCGTGATGAGCCGGGTCGGCAGGCGGCCGATCGCCTTCGAAGTGACCTTGGTATATTCGTTGCGCAGGCCCGTGGTCACGTGGAAGGGCATACCGCCCAGTTCGGTATCGAACGTGACCTTCACGAAACCGGCCCAGATGCGCTCGGTCACGCCCAGCACGCTGGCCGGATCGAAGGCCGGAAGCGTGGTGCCGCCGCCGGTGGCCTCAAGGATCCTGTAAACCGCTTCGGGATCGTATTTCACGATCGTCGGCGCAAGATTGCCCTGATAGCCGGGGATGAAGCCCGCGGTGCTGATGTCGCCCTGGAAGATGCTGGATGGCAGCGGCGCCACGCCGCCGGTGCGGCCCGAAGGCGCGCCATAGCCGCCATAGCGGAAGAACGTGCCGTTGACGAAGGTGTTCTGCCCTTCCTGATAGAACTCGTCCTCGGCATAGCGCACGCCGAAGTGGACCTTGAGATCATCCTGATCCCACTTGCCCACGACCTTGAACTGCTTGACGAGGTCGGTGAAGTAGTTGGGATTGCGCACGATCACGTGGCTGCCCATGATCGACTTGTCGGCAAAGCGGCTGATGTCGCCGGCCGGGCCGATATTCTTGATGCTGGGCAGGAACTTGCTGCTCGGCCCAAGGATCGTCACGCCGGTATTGGCGCCCAGAACGGTGCCATAGGTGCTGCAGCTCGTCGGCGGGGTGCTGGCGGTGGCGCCGTCGGGGAAGGTGCAGGGCGTGGAAACGAATGGCCCGCCCGGATTGGTGCCGCCATAGCCGATGTCCATGTTGTTGACGATGCCGTTGCGGCCGGGATTGAGCACCGACTTGGAAACCGCGCCGTCAAAGTCGAACGAAAGGTTGTCGGTGGCCTCCCACTTGAGGTTGCCGCCGATGATGTAGGTCTGGTTGATGTTGCGCGTCAGACCCGCGTTGAAATCCATCGGCGTGCCGAACTGGGTGAAGTCGATCACCGTGCCGTTGCTGTCCTGACGCACGTTGCGCAGGTCATCGCCATTGAACCACGCCCCATAGCCATAGGCCGCGGTGCGCAGCGTCTGGCGAGTGAAGGTGCCGTCAAGCGTCAGTTCCAGCGTGTCGCTGGGCCGCCACTGATAGGCCAGCCGCCCGTCGATACGCTCGTCCTGCGTTGTCACCTCGTTCGCGCCGACCTGTTGCGGGAACCAGCCCAGCACGGTCTTCTTGGCGGGCGTCAGATCGGCAGGCGCGCAGGCGGCCTGCGCCTGGCACTGGTAGAAGCGGTTGCCGATCCAGCCGGGGATGAACACCTGATTGGCCGTGGTATCGACCCGGCGATAGGCGGCATAGGCAAGGATGCCCATGGTATCCTCGGCAAAGGTGGTGCTGGCCAGCACGCCGCCCGACGGGCGCACGTTGCCGTTGCGGTCCTGGATCGACCCTTGCGCCTTGGCCACCAGCTTGGTGCCGGTGCTGTCAAAGGGCTTGGGCAGGGAAACGTCGATAGTCGCGCCGATCGCCGCCGAACCCAGCGTCACGTCGGGCGTCTTGTACACGCTCAGGCGCGTCACGAAGTCCGAACCGATCGTGGTGAAATCCACCGCGCGGCCGCCCGATGCGGTCGAAAGACGGCGCCCGTCGAACTGGGTGTCGTTGAAGTCGCCGCCAAAGCCGCGCACCGTCACGCCGGTGGCTTCGCCGCGCGAACCCGAACGCTGGATCGAAACGCCAGGCAGGCGCTGGAGCGCGTCGGCCACGTTGGCATCGGGGAACTTGCCGATGTCTTCGGCCGAGATCGCATCGACCACGCCCGATGCCGAGCGCTTGATGTCCATGTTGCGCTGGAGCGATCCGCGAATGCCGGTGACGATGATGGCCTCGTCAAGCTCTGCCCCATCGGCCTTGGGCGCGCTCTCGGCCGTCTGCGCATGGGCCGGCATGCCCGCGCCCAGCGCCAGCATCAACCCCAGCGCGCTTGCGCCGCAGCGCAGCCGCTTCGAGGAAAGACGTGCGATATTCATAAAACTGATCCCCTCACAAACGTCCGACGGCTCCCCCGTCCGGGCAGATGGCAGAGCCCGGCCCGCCACGAACCGCGGCAGACATGACATGCGCGCATGCAGAGGAACCCTTCGCCGGTGCGGCCATGGGCCGCCCGTCATCTCTCTCCACGCCGATGTGCCTTGCGCCATCTTGCCGCGCTGCTTCTAGTCAAATTAGATAGCGCTATCAAGAATTATTTGTCCGACTTAATGCGCAAGCCTTGCAAACTGTATCCACTTCGCATCATAACCGCGCAGGGACACGCGGAAGCTGCCGGTTTTCGCCTCTGGCGCGCTGGTGATAGCGCAATCAGAAGGCGCCGCGCAGCAAAGACCGCACGAAAAGGGAGGGAACCTATGACCGAAGATCTGCAACTGCTCGACAGCGCGCTGCATCGCGATCTGCGGATGCACGCCATTGGCAAAGAGCGCCCGAACATGGTGCAGATCGTCCTTGCCGAAGTGCCGCACGCTGCCACCATCAGCCCGGTTCTTCTGGCGAAATCTCCCGAAACCGGGCAGTTCTCGCTCGTCGCGCTGCTGGGCTTCACCATCGGCGAATGGCTGGTGGACGGGGCCGAATCGGGGCTTCCCGCGTTCCTGCCGCTCGATCTGCAACGGCAGGGCTTCTATGCTGCGGGCGAGAATATCGCGATCGACCGCGCGCACCCGCGCTTCGCCGATGGCGCAGCGGTTGCCCTGTTCGATTCGCATGGCGAAGCCACCCCCGCCATGCGCAAGGTGCAGCAGGCCATCGGCCAGTTGATGGCCATGGGACCGCCGACGCAGGCTTTCATCGATGCGGCCGTTGCGCTGCGTCTGGTCGAACCGATCGACATCGAACTCCGGTTCGATGATGGCGCGGGCATCACGCTCAACGGGCTTTACACGATCAGCGGCGATGCGCTGTCGGATCTCGATGATGCGGATATTGTCCGACTATTCCGGAAAGGCTGGCTTCAGGCCGCCATCGCCATCCGCAACTCGGTCCACCAGATCGGCACGCTCGCCCGGCGGCGCAACGAAGCGCTTGGTGCGCGCCCCGCCGCGGGCGCAAGCCATGCCCCTCTTGGCAAGGCCCTTGCCGGCTGGGCCTGAGCCATGGACGCCTTGCGCGAACTGGCCTGCGATGATCCCGCGCTGCAAGGGCCGGATGCCTTTCGCGTCGGCGTGATCGAACCGGGGCAGCCCGTGGTCATGCGCGCCATCGGCCGCCAGCTTCCCGCTGTCGGCCATGGCGCGGCATCGCCCGAAGCCGCGCTGGCCTATCTCGCGCGGTTCGAACAGGCTGGCGCCGGGTCTGAACGGGCAAACACCGGCGGGCCGGAGGTGTTCATCGCGGCCGCCGATGTCGCGGGCCGCTATTTCTACAGTGCCGATCTTGCGGGCTTCAACTTCACGCGCCAGGCCATGCCGCTGACGCAGGCGTTCGCGCTCATGCTGCGCCATGCTGCGGATGGCTCTGCGCCCACCTGCTATGCCGGTTCGGTGCTGGCCTCGCATTATCTGCCGGGCTTTGCCGAAGCCAATCGCCTGAACGTCGTGCCCCCGCAGGTCGAGGCGCGGCTGTGGATCGGCAATGCCTCGCACGTTGCCTGCCATTACGATGCCTACGAGAACGTGGCCTGCGTGCTGGCTGGAAAGCGCCGCTTCACGCTCTATCCGCCGGCTGCCATCGCCGGTCTCTATCCCGGTCCGATCGATCACACCATGGCGGGCCAGCCTGTGAGCATGGCCGCCGCCGATCCGGCCAATCCTGCCTATCCGCGCTTTGCCAAGGTGCGCGATCTGGCCGTGACGGTCGAACTTGGCCCCGGCGATGCACTGTTCCTGCCCAAGCTGTGGTGGCACGAAGTTGCCGCCGCCTCCCCGCTCAACGTCATGCTGAATTACTGGTGGGATGCCACCGCCATCGGCCCGGATGCGCCGATGCTGTCGCTGCTCCACGCCATGATCGCCATTGCCGAACGCCCCGCGGCCGAGCGCGAGGCTTTCCGCGCCTTCTTCGATCACTTCGTGTTCCGGCCCGATGGCCACCCCCTTGCGCACCTGCCCGAAGCGCAGCGCGGCGTTCTGAAGGATCTGCGCGGCGAGGGCTACGGTCCGATCCGGGCCATGATCGCGCGCGCCCTGCGCGGCAACTGAAACCCCCTTTCCCACCACACGGAGCCAAGCCATGCCCCAAGCCCGCCTGACCGCTTTCTCTGCCCTGCTGCTGGGAACGCTATCCGCGCCGTCCTGCGCCAGCGCGCAAGTTGCCACCCCGGCCCCGGCGGTCATCCCCGGCGCGCCGAAGGTCACGGTCGAACGGATCATGGTGCATGGCAAGGCGCTTGAAGGCGCGCTTGAGGGCGACAGCGCCGACCGCGAAGTGCTCGTCGTGCTGCCGCCCAGCTATGGCCGGGACCGCACCCGGCGTTATCCGGTGGTCTATGCGCTGCACGGCTATTCCATCGGCGCGCGCGAATGGACCGGCGAACTGCATGTGCCGCAGGTGATCGAGGGCGCGCTCGCCAGGGGACTTCTGGCCAAGGGTGATGCGCCAGAAGGCGCGCGCGAGATGATCGTGGTCTTTCCCGACAGCAAGACCGTGCACAACGGCTCGATGTATTCGTCGTCCGTCACCACGGGCGATTTCGAACGCTTCATCGCGCACGATCTGGTGGCCGAAATCGACCGCCGCTACCGCACCATCGCGCGCCGCGAAAGCCGCGGGCTGGTCGGCCATTCGATGGGCGGATATGGGGCCACGCGCATCGGCATGAAGCATGCCGACGTGTTCGGCGCGCTCTACCTGATGAGCCCGTGCTGCCTTTCGGCGCGCACATCGGCCGGCATCAGCGCCGAGACCATGGCCGCCTATGCCGCGATGAAAAGCCCGGCCGATTCGGCCACCCTGCCGTGGATTTCGCGCACCACGCTGGCGGCGGCGGCGGCATGGTCGCCCAATCCGCGCAATCCGCCGCTGTTCCTCGATCTGCCGGTCGACCGCGAGGGCGCGCCACGGCCCGATGTGCTCGCCCGGTGGGCGGCCAATGCGCCGCTCGCCTTTGTCGACCAGTATGTCGGCAACCTGCGCCGCTATGCCGCCATCGCCATGGACGTGGGCGACAAGGACAGCCTCAAGGACGATACCGAACGTCTGCACCGCACGCTTGAAGCCTATGGCATCGCCAACCGCTTCACCCTTTACGAAGGCGATCACACCAACCGCGTCGCCTTCCGCTTTCAGGACGAGGTCATGCCCTTCTTTTCGCGCCACCTTCAGCACGGTGCGCGCAAATGAGCGCGCGGCAGCTTGCGGCGGCATCGCTGCTCGCGGCCACGGCGCTTGGCAGTGCACCGGGCGCGGCGGCGGCCGACCGGCGGCCTGAAGCAGACCAGCGGCTTGAGGCAAGGGGCGAATGGAGCGTCACCACGCGCGGCACGGCCCCCCTGCCCCCGATGGGCTGGAACAGCTGGAACGCCTTCGGCACCGATATCGACGAGGAAAAGGTCATCGCCTCGGCGCAGGTCATCGTCGATTCCGGGCTTGCCGCCAAGGGATACCGTTTCATCAACATAGACGATGGCTGGTGGGCAAAGCGGCGGCAGGCCGATGGCCGCGTGCTGATCCGCACCGACACCTTCCCTTGGGCTGCCACGCCCGATGGCAATACCAGCTTCCGCCCCTTGACTGACCGGCTGCACGCCATGGGCCTGAAAGCCGGTATCTACAGCGAGATCGGCCGCAATTCCTGCGGGCAGATCTATGGCGATCCGAACGGTCCCGGCCAGCCTTCCGGCACCCAGGCAGAGCGCGAGATCGGGCTTTACGGCCATATCGATCAGGACATCGCGCTCTACTTCGGGGAATGGAACTTCGATTACATCAAGGTCGATGGCTGCGGCATCCGCGCGCTGGGGGCAGAAAGCCCGCAGGTCCGGTCGGGCCGGTTTCGCGCGCTTGCCCCGCTGATCGATTACGACACGATCGCCAATACCGATATCGGCGCGGTCAAGGCCCTGTTCGATCAGGTCGGCCGGGCGCTGTCCCGCAACCGGCCCGATAACGGATTCGTCCTTTCGATCTGCCTGTGGGGCACGGCCGATGTGCGCTCGTGGGCGCGCTCGCTTGGCAACCTCTCGCGCACCAGCGAGGACATCTCGCCCAACTGGGAGCGAATGCTGCACAATCTCGATTCCGCCGCGCGGCGCGAGCTATACGCCAAACCCAACAGCTGGAACGATCCCGACATGCTGTTCATCGGCAGCGGCACGTTCGATGATGCGCACATCACCGAGGCGCGCTCGCACATGGCGCTCTGGGCCATGCTCAATGCACCGCTCATCATCGGCTTCGATCTGCGCAAGGCCACGCCCCGGCTCATGGAGGTGCTGGGCAATGAACGGGTCATCGCGCTCAATCAGGATGCCGCCGCCAATCAGGCCGTGCTGGCCCATGATGGCGCCACGGTGCAGATCTTCGTCAAGACGCTGGCCGACGGCACCAAGGCGGTTGCCGTATTCAACCGCACCGGCGGCCCGGTCGAAGCAACGCTCACCGCCGCGCACCTCAAATACCGGGCCGACCGGCCGGTCTTGCTGGCCGACCTGTGGGACAGCGGCGAACGCACCTTCACCGATGAACTGCCCCTGCGGCTTGCCGCGCACCAGACGCTGCTGTTCCGCGCCAGCGGCACGCGCGAGCGCCCGCAGGGGTTCTATCTTTCCGAACAGCCCGCAATTGTGAACCCGGCGGTCGATGGCGTGGTCTATCCCATGGCCGATCCGCTGGTGCATCGCGGCATGTTGCCGTGGCGATTGAGCCGGGGCGATGGCGAACACCCCGTCTATGGCGGGTGGGGCGGCGCGCGGGCCGATGCCACGCCGTTTGCCCAAACGCCCAAGATGGCGGGCAAGGTCTATCACAGCGCCATCGGCACGCTGGCCAATTCGCGCATCGAAGTGCGCAACACCGGCTTTGCCACCTTCAGCGCGCTGGCGGGCATCGATGATTCGGTGGCCGATCCTGCCATGCGCGTGCGCTTTTCGGTCCATGCCGATGGCAGGCGCCTGATGCGGACGGGCTGGATGAAGCGGGGCGATGCGCCCGCCTCCGTCACCGTCCCGGTCAGCGGCGCGAAGATCATCGAACTCGTGGCCGAAGGCAACCGGCCGGTGATGCAGACGGTGGCCGTCAACTGGGCCATGGCCGCGCTCGATCGGTAAAAAACGGCCCGGACCGGTTCTTGCCCGGTCCGGGCCGCAGTCATGTGGCAGCAGCTACGGGAGGAACGGCAGTGCTGCTGCCGGGCACAACCGGTTGATCGGCCTCACGGCATGACCTTGACCACGCTGACCGAATGCGGCGGCAGTTCGATGCTCAGCACGCCGCCCTTCGCCCGCGCCGAAACCGGACGCGGAGCAACCGTCGCGGGCGCGGCGAAGGTGTTCACGCTGTCCACCTTCGGCGCGCCCAGAACTTCGCCGCTGGCCGAGGCAAAGCCCGGCAGACGGAACGTGGCCGGGCGCGCGGGGTCCACGTTGACCAGCGAGAGCCACAGCGTTCCGTCAGTGGCCTTTGCCGCCATGGCATCCACGCGCGGCAGGCGGTGCTTGCCGTTCACGTATTGCCCTGCATCGAAGGCCACCGGCACGACGCGCGCATCCTGAAACGGCACATACATGCGGAAGGCATGATAGGTGGGCGTCAGCACCATCTTGCCGCCATCGGTCAGGATCATGGCCTGAAGCACGTTCACCATCTGCGCGATATTGGCAATCTTCACGCGCTCGGCATGGCGGGCAAAGATATTGACGTTGAGCGCCGCGATGATCGCATCGCGCATCGAGTTCTGCTGCTGGAGGAAACCGGGATTGCTGCCGGGCGCCGGCTCCAGCCACGCGCCCCATTCATCCACCGCGATCAGCAGCTTCTTTTCGGGGTCATACTTGTCCATGATCGCGCTCTGTTTGGCGATCAGGCTGTCCATCGTCAGCGTATCGGCAATCGCCTCGGCATACTGGTCATGGCCGAACCCGGTTGACGGCAGGTGCGGCGGCCAGCCGCCGGTGGTGTATTTGTGCAGCGAAACGCCTTCGATGTCCCAGGAATAGACGCGGTCCTTCCACGCCTTCATCACCTCTTCGGTATAGTCCAGCTTGTCGCTGTCCCAGCCCACGGCGATGCGCTTCATGCGCGCCGCACCTTCACGCTGCGCCGGGTTGTAGTTGCGCGTGAACGCGGCAAAGCGCTTCATTTCCTCGACATAGTGCGTGGCCGACATGGCCCCGCCGCAGCCCCAGTTCTCGTTGCCAAGGCCAAGGATCGGCACCTTCCACGGCGCGGGATGGCCATTGGCGGCGCGCTCCCTGGCCAGCGTCGTGTCCTTTTCGGCGGTCATGTATTCGATCCACGCCGCCGCCTCTGCCGCCGTGCCCGATCCGATGTTGACCGAGATATAGGCATCCGCACCGATCTGCTCGGCAAAGTCCATGAACTCGTGCGTGCCGAAACTGTTGGGTTCGGGCACCCCGCCCCAGTTGCTGTTGATCTGCACGCGGCGCTTGTCTGCCGGGCCGATGCCGTCGCGCCAGTGGTATTCGTCGGCAAAGCAGCC
>JBKBKD010000043.1:0-18208 GCA_046294595.1 Novosphingobium sp.
TTCGGCAACCGACTTCTTCCCGTCGAGCATGAGGTTGTTCATGAACTTCGAGAGAACCTGATCACCGAACTTCGGATCGGGCAGGATGACCCGCTTTTCCGGACGACGACGACGTGACATATTCTATACTCCTTCGGAGTGCGCCCCGGCATCCGCCGGGGCTTGCGGCTCCGGCCCGCTCCCCCGCCCGTCCACCCAAATGCTACCTTCGCAGGGTAGCCGGGCGGGGGAGCGGGCCGCAGCCGGGCCTCGCTAAACCTTACTTCGGACGCTTGGCGCCGTACTTCGAGCGGGACTGCTTGCGGTCCTTGACGCCCTGCGTATCGAGCACGCCGCGCAGGACGTGGTAGCGAACGCCGGGAAGGTCGCGGACGCGGCCGCCGCGGATGAGCACGACCGAGTGCTCCTGCAGGTTGTGGCCTTCACCCGGAATGTAGGAGATGACTTCGCGGCTGTTGGTCAGGCGGATCTTGGCAACCTTGCGAAGCGCCGAGTTCGGCTTCTTCGGGGTGGTCGTATAGACGCGGGTGCAGACGCCGCGCTTCTGCGGGTTCTGCTCCATCGCAGGGACCTTGGACTTGGCCTTCTGCGGCTCGCGGCCCTTGCGGACCAGCTGATTGATAGTGGGCATGTGAAAACTTCACCTGTAGTTCTGGCGCTTCGGGCCGAAGGTGAAGGAATGCGGATGCCGCAAATGCGCAAGAAGGGAAAGCCGGGCCGCAAGCCCCCTTACCCCGCACGCAATCACGAACCGAAACGCTCCACCCGCAACATTCGCCGCCGGGTTACTTTGACGGATTACCTGGCAGAACCAGACGCACCGGCAATGTTCAGCTCAAGCCAGAGGCACGGGCGCCAAAGAAGACGGGCCGCACCAATGGAAGAACGCGCCCTTAGGCGGGTTTTGGGGTGGGGTCAAGGGGAACGGAGACTAGCTAAAGAATCTGGGAAAATTGCGCCTGATGGCTTCGAGTCGCCCCTCAAAGCCGCCCCAGCCATATTGGGTCGTATAACGAATCATACGATCGAACTGCTCTTGAGTGACGGTCAGCTCGCCGGTTTTGCGATTGAGGTTGCGCTGTAGCCCACGCAGCAAGCCTTGAAAGCCACCATCGCCATTTACAGGACGACGAAGTATTTCAATTTCCTCAGGGGTAAGCTGAACTTTTCGATCCATATTCTTTCCCTCAGACCTGACCCATGGCAAGAACCATGCCATCTGCATACATACGGCGATTGTCTGAGTTGAACTCATATTTCACGTCACAAAGAAGATCGTGCAAATCGACAAGCTTGAACGCGACCGCCCTGTATTCGGAGTTTCGTGAATTGGGAACAGCTACCGCCTCCATCTCAAAGGCCATGAGCAGATGCCTTGCTTCATGGCAGACCTTGAAATCATCCGAAGGCGACAAATAGAATGACCGCATCGAAGTGCTGGCCGTGTCCGCGCTATATATCTTGCATTCAAGATATGAAGGACGATCTTCCTGATCGTAAATCAGGATGTCGGGATATCCTGTCGATTTTAGCGCGCCACCCGCCGTTTTCGGCCGCTCGCACCTCAGGCCGGCTGCCATCGCTGCGCGCATCACATAAGGCTCAATGTCGTTGCCGACCTCATTCGGACGGGGCCGCAATATGGGCTTCTTTCGCACCTCCTCTCCACACAGGCGAGCGACGGTCGAAAGTGTCTCGATGAGAGCGGCGTCTGCTGGATCATCACGGTTTACCGGAAGTATCGCATACCCCGACAGCGACCGGACGACGGCAGAGAATGGAATATTTTTTAATGGCTGGAGAAGTTGAGCGAGCGCCGCTTCAAGCATATCCGCCCGTTCCTTATCATTCATTGCGCCCTCTCCAGCAGAACAATGCGATTGGTGTTTGTGCCAGATTTGTTGTTTCTGACACCCCAGCAGTTAGCTGTCTTTGTAAATTCCTGCATATTTACAAGGACAGCGACCGGCGAAAGAGGCAGTCCGATTGCTGCATCCAACACCACCCTGTCCAGATCAACCTTCCCCCCACGAACTTCGCCAACTTCATAGGCAATGTGCCCGCCCGACCGCACAATTCGGCAAAGCTCTTTCAAGGTATCGTGCGTGAATGATTGCCAGCGCTCGACCTTGTTGTGCATGGCAATATCAACTTGCTCGGCATCAATGCCTGCAAACCAGCATCGCAGCCAGTTATCTGCAGCATACTGCACAATGTCCAGAAAGGGTGGTGACGTTACGACCAGCGCAACACTTGCCGAGGAAATGGCAGGGGAGCAATGGGACGGGCCAGTATGAAGTTCGCCAGAGACGTTTAGCCCGCCTTCCTTCAACAGGCTTCGCGACTTCTTGATGATTAGTTTCGCAACTTCGCGCCTTGGAGGCGTTTGTCCCCGCTGCTCATTGATACGGAGCTGACGATCTATGCTTACAGCCTGATTAGGGGGCAAAGTGTAAACCGAGAAAAATCCCGGAGAATGCCCGGTCAAGCGGTTGATTGCGACCATTCTGATCCAGTCATCTACTGCATCAATTTCGCCAGCACCGTCTCGCTCAAGAAGATAGCGGCGCAGTGCCACGATCTCTGAAAGTGTTTCAGGATGATAGAACGCAAGGAGCTTTTCATGACCTTCAATGCTTGCGCGCAGGTCCAGTTGTGCGAGCCGTGTCTCGATCTGCCTGATCGAAGGTGTGTTCAGCCGCGGTCGACAGAGGATCGCACTTAAAGGATTGATATCATTAGCAACTGGGTAGCGCCCCATCAGCGCCGATTGAATAGGCGTCGTCCCGCGCCCCATGAAGGGGTCATAAACTCTGTCACCCGGCTTGGTCAGTCTTTCAATAAAGAACGCTGGCAGTTGCGCCTTGAAGCAAGCGCGATAACTCACTTCGTGGAGCGGGTGAGCGTCCCGCTGCCTTGCGGTCCAAAACTCGTTGATGAGATAGGGAACACCATCCCGCTCCTCGCGGATCGTGCGAGCGCCATTGAAGGTGAATGCCTCAATGTCGCGAACAAACGACCTTGATGAGGAACGGGCGAATTCGAAGACGACTTGGGTAGCGTTCATAGGCAGCCACTGGATAGGCCCTCACGCACGGTCAATCAAACCTGCTGTGCACAGTTGTGTTCGGTACACCGACGAAAATCAGAAACGGGCCTTGGATTGCGGCCATGGTCTTTTGCCCCGCTGATTTCGCTTTCCTACATATAACCAAATGGGTTATTTGTGCAACATGGGTAGTCGGCGAGATCGGGGCGAGCGGGACGATTTTGGCTGTTCCGGCACGGGTCGCCCGGGCGGTTTGGACGGTACGGACCGGCGCGCTTTGCTTTCCGGGGAGGTTCCGGCGGCGAAGAAGGTTCCGGGCAAGCGGACTTCGCGGGTGCGGCGCGTGGATGATGTGGACGATTCGCTGCTGGACTTTGCGCCCTATGTGCATGTGGCGCCGCGGCGCAATTCGATCACGCCGGACAAGCAGCGGCGGTTCATCGAGACATTGGCTGCTACGGGGATCGTCTCTCAGGCGGCGCGGAGCATCGGGGCTTCGCTGGAGGCGCTTTACAAGCTGCGGCACCGGGCGGGGGCCGAGGATTTCGCGCGGGCGTGGGATGCGGCCGTGGAGCGGGGCTATGCGCGGCTTGAGGATTGCGCGCTGGAGCGGGCGATTGCCGGGGAGGAACGGCCCATCGTTTCGGGCGGGCAGGTGGTGGGGACGTGGACGCACTATAATACGGCGCTGCTGATGTTCCTGCTGCGCGCGCGGCGGCCGGAAAAATTCGGCGCGGTGCGGCTGGCCGATCTGCGGCCGGGCCATGCCATCTATGAAAGCCTGCGCGCCGAATGGCTGGCGCAGTGGCAGGCCGAGCGCGAGGCCGAAGCAGACGAGGTGCGCCGATCCCTGCGCGCCCGGTTGCTGGACATGCGCGATGCCATGCTGCGCGAGCGTGCGCGCGGCGAGGGCCGGTCAGCCGACTTCGGGGATGTGGATCGGCGTGGGCGCGGCGAGGCGCAGGGCATCGGCGATCTCGATCACATCGGCGATCATGCGCGCCTCGGCCGGGGTCAGCCCTTCGAAGCCGGGGAGGAAGGCGCGGCAGGCCTGGATGAGATTGGCGGGGGAGCGTTCAAGCTCTGACCGGTACTGGTCGAGCGTGTGGCAGCCGTCGATATTCGACCAGAGGACGCCGCCGGGGCCGGGCCTTTCGTGATAGGCCCACAGGGCGTGGACGGCGCGCTCTACCGCAAGGCGCACCTGTTCGACCACGTTGGCGCCGGACGCCTTCGCCCTGAGGCGCTGGCGATAGCGGCGCTGGCGTTCGGCGTTGGAGAGCGGCATGGCCCCTGTGTTTACCGCCGGGCCGGGGGCGGAGATATTCCGTTACGTTACCTATGGCGGGTGCAACCGTTCGTTTCATCGGAGGCGGCGGCACCGGGCCGCTCGCCCTGCTCCTCCCGCCTTTTCCGCTTTGATCTGGGTCAAGGTGGGATTGTATGTGTTGCATATCAACTGCCGTCATCAAGCCTGTTGTGGGAGGGCGATTCGATGACGAGTGATGCTGTTCGCGACGACAATGCGCGGCGCAAGGCGATACCGCTGTTCGATGGCGATCTGGCAAGGCGCGGCTATGCGCTGAACGCCATGTGCTTTTCCTTCAACGAGGAAGCCAACCGCAAGGCGTTTCTGGCGGACGAGGAGGCATACTGCGCGAAGTTCGGCCTGAGCGACGAGCAGCGCGATGCGGTGGCGCGGCGCGATGTGCTGGCAATGCTGGAGGCGGGCGGGAACGTCTATTACCTCGCCAAGCTGGCCGGGATCTTCGGGCTGGGCGTGCAGGATCTGGGCGCCTTGCAGACGGGCATGTCGGTCGACGCGTTCAAGGCGATGCTGGTGCGTCAGGCCGAGGCGATCCCCCAGGGCGCCAGAGTGCGGGAGGCGGTGTGATGGCCAGGATCATCGGCGGCTATTTCACCAGCCACGTTCCGGGAATCGGCGGGGCGATCGTGCGCGGCGATCAGGAAACGCCCTACTGGAAGCCCTTCTTCGACGGCTTCCCGCCGATCCGCGCATGGCTGGCCAGGGAACGGCCCGATGTGGCGGTGGTGTTTTCCAACGACCACGGGCTGAACTTCTTCCTCGACAAGATGCCGACCTTCGCGGTGGGGGCCGCGCCGCAGTATGACAATGCCGACGAGGGCTGGGGCCTGCCGGTTTACAAGAGCTTCGAGGGGCACCCTGCGCTTTCGTGGCACCTGATCGACGCGCTGGTGCGCGACGAGTTCGACATCACCACGTGCCAGAAGATGCTGGTGGACCATGCGGTATCGATCCCGTTCGAGCTGGTGTGGCCGGGCGTGGAAGCCTGGCCGGTGAAGCTGGTGCCGATCTCGATCAACACGGTGCAGTATCCCCTGCCCAGCCCCCGGCGGTGCCTTGCCCTGGGGCGGGCGGTGCACCGCGCGCTGATGAGCTGGGGCGGCGACGAGCGCATCCTGATCTGCGGCACGGGGGGGCTTTCACACCAGCTTGACGGGCCGCGTGCAGGCTTCATGAACCCGCAATACGACCTGTTCTGCCTTGATAACCTTGCCGCCAATCCCGAAGCGCTGACCGGCCATTCGGCCGAAGAGGTGGCGGAACTGGCGGGGACGCAGGGAGTGGAGATCCTGAACTGGATCGCCGCGCGCGGGGCGATGGGCGATGCGCCCATGACCGAGGTGAGCCGCAACTACCACATCCCGATCAGCAATACGGCCGCGGCCAGCCTGCTGCTTCAGCCGGGCTGATCGTTGACCGCCAGCAGGGCCAGTTCGGTGCGGTTCTCGATGCCGAGCTTCTGATACATGGTGTGGAGATAGACCTTCACGGTGCCCTCGCCGATGCCGAGCTGGGCGCCGATATCGCGGTTGCGCATCCCGCGCGCGACGAGCGCGGCGATCTCGCGCTCGCGCGGGTTGAGCTTGCCCAGCGGCCCTTCGCCCGATGGCCGGAGCGAGAGATCGAGCGCGCGTTGCAGGATGGCAGGATCGATCGCCTTGTGCCCGGCGTGGACCCGCGACAGCACATCGACGAGGCCGTCTTCGGCCCCGTCCTTGGAGACGATGCCCTGCACCCCGGCGCGCATGACCGCCATGAGCTGGCGATCGTTGATGCCGGCGGTGAGCAGCACGACCGGCCGGTCATCGCCCCGCGCCCGCAGGGCTTCGAGCACTTCGACCCCGTTCATGCCGGGCATGTTGATATCGAGCAGGACAATGGCCGGATCATGCGTCAGGACCGCATCGAGCGTTTCCGCGCCGCTTGCCGCCCCCGCCACCACGGTGAATGGGCTGCCGCGCAGCACCGCTTCGACCCCGGCGCGGATAAAGCCATGATCATCTGCAACAAGGACGGGAATCATGCCTGTTCTCCGGTTGGAAGGGCGATCACGAGACATGCGCCTTGCGCCGTGTCGTGCAATTCGAAACTGCCGCCAAGCGCGGCAACGCGTTCGGCAATCGAGCGGGGGCGCGGGGCCACCCCGTCGACGGCAGAAAACCCCCTGCCATCATCGCTGATGGTAAGGTGCAAGGTGCCGTGCCTGCTGGCAAGTCCGACGTCGACCGCGCTGCACTTTCCATGGCGCGCGGCATTGGCCACGCCTTCGCGCACGAGCTGGCGCACCTCATGGGCGATGTGGAGGGGCAGCAGGAGCGGACGGTCGGGCGCATCGAGACGGGTTTCGATATGCCAGTGCGCCCCGGTCTGCACGAGCAGATCGCCGAGTTCGGCCACGAGATCGGTCTCGCGCTCGCCGTCCTCGCCCCGGCGCAGGCGATCGATGAGCTGGCGAAGCTGGCTCTGTTCCTGCCGCAGGGCGTTCTTCATGGCGGCAATCTCCGGTTCGGGATCATTGCCTTCGCTGATCCAGCGCCGCAGCGCCTCAAGCCGGAACAGGGTGCCCGCAAGGAACTGGGCCAGGCTGTCGTGAAGATCGCGGGCAAGCGCCTGTCGCACCGCATCGGCGGCGGAGACGCGCGAGAGGCGGGCGGTTTCCTCGCGGTCGAGCGCAAGACCCAGTTCCTGTCCGATCGCGGCGAGCAGGGCGATATCATCGCGGCAGGGACCATCGATGGCCCAGGCGACAAGCTGGCCCGATCCCATGACGCTGCGCACCGGGGCCACCACGCCCTCGTCGATGCCGAGCCGGTCAAGCAGGAGCGAGGATACCGGACCTGACCGTGCGGAGCACAGCCCGCCTTCGTCCGACAGGCGCAACTGGCGCTGGTGCCGCGTGCTGAACAATGCGGGCGGGCCGGGGTCGAGCAGTTCTTCGGCCAGACCATCGGGCATGAGCCTTTGCACGTCGATGCCGTTCGGACCGAAGATGCGCAGTTCGATCCATGGTTCCTCGCTGCTGGCAAGCGCCAGCGCCACGCGCCACGCACCGAGCGCGCTGGCAGCCGCGGCAAGGACAGGGTCGATCACGCCGACCCGGCGCTCTCCCGGAACGCCCGATGCTTCGGGCAGGCTTACGGCGCGCCCGGCACCGCGCACGGTGCTGAGCCACAGGAGCATCGAGGCCAGCAGGACGATATAGATGGCGCGGCGGCCGAAGCGCAGCAGATCGATCTGGTAGCCGAACCGGTAGAGCGCGAGGCCGATGACGAGATTGGCAACCAGCAGCGCCGCGGCCGTGATTGCCGTGACGCGCCAGTTCCAGCGGACCATCGAGGAAATCAGCAGGAAGGCCGCAAAGGCGAGGAACGGGGTCTGGAACTCGCTGACGGGGGTTTCGGTGAGATAGACCGAAGCCAGCAGGACCAGCATGTCGACGGCCTGCGCAACCGGTGCGAGGCGATGATCATACCACCAGCTGTAGCGCGCAACGACCAGAAGGAGCAGCGCCCAGCCCAGATAGGCCGCCAGCACCGGGGCACCATAGCCATAGCCGAAACTGCGGAACGGCACCGACGGTTCGGCAATGAGCACGCCCCAGAAGGCAAGGGCCAGAACCAGACGCGCCGCTGCTACCGCGAGGCCGGTATTGCGCTTTCTGGTCGCGTTATCCTGCAAGGTGCGGCTCTCTCGATTCGTCGCGCCGCGCGCACAGGACGCGAGGCAAGTTCCCGCTATGCACCAGAAAAACGGCCTTTGCCATAAACCGGCGTTCGCACTTGCTTTGACTTTGGTTAAGGAAAATGCGGGTGGAACGGGCATTCACGTTAACATACGGCCATTGGAACCCGCGCGGTTTTGCGGCACAATCGGCCAACCGGGTGTTTACCGTTAACGACCCGAAACAGGCCTTTCTGGGTGTTGCAAAAAAGATGACCGTAGCCGGCGACGTGTTCGACAATCCTCTGGTGGAACTGACCGCAAAGCAGCGCGAGGTGCTGGACCTGCTGATCCAGCACAAGACCTCGAAGGAGATCTCGCGCCTGCTGGGCATATCGCCCCATACCGTGGACCAGCGCATCATGCTGGCCCGCGCCAAGCTGGGCGTGGCGACGCGCGGCGAGGTGGCGCAGGCCTACCGGCGGCTCGTCGAGACATACGAACAACCCGTATATGAAATATCCCATATCGGCTTTCCGCCCCTGCCCCGCGATGATGCAAGGCAGGACGACACGGCAGTCCCGGCAGACGAACCGGAAGGGGTGCAGCAACCATCCCTGACTGAGACCGGAACTACTGCCGGCCCGATGTCCGGCATGCCTGCCCTCACTCGCGAAGGGGAAGGCAAGGCAGCCCGGAATGACGGCATCGCGGATTACCGTGTCCTCCCGGAGATGTTCGACGGGCCGAATGGCACGCTTGTCAGGCTCAGCTTCATCGGCGGGCTGACGGTGTTCCTGATCCTGATCGTGCTGGGGGGGCTGAGCATGTTTGCGCAGCTGGGAACCCTGCTCGACACCTGATCTGGCGGCACCTGATCCGGCCGGCCGGCCCTCAGACATCTCCTGTCATGAACGGGATGACCGGTGCGGGGGCACCGCCATCCCATTTTGAAAGGGGCCGGTGCACCGATGAGGCGCACGGGTGGGAGCGACGATGAAGATGACCAACGTGACCGATTTTGCCGCCGCAGCAAATGGCGCCGCAAATGGCAAGGATGCCGTTTCCGGCAAGACGCAGGCCAATGCCATGACCGTGCACGGTCTGCGCATCACGCGCGATCTGCACGAAGCCGAAGCAGCCCTTGACGAAGCCCTGATCCGGCAGGCCAACCTCTTGGCAACGATGGTGCGCGCCCGCCGCGAAACCGCAGTCGGCCCGTTCACCGGCCAGGAAGCGCTGCTGCGCCTTGCGGCAAGCCAGAAGGCCGTGCTGGAAGCCAGCGGCGAGCTGGCGCGGGTGCACGGAAAGCTGCTGGCCGTGGGTCAGGAAGTGCGCTCCGGGCTGGTTGACGATTGCCCGGCTGCGGGTTCGCTTGACGATGGCAGCGCCGACGCGGCACGCCCCGCAGACATGGTCCGCGCCGCCTGACAGCCTGGCAGCGACGATGAACGCCAGGACTGGACATTGCATGAGCCATCAGCGCAACGGGTCGGTTCAAACACAGCATCGCGGGACCGGCAATCCCGCGATGCCGGAGGGCTGCCCATGACGGTGATCTGGACCCTGCGGATCCTGACTGCGGCCATACTGGCCTTTGCCTTGCGCAAGGGGGCGGAGCCGGAAAGGCTAGTTGCCGCGATCCTGATCGCGACGATAGGACTCGACATCCTCAACCACGCGATGTTCGGCTTTACCGAGTTCTTCGTGGTGAACCCCGGACATCTCGTGATCGACGGCTGGGGCGCCCTGACGCTGCTGTGGGTGGCGCTTCGCGCCAACCGCGGATGGCCGATGCTGGTAAGCGCGGCGCAGATCATCGTGGTTCTGGGCCATCTGGCCAAGATCGTCGATCTTTCGCTCGTCCGGTTCGGCTATTTCGCGATGACGCAGTTGCCGATCGGCGTGCAGGCCATCGCGCTGCTGGCGGGAACATGGGCGCACATGCGGCGCGAGGAGCGGGTTGGCCGCTATCACGGCTGGCGTCTCGCCTGAGGCGCACGCCACCACCATAGCCACGTTCACACCGAAGGACAGATCGGACGACCGGAGCGAGTTTGCCGCAGCCCTGGGGAGGGTTGCGCCAAGGAAACACGCCTGCCCCGCCATCGCCATCCGTCCGCACTGACACATCCTTGCGGGGCCTTTGCAAAGGAACTGCCCCGCCATCAGGGGAGCACCATCATGACCGTTCGTTCCATGCGCGCCGCGTCTGGAAGCAGCCCGGTGCAGCAGGCCGGTCGGCGCAGCATCGCCCGTTCGCTCCAGCCAGCGCCCGCCATCGCGCCGCTCGATCCGCACAGCATCGCGCGGCACACCGCAATTGCCCGCGCGGTCTATGCCTGCCGCCGTCGCCGCCACAAGTTCCTGCCGGCCGACCTGTTCGGCGAGCCGACATGGGACATCCTGCTCGACCTCTACATCGCCGAGCGCGAGGAGCGGCGCGTACCGACGACCAGCGCCTGCATCGGCGCGCACGTGCCGCCGACGACCGCGCTGCGCTGGCTGCGCATCCTTGAAGCGCGCGGCCTCATCGAACGCGAGGACGACGGGCGCGACGGCCGGCGCACCTTCGTGCGGCTGACCCAGAACGGCCTTACGGCAGTGGATGCCACGCTGAGCATGCTGGGCGCCGCGATCGACGAGCTGCACTTGCTGTCGCAAACCGCTGCCGGGGATGAGGAAGAGGGGCTGCTCGAAGCGGCACAGTAAGGGTTTCCCCGGAAGGCCGGGCGGAATTGCACCCCCCGCCCGGCCGACCGGGGTGCGCGCGCAGGTTCAGGCGAAAACGCTGACCGGGCGTCAGAAACCGGCTTCGATGGCCACGCGGATGGCGTCGGCGCTGGTCTTCACATCAAGACCCTTGAGCACGGCGGAGCGGTGCATCTTGACCGTGCGTTCGCTCAGCCCCAGTTCGTAGGCGATCTGCTTGTTGAGCTTGCCCGCGGCCATGAGCACGAGGATTTCCTTCTGGCGGCGGCTGAGGCGTTCGACGCGTTCGGCCGCATCGCTGCGCCGGACATCGTTGGCCTGCCCCTGCTCCTCGGCGATTTCCACCTGGGAGCCGAGGAAATATTCCACCTCGCCATCGGCATCGAAGATGGGCGCCACCATGACCGCGTTGCGGAAGCGGGTGCCGTCCTTCTTGTAGTTGATGATCTCGACCATGACGGGCTGCTTGCGCCAGATCCCGTCGCGCAGGATCCGCGCCTTGTCGTCCTCGGTGCCCGACCCGCGCAGGAAGCGGCAGTTGCGGCCGATGATCTCTTCGCGGCTGTAGCCGGTGAGTTCGACGAAGGCATCGTTGCAGGCAATGATCGGGTTGTCCGGCAGGCGCGGATTGCTGATGACGGCGGCCGTCGGGCTGGAGGCGATCATCTCGGCTATGGACATGCGCCATATATAGGCGATCCGCGCACGATTTCCAGCCCGTGCCCTTTGGTCCGTGTTGTTTGCAAGGGGTGCGGAGCGCATCCGGGAACCATCCCCAAACGCAGCAATCCGGAGCGCAGCCGCCGATGAACGTCTATTCTCCCTCCATCGCCGCGCAGACGGGAATGGCCGACGTGATCGGCGAGGATGGCAAGCCTGTCGTGCCTGCCGAGGTGGAAGAGGCGATCCGCACGCTGATCCGCTGGGCCGGTGACGAACCGGAGCGCGAGGGCCTGCTGGATACACCCAAGCGCGTGGCGCGGGCGTGGCGCGAATACTGCGTGGGCTATGCCGAGGATCCGGGCCTGCACCTTTCGCGCACGTTCGAGGAAGTGGGCGGATACGACGAAGTGGTGCTGCTGAAGGACATTCCCTTCCAGAGCCATTGCGAGCACCATATGGCGCCGATCATCGGCACCGCATCGATCGCCTATCTGCCGAAGGACCGGGTGGTGGGCATTTCGAAGCTGGCGCGCGTGCTCCACGGCTTTGCCCGCCGCCTGCAGGTGCAGGAGCGGCTGACCGCCGAAGTGGCGCAGTGCATCTGGGACAACCTTCAGCCCCACGGCGTGGCCGTGGTGATCGAAGCGCAGCACGGCTGCATGACCGGGCGCGGCGTGCGCACACACGGCGTGGGCATGGTGACGAGCCGGATGCTCGGCTGTTTCCTTGAGGACGCCAGCAGCCGCAAGGAAGTGCTGAGCCTGATGGGACGTGGCTGACGGCCCGAAGACATCCATGAAAATGCATGTTGCCATTGTGGGCGCCGGCATGGCCGGTCTGTCCTGTGCCTCGCGGCTGGTGCGTTCCGGGCACAAGGTTTCGCTGTTCGACAAGGGGCGCGGCCCCGGCGGGCGCATGTCCACCCGGCGGATGCAGACCCCGCTGGGCGAAGCGCACTTCGACCACGGCGCGCAGTATTTCACGGTGCGCGATCCCGCCTTCATGGCGCAGGTGGCGCGCTGGTCGGCCAGCGGCGTGGCCGCGCCCTGGCCCGCTGCCGGCACCGGCGCCTGGGTGGGCGTGCCCACGATGAACGCGGTGGTCAAGGAAATGGCCGACCAGCATGACGTGAGCTTCGGCTGGCACGTGCGCGGGCTGGTGAAGCGCGACGGGCGCTGGTTCCTGACGGGCGATACCGCGCAGGAGGAACGGACCGAGGCAGGCCCCTTCGATGCAGTGGTGGTCTCGCTGCCGCCCGAACAGGCCGCCGCAATCGTGGCGCTGCACGACCTTTCGCTTGCCGCAACGGCGCTGGCGGCACGATCGCAGCCCTGCTGGACGGGCATGTTCGCCTTTGCCGGGCGCGTGCCGAGCGCGAGCGACACGGTCCGCGATTGCGGCATCATCGGCTGGGCGGCGCGCAACGCGGCCAAGCCCGGCCGCAAGGGGCCGGAAACATGGGTGGTGCAGGCCAGCCCGCACTGGTCGGCCAAGCATATCGACGACAGCGCCGAGGACGTGGCGAGGCGCCTGCTGCATTCGCTGGGCGAGGCGCTTGACATCCTGATGCCCGAACCGGTCGTCTCGGCCGCGCACCGCTGGCGCTATGCCATGTCGACCGGCAGCAATCTGGGCGCGCTGTGGAGCGAGCATTCCAAGATCGGCGTCTGCGGCGACTGGCTGCTGGGACCGCGCGTGGAGAATGCATGGATTTCGGGACGCCACCTTGCGGCCAAGATGATGGCAAGCGTTCCGCAGGAAGTGGCCTGAGCGGACCCAGCCTCTCGACAGACACCGCCAGCCGTGCCTAAACCCCGCTCATGAGCAAGGCAGAGACACATGAAGCCCCGATCCTGGGCGGTTTCGTCCCGGTAAGCGAAGGACCGTGGACCGGTTGGTGGAAATGGTCGGGCAAGGATCCGTTCGAGGATGGCACCGGGCCATTCTACGTGAAGCGCGATGAACGCGGCATCGTGACGGGATTTCGCCCCGAAGCAAAGAACCTCAACGGCCACGGCATCGTCCACGGCGGCGCGCTGATGACCTTTGCGGACTTTTCGCTGTTCATGGTGGCGGCATCGGGCGGCGACGAGGTGAGCGGCGTGACGGTGACGCTGAACTGCGAGTTCGTGAGCGGGGCGCAGGCCGGAGATCTGCTGATCGCACGCGGGGAATGCGTGCGCGCGGGCGGAAGCCTTGTCTTTGCGCGCGGCACGGTGCTGCGCGCGGGCGAGAACGGGGCGGAAGAGGCGGTCCTGACCTTTTCCGGCACGATCAAGCGGGCAAAGCGCATCTCGCACTGAGACAACGGCCCTCAGGCACAGTGGCGATCCTGGAGCCAGAAACGGCGCTCTGCGAAACGGTCGCCAGTCCCCGGACCTAGCGTCTGGATGTGCGCGGCTTCCAGTAGCTGTCAAAGACCATGTCCAGTCTCTGGCCATCGGCGCAGGTCATGTCGGCGTGCACCCTGATCGAGCCACGGCCCGACCGTGAGACGAAAGTGATGGTGCCGAGGGTGAAATCCCTGAGAACCTCGGACACGTCGCTCCATTCCAGAACCTGCATCTTGCCGCCCCGTTCATAGCGCAGCCCGTGTGCGTCGATATGCAGCGTCGGGCGGCCGGGAAAGCGGTTCCGGGCCGGGAGGTAGAGTGCGCCTGCAAGGAGTAATCCCGACAATGCCAGAGGGGCAATCGCCCTGTCGGACCGGCCAACGACCGATCCGGGCAGAAGCAGAAGCACGAGGGCTGCCATTGCCAGCACGGGCCAGATTTCCCTCCACGAGGGTGGAGCGGGGCGGAAAATCATGGGTGTGGATGCCACGTTCCACCTGACCAAATGCTCTGCGACAGTTCACCAAATGCTCTGCGACAGTTCGCCGGAAGGCTATCGTGGGTTCAGCAGCGTGACAAGCACCACCGCCCGCGCACCTCAGGCCGCCTCTGCCGCGATCTCGCGCATCTGCTGGCGCAGCCATGCCAGACCTTCGTCATCGGCGCGGGACTGGTGGAACTGCATCATCTCGTTCATCTTCGGGAACGGGAAAGGCATTCTGGCCCAGGCGAGATCGAACCGGCTGGCGATCTGGCGCACGAGGCGTTCGTGCAGCACGGCAAGCCGCGAGGTGCCCGCGATGAACCACGGCGCGGAAGCAAAGCTCGACACGGTGACTTCGATGGCCCGGTCGCAGCCCATGCGCGCCAGCGTGGAATCGGCAAAGGCGGGAACCCGGTTCGATCCGAAGGCCACGGTCACGTGGCCCGCGGCAAGGAAATCCTCCTCGGTCAGCCCGCGCGCGAAGACCGGGTTGCGCGCCCAGCCGACAACGACCTGTTCCTCCTCGAACAGGACTTCGTGCGGGTGCCACGCGGCAAGGAAAGGTTCGGGGGTGATGAGCAGATCGGCCCTGCCCGATTCCAGTTCGCCGATGCTGTGTTCGGTCGGCAGGAGAATCTCGATCCGCAGATGCGGCGCGATCGTGGCGAAGCGGTGCATGAGCGGCACGAGCACGGCCACCATGATATAGTCCGAGCCGATCACCCGGAAACAGCGGCTGGACGTGGCCGGATCGAACGCGGTGGGCGCGGTGATGGCGCGCTCCACCCCGCGCAGGGCAAGCTGGATCTGGGGATGCAGGCTTTCGGCAAAGGGCGTGGGGTGCATCCGCTTGCCCACCGGCACCACGATCTCGTCGCGGAAATAGTCGCGCAGACGGCGCAGCGCGGCGCTGGTGGCAGGCTGGGTCAGGCCGATGCGTTCGGCGGTGCGCGTGACGCTGCGCGTTTCCATGAGGGCATCGAAGACGACCAGCAGGTTGAGATCCAGCCCCTTGAACCGCATGACCGCACCGCTCCAGTTCAATCAGATTGTGAATGGACGGCCGCTTACATCACAATTCCGGCAAATTGTGAAGCAAATGCCACGGATTGTCCGCGCGGGCGGTTGAAATGATTTAATCGATCAATTAACACCCATGCAGAAAACACCGTTCCGGGAGATTCGGATGGCAGGAATGCTGGAAGGCAAGGTCGTGGCCGTGACCGGCGCTGGGCGCGGGATCGGGCGCGAAGTGGCGCTGCTGTGCGCGCGCGAAGGGGCGGCCGTGGTGGTGAACGATCCCGGCGTGGCGCAGGGCGGCGACGGCGGCGATGCCGGCCCGGCCGAAGCGACCGTGGCCGACATCATGGCGGCAGGCGGCAGGGCCTGGGCCAACCTTGCCAGCGTGGCCGATCCGGCAGGCGCGACCAGCATCATCGAGGATGCGGTGCAGCGCTTCGGGCGGATCGATGCCGTGGTGAACAATGCCGGCATACTGCGCGACGCGATCTGGCACAAGATGAGCTACGAGGACTGGACGAGCGTCATCGACGTGAACCTGACCGGCGCGTTCAACGTCTCGAAGGCGGCGACCCCCTATTTCCGCGAGCAGCAATCGGGCAGCTTCATCCACTTCACCTCGACCAGCGGCCTGATCGGCAATGTGGGGCAGGCCAACTATTCGGCGGCCAAGCTGGGCCTTGTGGCGCTTTCGCATTCCATCGCGCTCGACATGGCGCGCTGGGGCGTGCGGTCGAACTGCGTGGCGCCGTTTGCGTGGAGCCGGATGACCGCCTCGATCCCGGCCGAAACGCCCGCGCAGAAGGAACGGGTGGAACGGCTCAAGGCCATGAGCGCCGACAAGATCGCCCCGCTGGTGGCGTTCCTTGCATCGGACGCGGCGAAGGACGTGAACAACCAGATCTTCTCCGTCCGCAAGAACGAGATCGTGCTGTTTTCCAAGCCCCGCCCGGCGCGCTCGATGGTGAAGCTGGAAGGCTGGACACCCGCCAGCATCGCATCGGAACTGATCCCCGCCTTCCAGAGCAGCTTTGCGCGCGCCGACGAAGTGACCGCGCACGTCTTCCCTTATGATCCGGTCTGAGGACACCACAGCATGAGCAGCCCCAACCCCGGCATGGACCCCGAAATCTTCGCCCAGTTCATCGAGCAGTTGCGCCGCTATGTGCGCGAACGGCTGATCCCGGCCGAGGACGAGGTGATCGCGCAGGACCGCATCCCCGACGAAATCCTTGGCGAAATGCGCGAGATGGGCCTGTTCGGCATCACCATCCCCGAAGAGTTCGGCGGGGCGGGCATGAACATCAGCCAGTATATCGAGACGGTCAAGCAGATGAGCTATGCCGCCCCTGCCTACCGTTCGACCATCTCGATCAACATCGGCATGACCGGCAGCGCGATCAAGAACTTCGGCACGCCTGAACAGAAGGCCGAATGGCTGCCGCGCATCGCCAGCGGGGAAATCGCCTGCTTCGGCCTGACCGAGCCGGGATCGGGATCGGACAGCGCGGCCATGCAGACCACCGCCGTGCGCGATGGCAACGGCTACCGGCTGAACGGCACCAAGCGCTACATCACCAACAGCCCTCACGCGAAGATCGGCCTCATCATGGCGCGCACATCGAAGGAAGCGCTGCCCAGGAACGCGCATGTCTCGGCCTTCATCGTGGACATGACCACGCCCGGCATCACCGTGGGCAAGCCCGACAGGAAGATGGGGCAATCGGGCGCGCACATTGCCGATGTCATCATGGAGGACGTGCATGTTCCCGGCTCTGCGCTGGTCGGCGGGGAGGAAGGGCGCGGCTTCCAGATCGCGATGCAGAGCCTCGACAACGGGCGGCTTTCGGTTGCGGGCATGGGCGTGGGCATGGGGCGCCGCGCGCTCGACACCGCGATCCGCTATGCCAGCGAGCGCAAGGCCTTCGGCGAACCGATTGCGAACTTCCAGCTTATCCAGGCCATGCTGGCCGACAGCGAAGCCGACCTTTACGCCGCCGAGTGCATGATTGCCGATGCCTGCGCGAGGGCCGACCGGGGCGAGAACATCCAGAGGAAGGCCGCCGCCGCCAAGCTCTTTGCCTCCGAAGCCTGCGGGCGGGTGGTGGACCGCTGCGTGCAGGTGTTCGGCGGGGCGGGATACCTTGCCGAATATCCGGCCGAGCGCTTCTTCCGCGATGCGCGCATCCTGCGCATCTACGAAGGCACCAGCCAGATCATGCAGCTCCAGATCGCCAAGCACCTGCTGCGCGAGTTCGCCCGCGAAGGCTCGGTCTGGTAGGGCATGTACCAGCTCCTTTCGGGCCTTTCGATCATCGAGGTCTCCTCGTTCGTGGCCTCGCCCACGGCGGGTCTCTATTGCGCGCAGATGGGCGCGGAGGTCATCCGCATCGACGACCGGCGCGGGGGGCTGGACTATCGCCGCCAGTTGACCACGCGCGAGGGGCGCTCGCTCTCGTGGGAGAACCTCAACCGCGCCAAGAAGAGCGTCGCGCTTGACCTGCAATCGGCCGAGGGGCGCGAACTGGCGGTGGAACTGGCGCGCGGCTGCGGGCAGGTCATCACCAATCTGCCGCCGGACAGCTTCATGGCGCACGCGCGCATGGCCGAGGGGCGGCCCGATCTGGTTTCGGTGCGCATCCTAGGCTGGCATGACGGGCGCCAGGCCATGGACTTCACCGTCAATGCCGCCACCGGCTATCCGCTGATGACGGGACCGGAGGAGTGGGACCCGGAAAGTGCCCCGCCGGTGAACCAGATCCTGCCCGCGTGGGATTTCATCACCGGGGCCTATTGCGCCTTCGCGCTGCTGGCAGCGCTGCGCCACCGCGATGCCACGGGCGAAGGCAGCGAAGTGCGCGTGCCGCTGGGCGATGTGGCGATCGGCACGGCCTTCAACGCGGGGGCGGCGCCCGAAATGCTCTATCGCGGGGCCAACCGCGAACGCATCGGCAATGCCA
>JBKBKD010000044.1:0-18162 GCA_046294595.1 Novosphingobium sp.
TCCTGCTCCTTGATCATGCCGATGATCTGCTCCTCGGTAAAACGACTCTTCCTCATTCGTCCGCTCCTTCGCGCGAGGCAGACTCTACATCAAATCGAGGGAGCCAGCGGGGGGCAGGTCATCGTCAGCGACAATGGCACCGAGCTCACCAGCAATGCCGTGCTCGCTTGGGTAGCGCAGATCGGCGTGGAGTGGCATTACATCGCTCCGGGCAAGCCGATGCAGAATGGCTACGTCGAGAGCTTTAACGGTCGCATGCGCGACGAGCTGCTCAACGAGACCCTGTTCCTCAGCATGGCCCATGCACGGGTCGAGATCGCTGCCTGGGTCGAGGATTACAACCGGGAGAGACCGCACTCGTCTCTTGGCTATGCAACCCCAGCGGCGTTCGCCGCTGAACTGGATAAGCAATGGCCTGCTTCGCTACGCCCTGCGGGCTCCGCTACGCAGCCCATTGCTTCAACCGCGCTGATGCGCAAAACAACCGCCAGGCCCTAATCCAACCTGGAGGAAAGCTAGGGGTCACGTCAGGCACGTCACCGTTTATCGGACTGAAGCGGCTGTGGTCGTTCATTGTCGACAGCCTCAAACTGAACGGCTAGGGCGCTTCGCAGCAGCAAGTGCACGCGGGCAGGCAGTCTGATGAAGCTGATTATCGGCAACCGGAACTATTCGAGCTGGTCGCTGCGGGGCTGGCTGGCCTGCAGGCAATCGGGCCTTTCTTTCGAGGAAGTGACCGTGCCGCTCTATGGCGAGGACTGGGACGAGGTCCGCCGCGGGGATGATCTGGCTCCCTCATCGGGCAAGGTGCCGATCCTGTGGGATGGCGAAGGCCCCGATGCTCCCGTGGTATGGGACAGTCTGGCGATCATCGACTATCTGGCCGACAAGGTGGGGCGTGACCGGTTCTGGCCCAGGGACGATGCCGCGCGGGCCATGGCGCGTTCCATGGTGGCGGAAATGCATTCGAGCTATCTTCCGCTGCGCCGCAGCCTGCCGATGAACATGCGCAAGCGCTTCGTAGGCGTGGAGATCAGCGCCGAAGTGCGCGCCGATATCGTGCGCATCCTCACCCTGTGGGCCGAGGCGCGGGCGCGCTTCGGCAGGGGCGGGCCTTTCCTGTTCGGCACCTTCTGCGCCGCCGACATCATCTATGCGCCGGTCGTTTCGCGCTTCATGACCTATGGGGTGCCTGTGCCGGGTTTTGCCAACGCCTACATGGAAGCGGTCTGGACCCATGACTGGATGCAGGCGTGGCTGCACGCGGCGGAAAACGAGGACTGGGTCATCGAACAGTTTGAGGAGCCAGTCCGCTGATGCCGTCCGATGCCGCCAACCTCGATCCCGTGATCCTTGCCGAACGGCTGATCGATTGCCCCAGTGTGACACCCGCCACGGGCGCGGTGTTCGATTGCCTTGCCGACATGCTTGCGCCGCTGGGCTTTGCCATCCACCGCTTTGTTGCAGGTGAGGCGCCCGATGGCCCGGTGGAAAACCTTTTCGCGATCCGGCACGGACCGCAGGGCACGCGCCACTTCGCCTTTGCCGGGCATCTCGATGTGGTCCCGCCGGGCGATGGCTGGACTTCGGCGCCCTTTGCAGCCGAACGCCGCGGCGAGCTGCTTTACGGGCGCGGTGCGGTGGACATGAAGGGTTCCATCGCGTCCATGGTGGCGGCCGTGGCCGATGTTCCCGCCGAGGCCGGAACCATCAGCTTCATCATCACCGGCGACGAGGAAGGCCCCGCGCGATACGGCACCCTGCCGCTGATCGACCTGATCCGCGAGATGAAGGCCGAACCGGACCTGTGCCTTGTCGGCGAGCCGACATCGGTGCACCGGCTTGGCGACATGGTGAAGATCGGCAGGCGCGGTTCGGTGAACATGTGGATCACCTGCAAGGGCGCGCAGGGGCATGTGGCCTATCCGCACCTTGCGGACAATCCGATTCCGCGCCTTGTTGCCCTGCTGGCCGAACTCGATGCCTTGGTGCTCGACGATGGCACGGCGTGGTTCCAGCCCTCCAATCTGGAAATCACCGATCTTGATGTTGGCAATCCGGCCACAAACGTGATCCCTGCCGAGGCACGCGCGCGCATCTCCATCCGCTTCAACGACCAGCATACCGGCGCGGGGCTGATCGCGCTGGTCGAAGAGATTGCCCGGCGCCATCGCGGCGAAGTGCGCGCCGTGATTTCGGGCGAAAGCTTCATCACGCTGCCGGGCGCATTCTCGGACCTGATCGTGGATGCGGTGAAGGCCGAAACCGGGCTGGAGCCTGAACTCTCCACCTCAGGCGGCACATCCGATGCGCGGTTCCTGCGGGCGGTGTGCCCAGTGGTGGAGTTCGGCCTGTGCAATGCCACGATGCACAAGAAGGACGAGGCCGTGGCCATGGCCGATCTTCACACGCTTGCGAGCATCTACCGCCGGATCGCGCTGGCGGCGCTGCGCGGCTAGTCGGTCAGCCCTTCACCTTTCCGGCAAAGCTCTTGCGCAGCTTCATCAGCTTGGGCGGTATGACGGCAAGGCAATAGGGATTGCGCTGGCCTTCGCCTTCCCAGTATTCCTGATGATAGTCTTCGGCCGGATACCAGGTCGTGGCCGGTTCGATGGTGGTGACGATGGGCCGGGGCCAATCGGGCTGCGCGCGCTCGATGGCGGCCTGCATCGCGGCTTTCTGCGCATCGTCGAGCGGGAACATGGCCGAGCGATACTGCGTGCCGATATCGTTGCCCTGCCGGTTGAGCTGGGTGGGATCGTGCGTGGCAAGGAAGATGTCGAGGATCTGGTCGAGACCGATCACGGCCGGATCGAACGTGACGCGGATGGCCTCTGCATGGCCCGTGGTGCCGCTGCACACCTGCTTGTAGGTGGGATTGGCCAGCGTGCCCCCGATATAGCCGCTCTCCACGTGGGTCACGCCGATGACATCGCGGAACACCGCTTCGGTGCACCAGAAGCATCCGCCTGCCAGAATGGCCGTTGCTTGTTCGCTCATGCGTCTTATTCTCCAACTGTTGCGCCGAGATAGGCATGCGCACGGCGCTTGTCACCGGCCCTTTGGAGAATCGTCCGATGTCCAGACTGAACCTTGCCCTGATTGCCCTTGCCGCATCGGCAGGCGGCATTGCCCTTCCGGCACTTGCCCATCAGCACCAAGGCCATGCGCATCACGCCGAAGCCAGGGTCGATCCGGCGCTGGCGGCTGCTGTTGCCCATCCGCTGCGCAAGGAAGACAGCGCCCGCGATGTCTATCGCAAGCCCGATCAGACGCTGGCCTTCTTTCAGGTGGCGCCGACCATGAAGGTGGGCGAATATGCCCCCGGCGGCGGCTGGTATTCGCGCCTGCTGGGCATCTACCTGGCGCCCAAGGGCAAGCTTGTGGGCCTGTTTGCCGACATGAGCGCGGCAAACGAGCAGCGCCAGGCCGCGGTTCAGGCTGCCGCCGCCAAGTTTCCGGCCGAAGTGGCCGAATGGGCGAAGCAACCCGCCGAAAGGTTCAGCGCCTTTTCGCTCGGCACGATTCCCGATGGCGAGAAGGGCACCTTCGATCGCATTCTGGTGATGCGCGCCATGCACAACCTCATGCGGTCGAACATTGCCGACAACGAGATCAAGAAGATGCGCGAACTGCTGAAGGACGATGGCATGATCGGCATCGAGCAGCACCGCGCCAAGGCCGATGCCACCTTTGCCGACAGCGACGGGTCCAAGGGCTACCTGCGCGAGGCTGATGTCATCAAGTTCATGGAAGTGAACGGCTTCACCTTCGTGGGCAAGAGCGAGGCCAACGCCAATCCGAAAGACCCGGCCAACTGGCCCGGCGGAGTGTGGACCCTGCCGCCGACGTATGCCGGGGCAAAGGACGATGCCGAGAAGGCAAGGCTGAAGGCCATTGGCGAGAGCGACCGCATGACGCTGCTGTTCCGCAAGCGCGCCTGATGTGTCGCGCTTGATATGACGCGCTTGATATGACACTGGCGCGGCGGCGGTTGAATTGAAGGGTGGAGCAGCCTAGTCCGGCAGCCATGACCACGATCACCGTCGCCGCCCTGCAACTCGCCCTTCCCGGAGGCGAGGCCGAGAACATCGCCGCCACCGCTGCCTTGGTGGAACAGGCCGCCCGCGATGGCGCGCAGATCATCCTGCCGCCCGAACTCTTTGCCGGACCCTATTTCTGCAAGGTCGAGGACGAGGCGCTGTTCGCCATGGCCCACCCGCTGGCCGAAGACCCTTCGGTGCGCGAAATGCAGCGGCTGGCCAGAGCGCACGGGGTGGCCATCCCCACCAGCTTCTTCGAGCGCGATGGCCACCACTACTACAACACGCTGGCCATGATCGGCCCCGATGGCGCGATCATGGGCATCTACCGCAAGAGCCATATCCCCGATGGGCCGGGCTATGAGGAAAAGTATTATTTCCGCCCCGGCAATACCGGGTTCAAGGTGTGGGACGTGTTCGGCACGCGCATCGGCGTGGGGGTGTGCTGGGACCAGTGGTATCCCGAATGCGCGCGCGCCATGGCGCTGATGGGGGCGGAACTGCTGTTCTATCCCACGGCCATCGGATCGGAACCCTATGACGCCGGTCTTGATACGAGCCGCATGTGGCGCCGGGCCATGATCGGCCATGCCGTATCGAACTGCATGCCGGTGATTGCCGCCAACCGCATCGGAACCGAGGCCGAGCATGGCGGGGAGGGCCAGCGCTTCTATGGCCACAGCTTCATCACCGATGAATGGGGCGATTTCCTTGACGCATTCGGTGCAGAGGAAACCGGCGTTCTGCACGCCGCGATCGATCTTGGCCGCGCTGCCACGCACCGCGCCGGCATGGGCTTTTTCCGCGATCGCCGCCCGCAGCTTTACGGACGGCTGGCCGAGGACATCTGACGGAAGGCCGGACGATCAGGCACCGTTATCTCATTGCGCTGGGATCGAACCAGCGCCATCCGCGCCATGGGCCGCCGCAGGCCGTGCTGCGCGCCGCACTTGCCGAAATGGCCGCGCGCGGGCTTGAGGTCGAGGCGGCAAGCGCCCTTGTGCGAAGCCGCCCCATCGGTCCTTCGCAGCGTGACTATGCAAACGGTGCGGCAGTGGTGTGGGCCAGCCTCGAACCGCCCGCGCTGCTCCGCCTGCTGCAAAGCATCGAGCGTGACTTTGGCCGCAGGCGCCGGGGCCAGCGCTGGCGCGCACGCACGCTGGACCTTGATCTGATCCTGTGGAGCGGCGGATGCTGGGCAGATGCCGATCTGGTGATCCCGCACCGCGCATTTCGCGGCCGCAGCTTCGTGCTTGATCCGGCCGCCCGGATTGCCCGCGACTGGCGCGATCCGCTCACCGGGCTCAGCCTTGCCCACCTGCGCCACCGGCTGGGCAAGCGGAAATGACGGGCCTACTTGACCAGCCGCCCCCGGCCCCCTAGGTGACGCGCCACGCCGCGCGCTTCGACGCGCACAGGGCGGGCCCTTAGCTCAGTCGGTAGAGCAACTGACTTTTAATCAGTAGGTCGCTGGTTCGAACCCAGCAGGGCTCACCATCCCTCAGGAAATCAGCCGATCGCGTCTTGCAGCACCGCGGCGCGCAGTTCCTCGATCCCCATCTTCTTTTCGGATGAGGTGACGATCACTTCGGGATAGGCTGCGGTGCGCTTGCGGGCGGCGGCAATGGTTTCTTCCGTGACCCTGGCCAGTTCGCTGGCCTTGATCTTGTCGGCCTTGGTCAGGATGATGCGATAACCAACGCCTGCCTCATCCAGCATCTGCATCATGTCGGCATCGACCGGCTTGATGCCATGGCGACTGTCGATCAGCAGCAGCGTGCGCTTGAGCACCACGCGCCCGCGCAGGTAATCGCGGACCAGACGGCGCCATGTTTCCACCACCTTGGGCGGGGCCTTGGCAAAGCCGTAGCCGGGCATGTCGACCAGACGCAGGCGGGTGGGATCACCCACCTCGAAATAGTTCAGTTCCTGCGTGCGGCCCGGCGTGACCGAGGTGCGGGCGATTGACTTGCGTCCCGTCAGGGCATTGAGCAGCGATGACTTGCCAACGTTGGACCGGCCCGCGAAGGCCACTTCGGGCACATCGGGATCGGGCAGGAACTTGAGTGCCGGTGCCGATTTCAGGAACTCGACCCGACCGGCAAAGAGCAGACGCGCCTGTTCGATCAGGTCCGCCCGCGCTTCCTGTTCCTGCTGTGCGGCATCGGCGCCCGAAGGTTCGATCGCGCTCACCGGGTTTTCGGCTTCCGCACGGAAGCCGCCTTCCCGTCACGCGTGGCGGCGCGGTCGATGTCCTGCTGGTCCTTTTCGGCCTGCGCCTTGAGTTGCGGGTGACGGCTGTAGAGATACTTCTGCTGGGCAATGGTCAGCACGTTCGAGGTGATCCAGTAGATCAGCAGGCCGGCCGCGAACGGCGCCATGACGAACATCATGATCCACGGCATGAAGGCAAAGATCTGCTGCTGGGCCGGGTCCATCGCGGCGGGCTGAAGCTTGAACTGGAGCCACATGGTGATGCCAAGCAGGATCGCCAGCACGCCAATGGCGAGGAAGCCCGGCGGATCGAACGGCAGCAGGCCGAACAGGTTCAGCACGTGCGCCGGATCAGGCGCGGAAAGATCCTTGATCCACAGGACAAAGGGCTGGTGGCGCATCTCGATGGCGATCACCAGCACCTTGTAGAGCGCGAAGAACACCGGGATCTGAAGGAAGATGGGCAGACACCCCGCGAGAGGATTGACCTTCTCGCGCTTGTACAGCTCCATGATTTCCTGCTGCTGCTTCTGCTTGTCGTCCTTGTAGCGCTCCTGCACCGCCTTCACCTTGGGCTGGAGCGCGCGCATGGCCGCCATCGAGGCGAACTGGCGCTGGGCGATGGGGAACATCACGCCGCGCACGATCAGCGTGAGCAGAATGATCGCCACGCCGAAGTTCTTGACCAGCTTGAACAGCGAATCGAGCAGCCAGAAGATCGGCTTCTCGAACCAGCGGAACCAGCCCCAGTCGATCGACAGGCTGAAGTTGGCAACGCCCGCCGCCTCATAGCGTTCAAGGACCGAGTTTTCCTTCGCGCCCGCAAAGAGCCGCACGGTCTGCGTCTGCTGCCTGCCCGGTGCGATCGAGACATTGGGGAAGATGAGATCGGCGCGGTAAAGGCCCGGCCCGATGGCGCGGAAGGCGCCTTCGGCCTTGGCGTCTGCATCCGGGATGAGCGCGGAGAGCCAGTAGATGTCGGTGAAGCCGATCCAGTTGGTTGCGCCCTTGAGCGGCACGAGCTGTCCCGGCGCCTCGCTCACGGTGCTGTAGTTGTTGTCGAACGTCACCGTGCCATCGACCGCGCCGATGGGGCCGGAGTGGAGCTGCCAGGTATCGATGCTGGCGGTCCTGTCGGTGCGCGAAACCAGCGCGAAGGGCTTTACCACGACCGGCGCAGGGCCGGTGTTGGCCACGCTTTGCGTGGCGGTGATCATGTAATCGGCGTCGATCGCGTAGCGGATCGAGAAGGTCTGCCCGGTCGGGTTGGTCCAGCGCAGCGTGACGGGCGTCTGCGGGGTCAGCTTCGCGCCGTCGGCGGTCCACACCGTCCCGGCATCGGGGGTTGCCACGCCTTCGCCGACCCAGCCGATCTGCGCGAAGTGCTGCGCCGGGGTGCCGGCGGGCGAAAACAGCCGCACCGGAGCGCTCTTGCGGTCCACCGTCTCGCGGTGGCGCACCAGCGTCACGTCATCGACCAGCGCGCCCTTGAGGTTGATCGAACCCTTGATGCCGGGCGCATCGATCGGCACGCGGTTTCCGGCGGCCAGTTCGGCGGCAAGGTCTTTCTTTTCCAGCGCGATGTCGGCAGGCGATTGCAGGCCGCCTTCGCGGGTGGGCTTGGGCTTGTCCGCCTGCGGGGCGGGCGCGCTTGCGGCGACCTGCGGCTTGACGTCTGCCTGCGGGTAGAACCAGCGCATGGCCGCTTCCCAACCGATCAGCAGAAGGCCCGTGAGGACCACTG
This sequence comes from Novosphingobium sp., assembly GCA_046294595.1. GTDB lineage: Bacteria > Pseudomonadota > Alphaproteobacteria > Sphingomonadales > Sphingomonadaceae > Novosphingobium. The sequence goes on from JBKBKD010000044.1 coordinate 8,002, forward strand.
CGAGGATGACGTTGCGCTGATTCTGCACCGGGTTTCGAGTCCTGTATCTCGTGGCCGCCAGATGCGGCGCAAACTGCGTGAACTGGGTTCAAGGGACCGGATCGTAGCCGCATCCGCCCCATGGATGGCAGCGCAATAGCCGCTTCGCTGCAAGCCAGCCACCCTTAATCGCGCCGTGCTTTTCCAGCGCCTCGATCGCATACTGCGAGCACGAGGGGCTGTAACGGCAAGAAGGCGGCAAAATCCGCGACGGACCGAGCTGCCATGCCCGCGCGACAAGGATCAGAACGCGCTTCATCGCTTGCCCCGGCCATGCCCGGCCGGACCGGCCTTGCCGCCGGGACGCTTGCGGGGAGGATCGCCCTTGCCAGCGGCGGCACGTGCAAGCGCGGCGGCCAGTTCGCCGCGCAGCAGGCCAAAATCGCGTTCGATCCCGCCCTCGCGTCCGATCAGGATGTGATCTGCGCCCGCGATGCCGCCTTGCGGCAAGGCTTCGCGCAGCAGGGCGCGGAAACGGCGCTTCATGCGGTTGCGGACAACCGCATTGCCGATCTTCTTCGTGACGGTGACGCCGAAGCGCAGGTCGGCTTCGTCCGGCGGCACGACATCGCGGTTGACCAACAGCACGAATCCGGGCCTTGCGACCCGGATTCCGCGGTTTGCAGCAACGAAGTCTGCCCGTTTCCGGATGGTGGCGATCCGGGTCATGCCCGCCTTCGCCCTTGCCGGAACGGTTGTGTCTGGCTTCAGGCCGAGAGGTTCTTGCGGCCGCGGGCGCGGCGGGCGCGCAGAACCTTGCGGCCACCGACCGTCGCCATGCGGGCGCGGAAGCCGTGGCGGCGGGCACGCACGAGGCGGCTGGGCTGGAAAGTGCGCTTCATCGGTTTTCTCTTCTTTGGCGAATCTGTTGCATGTGCCGGACGCCAGCGTCGAGCCGCCCGGAATCAGGGGGTGGCGGATAGGCGAAGGGGGTGGCCGCGTCAACCCTTGCCGTATCGGCGGACGCTTGTGGCCCGCGGCGCATTGCCGCACGATACATGAGGCGTTAGGCCGGAGCAATGACAGGCCCGATGCAACTGACAGGCCCGGTGCGATGGACCGGCAGAATGCCATGACCGCCGATAGCCAAGAGCTGGGCGCCGGAACGGGCCGCACCTGGTGGCAGCGCATTCCGACGCTGGCGCTCTTCGGCGTGGTGGCGCTCGCGCTGTTGGGCACCTTCACGCTCATCCTGACGACGGTCGAGGCCGAGCGCGTGCAGCGTGCGCAGGCCGCGCGCACCAGCGGCATCCTTGCCGCGCTTGACGAGATCGTGCGCGCGACGATCACCGGAGAAACCGGGCAGCGAGGCTTCTTCATCACCAGCGATACCCGCTATCTCGCGCCCTATCATCAGGGGCGGGCGCAATATGATGCCGCGCTGGAACGCCTGCGCACCCGCATGGGCGACCCTTTGCCGCCAGAGCAGGAACGCCTTCTGGCCGAAATCGCCCGGATGGGCGATGCCAAGTGGGCGGAAATGGCAGGTGTGGTGGAACTGGTGGCCGCCCGGCGCATTCCCGATGCGCACGTGCGCGTGCTGTCCGATGAAGGGCAGCTGGCCATGGACGGGCTGCGCCGGGCGGTGGCGCGCCTTGAAGCGATAGAGCAGGCGCGGCTGGACCTCGCGGTGCAGCGCGCCGCGGCCGCCGAGGCGCGGATGCTGCCATCGCTGGCGGCCCTGTTCGTGGTCATCGTCTGCGCGCTGGCGCTGGGCTTGTGGCAGGCCATCCGCATGGCCGAGGCCGAGGCGCGCGCCGCCAATGCCGCCGAGATCGCCGAGGCGCGCGACCGTGCCGATCTTCTGGCCAAGGAACTCAATCACCGGGTCAAGAACATCTTCGCCGTGATCCTTGCCATCGTGAAGATGAGCGCGCGCGGCGATGCCGCTGCCGCCCCTGCGATCGATCGCATCGCCAGCCGCATCCATGCGCTGGTGACGGCGCATGAAGTGACGCAGGGTGCAGGACAGGCGCAGACGGTCGACCTTGCCGACCTGATTGCCAAGGCCATCGCGCCCTACCGGTCGGCAAGCGAGCCTTGCGAACTCGATGGCGATTCGCTGGTCCTGCCCGGCAGGCATGCCGTGCCGCTTGGGCTGGTGCTGCACGAACTGGTGACGAATGCGGTGAAGTATGGTGCCTGGGCGCAGCCGGGCGGCCTGCTGCGCATTGCATGGCGCCGCGAAGGGGACTGCGCGCAGCTCCTGTGGGAGGAAATCTGTGCGCAGCCGGGTCTCGTCGCTCTGGAGCCGGGCCGCGAAGGCTTCGGTTCGGCGCTCATCCGCTCGTCCGAGCGCCAGCTTGGCGGCACGATCACCCGCCGCGCGGGCGCGCGCGGCATGGTGGTCGAAATCCGCTTCGCGCTCGACACGGGGGCGAACTGACCGCCCGGACCGGTTTTCGCCCTCAAGCGCCTCTTCAGCCGTGCTTGTTCTCGCGCAGCGGCTGGACCATGCCCGGCGTGATGAAGCCAAGCGGGCCGGGGTTCATCGCCCGCTTCTTCAGTTCGCCCTTCATGCGGGCGTATTCCTCTTCCATCTGCTCTGTCACCGTTGCGCGCGAAGCGGCAAGGGCATCGGCGAAATCGGCCGCCGTCACGCTTTCCACGTTGCCGCCTGCGCGCCGGATGGCGTTGAGACCGGCGCGGCGCACCACGTCCTCCAGATCGGCCCCGGTAAAGCGCGTCGTCTCCCGCGCGATGGCGGCCAGATCGACATCAGCCGCAAGGGGCATGTTGCGCGTGTGGATGCCCAGAATGTGCTGGCGGCCCGCAAGGCCGGGCGTGCCCACATAGACCAGTTCATCGAACCGGCCGGGACGCAGCAGCGCCGGATCGACAAGAGTGGGCCGGTTGGTCGCGCCGATCACGATCACCGATTGCAGTTCCTCAAGCCCGTCCATCTCGGCAAGGATCGTGTTGACAACGCGCGCGGTGACGCTGGGTTCGCCCTGCCCGCTGCCGCGCGCAGGCACGAGGCTATCGATCTCGTCGATGAACACCACGCAGGGCGCCACCTGCCGGGCGCGGGCAAAGAGCCGCGCGATCTGCTGCTCGCTCTCGCCATACCATTTCGAGAGCAGGTCCGAGGACTTGATGGCGATGAAGTTGGCTTCGGCTTCCTTTGCCACGGCCTTGGCCAGCAAGGTCTTGCCGGTGCCCGGCGGGCCATAGAGCAGGAAGCCCTTGGCCGGCCTGATGCCGAGGCGGTGAAAGGCGTCCGGGTTCTTCAGCGGCAGTTCCACGCCTTCGCGCAGGCGCTCCTGCGCCTCGTCCAGTCCGCCGACATCGGCCCAGCCGATAGTGGGCGTCTGCACCATGACCTCGCGCATGGCCGAAGGCTGCACCCGCTTGAGCGCCTGCAGGAAATCGTCGCGTTCCACGCGCAGCGAATCGAGCACTTCCTGCGGGATTGTCTGCTGTTCGAAATCGAGGCGCGGCATGATCCGGCGGACTGCCTCGATAGCCGCTTCGCGGGCCAGCGCGGCAAGATCGGCGCCGACAAAGCCGTGCGTCGTGCGGGCCAGTTCCTTCAGGTCCACATCCTCGGCCAGCGGCATCCCGCGCGTGTGGATGGCGATGATCTCGCGGCGGCCGGGTTCGTCGGGCACCCCCACCACGATCTCGCGGTCGAAGCGGCCGGGACGGCGCAGGGCCTCGTCGATCGCATCGGGCCGGTTGGTGGCGGCAATGACCACGAGGTTGGAACGTGCCTGAAGCCCATCCATCAGCGTGAGCAACTGGGCAACGAGGCGTTTTTCCGCCTCGCCGTGAACCTCGCTGCGCTTGGGCGCGATCGAATCGATCTCGTCGATGAAGATGATCGAGGGCGCGTTCTTGGTTGCCTCCTCGAACACCTCGCGCAGGCGCTTCTCGCTCTCGCCATAGGCCGAACCCATGATCTCAGGGCCGTTGATGGTGAAGAAGGCGGCATCGCTCTCGTTCGCCACCGCGCGGGCAAGGCGGGTCTTGCCGGTGCCCGGCGGGCCATGGAGCAGCACGCCCTTGGGCGGATCGACGCCGAGACGGGTGAAGAGTTCGGGATAGCGCAGCGGCAGTTCGACCATCTCGCGCAACTGGCGGATCGTATCGCCCATGCCGCCCACATCGTCATAGTTGACATCGGCCCGACCCGAACGCGGCTCCTCGTATTCGGGGCGCAGTTCCACCTCGGTGTTCTCGTCGATGTGGACCACGCCCTTGGGGCTGGTGGAAACGACCGTCAGGCGGATCTGCGTCAGTGCAAAGGCGGGCGCATTCAGCATCTGGCGCAGTTGCGGGGGCATGTCGGCGCGGCTGATCTGCTGCTGTCCGGCCGTGGCGACGAGATCCCCGGTGACGAGCGGACGGCCCGCGAAGTTGCGCTTGAGCGCCAGCGCCGGTCCCTGCAAGCGCAGATCCTTCTGCGCGGGCGCGAAGACCACGCGCTGGGCGGGGCGGCTTTCCAGCTTGCGCACTTCGACATGTTCGCCCGAACCGACATCGGCATTCGCGCGCTGCAAGCCGTCGAGGCGGATGAGTTCCAGCCCCTCGTCTTCGGGATAGGGCTGGATCACGCGCGCGGCGGTGGCACGCTTGCCCACGATCTCGATCACGTCTCCTTCGGCAAGGCCAAGCTGGGCCATGATGTGGCGGCTGACGCGGGCAAGACCGTGGCCGCTTTCCTCCTGGCGGGCGCCGGCAACCTGAAGGCGCGCCGTGCGCTGATCCTGCCGGGCTTCGTTTGCCGCATCTGCCATGGCTCTTTTCGCTGCCTCCTGAACTGCTGACACACGCCGATGTGGTGAGCCGGTCCGGGATTTCAAAGGGCACCCTGCGCCGCCACGCCTTGCAGGTTCCGGCAATCGGGCAGGAGCCTTGCGGATATTGGCAGAGAAAAAAAGGCCCGGCAGTTGCCTGCCGGGCCGGGAAGTTTTGGGAGAGGATGCCTGAAAGGCAGTTTCTGTATGCATCATGCCGGAGATTTGTGCAATTGCGAAATAAACCGCATCGGGTGCACTTTTTGCAATTCATTGCACAAATCATTGATAAAAAGACAAATTAAAATAGTTTCTGCGGAAACAAGACGCTATCGTGCGGTTCGCAAACGATTGAGGTTTGTGGCTGCGAATCGGGATGGTGCAATGCAAAACACGGATTTGTAGACAATTCTCGCCGATGTGGCGCAATCGGGCAGGCGCAGGCTGGCCACGCACGAGTCGCGCCGCCGAAACGCGGACGCTGGCGCCCATGTCAAATGCAAGTGCAACCCTGCGCGGCTGTGCCGGCAAGGTTGCAGGGGGTGAATTGGGGCGGGGCGCGCCCGATCAGTGCGCCATGAGCAGGGGGATGCGCGAGCCGTCCAGCATTTCGCGCGAGACCCCGCCCAGCAGCAGCTCACGCAGGCGGCTGTGCCCGTAAAGGCCCATGACGATCAGCCCGGCGCCAATCTGCTCCGCCGTTTCCGTGATGGTGCCGGTGATCGATCCGCTTCGCTCGCGCTCGTGCGTTTCGGCATGGACCCCGTGACGCGACAGATAGACCGCCGCATCCGCAGCCGGGAAGCTGTTGTCCTTCTCCCGCACGGTGAGCAGATGGACCTGACCCGAAATCTGGAGGAGCGGCAGGGCGGCGCGCATCGCGTTGGCAGCTTCGTGGCCGCCATCCCACGCGATCAGCACCGGCTTGTCGAACGTCAGCATCGGCAGCCCGCGCGGCACCCCCAGCACCGGGCAGCGCAGGCTCAGCGCCATTTCCTCGATGGTGGGATCGGTCAGGCTGCCCACGACCACATCGGCGAACCGCGCCGCGGCAGCCGCGGCAGTGATCCGTTCGGCATCCAGCACCTCGATCGAGAACGGCACATCCTGCGAGGCGAAACGCGCATCGAGTTCGGCGGCCAGCTTCTCGTTGGCTTCGCGCGCTTCCTTCAGCGCATAGGCCGATACCGCTGCCCCGCCGAACGGTTCCCACACCGCCATCTGGGCAAAGGGCGTGGCGATCTGGAACGTGACATGGCCATCGCAGATCCGGGCCAGGGCCAGCGCCGTCTCGATCCGGTCATCAAGCGATTGCGAAATATCGATCGGGCAGAGAATGGAGCGCATGGGGATCCTCCTGATGGCCACCTGAACTGGTTGCATTCTTTCTGACGTGGAGCATGACCCAGACCATGATCTGCGTCAAATACCATGGCAAAATCAGCAGTTGCGGGATTTCATCGGCTGATTAGGAATGCCCGCGCGCGAATGGCGCGTCAGGTTTGCGGGAGTGGCGGATGACCTTTGCGGCGGTGATCTTCGATTTCGGCGGGGTCATCACCACTTCCCCGTTCGAAGCTTTCAACCGGCTTGAGGCCGAGCGCGGATTGCCCCGCGATTTCGTGCGGCAGATCAACGCCCGCAATCCCGACAGCAATGCCTGGGCGCAGTTCGAGCGCTCCGAAATCGATGCGGCCACCTTTGACCGGCTGTTTGCCGAAGAGGCCCGCGCGCTGGGCCACGAGCTTGACGGCGCTTCGGTCCTCGCGGTGCTGGCGGGGGCAGTGCGCCCGGCGATGGTCGGCGCGCTTGACCGGCTGGCCGGGGCCGGGTTCCGGCTGGGCTGCATCACCAACAACGTGCCAGCGGGCCATGGCGCGGGCATGGCGCGCAGCGCGGATGCGCATGACGCGCTGGAGCAGATATTCGCCCGCTTCGAACATGTCATCGAAAGCAGCAAGGCGGGCCTGCGCAAGCCGGATCCGCGCATCTACCTGATGATGTGCGAAGCCCTTGGCCTTGCGCCTGCGCAATGCGTCTATCTGGATGATCTGGGCATCAACTGCAAACCGGCAGCCGCGCTGGGCATGCATGCGATCAAGGTGACGAGCGGGGAGCAGGCGCTGGCCGATCTTGGCGCCGTGCTGGGGCTTGATCTTCTGGCGCCAGGCTGAAGCGCCATCATGACGGTCTGGCCTGAGGCGCCCTTATGCGTCGATCCTCAGCCGTCCCGCGCGGCGGAACAGCTCAAGCACCAGCGGATCGCTCTCGGTGCTGCGGATCGCCGCCTCGAAGCTGAGGCGCCGGACAGGACGGGGCAGGACTTCGGCCAGCACGCCTGAGGCCAGGAGACCGCGCACCATCGGTTCGGGCATGACGGCCGCGCCGCCGCCGCCGCTGACGATTTCGATCAGCGTGCGCACGTTGTTGCAGGTGCCCAGCGAGCGGGGGGCAATGCCGTGTTCGGCCAGCGAGGCCACGGTCACGCCGTGAAGCGGCGAATGGTCGGGGATCGACCACACCGGCAGCGGCATTGCAAATCCCCCCGCTTCCGCGGTCTGGCGGCTGGCGGCCCAGACCAGCCCCACCTCGCCGATGGGGGCCGTGCGGATGCCGGGGCTGGCCACCGGCCCGGCAAGGAAGGCAAGATCGATCGTGCCTGCCAGAAGATGCTGGAACATCCGGGCGGTGAGATCGAGTTCCACTTCCAGCGTGACGCCCGGCAGATCACGCTCGATGGCATGGACGAAGCCGGGCAGGCACGAAGCCGCGGCAATCTCTCCGCTGCCGATGCGCACCACGCCGGTCGCGCCTTCGAAGCCCGCTGCGGTGAGCAGCGCCTTTTCGAATCCGGCCCACAACGGTTCGCATTCCTGCACCAGCCGCCGCCCCCGCGCGGTAAGCACCATGTTGCGGCCTTCGCGCCGGAAGATGGCAATGCCAAGCTGCTCCTCGATTTCCCGCACGCGGGCGGATATGGCTGGCTGCGTGGTGTTCAGGCGTTCGGCCGCCGCACGGAAGGTGCCGAGCCGCGCGATCCACAGCAGGGTTTCCAGATGATAGAGAGCAATGCGCTTCATTTCATCACAGAGTGTTATCGATTGTGATAAAAAACAATCGCTCTTTTCAATTTGTGGGCTGTGCTATGGGCTGGGCGAAAGGGAGATCCGTTGATGTCGAAGAAGCTCTATCCCGATGCCGCCGCCGCGCTCGATGGCCTGCTGCGCGATGGCCTGCTGATTGCCTGTGGCGGTTTCGGCCTGTGCGGCATTCCTGAGCGGCTTCTCGATGCCGTGCGCGACAGCGGGGTCAAGGATCTGACCTTTGCGTCCAACAATGCCGGCATCGACAACGAAGGCATTGGCAAGCTGCTGCGCACCCGTCAGGTGAGGAAGATGATTTCCAGCTACGTGGGCGAGAACAAGGAGTTCGAGCGGCAGTATCTGGCGGGCGAGCTGGAAGTCGAGTTCTGCCCGCAGGGCACGCTGGCCGAACGGATGCGCGCGGGCGGCGCGGGCATTCCCGGCTTCTACACGCGCACGGGCGTCGGCACGCTGGTGGCCGAGGGCAAGGAAACCAAGGTTTTCGATGGCCCCAATGGCCCGGCCGAATATGTGCTGGAACAGGGCATCTTCGCCGATCTCTCGCTGGTCAAGGCGTGGAAGGCGGATGAAACGGGCAATGTCGTCTTCCGCAAGACCGCGCGCAATTTCAATGTGCCTGCGGCCACCTGCGGCAAGGTCTGCGTGGTGGAAGTCGAAGAGATCGTGCCTGCGGGCAGTCTCGATCCTGACTGCATCCATCTGCCGGGCGTCTATGTCCAGCGCATGATCGTGGGCGCGCCCTACGACAAGAAGATCGAGTTCCGCACCGTGCGCGAGCGGGAAGCCGCATGAGCCTGCGGGCACTGCCTCTCCCGGCGGTGCTGGCGCTGGCCCTTGGCGCAACCCAGCTGGGTGGCTGCGTTGCCGCTGCGGCACTGGCGCCGCTGGCGGCGGGCGGTGCCATGGCGGGCAAGGCGGTGCGCGATGGCGGCAAGGACAAGCCCCGGAAGGCCCCGGCGCAGGTCATGGTGGGTGCAGGCGTTGCCGTTCCGCCGCCGATGCAGGCCCCCGCCGCGCCTGTCGAAGCGCAGGCATCCGCCCAGGCTGCGCCCGCCCCGGCACTGCCGGCCGAAACGCTCGAAGCAGACGATGATGGGCCATCGGTCGATGAAGCACGGGCGAGGCCCCTTGTCGAAGGTGCGGAAGAACTGCCTCCGCCTGCAACCGCGGTGCCGCGTCCCCCCGCAGCCGTCCAGGCGAGCGACTACACGGCCTTTGCCGCCTTCGCCCTGGCCCGCGCGCAGGCGTCCGCAAGTGCGGCTGGTGCGGCCCGCAAGTCGGTGCTGGTGGACCAGCGCAGCCTCGCCGCCATCCCGGTGCTGCGCAATTGCGATCGCCAGCGCGGCGCCGTGCTGATCGATCTTGATGTGGGCACCGATCCCTTCGATCTGGACGATCCGCCCAGCCCGGCCGAAGGACTGGCCGATCACCTTCGCGCCATCCGCGCCACGGGCGTTGCCGTGCTGTGGATCGCCTCGCTGCCCGAAAGCGAGGCAAAGCGGCTGGGCACGATCCTGAAGGCAACCGGCCTCGATCCGCTGGGAATCGATCCGGTGGCCCTTCTGCGCCCGCGCGAAACGCGCAAGCAGCAGATCCTCGACCGGCTGGACCGGGAATGGTGCGTTCTGGCCATTGCCGGGGATCGCAAGGCCGATTTCGACGAAGTGTTCGATTATCTGCGCAACCCGGAAGGGCCGGTGGCGCTGGCGCTGGAGCAGCATATCGGAACCGGCTGGTTCCTCGTGCCGCCTCCGATCAGATGATTCTTGCAGGAAGACCGAAACGATGACCACGCATGACGGATTGAAGGCTGGCTGGAGCCGTGACGAAATGGCCGCGCGCGCCGCGAAGGAATTGCAGGACGGGTTCTACGTGAACCTCGGCATCGGCATTCCGACGCTGGTGGCCAACCACGTGCCCGAAGGCATGACGGTCACGCTCCAGTCGGAGAACGGCATGCTCGGCATCGGGCCGTTCCCCTATGACGACGAGGTTGACCCCGACCTCATCAATGCGGGCAAGCAGACGATCAGCGAACTGCCGCATTCCGCCTATTTCGACAGCGCCACCAGCTTTGCCATGATCCGCGGCGGCAAGATCGATCTGACCGTTCTCGGCGCCATGGAAGTGGCCGAAAACGGCGATATCGCCAACTGGATGATCCCCGGCAAGATGATCAAGGGCATGGGCGGGGCGATGGACCTTGTCGCGGGCGTGAAGAAGATCATCGTGGTGATGGAGCATGTCGCCAAGGACGGCAGCCCCAAGTTCATTCCGGC
>JBKBKD010000060.1:0-3270 GCA_046294595.1 Novosphingobium sp.
CGCCCGATTTCTATTCCTTCGCGGAAATGGAGGAATACCTGCGCCAGCGCGCCATCATCATGCCCCGCTTCAAGGCCGCATCGATGAAGCAGTATGTGCCGGTGATGGTGGAGGAATCGCTCAACCTTGTCGCACGGCTTGGCGACGAGGGCGAGTTCGACCTGATCCCCACGCTCGGCCCGGTGGTGATGGACATTGCCGCCCACAGCTTCATGGGCCGCGAGTTCCACGAAAAGCTGGGGCACGAGTTCTTCGAGCTGTTCCGCGATTTTTCGGGCGGCATGGAGTTCGTCCTGCCGCTCTGGCTGCCAACGCCCAGGATGGTGAAATCGCAGGCCGCCAAGAAGAAGCTCCACGCCATTCTGCAATCGTGGATCGACAAGCGCCGCACGAACCCGCTCGATCCGCCCGATTTCTTCCAGACGATGATCGGGACGAAATACCCCGATGGCCGCCCCGTGCCCGACGAGATCATCCGCCATCTCATCCTGCTGCTGGTCTGGGCCGGGCATGAAACCACCGCCGGGCAGGTAAGCTGGGCCTTGGCCGATCTGCTTCAGAACCCCGGCTATCAGGCCGTGGTGCGCGCCGAAGTGGCCAGCCTGCTGGGCGGCGGCGACGGGCGCGATCTGGGCTGGGAACAGGCCATCGCCATGGAAAAGATGGACCTTGCCCTGCGCGAGACCGAACGCCTCCACCCCGTGGCCTACATGCTCAGCCGCAAGGCCAGCGCCGACATCAGCCGCGATGGCTATACGATCCGCAAGGGCGAGTTCGTGCTGCTGGCCCCGTCGGTCAGCCACCGCATGGAGGAAACCTTCCGCAATCCCGATGCCTATGATCCCGAACGCTTCAATCCGGCCAACCCCGATGCCCAGATCGAAAGCAACTCGCTGATCGGGTTCGGCGGCGGGGTGCACCGCTGCGCGGGCGTCAACTTCGCGCGGATGGAAATGAAGGTGCTGGTCGCCATCCTGCTCCAGAGCTTCGACATGGAACTGATCGACGAAGTGCGCCCCATCGCCGGGGCCTCCACCTACTGGCCCGCCCAGCCCTGCCGCGTGCGCTACAGGCGGCGCAGGCTCGATGGCAGCGCGGCAGGCGCCGATGTTGCGGCGCTGGCCAGGGCCGCCGGCTGCCCGGCCCATGCATGAGGGGCGCTGAATGGCCAAGGTGACTTTCATCCAGCCCGATGGTTCGCAGCGCACCTGCGTCAACTTCGAAGGCATGACCCTGATGCAGCTTGCCGTGGGCAATCTCGTCGATGGCATCGATGCGCTGTGCGGGGGCATGATGCAGTGCGCCACCTGCCACTGCTATATCGACCCGGAATGGATCGGGCGCACCGGCACCGCGCCGGGCGATGAACGCGCCATGCTGGAGGCCATCGAGGGCGTGGAAATCCGCCCCGTCAGTCGCCTGTCGTGTCAGGTCCAGCTTGGCGAGGAACTCGACGGCCTCGTCGTCCACATCCCGCCCGATCAGCCCGGCGCATAGGCAGGCAAGACCTCTCTCCCGCTACGCATCCGGTTGACATTGCGGCACGTCGAAACCACCATGCGTAGAAACTAGAAGATAATATGCCGAATCATCGGCATGGAGAGGAACCGCACGCAATGATGGCGAGCCTGAACCCCGCCCAGCTTGCGCAAGGGCTGGATTTTACCGGAAAGACCGTGCTCGTCACTGGCGGGGGCGTGGGCATCGGCCGCGCCATTGCCGAAGCCTTTGCCGGCGCGGGCGCGCAGGTCGTGATTGCCGAGATCGATCCCGCCCGCGCCGATGCGGCAGAAGCCGCCATGCCATCGGCCCGCGTCATCCGCTGCGATGTGCGCCAGCGCGGGGTGGGCGCAATGCTGGCCGAACGGATCGCCGCCGAAACCGGCAGGCTCGATGTGCTGGTCAACAATGTCGGCCACTTCGTCCACGCCCGCCCCTTCGCCATGCTCGAAGATGCCGAGGCCGAGGAGATCCTCGACGTGAACCTTGGCCAGGTGCTGCGCATGACCCGCGCGATGCTCCCCCTGCTGCGCAAGGGCGCGCCCGGTTCCAGCATCATCAACGTGACCTCGATCGAGGCGCATCGCGGCATTCCATACTGCTCGGTCTATGCCGCCGCCAAGTGGGCCGTCACCGGCTTCACCAGGAGCCTTGCGCTCGAACTCGGCCCCGAAGGCATCCGGGTGAACACCATCGCACCGGAGACGACCGATACCCCGCAGGTGGCGCTGGACTCCATGATCCCGCCCGAAAACCGCGCGCACGAGGAGCGCTGGATTCCGCTTGGCAGGTTCGGCCAGCCTGCCGATTGCGCGGGCGCGGCGCTCTATCTTGCCAGCCCGCTGGCATCATGGGTGACGGGCAGTTCGATCAACATCGATGGCGGCGCGCTGGCCGCGGCAGGCTGGTATCGCACGCCGCAGGGCGAATGGACCAATGTGCCGCTCATTTCGGGCAATGGCCTTGTTGTTCCGGGAAGCGTGATACCGGAGACCGCCGCATGACCGAGCGCGATGCCCTGCGCCGCACGGCCGAACGCTATGCCCTTGGCGCGGACCGGCGCGACAAGGCGCTGTGGCGCGAAGTGCTGGCCGATGACGTCACGATCAGCGGCCCCGGCTTTGCCATCACCGGGCTGGAAGCCAACCTCGGCTCGATCGACCATCTCGCCCATGCCTTCACCGCCACGCGCCACGTGGTGCACGACATGGACGTGACCGTGACCGGCGAGAGCGCCCATGGCGAAACCCGCTCCACCGCCGAACACCGCCTGACCACGCCCGATGGCGACCGGCTGCTGGTCTGGGCGATCCGCTATCAGGACGCATGGCGGCGCGAAGGCGGCATGTGGAAGTTCACCCGCCGCACCCTGATCGTCGATTGGGAAGAACTGCGCCCCGTGCACAGCGCCGGGGCGAATGCAGGATGAACGGCCCGCTTTCCGGGAAAACCGCCTTCGTCACCGGTGCTACCGGGGCCATTGCCGAAGCATCGGCACTTGCCCTTGCGCGGGATGGCGCGCGCCTTGCCCTCATGGCGCGCCGGGCCGACGGACTGGCCGAGGTCGCCGCGCGCATCCGCGATGCCGTGCCGGGGGCCGATGTCCATACCTTCACCGGCGATGCCTGCGACGAAGCGGCCGTGGCCGTGGCCGTGCGCGCGGCCCATGCGCTGGCCGGGCGGCTTGACATCGCCTTTGCCACCGTGGGCGGCGGCGGCTTCAGGCCGCTGATCGAACATGAGCCGCAGGATCTGCGCGATGCCTTTGAA
>JBKBKD010000007.1:0-111492 GCA_046294595.1 Novosphingobium sp.
CCGAGAGCACATCGGGCCGGTCGGGGAAGAAGGTGATGCGCCGGAAACCTTCCGCCTCGCACTGGGTGCACAGCAGCCCGCCCGATGCATAAAGCCCGGAAAGCTGGGTGTTCGCGGCCGGATCGATCAGCGTCTCGATGCTCACCTCGTGCGCATCGGCCGGAAGGTCGATCACCAGATCGGCCCCGTCCATCCGCCACGAATTGCACGGCCTGTCATCGACCGTCACGGCCCTTGCCTCGATCGCATCGCCATTGAGCCGCAGCTGCGCCGCCCCGCTGCCCTGCGGATTGCGGCGGATCTTGAGCGTCGAAAGAACGCGCGTGGCCGTGAGCGAAAGCGCAAAGTCGAGCGCGATTTCCGGCACCAGCCATTCGGGCGGGCGATAGTCCGCGCGGTGGATGACGACGGGGGCGGAAACGGGCGTGCCGGAGAGATCGTTCATGCGAGCGAACTTAGGAAGTGGTGCGCGCGGCGGCAATCGCGGTTATCAGGGTTTCCATGGGAAACATGCTGATCTTCGGAATGGGCTATACCGCGCAGGTGCTGGCCGCGCGCCTCGGCGCGGCAGGCTGGACGGTGAACGGCACCGGCAGGGCAGGCAACATCGCCTTTGCCGACAGCGCGGGCGTGGCCGCCGCGCTTGCGCAGGCAACGCATGTGCTCTCCTCGGTCCCGCCCCTGCGGGAAGGCGGCGATCCCGTGCTGCAAGCCTATGGCGCGGCGCTGGCGGCCGCGCCGCTGCGCTGGATCGGCTATCTTTCCTCGACCGGCGTCTATGGCGATGCGGGCGGGGCATGGGTGGATGAAAGCGCGCCGGTGGGCACCGGGCGGCGCTCCGCACGCACCGAGGCTGATCTTGCCTGGCAGGCACTGTCGGACAAGGTGCACGTCTTCCGCCTGCCCGGCATCTACGGGCCGGGCCGCAGCGCACTGGACCGGGTGGCAGAAGGCCGCGCGCACCGCATCGCCATTGCCGGGCAGGTGTTCAGCCGCGTCCACGTGGACGACATCGCCAGCGGCGTGATCGCGGGCTTTGCCGGACCGGCAGGGGTCTATAACCTGGCCGACGACCTGCCGTGCAGCCAGAACGAAGTGATCGAGGAAGCCGCCCGCCTGCTGGGCGTGGCGCCGCCGCCTATGCAGACGCTGGAGGAGGCAAACCTTTCGCCCATGGCGCTGGCCTTCTATGCCGAGAACCGGCGTGTCGCCAATGGCAAGGCCCGCCGCCTGCTGGGCTGGAGCCCGGCCTATCCCACCTACCGCGAAGGATTGCGCGCACTACGCCGCGCGTGAGCGCAGCGCCATGACCAGCCCGATCAGCGCCAGCACCGATCCGGCCAGCGCCAGCACCGACCAGCGATAGCCTTCGAACAGCGTGGACAGCAGCATGGCCACCACCGGGACCAGCACCCCGTTGTAGGCCCCGCGCCCTGCGCCCAGCCGCTGGAGCAGGCGGAAGTAGAGCGGGAAGGTGACAACCGACCCCACGATGCCGAGATAGAGCACCCCGAAGACATAGCCCGGCCGCAGGTCGAACTGCGGCGGCCCTTCCACCGCAAGGGCAAACGCGCCGTCCATCACCGCGCCCAGCAGCATCGCCACTGCCAGCAGCGGCACCATCGGCACGCTGCGCGCGCGCGGCGCGGCCTGAAGCACGTTGGCGCAGGAGGCGCTGCACAGCGCCGCCGTGGTCAGCGCGATCCCGGTCAGCACCTGGCCTTCGGGCGGGGCCATGCGGTATTCGTGCAGCAGCAGCAGCGCAATGCCCGCCCCGGCCACCGCCGATCCCGCCAGAAAGCCGCGCGTGACCGGCTGCTTGAGCACGATCCACGCCAGCAATGCATTGGGCACCAGCAGCAGCGCGAAGAACACCGCGACGATGCCCGACGTGAGGTGATGCTCGGCCCGATAGACGAACTGGAAGTTCATCACGAATTGGGCGAGGCCCAGCAGAAATGCCGTTTCCAGCCCCTTCCTGCCAATCATCAGCGATTCGCGCCGCAGCAGCGCCAGCGCGGCCATTCCCGCCGCGGCCGCGGCAAAGCGCCACGTGACCGACCAGCTCGGCGGAACGCTGCCGATCTGGTCCTTGATGACCAGCCACGTCGATCCCCAGATCAGCGCGACAAGGAAGAACGGCCCGGCAATGCTCCACTGCCAGAACCGCGCCTGACCTGGCAGTTCCTGCTCCGTCATAGTGCGGCAATCGCGCGCGCAAGGGCGGCAACATGGGACGGATCACTGTTCCATGCCGTGACCAGCCGCGCCGCACCGGGCGCGCCTGCGGGGGCGGTCCAGTCGTAGAAGTCGAACCCTTGTGTGCGCAGGGCGGCCTGTTCGGCAGGCGAGAGCACGACGAAGACTTCGTTGGCTTCCACCGGATGGAACAGCCGGTCCTTGCAGGCGGCCGCAATTTCCTGCGCGGCGGCATTGGCGGCACGGGCATTTTCAAGCCACAGGCCGTCCTCGATCATGGCCAGAACCTGCGCCGCCAGATAGCGCCCTTTCGATTGCAGGTGCCCCGCCCGCTTGCGCCGGTAGCGGACCACATCGGCCAGTTCCATGTCGAAGAGCACCAGCGCCTCGGCGTTCATCCCGCCATTCTTGACGCAGCCGAATGTCAGGACATCGACGCCCGCCTGTGCGCTCACCTCGGCAGGATGGCAGCCAAGGTGCGCCACCGCATTGGCAAAGCGCGCGCCGTCCATGTGCAGGCCCAGCCCCCGCCCCTGTGCGAGCGAGCCGATCCGCGCCACTTCATCGGGCGCATAGACGCGGCCATATTCGGTGGCCTGCGTGATCGTGACGGCATGGGGCTGAACCTGGTGCACGTCATTGCGGATCGGGTCGATCACGGCACGGATGCTTTCCGGCGTGAGCTTCGCGCCTTCGCCTTCGGCCAGCATCAGCTTGGCCCCGTGGGTGAAGAAACCGGGCGCGCCGCCTTCGTCCATTTCGACATGGGCTTCGCGGTGACAGACCACGCCGCCGTGGGGCGGGACCATCGCCGCCAGGGCAAGACAATTGGCAGCCGTGCCCGTGGCCACCCACAACGCGGCGCATTCGGTGCCGAACAGCGCGGAAAATGCCGCGTCCATCCGGCGGGAGAGGGCATCGCCGTCATAACCGGCATCGGGCGCGTCGGCGGCGCGCATCGCCTCCCACACGCGGGGGTGGACGGCGGCGGCATTGTCGGAGAAGAACTGCATGATGCTGCCGCCATGATGGCGACAGCGGCCCCGGTCAAGCAGCCCCGGACGAAAGGGGTGGGCCGGGCTGTTCGATCACGCGCGGAGCAGGGCCATGACCGATGTCACGATTACCCACCACGATCACGGCGCACGGGGGGAATACCATGCCCATGTCGCCGGGGCAGCCGCGATCGGCCGCCTGACCTACCAGCGCAGCGGCGATGTGGTCGTGGCCGACCATACGCTGGTCCCGGCCGAGATCGGCGGGCGCGGCGTGGCCGGTGAACTGGTGCGGGCGCTGGTTGCCGATGCACGCGCGCAGGGCTTCAAAATCGTGCCGCAGTGCAGCTATGTCGAGGCCGCCTTCCGCCGCCATCCCGAATGGGCGGACCTCAGGGCATAGGGCGGCACGGACCGGTCCCTGCCGCGCTCAGGCCGGTTGCAGCAGTTCGCCCTTCCACTTGAGCAAGGCGCGCACCAGCTTTTCGGACGTTTCGGTGAACGGACCGGCCATCGCTGCATCGGCCGCGGCCTGATCGCCTGCCAGCGCCAGTTGCAGCACGCGGCCCGCCTCACGGTGAAACTCGGCATGGACACGGGTGACGACGCGGTGCGGCACACCGCCCTTGTGCGCGGGAGCGAACGCGGGATCATGCAGCCACTTGCCGAACTTGCAGTTGCAGTCGCCCGACGCCTCCTGCACCGTCAGGTCGGATGTCCCCGAACGGATCGCGCCGCGCAGGCGCATCTTCCAGAGCCCGTGCGCCCCGATGGCTTCTTCGATCTGGCTGACCAGTGCTGCGTTGGACATGACAAGAGCCTTTCCACCTTTTGCGAAAAGGCTGCCGATAAGACGCCAGCGGCAAAAGCTTTTGCCCATGGCCGCTACGCATCAATGCGTAGGCTGGAACATGCCCATCAGAGAGGAGGGGAAATGGTGCTGCTGGGGAGGATTGAACTCCCGACCTCAGCCTTACCAAGGGAACGTCCGGCAGGCCCGCGCAGTCCCATCCAGAAACTTTCGTGACAATCTAAGTGCTTGCCTTTGCTGGTAATATTGGGCACGTTTCGTTCCGGTCGGTTCCGGGGGTTCCGCAGCAAATCTGCTCCCCCGGCGCTCCCCCGACTAGCGGAGGCGAAGATGCCCAAGGGTTTGAAGAAGGCGTTCACGGAGGTCGGGCTGGACAAGATGGCCGCCCCGCGCGGCGGTCGCCGCGAGATTGGCGACGCGGTGCAGCCCGGCCTTGTGCTGCGGATCAGCGAGACCGGCGTGAAGTCGTGGTCTGTCATCTACAAGGTGCCCGGCGAGCGCGGTGTCAGCCGCACGGGTCGTCCGCTCAAGGGCGCGCAGCGGCGCATCACCCTTGGGCAGTATCCGCTTGTCGGGCTTGAGGAGGCGCGCGACGAGGCCCGCCGCATCATCAAGCAGGCCCTCAGCGGGCAAGACCCGCGCCCGGAGCGACGGGATGCCAACCTGCTGCGGCATACCAACAGCGTCGAGGCCGTGTCCAAGCGGATGATCGAGCTGGCCAAGCGGCAAGTGGAGAGCTGGCCCAAGATCGAGCAGGTGCTGACCGACTATGTATGGCCCACGCTGGGCAGCCGCCCCATTGCGGACGTGACGCAGGCCGACATTCACCGGCTGCTTGACGAGCTTGTCGCGCAGGACCGCCACGGCACCGCCCGCGAGGTCCGCAAGATGATGTCGCGCCTACTCAACTACGCGGCGGAGAAATCGCTGATCCCGGCCTCGCCCATGGCGGGCATGAAGCGCCGCGACCTCACGCTGGTATCCAGCGACCGGGTGCTGGCGGACGACGAGATAAGGGCAGTGTGGGCCGCGACCGGCGACATGGCCTACCCCTTCGGCACGCTGATCCGAGCGCTGCTGCTGACCGGGCAGCGGAGGCAGGATTGGGAGGACGCCCGCTGGTCGGAGATCGACGCGGCGGAGCGGTGGCTGTCCATCCCCAAGGAGCGCTACAAGGTCCGCACGCGCGGGCACATTGTCCCGCTTATCGGCCCCGCGTGGGCGCTGGTCGAGGGCCTGCCCCGGTGGAACGGCAAAGACCCCTACCTCTTCTCGACCACCGCTGGCGAGAAGCCGAGCGAGCTGGGCACCAACCCACTCAAGAAGTTTCGGGCGCTCACTCTCAAGCATCTGCGGCGGCTGCGCGACGACCCGGAGGCCGAGCTTGAGCACTTCACCCCGCACGACTTCCGCCGCACGGCAGAGACGCGCATGGCCCGGCTGGGCTTCAACCTGGAGGTCAGGAACGCGGTGACGGGTCACGCGCAGGACGGCTTGCAGCGCACCTACAACAAGCACGACTATCTGGCCGAGAAGCGCGCGGCACTGGAGGCGTATGGGGCGCATATCATGGGGCTGGTGAAGTGACCCCGGACGAGTATCGGGCGGCGTTCCCGGCTTGGTTTACGGGCGGGCACGATCCCAGCTACCCAAGCTGGGAAGAATTGTTCAACGACGCCGATGCGCCGGACAACACGGGCGCGCTGATTGCCCGTGAAATGCACGTGATTGAGAGCAAGATGCCCCCAGCGAAGCGGTCGGGCATTGACTGGTTCGCCCATGTAGAGGGGATGCAAGCCCTGATCGACCGGTGCCGCGTCATCTACGTCCGGGACTATCACGACTGGCTGGCGCGCAACGCTCCTATGGGTTCGCGGTGGCGGCCGCACGAGCGACTGAGCCGCAACCACGCGGGCCAGCCCGACGGTCCCGACTATGGCGACATGGCGGGCATGGGCTGGGACCGCGCGCGCCCGTGGCCGCAGGCCTACCACGACGACCACATGAAACCCGTTGCTGAGACCGGGAAGCGGGGCGGCAAGGATGGCATAATCCTCTACGGGCTGGGCAACTTCTCCGACCGGCCCGTGGGCATCAAGCCCATGCGTCCCGTGTATCACCTCATCAACCGCTGGTGGCGGAACGAGCTGGGCACCCCGTTCCGCCCCAACTTCGGGGACGACAAGGTGCTGACCTTGCCTCCTGAATTTGACGGGCGGGGCATCGACCCGGAGACGCGGGCGCGGGCGCTGCTGGTCAACGTGGACGTGCTGAACCCAGCCGCGCGCTTCCTTTGCCTCGCGCTGCAAGAGGTCGATTGCCACTTCGGCCCGCGCCTCGCCGGGCTGGTTGCCCGCGATCAGTATCGCCACGCGGATACGTCCGGAAAGTAACCGCCCAATCCCAGCAGCGCCGCGCGGTCCATGATCCCGACCAGTTACCTCAACTGGCGGAGGCCCGGCGGATGACCGAGCGTTTCATTGCAATGGCGGAGTTGCGGCGGCGGGTCGCGCTCTCCAAGACGGAGATATACCGCAAGATCGCGGCGGGTGCGTTCCCCCGGCCCGTGCCGCTGGGCACCCAGCGCGTCGGGTGGCTGGAGAGCGAGGTCGCGGCGTGGATGGCCGACCGGCTGGCGGCGCGGGACGCCCTTGAGGGAGCCGAGCGCCGCGCGGAGCAGGGGCGACGGGCACAGGCGGCGCGGGGAGGCGATCATGTGTGAATACATGATGCCCGCGCCGGGGGAAGGCGCGGGCAATGATGCGGGACGGACCAAGCCCCAGGACCGGATCGACCTTACGCCTGTTTGGGCGTGCCCCGAAATCAACATCTTCCACCGCCCCATGGCCCTCAGTCACGCGGCGGAGGAGGCGCTCGACTTCGCAGAGGTTGTCCACGACATGGAGAGCGAGAGCCGGGGGCGACTGTTTCCCAACGCGATCCGCGAGCGGTGCGCCAACCCGCTGCTGCTGCTGCGCTACTTGCCCGGCGATGCCACCCCTGCCGTGCGCCGCGAGGCGGAGAGGATGCTGCGCGCGTGGCCGATGTAATCGACGCGGCGGAGGCCGTCGTATTCGCCGCCCGTTTCGGGCTGCCCAACATCATGGCGTTCGAGGGCGGGCGCTGCCTCCACCCCGACCTGCCCACGCGCGAGGCCGCGACCGCGTGGCTTGAGGCGAACGCCGGGCGCGACATCTACTTTGCCCCCGCCGCGCTGCGCGACGCCTTCCTCGGCAAGCCGCGCAAGGGCGACTGCCTCGGCTCGTCCTACGCATGGGTGGACGTGGACCCGCCCAAGGGGATGCGTGACCCGGAGGCTCTGGTGGCGTGGCAGGCCGAGACGCTCGCGGAGCTGGAGGCAACCGACTTGCCGCCCCCGCAGATTGTCGTCGCGTCGGGGCGCGGGCTGTGGCTCTATTGGCGGCTGCCGCGCATGGCGACGCCCGACGAGGTGGAGGCCATCAACTACGCGCTGGCCGCCCGGTTCGGCGGCGGCGACGCCTGCCACAACATCGACCGCGTGGCGCGGCTGCCGCACACCCTCAACACCAAGACGGGCAGGCTCGCCACCGTGCTGCGCGACGAGGACGGCACTACGCCCGTTGATGCGCTGCCCTCCCAGCCGCCGCCCGACAGCGTCGCCCCGGCGGAGCTGGGCGAGCTCGGCCCGGCCTCACCTCCGGAGAGCGAAGCGGCGTTCCGCGCGCTCGTCGCGGCGGTGCCCTGCCCGGAGGATCGGCGCATGGAGCTGCTGCTGGCGGCGCTCAACCCGGAGGCCGTCAACGACTTCCGGGGCGTGCCGCTGGACGTAAGCGACCGCTCCGCCGTCATGCGTAGCTGGGCGATCAAGGCCATCATGGCTGGCATGGAGCCGCGCGCCGTGCGCGACTGCATCCTGTCCCCCGCCGTGCCGGCGATCAGCGCGCACCTTCTCGACCCGCGCAAGTGCCCGCCCTCGTCGCGCGAGCGCGCCGCCGCGCGTCAGGTCGCCAAGGCCTACGCTTGGGCGCTGGGCACCGGCTGGGAGCCGCACGGCGCGGCGGCGGCGCGCGAGGTGGCGGAGGTAGAGGTCACCGGCCTTGTCAGTCTCGCGCCCGTCCCGGAGGACCTGCCCGCCCGTCCGTGGCTGGTGGAGAACCTGCTGATGGACGGACAGGTGACGATGCTCACCGGGCGCGGCGGCGACGGCAAGTCGCTGCTGGCGCTCCAGCTCGCCATCATGGTCGCGGCGCGCGCGGAATTTGGCTGGTGGCAGACGCGCCGAAGGCGCAACGTCCTCGTCCTCAACGCGGAGGACGACCTCGCCGAGCAGCGCCGCCGCCTGCTGGGCGCGTGCGACGTGATGGGCGTGGACCCGCGCGTGCTGGCGGAGCGGCTGCTGACGATGCAGCGCGAGAGCCTCGTCCTCGTCCACCGCGACCCGGAGGACGGCAAGGTGAAGCCGTCCGCGCTCTACGACCGGCTGGCGCGGCTGATCGACGAGCACAAGATCGGCCTCGTCGTCATCGACCCGCTGGTTGAGGCGCACGTCGGCATGGACGAGAACAGCAACGCGGACATGAAGGAGCTGGTCATCATGCTCCGCCGCCTCGCCCGGCTGCGCTCAATCCCGCTGCTGATCGTCCACCACAGCCGCAAGGGCGCGTCCGGCGGCGATCAGGACGGGGCGCGGGGCGGCTCCGCCCTCGTCAACGCCTGCCGCGTCGTCGTCACCCTCGACCGCATGAGCGACGACGAGCACAAGCGGATCAACCCGCCGCTGCCCAAGGAGCGCTACATCCGCGTCACCGGGGCCAAGGCCAACTACGCCGGGCGCATTGGGGACCGCTGGCTGGAGCTGGTGCCGGTCGAGCTGCCCAACGGCGACCCGACGCCGGGCCTGCGCCGCGTGGTGTTCGGGGAGGTGGACGAGGGCTTCGACGTGCAGACGTGGGAGCACCGCGACGAGCTGCTGCGGATGGTGGGCGAGGGGCGCGGCGGCGGGCGGCTCTGGTCCACCACCACCTCCGGGCGCAAGGACGCGCGGCTGGACGCGGCGGTGGCAGACCGCCTCGGGCTGGACGCCGGGCAGGCGCGCGACGTGCTTGCGCGCTTCGAGAGCGCCGGGCTGATTGTTCGCGCAGAGCATCAGGGCGACGACCGGCATAGGTCTGAGGTGTGGGTGCTGCCCGATACCGCGTTGCCGGAGGGGACGACCGACCTGCCGTTCTGACGGCTACGGCCGGAGCGCGTCGAGATGCTGGTTGAGCGAGATGAAATTGGTGCAGGCCTCTCTCAGCTCGCGGCCAGCATGATCCCAAAATACGAGGTCAACTTGGAACCCGTCATTGATGAGGTTTTGAACAGCCGGAACATAGTCGTTGTCGCCCGATACGAGGGTGAACACATCGCCCTTCTTTGCGTTGCGATATGCGTCTCGCATCATCTCCGCCACTATGCCGGTGTCGATCTTCTTCTCCTTGTTCGCCACGTTCCTGTCATGCGTGATGACCTCGAACCCTGCGCGCTTCGCCATGTCCCAAATGGCATCGTTCGCCGGTGGTCGAGAACCGAACAACATCGCGCGCGCCGTCTCTGTCCGGTCGGTTCCAGCGACGAAGGCGTAGAGCTTGCCGAAGCTCATGCGGTAGTTGAAGTCGAGAATGCGGTTGTCGAAGGCGTCCCATATGTCGAGCGCCATGCCTTGAACAACCGCGCTGACACGCTGGCCTTCAATGAACACGTTGGAGTTATCGACATAGATCCAGTCAGACATACCTTACCCCCTAAGTTGCTTTTTCTACTGCCAGAAATGCCGCCAACTGACAATAAGAACGCGGAGATTGTGGCCCATCAATTCCCGCGACAATCCCCGCGAAATGCGCGGGGATCATTGTTCGTCCCTTACCCATAGGGGAATGATCCCCGCGCGGGGATTGCGGGCACTGGAATGCCCGCGACAATCCCCGCGTTGGGCGGGGACCGGCATTCCCCTGTGGGTGCGGTCAAGGGACTTCTGGCCAAGCCCCGCGCGGCTGGTGTGGGCTGCATCCTCTCCAAACCCGCCCATGCGCTCAGTAAAAAAGGCCGGGCCGGGGCCGGGAAACCCGCCCTCGTACCGCCTAAAAAGGGGCCTGCTCCCCCGGTGCTCCCCGAAGCGCGGCATTCCCCCGGAAAGTGGCGCTAATCCGGTCACTTGGTGGAGCCGAGCGCACCCCTACAAGGGCCGCGCCGCCATGAAGTAACCGCCCAATCCCCCGCTCGCGCCCTTGGGCATGACCGCTCTCGACGCCGCTTGGTCCTGCTGGTGTCGCGGGGCCGGGGAACGGGGGGAGGCTGGTTCATGCCCTCTCCCCCTCGCTCTCCGGCTCCGGCCTCTCAGTGGAACGGAGCGCGATGCCCACCGACGAGTTTGTCATACGCACCCCCTCCCGGCGCGGCGGACCGCATAGGGTCAGCATCACCGACGCGGGGCTGGCGACGGTGGAGCGCCTCGCCAGCGAAGGCAACGACCAGCGCACCATCGCCAAGGCGCTGGGTCTCTCCCAGACCGCCTATCGCGACCTGATCGAGCGCGACGAGGCGGCGCGCGAGGCGCTGGCGCGGGGCCACGGGGCGCTGTCCGACGAGCTGACGCACCACCTGTTGAAGGCGGCGCGGAGCGGCAACATCACCGCCGCGATCTACCTGACCAAGGCCAGGCTGGGCTGGATCGAGGGACAGGCCCCTGACGGCGCGCCCAAGACCGCCGTGCAGGTCAACATCCAGATACCGCGCGCCATGACGGACGCCGAGTTCGCCCGCGTCATCGAGGGCACCGCCAGCCCGGCCCGCCCCCCGGAGGGTGGTTCACGCCCCCTCCCCGGCAAGGCGGAGGTCCGCCCGTGAGCGCCGTCGTCGCCCCGACGCACTTCCAGCAGGCGGTGCTGCGCTTCCGCTCGCACTGTCACATCGTCAACGCGGGCGGGCGCGGCTCCGGCAAGTCATTCTCGATGGTGCTGGACCTGATCGACCACTGCCGCGACTTCGGCAGCGATGCCCGCCCGCTCGTCACCCGCGAGTCATGGGGCGGCTTGCAGCAGCTCAGCGACAGCATCGTGGACCTCGCCCGCGCGGCGTTCGGCTCCGCGCAGCGCAACAAGGGCGACGGCACGATTACCCTGCCCAACGGCGCGGTCATCACGCTGTCGCAGATGGCCGACGAGAACAGCTACTCCAAGCATCAGGGCAAGAGTTTCTCCGCGCTCTACGCGGACGAGGCGGGCAACTACCCGCCCGCCGCCTGGGCCTTCCTCCGTCGCGTCCGCTCGAACCTGCGCGTCGCGCCGGGTCGCAGGGCGCACATCCACCTCACCTGTAACCCGCACGGGCGGGCGCACACCGTCATCTACAAGGAGTTCATCACCCGCGCCCCGCCGTGGCACCCGTTCCAGGACGATCAGGGCGAGTGGTGGGTGTGGACTACCTCCACGCTCGACGACAATCCCCACATCGACCGGGAGAGCTACCGCCGCCAGCTCCTCGCATCGACGGGGAGCGACCGGGCGCTGGCGGACGCATGGCTGGCGGGCAAGTGGGACGTGCTGGGCGGCGTCATGTTCGACGTGTTCGACCCTGCCGTGCATATTATCAAGCGCCCCACCTATGCCGAGTATCGGATGATTATTGGCGCGGACTGGGGCACCGCCGCGCCCGCGACCGGCATCCTGTTGGGCAGGCTCCGCGAGCCGCTGGGCCACCTGCGGCAGGGCGACATCATCGCGCTGGACGAGACGGACACGGCGGACCCCGCCGACCTCTCGCTGGGCACGGGTGCCAGCGTCCACACATGGGCGGAGCAGCTCCGCGAGATGATGGCTCGCAACGGGCGGCGCGGCGTGGTCGTCGTCACCGACGACGCGCGCGGGCTGAACGGCGACACGGTCGTCCGCGAGCTGGTCAACTGCCAGATCAGCGCCCACCGCCCGCACCGCAAGGACCGCGTCGGCACATGGACGCTCATCCGCTCCATGCTCCAGGCGGCGGCGGACGGCTCCGACCGCCCGGCGCTGTGGATCACCGACCGCTGCCCGCATCTCATCGACACGTTGCCGGAGGCCCCGCGCGGCACGCTCCGGCCCGAGGACATCGACCCCAAGTGGCCGCGCGACCACTGGCTGGACGGCCTCGGCTACGGCCTGCGGGAGTTGCACCAGCACCGCGTCGGCCACGGTCGGACCATCGGCCATTTCTAGGAGAAAGCCATGACCGAGAAGGCCCCCATCGACGCCGCGCTGGCAGTCCGCGGACGGCCCCCGGCGCGCCCGCTCAAGCGCCCGAGCAACCGCGACGTGGACGTGCCCATCGACCACCACCCCGGCACCATCCGGGGCGACGGGCCGAGCGCTCAGTCCGCCCGCGCCGCGATGACGGCGATGCACGACGCATGGACGCGCATCGCGGAGGCGGCGGCGGACGAGGGCATCGACCCGCCCCGGCTGGCGAAGGCCGCGCAATCCGCGATGGAGCGCGCGCTAACGGCGGCGGACCGGGCGACGAGCGCCATCGACGGGCGGGTGAAGGAATTGGAGACGGCGATCACGGCGGCGGTCCAGCCTCGCGTCGATCCGACGCTGGCAGCGGAGGTGCGCGCCTATTGGCGGGAGAAGGGTTGGGCGAGCGGCTTGGTCGAGGCGCTGCGCGCGGACGCACGCACCGCCAGCGCAATCCTCTCCGCGCCGGGCTACCTCTCCGGGCTGGACGCGGAGCGGCTTGAGACGATGCGGCGCATCGCGGTCGATGCCCACGCGCGGGAGCATCAGGCCGCGCTGGACGAGGCGCTGCACGCCCGGCGCAAGGTGGAGACCGCCAGCGGGCGCATGATCGAGCTGGTCGCGCCGCGCCTGCGCGAGTGGAGCGAGCCGGAGAGCGAGCGCCTCGCCAAGCTGGAGGCGCTGGGCCGTGGCTGACGAGCTGGCGGACGACCCCGAATACGTCGAGGCCTGCCGCGTGGCGGCGTGGGCGGACCTGCCGCTGGGCGAGACGGCGCGCTACTGGGACGCGGTGGAGCGTCGCTTCCGCTTCCCCGACGGCTGGCCGGATGGCGCGGACCCGCGCGCCAGCGTGCAGGCGCGCATCGACGCCGCCCGCCCCGCGCCCCGTGCCGACGCGGGCAACGCGCCCTCGTCCGCCCCTTCCCCCTCCGTTCAGCGCCTCAGGGAAATGCTACGATGACGCCCGCCGAGACCCGGAACCGCGAGCACATGGAGCGCGTCCGCGCCGTTCATCGTCGCTCCGCCTACGAGCGCGTGCTGAGCCGCATCGTGTTCTACTGCACGTGGGAGCGGGAGGCGGCGGCGGGCTTCCGTCCGCCCCTGCCCGACGACTGCCGCCAGCACCTCGCCAGCCTGCTGGCCCTCAGGGGCGAGCTGGAGGCGGAGCTGGTCGCGCACGGGCAGAGCGTGGTGTGAAGCCGCCTGACCCGCCGAAGAATCGCCGCCCGTGCCTCCGCTGCCGCCAGCCGTTCGACAGCACCGGGCCGGGCAATCGCCTATGCAGAACGTGCCAGCAGCGGGCGGCGGATATGAGCCCTTTCGAGCCGGGCTAGTAAGAAGTGGTTGCCTTTCCAGTCACCGATTGGGCAGATGAGAGCGCTAGCCCCTACGGCCCGTTCTTGCTAGGTTCCGGGGGACAGAAGGGACAGCATGGCAAACCAATCAACCGATCTGAGCACATTCGCGTTCGACTACACCCAGCACACCTACGGTCGCTCCCTTCTGCTGCACGCCGATTGCTTCGACTGGTTGAAGCGGCTCCCCGAATGCTCAATCGACGCGGTGGTCACTGACCCCCCATACGGCGTCAAGGAGTATGAGGTCGCTGAGATTGAGCGAATGCACAACGGCGGGACCGGCATTTGGCGCATCCCGCCTGCCTTCGACGGAAATGTTCGCGCTCCCCTGCCTCGCTTCACCGCCTTGGAGCCTCACGAACGGGAGACGCTTCGGCGCTTCTTCCGTGAGTGGGCTAGCTATCTGCTGCCAGCTCTCAAACCGGGCGCTCATGTATTCGTCGCCTGCAACTCGTTCATGTCTCAGCTTGTGTTCTCAAGCCTGATCGAGGGCGGCTTGGAGTTCCGAACGGAGATCATTCGATTGGTGCAGACCTTGCGCGGTGGGGACCGGCCCAAGCTGGGCGAGGCGGACTTCCCCGACGTTTGCTCGCTCCCGCGCGGTGGCTACGAGCCTTGGGGGCTTTTCCGGAAGCCAATGCCTAAGGGGCTGACCGTGCGCGAGTGCCTGCGCGAGTATGGCACCGGAGGCCTTCGCAGACGACCAGACGGCAACCCCTTCTCCGACGTGATCCCGAGCGAGCGGACGCCGCGCCGAGAGCGCGACATAGCGGAGCATCCCAGCCTCAAGCCCCAGTCGCTCATGCGCCAGCTCGTCTATGCGTCCCTGCCGCTGGGCGAGGGCGTAGTCGTTGACACGTTCATGGGTTCCGGCTCGACCGTCGCGGCGGCGGAGGCTGTGGGCTACCGCTGCATTGGCGTCGAGCGCTACGAGAGCTACTTCAATGTCGCGAAGGATGCGGTGCCGAGACTGCGTGCCTTGGGCACCAACGGCAAGTCGAGCGTCCCAATGCCGGACGCCCGACAGGAGCCACTGGCTCTATAGAAGCAGGCCCGGTGCCTTGTAGATCCAGTTCTTGGTCATCTTGGCATAGCCTGAGCCGTTGACCGACGCCGTGATTGTCCGTCGGCTCGTCTCCGAGCGCCCGGAGAACGTCCAATCGGCTTGCTCAAGCTGCGCGCCTACGATCATGAGATAGCGAAACGGAACGGGTGCGACGTTCTTCGTCTCGTCAGTCGGACGGCCACTCTCAAAGCAGGCGACCATCAGCCATGCGTCCTCGGCGTTGTGGCCCTGCCAACCGCGCAAATAGCGCGACCCCTTCACCTCGATACCGTCCGTGTGGTGCTGGACCGAATCACCGGGAAACTGACCCTTGGGCACAATGTCAGGATGCCCGTTGTGGTAATTGTTCTTGGCCAGCGTGGGGCAATACTTGGGGATGGCAGAGGTGAGAAACTCACCCACGATGCTGCTAAAATTCGCAGGCATAAGCATCGTCTCAAGCCGCTGTATCTTCCGAGTATAGAGCTGTTGGTTGATGAACCCGATAAAGTCGATGAACTCGTTCATCGCGGATTGCATATGCTCAATGGTCAGGCCGTAAGGCAGTTGAGCATTCGGGTTGAAGTGGGCCAATTCTACTTCGCGCGGGAAACAGGCGGCGTGTTCAGGGCTGTCAAATTGTGCGTCGGTCATCCCGATACAGTAGCGGCGTGGCGCTGTTGTTGTCGAGCGCATACCTCACCCGCAAAGTAACCGCCCAATCCAGCCCGCGCGCCGGGTGTCATGCCCTGCCAGCCCGGCATCCTGCCGGGAATGGAAAGGACCGACGCATGACTGAGGAAACCATCACGGCTGACTGGCCGACCCTGCTTCTCCAGCTTCCCATCGCCGTGCAGCAGCTTGAGAGGCACGACGCGCATTGCTCATACGAGCTGGCATTGCTGTTGCGGGCGGCGCTGGGCCTCATGAACCCGCCCATGCCGCCGGAGAGGGCGTATGACATCCTCATCGACACCATCGGCCGCATCGCCAGCCTGAGTGACAGGCACTGCGAGGTGTTGCCCAACCGCATGATCGAGTTTCTCGACCGGGTTGACGACGCGAGCGCCGACTACCTTTTTGGACCCGAGGACTAGCACGGCGCAGGCGCGCGCGAAGGGGCCGTCCGGGCGACCGGGCGGCTCTTCTCGCGCGCTAAGTGCTTGAGAAATGGTGCTGCTGGGGAGGATTGAACTCCCGACCTCAGCCTTACCAAGGATGCGCTCTACCACTGAGCTACAGCAGCACACCATTTCCATCGCGCCACCGCATTCCGGCGAACCGGCGGGGTGGGCAGGGGCGCGCTATTGGCCGTGAGCACCGGGTTTGTCAAGCGCGCGTTCCGGCAGGTCTTGCAGGAGGTGCCGGTTCACGGCATTCAGCCGCGCGATGACCGACCCGAAGGCCCCGATGACCCGCGAAGAGCGCCTTGCCGCGCGCCTGCGCGAAAACCTCAAGCGCAGGAAGGCGCAGGCCCGCGCGCTGGAAGGCGCCGCGCCGCCGCAGGGCGAATCGGCGCCCTCCCTGCCGGACCCAATGCCGGTTTCCGGGACAAGCGGGCTTTCCAAGCCTGCCACCTGTCGCTAGGGCGCGGTTTCTTTTCAATCAGTCACAGGATGCCCCGATGCCCCGCCTGATCCTGATTCGCCACGGCCAGTCGCAATGGAACCTCGAAAACCGCTTCACCGGCTGGTGGGATGTTGACGTGACTGACAAGGGCGCCGCCGAGGCCGTGGCTGCCGGTGAACTGCTGCGCGACAAGGGCATGCTGCCGACGATGGCGTTCACCTCGCTCCAGACCCGCGCGATCAAGACGCTGCACCTGGCGCTTGAGGCCATGGGACGCCTGTGGATCCCCGAAGACAAGGACTGGCGCCTCAATGAACGCCACTATGGCGGGCTGACCGGGCTGGACAAGGCCGAGACTGCTGCCCGCCATGGCGACGAACAGGTCAGGATCTGGCGCCGCAGCTTCGATGTGCCGCCGCCGCCGCTGGAAGCGGGAAGCGCCTTCGACCTGTCCGCCGATCCGCGCTATGCCGGGATCGCTGTGCCCGCCACCGAAAGCCTGAAGGACACGATCGCCCGCGCCCTGCCCTGCTGGGAGGAAAAGATCGCCCCCGCCCTGCGCGCCGGCGAGACGGTGATCGTCTCGGCCCACGGCAATTCGCTGCGGGCGCTGGTGAAGCATCTTTCGGGCATTTCCGATGAAGACATCACCGGTCTTGAAATCCCCACCGGCCAGCCGATCATCTATGAACTGGACGATGATCTGGCCGCTGTGGAACGCTATTACCTGTCGGAGCGCTGAGCCGCCGATAGCCTGAAAAGGGGCAGAAGGATGACCGACAAGCCGCAGGTCGCCATCGTCATGGGCAGCCAGTCCGACTGGGAGACGATGAAGAACGCCGCCGCCGTGCTCGAAAAGCTGGGCGTGGCGCATGAATGCCGCATCGTTTCCGCCCATCGCACGCCGGACCGGCTGGTCAGCTTCGCCAAGGGCGCGCACCTTGAAGGCTTCAGGGTGGTGATCGCGGGCGCGGGCGGCGCGGCGCATCTGCCGGGCATGGTCGCCTCGATGACGCACCTTCCGGTGCTGGGCGTGCCGGTGGAATCCAAGGCGCTGAAGGGCATGGATTCGCTCCTGTCGATCGTGCAGATGCCGGGCGGCATTCCCGTGGGCACGCTGGCCATCGGGGCTGCGGGCGCGACCAATGCGGGCATTCTGGCCGCCTCCATTCTTGCAACTTCGGATGCGGCGCTGGCGGAACGGCTGATCGCGTTCCGCACCGCACAGACCGAAGCGGTGGCGGAGCATCCGGTCGGATGATTCCTCCCGGCGCAACCATCGGCATTCTGGGCGGCGGCCAGCTTGGCCGGATGATCGCGCTGGCGGCGGCCAATCTGGGCTATCGCTGCCATGTCTATGCGCCTGAGGCCGAATCCATCGCCGCCGATGTCAGCGCCGCCTTCACCCAAGGGGCCTATGAGGACGAAGCCGCGCTTGCCGCCTTTGCCGCGCAGTGCGCCGTCGTGACCTACGAGTTCGAGAACGTGGCCGCAGCGTCGCTTGCCGCCGTCACCGCACATGCGCCGCTGCACCCGCCTGCCCGTGCGCTCGAAGTGGCGCAGGACCGCGTGAACGAGAAGGCTTTCGTCGAGGAACTGGGCGGCCGCCCCGCGCCGTGGGCAAAGGTCGACTCGCGCGAGGACCTGCGCGCCGCCATCGCGCGCATCGGCACGCCCGGCATCCTCAAGACCCGGCGCGACGGCTATGACGGCAAGGGCCAGTGGCGGATCATGACGCCCGACGATGCCGAAACCGTCGATCTTCCGGCAAAGCCGCTGATCTACGAAGGCTTCGTTGCCTTCGCGGCGGAGTTCTCGGTCATCCTCGTGCGCACGGCCGCGGGCGAAGTGCGCTTCTGGGACAGCGCCGAGAACGTCCACAAGGGCGGCATCCTCGATACCTCGACCGTGCCCGCATCGCCCGTGATCCTTGCCCAGGTGGAAGCTGCGCGCACGCTGGCGGCAAAGGTGGCCGATGCGCTGGGCCATGTCGGCGTGCTGACGCTTGAGTTCTTCGCCACGGACGATGGCCCGGTGTTCAACGAGATGGCGCCGCGCGTCCACAATTCGGGGCACTGGACCATCGAAGGAGCCATCGCCAGCCAGTTCGAGAACCACGTCCGCGCGATCTGCGGCCTGCCGCTCGGCTCCACCGCGCTTGTCACGCGCGGCGCGGTGATGGAAAACCTGATCGGCGATGACGCAGCGGGCTGGCCCGCGATCCTGGCCGATCCGGAAAAGCACCTGCACCTCTACGGCAAGGCCGAGGCGCGTGCCGGGCGCAAGATGGGCCACGTCACGCGGCTGGTGCGTTGAGCGGCAGCGCAGCGGCCATGCGACCGGGGCTGTTCCTCATCTATGCCCGCGCCACCAATGGCGTGATCGGCAAGGACAATGGCCTGCCCTGGCGGCTTCCCGCCGATCTCAGGCGCTTCAAGGCGCTGACCATCGGCAAGCCGATGATAATGGGCCGCAAGACCTTTGAAAGCCTGCCCGGCCTGCTGCCCGGCCGCCGCCACATCGTGCTGACCCGCGATGCCGGGTGGAGCGCCGAGGGCGCGCAAGTGGCGGCCAGTGCCGAACAGGCGCTGATGCTTGCGGGCGAGGGCGATGTCGCCGTGGTTGGCGGGGCGGAAATCTATCGCCTGTTCATGCCCCTTGCCGAACGGGTGGAATTGACCGAGATACACGCCACGTTCGACGGCGATACCACGATGGAGCCGCTCGGACCGGAGTGGAAAGAGGTATCGCGCGAAGTGCATCAGGCGGAGGCTGGCAGACCTGCTTTCGATTTCGTGACTTACGCGCGCAATGCTGCCGAAGGCGCAGCATGATCCGCCTCGACAGCCTGCAACCTGTGCCGGAAGCGATGCGCGGCGGGATCGTGGCGCTGGGCAATTTCGACGGGTTCCACCTTGGCCATCAGGCCGTGGTGGGCGAGGCGATCCGCTGGGCCAGGGCGGAAGGCCGGCCCGCCATCGTCGCCACCTTCGATCCGCACCCGGTGCGCCACTTTGCCCCGCAAACGCCGCCCTTCCGCCTCACCACGCTGGACCAGCGGCAGGAACTGTTCGGCGCGGCGGGCGCGGATGCCATGCTGGTGATCCACTTCGGCGCGGATGTGGCGGGCATGACCGCGCTGGAATGGATCGAACAGGGCCTTGTCGGCCATCTTGGCGCGGTGGGCGTCGTCACCGGCGAGGATTTCACCTTCGGCAAGGGCCGCAGCGGCAATGCGCAGGTGCTGCGCGAGGAAGGCCCGCGCTTCGGCCTTTCCGCGCGCGCGGTGGGGCCGGTCACGCTCGAAGGCGAGGTCGTCTCCTCAAGCCGCATCCGCGAAGCCCTGAAGGCGGGCGACTGCGAAACCGCAACCCGCCTGCTCACGCGGCCCTTCGCCATGCGCGGCACGGTGCAGCATGGCGACAAGCTGGGCCGCACGATCAATTTCCCGACCGCCAATATCGACATCGGCATGTATCTGCGCCCGCGCTACGGCATCTACGCGGTGACGGGGCGCCTGCCCGACGGAAGCGTGCTGAAGGGCGCGGCAAACCTTGGCATCCGCCCCACCTTCGACCCGCCCAAGGAACTGCTGGAGCCGCACTTCTTCGATTTTTCGGGCGATCTCTACGGGCACGAAATCGAAGTGGCGTTCCACCACTTCCTGCGGCCCGAAGCCAGGTTCGACGGCCTTGACGCGCTGGTGGCGCAGATGGAGCGGGATTGCGACGAAGCCCGGCGGTTGCTGGCGTAGTCCCACTTCCCCAATCTGCGCAATTGCTCTAGTGCGCAGCCGTCATGACCGAGCAACGCGACTATCGCCCCACCGTCTTCCTGCCGAAGACCGATTTCCCCATGAAGGCCGGCCTGCCGCAGAAGGAGCCGGTGATCCTTCAGCGCTGGCAGGACATGGGGCTTTACCGCAAAGTTCGCGAGGCCCGCAAAGGGCGCGAGAAGTTCATCCTCCATGACGGCCCGCCTTACGCCAATGGCGACATGCACATCGGCCATGCGCTGAACCATATCCTCAAGGACATGGTCTGCCGCACCCAGACGCTGCTGGGCAAGGACGCGCCCTATGTGCCCGGCTGGGACTGCCACGGCCTGCCCATCGAATGGAAGGTCGAGGAAGAATACCGCAAGAAGAAGAAGAACAAGGACGAAGTTCCGCCAAAGGAGTTCCGCGCCGAATGCCGCGCCTATGCCCAGAAGTGGGTGGACGTGCAGCGCGAGCAGTTGAAGCGCCTCGGCATCAATGGCGATTGGGACAATCCCTACCTGACGATGGACGCCCAGGCCGAAGGCACGATCGTGCGCGAACTGCTCAAGTTTGCGGAAAGCGGCCAGCTCTATCGCGGCGCCAAGCCGGTCATGTGGTCGCCGGTGGAAAAGACCGCGCTGGCCGAGGCTGAGGTCGAATACGAGGACATCACCTCGACCCAGATCGACGTGGCATTCGAGATTACCGAATGCCCGAATGTGCCCGAACTGGTCGGCGCATATGCGGTGATCTGGACGACGACGCCGTGGACGATTCCGGTGAACCAGGCTTTGGCTTATGGGCCGGAGGTTGAGTATGGCCTTTTCAGGGTCGCTGGAATTGGAAGCAATCAAGTCGGGTTGGAAGGCAAGTGGCATCAGTGGCAGGGCAAGTATCTGCTCATTGCCAAAAGCCTGATTCAAGCATTGAGAGACCGGCAAAATTTGCAGGTCGGTCAAGGTGGTTCGTTGGTCATCGGCGATGAGTTGCGCGTTATCAAAGGCTCCGACCTCGCCGGAACCATCTGCCGCCACCCGATGCACCACCTCGGTGGCTTTTTCGCCAAGCCGCGTCCGATGCTCCCCGGCGATTTCGTCACCACCGACAGCGGCACCGGCCTTGTCCACATGGCGCCCGATCACGGCGAGGACGACTTTGCATTGTGCAAGGCCCACGGGATCGAGCCGGTCTTTGCCGTCACGGCCGATGGCAGGTATCGCGAGGACTGGGGCTGGCCCAATCCGAATCAGGAGGGCGGGCAAGGCTCGGTCATCAATCCCAAGTTCAACGCGCCGGACGGCCCGATCTGCGAGGCCCTGCGCGAGGCAGGGGCACTGCTCGCGGCGAGCGCCGACTACAGGCATTCCTACCCGCATTCGTGGCGTTCGAAGGCCAAGGTCATCTATCGCTGCACGCCGCAGTGGTTCGTGCCGATGGATCGCGAGGCCGAGGGCGGCACCCTGCGCGAGAAGGCCGGCAAGGCCATCGCCCAGACCCGCTTCGTGCCCGAAAAGGGCCGCAACCGCATCGGCGCGATGGTCGAAGGCCGCCCGGACTGGGTGCTGTCGCGCCAGCGCGCATGGGGCGTGCCGATCACGCTGTTCGTGGATCGCAGGACCGGCCAGTATCTGAACGATCCGGAGGTCAACGCCCGCATCGTTGCCGCCGTCATGGCCGATGGCGTGGATGCCTGGGACGAGGAACGCGCGCAGGAGTTTCTCGGCGACAGATACCGGCTGGAAGACTACGAGCGCGTCACCGACATCCTCGACGTGTGGTTCGATTCCGGCTCCACCCATGCCTTCGTGCTCGAATCGGGGCGCTGGCCCGATCTGCAATGGCCCGCCAACCTCTATCTCGAAGGATCGGACCAGCATCGCGGCTGGTTCCAGTCCTCGTTGCTGGAAAGCTGCGCAACGCGCGGCCGCGCGCCTTATGACGCGATCCTGACCCACGGCTTCACCATGGACGCCAAGGGCATGAAGATGTCGAAGTCCTTGGGCAACACAATCAGCCCCATCGACCTGATGCGCGATTACGGCGCGGACATCCTGCGGCTCTGGGCGCTCTCGGTCGATTTCACCGAGGACCACCGCATCGGCAAGGAGATCCTTGCAGGCGTTGCCGACCAGTATCGCAAGCTGCGCAATACCTACCGCTACCTGCTGGGCGCGCTCGACGGCTTTGCCGAGGACGAGCGGCTGCCGGTGGACGAGATGCCGGAGCTTGAGCGCTACATGCTCGGCCTCTTGGGCAAGCTCGATGCCACGCTGCGGCAGGCGGTCGATGACTTCGACTACAACACCTATGTCCGCGCGCTGACCGATTTCTGCAACGAGGACCTGTCGGCCTTCTTCTTCGATATCCGCAAGGACTGCCTCTATTGCGATGCGCCTTCGGACCCGAAGCGCCGCGCCTATCGCACCGTGCTGGATGTGCTGTTCCACGCGCTCGTGCGCTATGGCGCGCCGGTGCTGGTGTTCACGGCGGAAGAGGTCTGGCAATCGCGCTATCCGGGCAGTGAGAGCGTGCATCTGCTGGAATGGCCCGCAATGCCCGCCGCCACGGTGGACGAGGAGCGCTGGAGCGCGCTGCGCGCCCTGCGCCAGCGCGTGAACGAGGCCATCGAGCCGCTGCGCCGGGAAAAGGTGCTCGGCTCCGGCCTTGAGGCGGTCGTCACCGTTCCGGAAGGTGCGCCGGAGGCCGATCTGGCCGAACTGTTCATCACCGCGAAAGTCATCCGCGGGCAGGGCAGCGACGTGACCGTCGAACGCTCAACCGACCACAAGTGCGGCCGTTGCTGGCGCCTGCTTCCCGAAGTTGCGGAAGATGGGGCGCTGTGCGGCCGCTGCGAGGACGTGGTGGCCGGGATCGACGCGGAATCGGCGGCCTGATGCTCACCCGCCCGCGCATCCAGGGCCTTGCCCTTGCGCTGCTGGTGGCGCTGATCGACCGCGGCGTTAAGGCGCTGATGATCGGCCCACTGGCGCTGCGCGAACGCGGGCTGATCGAACTCCTGCCCTTCTTCGATCTGCGCTATGCCGAAAACCTTGGCGTTTCCTTCGGCATGTTCAGCGCCACGTCGCCGGAAATGCGGCTGGGGCTGATCGCGGTGACGGCGCTGATCGCCACGGGGGTTCTGGTCTGGCTGCTGCGCGAAACGGCGCGGGGCGAAATATTCGGCCTTGCCCTGATTCTGGGCGGAGCACTGGGCAATATCTACGACCGGGTCGTGTTCGGCTATGTCATCGACTATGCCGATCTCAACATCGGGCAGTGGCGGCCGTTCCAGATCTTCAACCTTGCCGATGCGGCGATTACCTTCGGCGTCCTGATACTGCTTGCCCGCTCGTTGAAATCGGGCGAAAAGCCTGATGAAACCGGCGACGATACCGCCACGGAGAATGCATGATGCGTAAAGCCGCTGCCCTTGTTCTGGTTCTCTGCGGGGCAACCCTCGTTTCCGCCTGCGGCAGCAGCGGCGGGCTGCTCAACCGTGGCCGCCCGGATGAAATGGCCGTCACCCGCGCGGCGCCGCTGGTGGTGCCGCCCGATTTCGCGCTGACGCCGCCCAGCCCCGGTGCGCCGCGCCCGCAGGATTCGGACGCCGGCAAGCAGACGCTGGAAACCCTGTTCGGCGGCCCTTCCGCACGGTCGAGCATCGAGACCGATGCCATCAACCGTTCCGGCACGGCTGCTGCCTCGATCCGCTCCACCGTGGGCGATCCGGGCACGCAGACCGTGGCCAAGGGGCAGGTCGTGCGCGATATCCTTGCTGCGCCGGAAGGCGACGGGCAGGCCGCATCGGCCAGTATTCCTGGCTGATCCGGCATTCCGGGCTGATCCGGCAGCCGCCATTTCCCACGTCATGCGCAAAGGCCCCGCTCCGGCGGGGCTTTTTCATGGCCGCCAGTCGATCGCCCCGCGCCCGTTTTCCTCCAGAAAGGCATTGGCGCGGCTGAAATGGCGGCAGCCGAAGAACCCGTTGTGCGCCGAAAGCGGGCTGGGGTGCGCGGCCTTGAGCACGAGGTGCGGGCCATCGGCAAGGCCGGGAACGCGCGCCGCCTTCTTCTGGGCATGGCTTCCCCACAGCATGAACACCGAAGGTTCCGGGCGCGCCGCCACGGCGGCAATGGCGGCATCGGTAAACAGTTCCCAGCCCTTGCCCTGATGCGATCCGGCACTGGCCGCCTCGACCGTCAGCGCATTGTTGAGCAGGAGCACGCCCTGTTCGGCCCAGCGCGCAAGGTGCCCATGGCCTGCGCGCGGCAGGCCAAGATCGGCTTCAAGCTCCTTGTAGATGTTCGCAAGGCTCGGCGGGATCTTCACGCCCTGCTGCACCGAAAAGGCAAGGCCATGCGCCTGCCCCGGTCCATGATAGGGATCCTGCCCCAGGATGACCACGCGCACGGCATCGAGCGGGGTCAGCTCCAGCGCGGCCAGCCGCTGCCCGCGCGGCGGATAGATCACCTTGCCTGCCCGCTCCTCGGCCTGGAGAAATCCGCCCAGCGCGCGCAGCGGCGGCGATTGCAGCACGGGTGCCAGCGCGGCGCGCCAGCTTTCGGGAAGGGCGTTTGCGGTCATGCCACCGTCGCTTAGAGCGGTTTCCACCCATTCCGGTTCACCGTGATTGTGCTGGGAAGGTCACTGGGGAGGCGCGGTGCGCAGCAGGGGCTGGTTGCCCCTTCAAGCGCCGCAACGCTGCCAGTGACCTTCCCGGCGCAACCGCTCTGCGGCGGGCCTGATTTGGTCCATTGCTGCGTCGGCAGGCCTTGAGATATCGACATACCCCTGCGGCCCGCCTCCTTGCACTGAACCAAATCAGGCTCCGCCCCGATGAACCGGAATGGGTGGAAACCGCTCTAATTGCGGCAGTGTGCAAGGGCAAGCGGACAGGACGGGGCCGCGCCGGCCGAAGTGCGCTTGTGCAGCATGAGTAACTTCCCCTATGCTGCTTGTGCGAAATGGCTGCGTAATGGCGCGGCGGATCACTTACGGATGGTGTGCGAATGA
Organism: Novosphingobium sp.; assembly: GCA_046294595.1. Taxonomy (GTDB): domain Bacteria; phylum Pseudomonadota; class Alphaproteobacteria; order Sphingomonadales; family Sphingomonadaceae; genus Novosphingobium. The sequence continues at coordinate 24,982 of JBKBKD010000007.1, forward strand.
AGATCGCGATGGTTGGCTCGGGCTATGTCGGGCTGGTTTCGGGTGCCTGCTTTGCCGATTTCGGCCACGACGTGGTCTGCATCGACAAGGACGAAGGCAAGATCAACCGCCTGCTTGAAGGCGTTATGCCGATCTACGAGCCGGGCCTTGCCGAACTGGTCGCCGCCAACGTCAAGGCGGGCAGATTGTCCTTTTCCACCGATCTGCCCAGCGCCATCGAAGGCGCGCAGGCCGTGTTCATCGCGGTTGGCACGCCCTCGCGGCGGGGCGACGGCCATGCCGATCTCAGCTATGTCTATGCGGTGGCGCAGGAACTGGCCGCCAATATCCGCACGCCCACGGTTGTCGTCACCAAGTCGACCGTTCCGGTGGGGACAGGCGACGAGGTGGAGCGTATCATCCGCGAGAGCGGCACCGACGTGAAGTTCGCGGTCGTCTCCAACCCGGAGTTCCTGCGCGAAGGCGCGGCCATTGGCGATTTCAAGCGCCCGGACCGCATCGTCATCGGCGCTGAAGAGGAATGGGCGCGGGCCGTGATGCAGGAAATCTACCGTCCGCTGTTCCTCAACAAGGCGCCGATCCTGTTCACCTCGCGCCGCAGCAGCGAACTCATCAAGTATGCGGCCAATGCCTTCCTTGCCACCAAGATCACCTTCATCAACGAAATGGCGGACCTGTGCGAAAAGGTGGGCGGCGACGTGCAGGACGTGGCGCGCGGCATTGGCCTTGATAACCGCATCGGCTCCAAGTTCCTCCATGCCGGGCCGGGCTATGGCGGCTCGTGCTTCCCCAAGGACACGCTGGCCCTGCTCAAGACGGCCGAGGATTTCGGCAGCCCGGTGCGGCTGGTCGAGGCCGTGGTCAAGGTGAACGACAGCCGCAAGCGCGCCATGGGCCGCAAGGTGATCGAAGCGCTGGGCGGCGATGCGCGGGGCAGGCGCGTGGCGCTGCTCGGCCTGACGTTCAAGCCCAACACCGACGACATGCGCGATGCGCCTTCCATCGCCATCGTGCAGACGCTGCTCGATGCGGGTGCCGAAGTCGTGGCCTATGATCCCGAAGGCATGGAAGCGGCCGCAGCGATCATGCCTGAGGTGAAGATGGCGACAAGCGCCTATGCCGCCGTGGAGGGCGCCGATGCCGTGGCGCTCGTCACCGAATGGGATGCCTTCCGCGCGCTCGATCTGGCGCGGGTGAAGGCACTGGTGAAGTCGCCGGTGCTGGTGGACCTGCGCAATGTCTATGACCCTGCCGAAGCCCGCGGCGCAGGCTTTGCCTATACCAGCATCGGACGGGTCTGAACGCCGGCCCAGCAGGGCACAGCGGGCACACGGGGCGCCGGACTGAATGCTTGCGGCCCGTGCCCGGAACGCCTAAGCGACGGGCATGGCCGTATTCCTGCATGAAGAAGACCTGCCCGAAGGCGTGCTTGCGCCCGGCCCGGTCGCCGTCGACACTGAAACCATGGGGCTGGTGACACCGCGTGACCGTCTGTGCGTGGTGCAGATTTCCGACGGCGGCGGGGATGAACATCTCGTGCGCTTTTCGCCCGGCAGCACCTTTGCCGCGCCGAACCTCAAGGCTGTTCTGGCCGATCCGGCGCGGCTCAAGCTCTTCCATTTCGCGCGGTTCGATCTGGCGGCGATCGAGCATTACCTTGGCGTGATGGCAACGCCGGTCTTCTGCACCAAGATCGCCTCGAAGCTGGTGCGCACCTACACCGATCGGCACGGCCTGAAGGAACTGGTCCGCGAACTGCTGGGCAAGGAGATTTCCAAGCAGCAGCAATCCAGCGACTGGGGCGGGCCGGTCCTGTCCGAGGCGCAGCAGGAATATGCCGCCTCGGACGTGCGCCACCTCCATGCCATGCATGCCATACTGGTCGAGCGGCTGGAGCGCGAAGGCCGCAGCGCAATGGCGCAGGCCTGCTTCGATTTCCTGCCCACCCGCGCCCGGCTGGATCTGGCCGGCTGGGCCGAACGCGACATCTTCAGCCACGAGTAATCCTGCCGGAGGCAAGGCGACTGCGATGACGGTGCAGGCTGACATGATCCGGATCAAGCGCAGGAGCTTCGCCGCTCCGGGCGGATTCCACGATCGGCTCGTGCATGTTCTTGCCCGCGCCCTGCCCGTGGCCATCGGCGCGCTGCTGGCGGTGATGATCCTTGCCCCGCTGTCGCCGCGCGGCGAAATCAGCTTCCTGCTCGATCGCCGCAAGGTGGCGGTCGTCGAAGACCGGATGCAGGTATCCAGCGCCATGTATCGCGGCCAGGACAACGACGGGCGCAACTTCTCGATCACGGCAGGCTCGGCCGTGCAGCGCACCAGGGCCCGGCCGCTGATCGAACTGGAGCAGCTGACCGCGCGCATCATGCTGAACGACGGGCCCGCACTGCTGACCGCGGCCAAGGGCAACTACGATTTCGGCAAGGAAATCGTCGACATTGCCGGCCCGATCAATTTCCAGACATCCGATGGCTACCGCATGACCGCCACCAATGTGGACATCGACCTTGGCAGCAAACGGCTGAAGAGCCGCGGGCCGGTCGAAGGACGCATCCCGGCGGGCACGTTCTCGGCCGACAGGATCAGCGCCGACCTTTCGGAGCGCACCGTTACCCTTGATGGCAACGCCCGCCTGCGCATGGTGCCGGGCCAGATGAAGATGCCCTGATGATGAACGAGACGCCCATGACCAAGACGCCGTTGCTTCTTGCCGTGCGATCCGCCCGGCCGCTGCGCTGGGCCGCCATCGGCTTTGCCGGATCGGCGGCCCTTGTGGCGGGCGCGCAGCACCTTTCCGCACAGGGCATTGCCAGCCACGACAGCAAGGCCCCGGTCAACTACGCCGCCGACCGGATCGAGGTGCAGGACAAGGTCAAGCGCGTGGTGCTTTCCGGTCATGTCGATATCAGCCAGGCCAACCTGCGGATGCAGGCAGCGCGAACCACGGTGGCCTATACCAACAATGGCGAAATCCAGATCGAACGGATCGACGCCACAGGCGGCGTGCAGATTGACCGGGGCACCGAACAGGCGCGGGGCGATGTGGCGGTCTATGATTTCGGGCGCAAGGTCATCACCATGACCGGCAATGTGGCGCTGCGCCGCAATGGCGATACCCTCAACGGAGGGCGGCTGGTGATCGATCTGGATTCGGGCCTTTCCAGCATCGACGGAAAGACCGGCGGATCGGGCCGGGTTTCGGGCACGTTCCAGATTCGCGGCAGCAAGAACTGAAGAACCGGCCCGCGCCGCCGGCAGGCGGGTTGCACCGCGCCATCAGCGCTGTCTGGCAGTGCACCGGTCCAGCAGCGCGGCCTCGGCCGCACGGCCCTTGGCGATGAAGGCGCGCTTTGCCGCCTGCGCCGCAGCGCAATCAGGCCGCGCTCCGGCTTGCTGCGCCATCACGATCGTCTCGGCCAGCGATGGCGTGAGATCGCCCGCAGCCTGACGCAGGAACGCCTTTGTCCAGTTCCCCCCTGCGGCCATGGTTGCGGCAAGGGCCTGACGGCCCTCCGGTGTCGCCACAAGCCTTGCCGCCATGTCCCTGAGCGGCGCCTGGTCTTCCTGCACGCCGAACAGCGCTGCCAGACGGCGCGCGGCTTCCGCCTCGTCTCCGGCGGCAAGCGCAATGTCGAACATGGCCTGCTGCGCGATGGGATCGCGCCAGCCGCGCTGGGCCGCGCGCTGGACCAGCAGCGCGCTGCCCTGCCGGTCGCCATTGCGCTCGCTGGCGATGGCCAGGAGGGTGAGGTGCTCGGCCGGCAGGGGGCTGCGCGACACCAGCGTGCGGGCATCGGCAAGCGCGGCTTCGGGAGAGGCGCTGCGCACTGTCGCGATCGTCAGACGTTCCTGCGCAAAGCTGCGGAAAACCGGCGGCACCAGCGGGGCAAGCGCAGGCTGGCGGCGCGATGCCCGGTCAAGCTGCGCTCCGGCTGCGACAACGGCGAGCAGGCCCAGCACCGCCAGCCAGACGAAACGCTTCATGCCGCCGCTCCTTCAGGTTCGGCCCGCTGGCGCGCGGATGCCAGAAGCAGCACGGCAAATGCGGCAATGCACAGCATCGTCTGGTTGCGCAGCGGATAATCGAGCAGCGATTGCAAGGCTATGGCCATAAGAATGCCCGCACCGGCAAGGGCGGACCAGCGCTGGGGCGTGCTTCTTGCCGCCCAGGCCGCCCAAAGCACCCACAGCGCCCACAAGGCCGCGAGGACAAGCCCGGCAGGACCGGCTTCGATTGCCAGTTCCAGATAATCGTTGTGCGCACGCCCGGCGCGCCGCGGAGAAATGTTCTCCAGCGATTCGTCGAGCTGGAAAACCTCGTCGAACGTGCCCATGCCCGCCCCGGCAGGCCAGTAGCGCCCGACCGCATAGCGCGCATCCTCCCACATGGCGGGGCGTTGCTCATCGCCCTTTTCAAAGCGCGCCAGCACCGTCTCGACACGTGTGCCGGGAAGCGAGGCAATTGCGCCAAGGCCGAGGACCAGCGCGGCAAGCGCCCCCACCACGACCGAAAGCGAAGCGCCGCCGCCCTCGCCCTTTCCGCGGCGCTCCAGCCAGCCAACGAGGATCCGCAGGGCCATGAGGCCCGCAGGCAGCGCAAGCAGCACCAGCCCGGTGCGCGACTGGGTGAGCACGACACCGGTCACGATCAGCACCGCCGCGACCATCTCGGCGAACCACTTGGGAGAGAGCGGCCGTCTTGCCGGAAGGCTGCACAGCACCAGCAGGCAGGCCACAAGAAAGATGGCGGTCGAATTGCGATTGGCAAAGAAGCCGAAGAGGACGCCGGGCATCTCGATTTCGGGATAGAGCAGCGCGAACTGGTCCTGCCCCAGAACCTGAAGCGTACCGAGCAGCACGCTGGCAACACCGGCGCCCACCACAGCGAGCTTGGCCAGCTCGATGCCCCGGCGCCCCTGCGCCAGACCAATGGCGAGGACCGCGAAGGGCGCGAGCAGGCCAATGAACGCCACCAAAGTGCGGGCGACATTCACCGTCAGCGGCCGCCACGCGTCAGCGCCTGCTGCACCCACCGCCTCGGCAATGAGCGTGCGGCCGGGAAGGGCGGTCCAGACATCCGGCGGAAGCGGGAGCAGTTGCACCAGCGGCACAAGCAGCGTCGCGCAAGTGAGGAGCGCAAGGGGCCAGCCGGCATTTGCGGCAAAGCGCCGGAATGCGGCCGGCATCAGCGCAGCCGCGGTGAGCGCGGCGAGCTGGACGACGAGGTTGGAAAGCCCGTAGGCGCTGCCGCCCCCGCCGAACAGGCAGGCGACCATAATCAGCGCAACGAGCATGACGCCGGGGTGTTTGTACATGGGTGCGTGATTGAACCGATCCGGCAGGAGGTCAAGCGCTTAGCGCAGCGACATTCCCGTCAGGACCTGCAAGGCGGGCATCAAAAAACCCGGCCGCCGTGAGGCAACCGGGTTTTGAACCGGATCAGCGCGGACTTATGCGCCCGACGACTTCGTCTCCAGAGCACGCGACAGACCATAGGCCGCTGCGCCGCCAGCGAGCAGGATCAGGATCCATGCCGCACCCTTGAGGTCGTTTTCGGCTTCAACCGAAGTCGACGCACGGCTGGCGGAATAGCTGGCGGCCGGATACGTTGCCGAGCTGCTGGCACGGGTACCAGCTTCGGCGACAACCGGTGCGGCCATCAGGACCGAAGCGGCCAGCGCCGATGCAATGCGTGCAATCTTCATGCTCAATCTCCTAAGCAGTATCGCTTCCGTTTACCGCCCTCTCGGTGCTTCGCTTACCGCAACGCAAAATGATTCGCAACCTAAACTGCGCATTTTCCCTTACGCAATATACGTATGGTTGTATCAGCGCGCTCAACGGAAGTTAAGGCGGCGCTGCGGGCTGAAAACGCCCCGAAATCGGACCCGATCGGGTGGGCAGCCGGGATCACAAGCCCGCAAATGCTGGAAATATGCGCCTCGCGGCGTGTGCGCAGGCCAGATGAAGCCTTTTCGAATGTCAGGCCCGCACCGGCAAGCACTGAACCAAGGTTCTTCTTGACACACGAAGCTTCGAGCATCCGGAATGTTGCGTTGCGGAAGCCCACATGTCGCTCGGCCACACCCGATCCGGCCGCCCGGTATCGTACCGCGCCGTCAGGGATTTCCGCGCAGCCAGCGCAGTGTCGAGACTTCCTGCATCAGCGCGGACTGATCAACCCTTGCGCGCCGGGCGGCAAGATAGGCGCGTCCCCGCTGGACCAGCCAGACCGGATAGGCCAGCCAGCGCAGGGGATTGTCACCTTGCACGCGCATCATGCCGGCAAGGATCAGCGGAGTGGGGGTGAGAGCCGCCCTGAGCGCTGCCTTCCAGCCAGGTGCACGCCCTTTGCGCATGATGAGCCCGCGCATCATGAAGGCGTGCTCGAACTGCGCTTCATCGCGCAGCATGGCCGCACGGCTGGCGGCAAGATGGCTGGCAAGATCAGGGGCGGGATCGCGCAGCGCAGGCGGCACCCAGCCCGCACCATATGACAGCGCAAGCAACGCGATCAGCCGCAATGCCCGCTCCAGCCCCATCTGCCGCGCCTGATCGATCAGCAAATCCCAGTCGACCGGCCCCTTCATGGTTGCAAAATGCAGGTCGGCCAGCGTGATCGGGCCATTCTCGAACAGGTGGTGCAGCGTGGCATGTTCGACCAGATGCAGCAGGTTGGCATGCATCGACGGCACCCGGACCCGCGTTCCGGCCACCGTGATCTCCTCTGCGTCCTCGTGGACCATCCGCACAAGGTGCGGCTCCTCGGCCCAGTCGCGGGCATTCAGGCGGTGGTGGATTTCCAGCGAGATGCCGCGCTGCCGGTCGGTCAGTTCCGGAAGCTGATGGCCGAACTCGATCCCGTAGAACGCCGACCACTCGGCCACTTCATAGATGTCACTGTCGATCATCGCCTGCTGCGCATGTTCGGCACGTTCTGCCGGCACCAGCAGGTCAATATCCCGCAGCCTGCGCAGTTGCGGCTCCGGATAGTCGTTGAAGGCAAGCCGCGCGCCCTTCAGCGCGATCGGTGAAATCCCCTCAGCCTCCAGAAACCGGACAGCTTCGGCCAGCCCGATCATGTGGCCGAAGCTCGACATGGCTGCACTGCGCGCCTCGTCGTCAAGAGCCGCGCGCGCGGCTGCGGGCACCAGCGCCTCGGCCCCGGCACGTCGCACGGCGCGGTCAACCAGCAGGCCCACCCGCTTCGACAGTGCCCGATCGACCAGTTGCTCCCAGCCTTGCGCGGCCAGCGCCTCGAACTCGGCACCGAAATCATCGTCCGGCGCCGCGCACAGGCGCGCCAGCAGCGTGCCGATGCGATCCTGTTCGCTGCCGTAGGTCATCGGATCACAGTCCTGCACGGATCACCCCGCATCCTGCACGGCAGGCTGCCCAGCCATGGGTGCAGGACCATCGAGAATCCTGCCGTCTGCCAGCCGCACCTGATGATCGGCCACGGCTTCGAGCGCCCCGCCATGCGCAATCACCAGAATGGTGCAACGATCACGCAGGCGCCGGATCGTGCGCGCGATCGCGGCATCGTTCTCGCGGTCGAGCGCGTTCGCGGCTTCGTCAAGGATCAGAAGTTCCGGCACGTGCAGCATTGCCCGCGCAAGAATGAGGCGCTGCCGCTCGCCGCCCGAAAGCTGGTGGCCGTGTTCTCCGACCATCGTCTCAAGCCCCTGCGGCAGGCGCGCGACGAAATCGGCCGATGCCTCGGCCAGCGCCTCATGCAGGGCGGCGTCATCGGCATCGGGCCGCGCCCAGAGCAGGTTTTCGCGGATCGTGCCGCTGAACAGCACCGGCACCTGCTGCACATAGGTCACGCGCGAGCGCCATGCGCGCCGCTGCACGAAAGGCAATGCCTGCCCGTCGATCACCAGTTCGCCGGCATCGGGGCTAAGCAGTCCGCCGATCACGTCGGCCAGCGTGCTCTTGCCCGCACCCGACGGGCCGCTGAGTGCGGTAATGCGATGAACCGGAAGGACAATGCTGACCCGGTCAAGCGCTGGCCGGTCACGCCCTTCGAAACGCACGGTAACATTGCTGAGGGCAATGGCCGTGCGCACGGGCGGCAGGGTTACGGCCGGGTCTGCATCGGGTTCGCGTGCCGCCTCGGCGCGCGCGATCATCGCGGTTGCCGCCTCTACCGCGGGCCGCGCATAGGCAATGTCCTGCATGCAGCCCTGCAGGGCAAGCAGCAGTGGCAGGGCGCGTGCGAACAGCACGATCATGGGCAGCATGGCCAGAACATCCACGCGCCAGACCGCCAGCGCCAGCCAGACCACGATCGCCAGCAGCACCGCATTGCCGACCTGGAGCACAAGCTGGCCAAGCTGGTTGTCGCGGTGGTAGCGCCTTTCGGTATCGTGCAGGGCCGCCAGTTCGCGCTGGAGACGCGCCTCGGTCTGCCGCTCGGCGCCGAAGCTCTTGATCACCCGCAGCGCGGCCAGCCCCTCGCTCAATTCGGCGTGGATGCGGCTGTAAACATGGTCGAGCGCCTCGCCCAGACGCCGGGCACGCCGCCGCATTCCGCGATAGGCAAGGATCACCAGCGCGCCGCAGACCAGCGCCCCGGCGGTGATCTGCGGCGAAATCGCGAGCGATGCCAGCCCCACCCCGGCAAGCGTGACCAGCGTGACCGCGCCGGAAATCACCCGTTCCACGCCATAGCCCACACGGTCGATCGTGGTGATGAGCAGATTGGCACTTTCGGTCTGGCGCATTCCCGAAAGCACGCGCCAGTCGCAGTGGAGCAGGGCGCGCCATGCCCTGAGGCGCAGCCCGTCGATCAGGCGGCGCTGCACCGTCAGCGCCACCAGCGTGCGGGCAAGATTGAGCAGCCCGCGCAGCCCGATCAGCAGCACGAAGACCACCAGCATGACGGCAAGCGCCCGGCTGCCGCGCAGCGCATCGGGGCCGCCAAGGTAGTCCGCCATGCCGGACAGGATGCCGGGCAGCGCGGCAGTGCCGGTCATCACCGCAAGAATGGGCACGAGCAGGACGAGACCGATGCTCTCGGTTGCTGCCGATGCCAGCGACAGGACCAGCAGCACCCCCGCACGGCGCGGTTCGATCTGGCTGGCGACGATGGCGAAAGGATGGTTCAGCGCCCTGTCCCCTGCTTCGAACGAAACACCGCGAAATCGGAAATGTCGCCGCCGGTCACGATCGTTTCCCCCACGGCCAGCCAGGCATGGGCAAGCAGGCCATGGCCGTCCTCGCGCTTCATGCCGATGCTGATCCGGGCCGTGATGCCGTGCGCGGCAAGCCAGCGGCGCCCGGCAAGACACTGCACCAGACAATCCGAACGCCATGGCACGCGCGGTGCGACAATGGCGATGGCGCGGCTCACCCGTTGGATCATCGCCAGGGCATCGGCATCAGGCGCCGGCTCGTCATTCCCCGCAGGATCAGGCCGGTCCGGGAGCTGCAATTGCTGCGCCGTGCGGCGGGCGAGCCTGATGCGGGCCAGTGCCAGTTCGCCAAGGGCGCGCAAGAGATCGCCAAGCGCGCGCGGCCCGATGGTCCATAGCCGGGGCAGCTCGCCCAAAGCCCGTGCCAGCGGCACCTTGACCTGGCGGGGACGCTGCAATTTCGGGCGCGATGTTTCATCGGAGGGGAGCATCGGCATGGCAATCGCTGCAAAATGGCCTTCTGCTGACATTGGCTGCTGACATTGGCCTTCACGGTCCGCGGCGCCATCCTCCGAAAAACCGCGCCGAACCTGAGCCTTGCTAATCCCGCCGGGGTGGTGAATCAATAGCCGTGCGATTTCCTTCATCAATGGTGCCGGTGCAAGCGGCCAGCACCCCCGATGCCGGAGCGTGCATTTCTCGAAGGCCGCGCGCCATTATTGCAGCATTTCGGAGTTCCCAAGAAATTGAGCGGGTTTGCTGCAATCGTGCGTTTTGATGGCCAGCCGGCCGATCCTGCCGCGCTTGAGCGGATGACGGCCGCCATGGCCTATCGCGCCGAGGATGGCATCCGTCACCTGCAAACGGCGCAGCTGGGCATGGGGCACTGCGCCTTTTGCACCACGCCGGAGGCGGCCGAGGCTGTCCAGCCGCTGCGCGATGCGGACGGGCGGCTGGCCATCGTCATGGATGGCTGGCTGGCCAACCCGGATGAACTGCGCGCCGAACTTCTGGCAAAGGGCGCGGCCCCGCGCTGGCCGTCCGATGCCGAACTGGTGTTGCAGGCCTACCGCGTCTGGGGGGAGGACTGCGTCGATCACATCGAGGGCGAATATGCCTGCGTGATCCATGATGCAGCCATGGCCCGCGTGTTCTGCGCCAAGGATCATGCCGGGATGCGCCCGCTGTTCCATCACTGGGACGGCCGCAGGCTGCTCGTGGCAAGCGACGTGGCCGCCGTTCTCGCCGCGCAGGATTTTGCGCAAAGGCTCAACGAGGATCGCATGGCGCAATATCTCGCCAGCGATTTCCAGACCCTTGACGAAACGGTCTGGGCAGGGGTGATGCGCCTGCCCTTGGCTTCGTGCATGGTGGTGGATGCCGCCGGGCCGAACGTGCGGCAATACTGGTCGCTCGCATCGGGAGAACGCATCCGCTACCGCCGCGAGGAGGACTATTTCGCGCATTACCGCGAAGTGCTGATGGACTGCGTGCGCCGCGCCTCGCGCAGCCATCTGCCGATCGCCTGCGAGGTCAGCGGCGGGCACGATTCCTCCGCCATTTTCGCGCTGGCACGCCGGTTGAAGGAAGGCGGACGGTTGCAGGCACCTGATGCACTGGGGTTCACGCTGAAGGGACAGCCGGGCACGGTCTCGGACGAGATAGAATATGCCCGCGATGTCGGGCGCTTCCTTGGCGTGCCGATCCACGAGGCGGAGCGGCAATGTGCCGACATAACCGCGTTTGCCGATCTGATCGCGCATGACAGGGACATCAGCTTTTATCCCAACGGACACTCGGCCCACCAACAGATGGCGCTTGTGCGCGCACATGGCTGCCGTGTGGTGCTGGACGGCGAAGGGGGCGACGAGTTCGTTGGCACGAGCGACCATTTCATTCACGCCGCCCTGCGCGATGGCCAATGGGGGCTGCTTGCACACGAACTGCGCATCATGGCCGGCAGGCACGGTCTGCGTCACGCAGCGCAGCGCCTGTTCCGCTTCGGCCTGCGCCAGTTTCTGCCTGCGCCGCTGAACACGCTGGTACGCGCCTGGCGCGGTTATCAGCCCGCATCGCAGCATGGCACGCTCGAAGGGCGGGACTGGCTGGCCCCGCCAGTGCGCGAGCGTCTGGCTGCCCGGCAGGAAGCGCTGTGGAGGGTTGATGGCATCTGGCGGTTGCGTGATCCCTGGCGCCGCCGCCTGTGGCGCGAACTCAACGATCCGTTCTTCGAGGTCATGCGCGACAATGGCGCGAGGCTTTCGGCGCGCCTCGGCGTCGAACTGCGCTCGCCCATGTACACGCGGCGCTTCATTGACTTCGTCGCGGCCATGCCACCCACGCTGACGATTCGCGAAGGGGAAGGCAAATACATCCACCTCAAAGCGCTGGAACATGATCTTCCCCGCTCGGTGCTTGACCGGCGCGACAAGTGCGATTTCGGCTTCACGTTCGAACGCCAGTTGCAGCACCTTGCGCCGCTCTTCCAGAAAACCATACCCGATGCGGCGCCCGCTGAAATCGACACCGAAGGGTTGGCACGGCTCTATCGAAAGTTCCTGGATGACGGCTCGAACATCTGGGAGCTGTGGAACATCTTCGGCTGGTTTCACTTGCGCCGGCAAGCATAGGGCCGATCAAACAGGCTGTGCACTGCCGCGTTGGCCCCGGCAGACATAGTCCTGTCAGCCGCTTCTTGCTGGCGGCCTACAAATGCGAAAAGCGTCTTCGGCGCGCTGTGAAGCAAGAGCATTTCAGATACTTGAGAAGGCCGAATCGCGTGGCGCCATCGTGTCCCGCAGGCATCGATCTTCAGCCCGATTCCGAAAATTAACCATTTCCGGCAACCGGATACTCACCCTTTCGTCCCTGCAACTGTGCGCAACCTTCAACAGAGCCGCGGCGGCAGACGTGATACAAGTGCGCCAGAATGCCCAATTTCAGGCACATTTTTCATGGCTTTGCGGAAATTTCTTCAAGCCAGGCCGCGCATCAGCGAAAACTTGTGCAGCGCAAAAAGGTCTTGCTGCACAGTTATTCCTCGTTTATTGCTCCATTTACGAGTTAATTTTTTCCGCGAGAATTAACCTTCGTTAGTCGGCTTGGCCGACGGGACGCAGGGGACGTTCTTTCAGATCCTGATGGAGATCGACCTATGGTTACCCGCACGCCGAACACCCGCACTGCCGCCCGCCGCGCCTATGCCCGTCCGGCTCTGACCGTCTATGGTTCGGTCCGCGAACTGACCGGCGCAATGTCGGGCGCAGGAACTGACAATATGTCGATGATGGGTCCGATGGACTGATCTTGCTGCGAACTTTCTGGTTTGTAGCGCAATTCAGTGTCCGACACTTTAGCTGAACACCGCAGTTATCTGATCGATACTCGCCGATCGGCGCGCTATCGTGAGGCTGTCAGCAAGGTGACGCGCAGGAACGAAACCGTGGCCGATCTCGGCTGCGGTTTCGGTGTTTTGGGCTTCATGTGCCTGAGGGCTGGCGCCGGGCACGTCTGGGGTATTGACGCCACCGATGCTACCGACATCGCCAGCGAAACGGCTGCGAAACTTGGCTTAGGGCATCAGTATACCTGCATCCGAGCTCAAACGTTCCGGGCGGTTCTCCCTGACCGGGTTGATACGCTGATCTGCGATCATGTCGGATATTTCGGGATCGATTACGGCATTCTTCAAATGACGGCCGACGCCCGTCAGCGACTTCTGAAGCCCGGCGGGCGGATCATCCCGGAAAGAATCAACCTTTTTCTTGCCGGTGTGCGTTCCGACGCCTGCCGCGAGAAGCTGGATCTGTGGGAAACGCCCGACATTCCTGCCGACTACACCTGGCTGCGCAGTTATGCGGTGAACACCAAGCACGCGGTCGATCTGGTGCCGACCGAGATTGCAACCGCGCCCGTTCCCGTGGCCGAGCTTGTGCTGGGCGCAAACCACGACGAATCGCTGGCCTTCAAGGCCACGCTTGCCATCGAGGAGGACGGCACGCTTGATGGCATAGCCGGCTGGTTCGACTGTCATCTGGCCGCGGGCGTCAGGATGACCAATTCCCCGCTGGCGCGCGATGCCATTGGCCGCCACCAGATCTTTCTGGGTTTCGTCCAGCCGCTGCCGGTGCGCGAGGGCGATGCTGTCGAGGTTTCGGTCCGCATCAATCACATCAACGGCATTCTTGCATGGACTGTGCGCGATCCGGCCACGGGCCGCCTGCAACGCTATTCCAACTGGGCCGCCATGCCCATGTCCGCAGGCGCGCGCCTGAAGCCCGGCACGGCGCCGCGTTCGCTCAATGACAAGGCGCGCCAGCTTGGCGTGGTGCTCGGCTATATCGATGGCCAGCGCACCAGCGACGAGATCGAGGAGGCAGTGCTGCGCGATCACCCCGCGCTTCTGCCCAGCGCACTTGAGATTTCCCGCTTCGTCAAGGACGTGCTGGCGGACTACGCCACATGATGTTCGATCTCGTGTGGCGTCCGGCGCAGGACATGCCAGCGCTCGCTACCGCGCCGTTCGATGTCTGGCGCGAGGATGACGGCTCCGCCTCCACCGAGTTCCATCGCATCCCGGAAGGCTTCCTGCTGCGGTTTGTCGACGGCGGCGACTATGCCATCGACCTTGCCGCCCGCACCGTAACCTGCACGCCCCTGCCCGATGTGCCGGAAGACTACGTCGAGAACATCTTCGCGCACCAGGTCCAGCCGATGCTGTCGACCTATCTGGGCACGACCGTGCTTCACGCAAGCTGCGTGGCGATCGATGGCGGGGCCTATGGCTTTCTGGGCCGCAGCGGGCGCGGCAAATCGACCCTTGCCGCTGCCTTCGCGCGCAATGGCCACGCCTTCCTCACCGACGATGGCATGGTGCTCGACCGTGGCGAGGGCGCCCTGCGCATCCAGCCCTACCTGCCTTCGATCCGCCTCCTGCCCGACAGCCAGGAAGCCCTGCTGGGCAAGGAGCAATTGCCCGGCTCAGAGGACGACTGGCCCGCCAAGGTGCGTGTGCCTGCGGATGAACGCATCCCGCATTGCCCGACGCCCGCCCCCTTGCGCGCGATCTACGTGCTGGAAGAACCGGCAGCCGAAGATACCATCATCACCCCGCTTCCTGAGATCGAGGCCATCTCCGCGCTGCTCCAGCATTCGTTCCTGCTCGATTCGCACGACAGGCTGCGGGTGGCGAAACATTTCAGAACCATGGCCGAACTTGCCCGTGCGATCCCGGTCTTTACGCTGGACTATCCGCGCGATTATGCCCGGCTTCCCGCCGTGATCGCGGCAATCGCCGATCACGCGCGGGCCATCGGCGCCAGAGCAGAAGCCAGAACAGAAGGAACCATGCCATGCAACTGACCGATGCCTTCACGCTTTCGGAAGATGTCGTGGCCCGCGAAGTGGGCGAGGAAACCATGCTGCTCGATCTGGCCAGCGGCACCTATTTCGGCCTCAACCCGGTGGGCGGGCGCTTCTGGCAACTGCTGGAGGAAGGCCGCAGCGCAGCAGAGGCGCGCGATTGCCTGCTGGAAGAGTTCGATGTGGATGCGGCCACGCTCGATGCCGACCTTGGCGAACTGCTCGACCAGCTTGCGCAGCGCGGTCTGATCGCGGCCGGATGATCGCAATGCTGCGCCGCAATATCGAGCGCAGCACTGATTTTTGACGCTATCAGCGATTTTCTCGATAACTGTAATCAGGCAAACCCGTTGGCCTGCTGCGGGAGCGTGGCATATCCCTTTGATTGGCACCGCTTATCGGCGGAAGACAACAGGAGGAGAGCCGCCCATGACCTTCAGGAAAATCGCGCTGGCCGCACTGCTGGCCGCCGGATCGACACTCGCCCTTGCCGGAACCGCACAGGCCGAACCCGCCACCATGGCCGCAGGCGAACAGGCCGCCGCCAAGGAATGGTGGCCAAAGACCGTCGACCTTACCGCGCTGCGCCAGAACGAGGCGACCGCGGCCAATCCCTATGGCCCGGACTACAACTACGCCAAGGAGTTCGCCACGCTCGATCTGGATGCGGTGAAGGAAGACATCCGCAAGGTCCTCACCACCTCGCAGCCGTGGTGGCCCGCTGATTACGGCCACTATGGCCCGTTCTTCATCCGCATGGCCTGGCACAGCGCGGGCACCTATCGCACCGGCGATGGCCGCGGCGGATCGGATGGCGGCGAAATGCGCTTCGAACCGCTCAATTCATGGCCCGACAACGTCAATCTCGACAAGGCGCGTCGCCTCGTCTGGCCGATCAAGCAGAAGTATGGCCGCAAGCTCTCGTGGGGCGACCTCATGATCCTCGCCGGCAATGTCGCCATGGAGGACATGGGCTTCAAGACGCTGGGCTTCGCGGGGGGCCGCATCGATGCCTGGCAGCCCGATCTCGTGTTCTGGGGACCGGAAACCAAGCTGCTGGACGACAAGCGCCGCGACGAGAAGGGCAACCTCAAGGGTCCGCTTGGCGCCACCCAGATGGGCCTGATCTATGTCAATCCCGAAGGCCCCAACGGCAATCCCGATCCGCTGGCCGCCGCCATGGACATCCGCCGTGCCTTCGGCGCGATGGCCATGAACGACGAGGAAACCGCAGCGCTCATCGCGGGCGGGCACACGTTCGGCAAGGCCCACGGCGCGCGCAAGCCGGAAGAATGCGTCGCGGCCGATCCGGGCGAGGCCACGATCGAGCAGCAGGGCCTTGGCTGGGCCAACAAGTGCGGCAAGGGCAACGCCGAGGACACGATCTCGAGCGGTCTAGAAGGCGCATGGTCGGCCAATCCGATTGCGTGGACCACGCAGTATCTCGACAACCTCTATGGTTTCGAATGGGTCAAGACCAAGAGCCCGGCGGGCGCAACGCAGTGGATTCCCAAGGATCCGGCTGCGGCCAGCCTCGTGCCCGATGCGCACCGCCCGGACGTGCGCCATGCACCGATCATGTTCACCACCGACATCGCCTTGCGAGAAGATCCCGGCTTCCGCAAAATAACGCAGGGCTGGCGCAAGAACCCGCAGGCCTTTGCCGATGCCTTCGCCCGCGCATGGTTCAAGCTGACCCACCGCGACATGGGGCCGCAGGCACGCTATCTCGGCAAGGACGTGCCGAAGGTGACGATGACCTGGCAGGATCCGCTGCCGGTGGCGAACTATGCCCCGGTCGATGCCGCCGATATCGCCTCGCTCAAGGGCAGCATCCTGTCATCGGGCCTGACCACGGCGGAACTGGTGCGCACGGCATGGGCCTCGGCCTCCTCGTTCCGCGCCACCGACATGCGCGGCGGTGCGAACGGCGCGCGTCTGCGGCTCGCCCCGCAGAAGGACTGGGCAGTGAACAACCCGGCCGAAGTCGCCAAGGTCACGGCCAGGCTCGATGCCATCCGCACCGCCTTCAACAAGCAGGCCAAGGGCGGCAAGCAGGTGAGCCTTGCGGACCTGATCGTGCTGGGCGGCAATGCCGCGATCGAGCAGGCCGCGAAGGCCGCCGGGCATGACGTGACCGTGCCCTTCACGCCGGGCCGCGTCGATGCCACGCAGGCGCAGACCGATGTCGAATCGTTCAATCACCTCGAACCCAAGGCAGACGGCTTCCGCAATTACTATTCGGCAGCCTCCTACTATGCCCCGGTCGAGGCCCTGATCGACAAGGCCGACATGCTGAACCTGACCGTGCCGGAAATGACCGTGCTGGTCGGCGGGATGCGCGCGCTGGGCGCCAATGCGGGCGATTCGAAGGCCGGCATCCTCACCAGCCGTCCCGGAACGCTGAGCAACGACTTCTTCGTCAACCTGCTGTCGATGGACACCATGTGGGCGAAGTCGGCAACACCCGGCCTCTATGAAGGCAAGGACCGCGCAACCGGTGCGATGAAGTGGACCGCAACCCCGGTCGATCTCGTCTTCGGATCGAACTCGGAACTGCGCGCCGTGTCCGAAGTCTATGCCTCGGACGATGCGAAGGACAAGTTCGTGACCGACTTCATCGCGGCCTGGAACAAGGTGATGAACGCCGACCGCTTCTGAGGCGCGGCAAGAACCATCCGGAAAGGGGCGGCGGCAGGATCATCCTGCTGCCGCCTTTTTCATGCGCCGTCCCGGTCTGGCGCGGCGGCGCCAAGGCGCGGGGCGATCACTGCGCAGGCCATAAGCTGCAACTGGTGGAATATCATGATCGGCAGCAGGACGATGCCCACCGAGGCCGCCGGAAACAGCACGCCCGCCATCGGAACGCCCGATGCGAGGCTCTTCTTCGATCCGCAGAACAGCAGCACGATCGCTTCCTCGCGGGCAAGGCCCAGTCTGCGTCCCAGCCACCATGTCAGCCCCAGCACGATGGCCAGGAGCGCCGTGCACAGGGCCGCCAGCACCAGCAGACTGGCCGGGGCCACCTTCTGCCACAGCCCTTCCACCACCGCGGCACCGAACGCGGCATAGACCACGAGCAGGATCGACCCGCGATCCACCTTGCCCAGCCATGCCTTGTGCCGTGCCACGAAATCGCCGATCCACGGGCGCAGGAAGTGCCCGGCAAGGAAGGGCAGGAGCAGTTGCAGCAGGATGGTCTGCGCCGCGCCCCACGAAAAGCCCCCCATCGTTCCGCCCATCAGCAGCGCCACCAGCGCGGGCGTCAGGAAGATCCCGGCAAGGTTGGAGAACGATGCAGCACATACCGCAGCTGCCACATCGCCGCGCGCAATGGCCGTGAAGGCAATCGAGGACTGCACCGTGGATGGCAGCAGCGTGAGGAACAGCATCCCGGCAGCAAATTCGCCCGGCAGAAACGGCAGCGCGCCAAACGCAAGGCCCAGCAGCGGAAACAGTGCAAAGGTCGTCAGCAGGACCGCCAGATGCAGGTGCCACTTGCGTGCGCCCGCCACGATCGCCTCGCGCGAGAGCCGCGCCCCGTGCAGGAAGAACAGCAGCACGATGCCTGCATCGGCAAGCCCGGCCACGACCGGCGCCCGCGCGCCGCGCGCGGGCAGAAAGGTCGCCAGTGCGACGGTTGCCATGAGCAACAGCAGGAAAGGATCAAGCAGGGCCGATACGCGCCGGATCATGAGATCAGCCATTCGCCTTTGCCTAGCGCGGGTGGATCGCTGCCGTAACAAGGCTCTCATGCCCCGCCTGGCAAGTGGCGCACCCGACAGGATTCGAACCTGTGGCCTTTGCCTTCGGAGGGCAACGCTCTATCCAGCTGAGCTACGGGTGCCACGGCCAGAGGCGCTCCTAGCAGCGCTGCGGCGTGGTTGCCAGCGATTTTCTGCGCCGCTCTTACCGCCTGAACGCAAGGGTTTAGCAATTTGGTAGCGGACGGGGGCGTAGCTATGCGCGCCATGCACACACCTTCCCCCCCGACCGGCGATTCGACCGGCCGTGCCGGCGCTGCGAGCCGCGAGCAGCAGCCTGCGTTCGGTCAGGCGTCCGGCAATGCCATGTCGATGAAATGGGCAGCGCTGCTGGATGCATCGGCCGTGGTCTGCTCGCTTGCAGGACTGCAACCGGAAACCCGCAAACCCGAAGTGCGCAATTTTCCCGCGATCATGCGCGATACCGGCGGATGGCGCTACGAGCTGGCGCAGCAAGGGGTCGACGATCTTGCGGCCATGATGGAACCGGGCCTTGCCGCCCTGCTCGCCGTCTCGGCGCGCGGCGCGTCCCCGGCAGCGGCGGCGACCGCGCTCTGGCACGAGTTCGTCACGGCGCGTGCGGCGCTGCTGGCACTGATCCCGCCGCTCGGCATCAAGCGCCTGTCCTGACCGGAACCTGCGCCATCGGCAGGCTCGCGCAGGTCATTGCCCCCAGACCGCGCAGGCAGGATCAAGGCTGACAAGCTGGCGGCGCAGGGCCGTGCGGGCCAGCCGCTCAACCTCGGCCTTGCGGCGCGCGGCGGCCAGCGGCACGAGCGGCGCCGGGCGCAGGATTTCCGCATCATAGCCATCGGCCACGATCACCCCGCAGGCGTCCGGCAGGAAATCCGCCGTTTCCAGCGCGGCACGATCAAGGTGCGGGGCAAGGCCCCAGTAGAACCGGTCGCAATGATCGAGATAGTCCGTCCACTTGGCATCGCCGAGCAGATCGGCGCGGCTGACCTTGATCTCGACGATCACCACCTGCCCCCTGGCATCGATCCCCATGATGTCGGCGCGCCTTCCCGAACGCAGCGGCATTTCCGCAAGGCACCAGATATCGTTGCGCGCGAACAGGCGGCAGATGCCCCGCGCCACGGCGCGGGCATCGCGCACGGTTGCATCGCTGCTCGCCGGGAGTGATTCGCTCATCCCCGCAGGATAAGAACAAATACTGAACAGGTAAAGCGGTCAGGCTCTCACCACGGGCCGACCGTCTGCACGAACAGCCACACGCCGGTTGCCACCAGCAGGGCCGCCGCAATCATCCGCACCTTGTCGAGCGGAATGCGGCGGATCAGGGCATTGCCGAAGACGACCGCAGGCACATTGGCCAGCATCATGCCCAGCGTCGTGCCTGCCGTGACCGCGAGCGCATCGTTGAACCGCGCGCCAAGGGCAATCGTGGCGATCTGGGTCTTGTCGCCCATCTCGACCAGAAAGAAGGCGACGAGCGTGGCAAGGAAGGCGCCCCTGCCGCTGGCCTGCGGCGCTTCCTCGTCGTCGAGCTTGTCGGGCACCAGCGTCCACAGGCCCATGGCCACGAAACCCACGGCAATGGCCAGCCGGAACCACATGCCATCGAGAAACGCCGCAGCCGTTGCCCCCAGCAATGCGGCCAGGAAGTGGTTGGCCAGCGTGGCTGCCAGAATGCCCAGAACGATGGGCGCGGGCCGCTTGAAGCGCGCGGCCAGAACGATGGCGAGCAACTGCGTCTTGTCGCCGATTTCGGCAAGGGCGACGATGGCGGTCGAGGTCGTGAAGGCTTCAAGCATGATGCGCGCCCTAGACCTGCACGAAGGGGCTGGCAATCAGGCACAAAGCCTGCCATAAACTCTACTGATTTGATAGATATTGAGGGTGAACATGGTTCGGCGTCCTGCTCTGATCGTGGCCGCGCTTGGCACCTTTGCGGGGCTGGGCATCAGCGCGCCCGCCGTGGCGCAAGGCGAGGCACTGAGTGTTTCCGCATCCGCGCGCCTGCGCTTCGAGACGATCGACGGCCAGTTCCGCCCCGCGCCCGCGCCGCAAAGCGACACCATGCTTTCGCTGCGCCGCGAACTGGCGCTAACCTATGATGCGGGACCAGTGCGTTTCGCGGCCGAGATGTGGGACGCGAGGGCCTGGGGGCAGAACCCGCTGTCGTCCGCCAATACCGCCGAGGTGAATGCCTTCGAGCTGATCCAGGCCAATGTGCAGGTGCCGCTGGCCCATGGCGGCTTGCTGCGGCTGGGCCGCTTCACGCTGGATCTGGGCAATCGCCGCATGGTTTCGCGCCAGCGTTTCCGCAATACGACCAATGCTTTCACCGGCGCGCACCTTGTGCTGGGGGGGACCGGCGCGGGGGCAGACAGGCTCGATCTCATGCTGGCCCTGCCCCAACAGCGCCTGCCCGATGATCGCGCGGGCATTCTGGCGGACCGGGTGCAGTGGGACCGCGAAAGCTTCGATGTCGTCTTCTTCGGGGCGCACGGCACCTTGCCCGGAGTGCTGGGAGGCACCTTGCAGCCATACGGTTTCGGCCTGATCGAGCGGGACAGTCCGCGCCTTGCCACGGCCAACCGCCGCATCGGCACTTTCGGTGCGCGCCATTTCCGCGCTCCGGCCGAGGGGCGCTGGGATCACGACGTGGAGGCTGCGCTGCAACTGGGCAAGGCGCGCCGGTCAACCCTTGCCAGCGATACGGCCGATCTGGACGTGCGGGCATGGTTCATCCATGCCGAAGCCGGACGCACGCTGGCGACGGCGTGGCACCCGCGCATTGTCGCAGCCTTCGATGCCGCCAGCGGCGATGGCGGAAAGCCGGGGCGCTTCACTCGCTTCGACGCACTCTATTCGGCGCGCCGGTTCGAGTTCGGGCCAAACGGCCTTTACGGCCCCTTCCGCCGCAGCAACATCGTGGCGCCCTCGGCCCGGCTGGAAGTGACCCCGTCTGCGCGCACCGATGCCTTCATCGCGTGGCGCACGGCCTGGGCCGAAAATGCGCGCGATGCCTTCGGCGCAACCGGCGTGCGCGATCCGCAGGGCGCGGCAGGCCCGCTGGCCGGGCACCAGATCGAGGGGCGGGTGCGGCACTGGATCGTGCCGAAGCGGCTTCAGGTGGATGCCGGGGCGGCGCTGCTGCTGAAGCGCGGGGTGCTGCGCGATGCGCCCAATGCGCCGGCCACGGGCAATACCCGCTATGGCTATGTCGATCTGATCCTCTCGCTCTGACGGCGGGCCACGGCGGCAAGGATCGCGCGCTTGCGCGCGGCGCTGGCGGCGGGCCATTCGCTGATCTCGTCGATGGTGCGCGCGCAGCCCGCGCAAAGCCGGTCATGCGACATGATCCGGCACACGCCGGTGCAGGGGCTGGCGGGTGCGTCCATTCTCAGCGCGTTGATTTCCCGGTCACACGGGATTTTTCCGCCGCAAGGCGCGTCATCAGCAGAGCGGCGCGCTTGGCCTGCGTCCACAGGCTGGGCACATCCACCGTCTCGCCGGGGGCGTGATCGCCGGTGGAATAGGGACCAAGCCCCACCAGCCCGTCAATGTATTCCGCCACGAAGCTGATGTCGCCCGCGCCGCGCTTCATGGGATCGAGCGGCTCCATCGCGGGCAGGCCAAGGGTGGCGTTAACTGCGTTGAGCCGGGCCAGCAGGGCCTTGTTGCCCTCGGTCGGGGCCATGGGCGGATAGCCTTCGCTGAAGGTGATGCGCGCCGCCGTCACGCCGGGATAGGGGCGCTGCGTGATGGCTTCCATCCTTGCCAGCGCCGCCCGGTTCTGGTCGGGCGAAAGCGTGCGCAGATCACCGCGCGCCACTGCCTTGCCGGCGATGATGTTGGTCTTGCCCTGTGCCGAAACATGGGCCTTGTCCTGCGCCACGTCCGCCTCGGCTCCGCCCGCGATCAGGCCGACATTGAGCGTGAGGTTGGGTTGGGGCAGTTCCTCGCGGAAGGCAGTGATGATCCTTGCGGCGGCATAGATCGCGCCATCGCCCGCCCGCTCGCTCCACACGCCGCTGGAATGGCCCGATTGCGCCTCGACCGTCAGTTCCCAGCTTTGCGAGGAGCGCCGCGCGATCGAACCCATGTCCCTGCCATCGACACGGCTCAGCCCTTCGAAATCGAGCGCCACATCCGCTGCCCTGGCCGCCGCCACCAGATCGGCGCGGGCCACGTCGGTAGGCGATCCGGCCTCTTCCTCGTCACCGGTCAGGAAGACCTCGATGTTCGCGCCTTTCAGTGTGCCTGCCGCCTGCATCGCGCGCACGGCCGCAAGGATCACCGCGATGCCGCCCTTGTCATCGCCCACGCCGGGTCCGATGGCCTTGTCATCCTTGAGCGCGAAGGTCTGGAACGGGGAGTCCGGTTCGAACACGGTATCGAGATGGCCGATCAGCAGGAGCCGCTTGGCACCCTTGCGCCCCTTGTGGGTCAGCACCAGATGGCCCGCGCGGCCGGTGTGTTCCATGGGAATCCAGCGCGGGACGAAGCCGAGCGCGGCAAACTCAGGGATCACCAGATCGCGCACCTTGCGCACGCCTTCCAGATTGCGGCTGCCGGAGTTCTGGTTGACCAGCGTTTCAAGGAACTTCAGCGTGCGGGCCTGCTCGGCATCGATCGTGGCGATCATGCGGGCTTCCGGTCCGCTTTCCGGTCCCTTTGCCATGGCCTGAACCGCACTGCACGACAGCGCCAGAGCGCCGGCAATCCCCAAGACGATCCGCATGATGCCCTCCTTTGCGAAAGGGTGTTGGCCCCTGCCTGCGGCCCATGCAATGCCTTTTTCGAGCAATTTCCTTGCCTTTTGCCAAAGCCGTGCCTATGTGCGCCGCAACAGGACCGGCGGCAGACCTTTCTGCTGCAATCCGGGTGCTGGCGTGAGAGCCTGCCGCAATGGCACTGGTTCCGCCCCGGATGAACGGTCCCTGCCCCGCCCGCTTCCCCTTTCACGCACGGGTCGCATGATCGACCCCGCGCGTGTCCTTGCGGCACGTGCGCCCAGCGAACTCCCCTTGCGCGCCGACACCCTGCCGGTGCGCCCACGAAAGCATTTCCCAATGTCCTATTTTTCCGACCTCGGCCTTGCCGAACCCATCCTGCGCGCGCTTGAATCGAAGGGCTACAACGACCCGACGCCGATCCAGCGCCAGGCCATTCCCGCGCTGCTCGAAGGCCGCGACCTGCTTGGCATCGCGCAGACCGGCACGGGCAAGACCGCTGCGTTCTCGCTGCCTTCGCTGCACCGGCTGGCTGCCGATCCCAAGCCGCGCAAGCCCGCTTCGTGCCGGATGCTGGTGCTTTCGCCCACGCGCGAGCTTGCCGCCCAGATTGCCGACAACATGAAGGGCTATGCGAAGAACCTCAACATGACGGTCGATTGCGTGTTCGGCGGCGTGCCCGTGGGCAAGCAGGCGCGCCGTCTGGTGCCCGGCGTCGATGTGCTCGTCGCCACGCCCGGCCGCCTGCTCGACCTGATCGACCAGCGCGCGCTGACCCTTTCGCGCACCGAGATCTTCGTGCTCGACGAAGCCGACCAGATGATGGACCTGGGCTTCATCCATGCGCTCAAGCGCGTGGCCAACCTTCTGCCCAAGACCCGCCAGAGCCTGTTCTTCTCGGCCACGATGCCCAAGACGATCGAGGATCTGGGCAAGCAGTTCATCGTCAACCCGGTGCGCGTCGAAGTGGCGCCGCAATCGACCACGGCCGAACGGGTCGAACAATACGTCACCCACATCAACCAGTCCGAAAAGCAGGCGCTGCTCACGCTGCGCATCCGCGCCCTGCTGGCAGCGAAGGAACTGGACCGGGCGCTGGTGTTCACCCGCACCAAGCACGGGGCCGACCGCGTGGTGCGCCACCTTTCCGCCGCCGGGATCGACGCGCGCGCGATTCACGGCAACAAGAGCCAGGCCCAGCGCACCGCCGCGCTCGAAGCCTTCCGGCAGGGTTCGTGCCCGGTGCTCGTCGCCACCGACATTGCCGCGCGCGGTATCGACGTTTCGGGCGTTTCCCACGTGTTCAACTTCGAACTGCCCAACGTGCCCGAACAGTATGTCCACCGCATCGGCCGCACCGCGCGCGCCGGGGCGGACGGCGTGGCCATCAGCTTCTGCGCGCCCGACGAGAAGCCCTATCTCAAGGACATCGAAAAGCTGACGCGCGTGAAGATCGCCGCCCTGCCGCTGCCCGAAAACTTCACGGCCGAAGCGGCGCGCCTGCCCGCACCCAGCCGCAAGCCCGAAGAGCAGGAACGCGACGCCCGCCGCGATGCGCGCGATGCCCGCGGGAATGGCGGACGGGGCGGCGATGGCCGAAACGGCCGCCAGAGCCATGGCGGACGCGCGCAAGGCCGCGATGGCCGCCCGCGCGACACCAGCCCGCGTCAGGAACGCCGGGATGCAGATCGCACGCAAGATCGCGGCCCGGTGCGCAACCCGGTGCTCGATGCCACCGTCAACGGCGGCGAGCGTGACGGCGGCAAGCCGCGCAGCTTCCGCCCGCGCGGCGCCCCCGGTGTCGGCGCGCACAAGCACAAGGTGCGCCGCGCGGGCTGAAGGCCCGCCGCCGCATCGCGCCCTTTGCATGGCAGCCCTGTTGCATGACAGCCTTGCCCCAAGGCAGGGCTGTCATCCCGGCGCAAACCTTGGCATAGCACCGCGCGATGGAAAGCGTTCTTGCCTCGGCCCTTGCCATGACCGTGATCGTTGCCGTGCGCTATCTTGCCGCCAGCGGGCTTTTCGCATGGCTGACAAGGCGCGTGCGGCCCGGCCACTATCGCGGCCTTGAGGCGCAGATCCGTTCGGAAATCGGCTGGAGCCTTGCCACGGCGGCCATCTATGGCGTGCCCGCGGGCATCGTGGCGTGGGGCTGGCAGCAGCATGGCTGGACCCGCATCTATTCCGATCCGCAAGCGCTGCCGCTGTGGTGGATGCCGCTGTCGCTGCTGCTCTATCTCTTCATCCACGATACCTGGTTCTACTGGACCCATCGCTGGATGCACCGGCCCGCCGTGTTTCGCCGCATTCACGCCATCCACCACGCCAGCCGTCCGCCCACGGCTTGGGCGGCCATGAACTTCCACCCGGCAGAGGCCGCGATCGTCTCGCTGCTGATCCCGGCGCTGGTGTTTCTCATCCCCATCCACATCGCGATGCTGGGGCTGGTCCTGCTCATCATGACGGTGATGGGCGTGACCAACCACATGGGCTGGGAAATGTTTCCGCGCCGGCTCGTTCATGGCGCAGCAGGCCAGTGGCTGATAACCGCCAGCCACCACCACCGCCATCATGAGCAATACCGCTGCAACTACGGTCTCTATTTCCGCTTCTGGGACCGGTTGTGCGGCACCGACAAGGGACTGTCCGAGCCATGAAACGCCTCCTCGCGCCGATCGCCGCCTTCGCCATGCTGGCAGGCAACGCCCCCGCGACGACCACCGTGACCGTCGACATCACCGGCCTGCGCAACACCAAGGGCCTGGTGCACCTGTGCATGACCGCCAACGTCAAGCTGTTTCCCGAAGGCTGCGGTCAGGACCCTGCACGCCGCGTTGTCAGCGCTCCGGCAAGCGAAGACGGCCCGCTGGTGCTTCGCGATGTTCCGCCGGGCCGTTATGCCATCGTGCTGCTGCACGACGAGAACAGCAACAAGAAGATGGACAAGGCCCTGTTCCTGCCCAAGGAAGGCTTCGGCTTCTCGCGCGATGCGCCGGTCAAGATGGCCCCGCCCAAGTTCGACGCCGCCGCCATCGACGTGACCGGCGCGCCGCTGCGCATCAGGATGAAGGTCCGCTATCTGTGACCGACGCCTCCCGCCACGACGAGCGTCCCTTGCGCTCGGTGCTCTACATGCCCGCCAGCAATGCGCGGGCCATGGCCAAGGCGCGCAGCCTCGATTGCGACGCCGTGTGCCTCGATCTTGAAGATGCCGTCGCCCCCGAGACCAAGGCCGATGCGCGCGCCGCGCTGGTGGCCGAAGCGCAGGCGGGCGGTTTCGGGCACCGGCGCCTGATTGCCCGGATCAACGGACTGGCAACGCCGTGGGGCAGCACCGATCTTGCCGCGCTTTCCGCCGCCCCGGTCGAGGCCGTGCTTGCGCCCAAGGTTGATGATGCGGCCGATGTCCACGCGCTTTCGGCCGCCATGGACGCGGCAGGTTTCGATGCCGGCGTGGCCTTGTGGGTCATGATCGAGACGCCGCGCGCGGTGCTGGCGCTGGAACGGATTGCCGATTGCGCGGGAACGACGCGCCTTGCCGGGATGGTGCTGGGCCTCAATGATCTGGCCAAGGACAGCGGCATGGCGCAGTTGCCGGGCCGCGCCGTCTTCATGCCGGTGCTGACAATGGCCGTGCTGGCCGCGCGCGCCAACGACCTCGTCGTGCTCGACGGGGTGTGCAACGCGATCGACGATGAAGGCAGGCTCGAAGCCGAATGCGTGCAGGCGCGCGATTCGGGATTCGATGGCAAGACGCTGATCCACCCGGCGCAGATCGCCGTGTGCAACCGCGTTTTCGCACCCGGTGATGCCGATATCGCCGAAGCGGAGGCAATCGTCGCGGCCTTTGCCGACCCCGCCAATGCCGGCAAGGGCGCGCTGCGCGTCAACGGCAAAATGGCGGAATTGCTGCATCTTGCGCAGGCGCGGCGCCTGCTGGCGCGGGCAGCCGCCATCGCCCGGCGTTAACCTGTCGGAAGCCTTGTTGGCGCAACTTAAGCACTTCTTCACGAAGTTGCGCCAGACCTGATCCGGTAAGAAGGGGATCAGGAAAAGCTGATGGATACGTTGCGCGGATTTGATCGGGAAGCCAGCCTCGATCTCGACAGTGAAGCCGAACTCGATCTTGCCGGCTTCGAACATGTCACGCGCGAACCCGACGCGCCCGAAGACGATGCCGTCAGCGAACCGCCGCCCTTTGTGGGGCAGGACGAACGCCGGATGCAGGTGCGCGCCTACAACTACTGGGCCAGCCTGCTGGGCACGGATGCCTTTCCTTCAGTCACCTCGTTCCTCGAAGGCGATCACCCCGACTTTGCCGAACATCTCGTGCTGCTGCATTTCGACAACGGCATCGAGGATCCGGCGATCACCTTCCTTGGCGCAAGGCTGGCCGAGGAATGCGGCACGCGCAGCGCCATCCAGCGGCTGAGCGACGTGCCCGGCCGCTCGCTGCTGTCGCGCATCACCGATCACTATCTCCAGATCATCGCCAATCAGGCCCCGATCGGCTTCGAGGCGGAGTTCGTGAACCAGCACGGCCGCACCGTGCTCTATCGCGGCATCCTCCTGCCCTTCTCGTCCGATGGCAGCGGCATCGACTACATCATGGGCGCCATCAACTGGAAGGAAGTGGCCGATCAGGCGACGACCGACGAACTGCTGCTGGAAATCGAACAGGCGCTGGAGAGCGCTCCGGCACGCAAGCTGCCGCGCCGCCCGCTGATCGCGGCAGGCGACATCTGGGCGGACGGCCCGACATCCGCCGATGCCGCGCCCGATCTCGACAGTTTCCCTGCGCCCGCCTTCGGGCTGGACGACGACATCTTCCCGCTGCCCGGAAAGGCTTGCCCTGCAGACGCCGGGACCGAACCCGCAGCGCTGGCCGACTGGCTGGCTTCGGCGCGCGAACTGGCCAATGCCGCCCATTCCAGCGAAGACCGCACCCGCGCCACCCTCTATGCCGCCATCGGCCGCGCATGGGACTTTGCGCTGGCCGCGCAGGAAGCCCCCGAAGACTTTGCCGAACTGCTGGCCGATGCGGGCCTGACGATGCAGGACCGCGCACCGATGACCCCGGTGGTCAAGCTCGTGTTCGGCGCGGACTACGACAAGACCCGGCTGACCGAATATGCCACCGCGCTGACCCATGCCCAGCGCATCGGCCTTGGCCGGGGCCAGCTCGCCGCCTACCTGTCCGACGCGCCCGGCGGTCTCAAGGGCGTGGTCAATGCCGAACGCCGCCTGCGCCGCGAGGAGGCGGGCAAGGCGCTGGCCCGGCATGCGCCCGAATCGCTGACCGAAACCCTGCGCACCCTGCCGACGCGGAATGTGGCCGAAATCGCGATGCCCGAAACCTGCGAGTTCGCGCTGGTCATGGTCCGCCGCCTTGAAACCGGCGAAGTGGTCGCGCTGGGCGAAGTGCATGACGATGCGGCGCTGATCGAACGCGCGGCGCGCCACCTCGTCGGCTGAAAGGCCGTTCCCGGAATGACCTGACCTGAGAGGCGCTTTGCCTGATGGCAAGGAGCCTGCTAGCCCTGCCCGCCATGACGGAAGCGGCAAAGGGCAGATGGCGCATGGGCTGGATCGGCTGGACGGTGCTCAGCCTCGTTCTGCTCGGCGCACTGGGCTTTGCTGCATGGCGCCATGCCGTTCGCACCAATGCCGTCGCCGTGCTCGACGGGGCCGACCGGTTGCTCAGCGGCGGCGATGGTGCGATCCGGCTTGCCGCAAGCGCGCGCTATGGGGCGGACCCGGCCCAGAAACTGGAAATGTTCCTGCCCGCAGGCGCGCAAGGCCCGCTGCCCGTGCTCGTGTTCATCCATGGCGGCGGCTGGTCGAGCGGCGATCCGCACGATTACCGCTTCATCGCCCGCACTTTCTGCGCGCAGGGCTATGCCGTGGTTCTGGCGGGCTACCGGCTCTATCCGGCGGCACGCTTTCCGGCCATGCTCGAAGACGGCGCGGCCGCGCTGCGCTGGGTGCACGACAATGCCGCAAACGCTGGGGGCGATCCGTCGCGCCTTGCCCTGATGGGCCATTCGGCGGGCGCCTACAATGCGATCATGCTCACGCTCGATCCGCAGTGGCTGCGCGGCGTCGGGCTTGATCCGGCGATGATCGGCGGCACGGTTTCGCTGGCAGGCCCCTTCGATTTCCTGCCCTTCGATACGCCGTCCACGATCCACAGCTTCGGCGCAGCGGCGGATCCTGCCGCAACCCAGCCGGTCAACTTCGCGCGCGCCGATGCGCCGCCGCTGCTGCTGGTGACGGGCGACGAGGACACGCGCGTCAAGCCGCGCAATTCGCGCCGTCTGGCCCGGCTCCTGACCGAGGCTGGTGCCCCAACCGCGCCCGTCATTCTCCAAGGGGTGGGCCATGAACGCATCATCATGATGCTGGCGCGCCCGTTCTCGCGCGATACGCGCCTGCTTGATGCCGTGCTGCCCTTCCTGCACCGGGCAACCGCGGCCCGCCACGCGCCTGCTTCAGTTGCGGTTCAGGCACCCGGCGCCTAAGGTCGGGGCCGTGACGGAACGCGCCATCCCCCCCGCCGCCCGCCCGGCCAGACCGATCCCGCGCGCGCTCGGCCGCCTGCTGGCACTGATCGCGGCGCTTTCGCTGTGCCTGCAACCGGCGGCGGCGCAATCGGTGCTGCGCGATGCCGAAACCGAAGCCCTGTTCCGCGATGCCTCCGCGCCGATCTTCCGCGCCGCCGGGTTCAATCCGCAGGCCATCGATCTGGTTCTGCTCAACGATGGCTCGATCAATGCCTTCGTTGCGGGCGGGCAGGCGATCTACATCCATTCCGGGCTGGTCGGCGCGGCCGATGACGTGAACGAACTGCAAGGCGTGATCGCCCACGAACTTGGCCATATCACCGGCGGGCACATCGTGCGCTTCGATGAAGGGCTGAAACCCGCCACCGGCATCACCGTGCTTTCCCTGCTGCTGGGCGGGCTTGCCGCAGCGGCCGGATCAGCCGAGGCCGCCATGGGCGTGTTCATGGCCGGGCAGCAGGCCGCCATGGGCAAGTTCCTTGCCTTCAGCCGCGCGCAGGAATCCTCCGCCGATGCCGCGGGGGCCAAGTTCCTTGCCGATGCGGGCATCTCCGGGCGCGGTTCGATCGAGTTCTTCAAGAAGCTCCAGAACCTTGAATACCGCTATGGCTATAGCGCGCGCAGCAACCCCGATGCCGAGTTCTACCGCACCCACCCGATGACGGCAGACCGGCTTGCCACCCTGCTCGATACCTATCAGCAGGATCCGGCGTGGAACAGGCCATCGCCGCCCGATCTTCAGGCGCGGTTCCTGCGCGTCAAGGCCAAGCTCTACGGCTATCTTGCCGATCCGCAGGATACGCTGCGCTCCTACCCCGAATATCTGACCGATGTTCCCGCGCGCTATGCCCGCGCCTATGCCTTCCACAAGGATGCCTATCCCGAAAAGGCCCTTGCCGAGGCACGCGCGCTGATCGCCAGCGATCCCGAAAATCCCTACTTCCTCGAACTGGAAGGCCAGATCCTGCTTGAATCGGGCCGCCCCGCCGAGGCGATTGCCCCCCTGCGCAAGGCCGTGGCGCTGACCGGCAATGCGCCGCTCATCGCCAGCACGCTTGGCCACGCGCTGATCGCGACCGACGATCAGGCCAACTATGCCGAAGCCGAAAAGGTGCTGCGCACCGCCATCGTGCGCGACAGGGAAAACCCCTTTGCCTGGTATCAGCTCGGCGTGGTCTATGAAGCGCGCGGCGACAGCGCGCGGGCGCGCCTTGCCAGCGCCGAACAGCAATTGATGACCGGGCAGATTCCCGCCGCGCTGCGCAGCGCCGAAGCGGCCGAGGCAGCCCTGCCCAAGGGCACGCCCGACTGGCTGCGCGCACAGGATATCGCCATGTCTGCGCGCGCCATGATGGAACGCCAGCGCAGATCGCGCTAAGGCTGACGAGAATGACCGACAACCAGCCCCGCCGCTTCGGCCTTTTCGCCGCCACCGCCGCCCTTTTCGCCATTGCCGGTGCGGTGGCCGGCTGGTGGTTCCAGCAGCACCGTGCCGGATCGGGGGATGCCGCGGACACGCAGCTTGAAGCAACCCTCGCAAGCGCGGGGATCAGCGGCAAGGAACGCGCCGCCATCGAAAGCCTGGTGCGCGCCTATATCCTCGAACATCCCGAAGTCCTGCCCGAAGCGATGGAACGCCTGCACCGCCGCGATGCAGAAAGCCGGCTGGCGTCCATGCGCGCCGAAGTGGAAAAGCCCTTTCCGGGCGCGGTTCTGGGCAATCCGCAAGGGCGGGTGACGCTGGTCGAGTTCACCGACTTTGCCTGCGGCTACTGCCGCCAGAGCGTGAAGGCGATCGAGGCGCTCGTGGCCGCCAATCCCGATCTCAGGGTGGTGGTGCGCGAACTGCCGATCATCGCCCCCGAAAGCGAGGATGCCGCGCGCATGGCGCTCGCCGCGGCGGCGCAGGGCAGGTATCCGGCCTATCATGCGGCCATGTTCGCTGGCGAGCGGCCATCGGCCTCCAGCATCGCCGCCGCCGCCGCTGCCGCGGGTCTCGATCTGGCCGCCGCGCGCACTGCCTCGGCGCGCGCGGATGTGACCGCCGAATTGCAGCGCAACCTTGAGATTGCGCGCGAGCTTGGCATCAACGGGACTCCTGCCTGGATCATCGGCGGGCGCATCATCAACGGCGCGGTTCCGGCTGCCGATCTCCAGTCGGCCATCGACGCGGCCCGCACCGGCAAGGCGCTCTAGCGCTGGGCGGTACCAGTCGTTACAACCAGCGCCATGGCAGCCTTGCCGTTCAGACCCACGCCGTTCTTCGGCAACAAGAACCGCGCGTTCTGGCGCCTGCAGTTCCTCGGCTGGGGCGGTGCGATGCTGCTGCGCGCGATGTCCTCGATCGCCAATGGCCAGCCGTGGTCGTTCCTTGTCATCGTGGTCATCGCCACGATCACGGGCTTTTCGATCTCGCTGATCCTCTCGGTGATCTACCGCGCGCTGATCAACCGCCGACCGCTGATTACCTGGGGCATTACCGCGTTCGCGCTGTCGGTGGCGGTGGGGCTTTATGCCTTCATCGATTCATGGGTCATCAGCCTTTACCGGCAGGGCAGCGATGCCAGCTTCGCGCAGCTTTTCCTGGGCGTGTTCTACCTCGATCTCACGCTCCTGATCTCGTGGACAGGGCTTTACTACGCGATCAACTTCTTCCTCCAGGTGGAAGAACAGAACGATCAGCTCATGCGGCTGGAAGCGCAGGCCACCAGCGCGCAACTGGCGATGCTGCGCTATCAGCTCAACCCGCACTTCCTGTTCAACACGCTGAACTCCATTTCCACGCTGGTCCTGCTCAAGCAGACCGAACCTGCGAACGCCATGCTTTCGCGCCTGTCCTCGTTCCTGCGCTACACGCTCGTCAACGAGCCGACGGCGCGGGTGACGGTGGCGCAGGAGATCGAGACGCTCAAGCTCTACCTCGATATCGAGCGGATGCGCTTCGAGGATCGCCTGCGCACCGATTTCCGCATCGATGATGCCGTGATGAACGCGCTCATGCCCTCGCTGCTGCTGCAACCGCTGGTGGAAAATGCCATCAAGTATGCGGTCAGCCCGCTGGAATACGGGGCCGAGATCACGGTCGAGGCGGAACTGGTCGGCCCGATGCTGCGCGTCAGGGTTTCGGATACCGGGCCGGGCCTGCCTGCGGGCACCGATCCTGCCAGCGTCTTTGGCGCCAGCAGCGATTCCACCGGCATCGGCCTTGCCAACATCCGCGACCGGCTGCTTCAGGCTTATGGCGAAAACCAGCGCTTCGAGATTTCCAACCGGCCCGAAGGGGGCTTCCAGGTCGTGCTCGAACTGCCTTTCGAGGCGAAGGCACCGCCCGCTGCCGCAGCGCCCGGCATGATCGCTGCGCGCAGGCCCGCAGGAACAATCGCATGACGGGCGGGAACTTCAAGGCCGGTTCATCGTCCTGCGATAAGGCAATCGCCGAAATCGGGACGCAACGGGGGAACCATCACGGGGGCGCAACGTGATGCCCATTACCGGGTGAACAAGGAAACCGCATGACCATCCGCACGATCCTCGTCGACGACGAAAAGCTGGCGATCCAGGGGCTGCAACTGCGCCTTCAGGCCTTTCCCGATGTCGAGGTGATCGACACCTGTTCGAACGGGCGCGAGGCGATCCGCAAGATCAAGACCGAAAAGCCCGACCTCGTCTTCTGCGACATCCAGATGCCCGGTTTCGACGGATTTTCCGTGGTCAAGGGCGTGATGGAGATCGACCCGCCGCTGTTCATCTTCGTCACGGCCTTTTCCGAACATGCGATCAAGGCGTTCGAGGCCAATGCGGTCGATTACCTGCTCAAGCCCGTGGAGGCCGACCGTCTGGCCGACGCGCTTGACCGGGCGCGCACCCGCCTTTCGGAAAAGCGCGGCCGCGAGGAGGCCGAAAAGCTCAAGACCGTGCTGGCCGAAGTGGCCCCCGGCGCCATGCCCGAAATCGAGGACGAGGGCGAACCGGCTGCCGGCCGCTTCGAGAAGCTCATCAACATCAAGGATCGCGGCCAGATCTTCCGCGTCGATGTCGACAGCATCGAACGCATCGAGGCAGCGGGCGACTACATGTGCATCTACACCGGCGACAATTCGCTGATCCTGCGCGAGACGATGAAGGATCTCGAACGCCGCCTCGATCCGCGCGTGTTCCAGCGCGTCCACCGCTCGAAGATCGTCAACCTCGATCAGGTCCGTCAGGTCCGCCCGCACACCAATGGCGAATGCTTCCTCGTGCTGGCATCGGGCGCGGAGGTGAAGGTGTCGCGCTCCTATCGCGATGTGGTGGCGCGCTTCGTTCACTGAGGCCGGGTTCACTGAGGCTCGCGGCACCGCAAGGCTCCCGCCGCTCGACACACGCACCCCGCAGCGATAGGGCGGACGGCATGAGCAGCTTCTCCATTCCCGGCTTCGATGTGGAAGCCTTCGTCGCGGCGACGCTGGCCGAGGATCTGGGCGAGGGCCTTCCGGGCGGCGGGCATGATGTCACCAGCGAGAGCGTGATTCCCGCCGATGCGCGCTTTTCGGGCGTGATGGACAGCCGCGATGCGATCACCGTCTGCGGGCTGCCGATTGCCGCCGCGTTCTTCCGTGCGCTCGATCCGCACATGACGGTCGAGATCCTCGTGGAAGAAGGTGCGCAGGTTTCGCCGGGATCGGACCTGATGCGGCTTGAAGGCAATGCCCGCGCCATGCTGACGGCAGAGCGCAGCGCGCTGAACACGGTGCAGCATCTTTCGGGCGTGGCCACGCTCACGCGGGCCTATGTCGATGCCATGGGCGAGACGCGCGCAAGGCTGCTCGATACGCGCAAGACCATTCCGGGCCTGCGCCACCTTGAAAAATACGCGGTGCGCATGGGCGGCGGCACCAATCACCGCATGGGCCTGTGGGATGCGGCGATGATCAAGGACAACCATGTCCTCGTTGCGGGCGGCGTGGCCGAAGCGGTGCGCCGCGCGCTTGCCGCAGGCGTGAAGGACGTGATCTGCGAGGTTGACCGGATCGACCAGATCGAACCCGCGCTTGCCGCCGGGGCCACGCGCCTGCTGCTCGACAACATGGGGCCTGATCTTCTGCGCGAAGCCGTGGCGCTCGTCGCAGGGCGGGTGCCGTGCGAGGCATCGGGCGGCGTCCGGCTCGATACCATCGCCGCCATTGCCGCATCAGGGGTGGACTATGTCTCTGTCGGGCGCCTCACGCAGAGCGCGCCTGCCGCCGACATCGGCCTTGATTTCACCCCGATTTGCTGAAGGATCGCCCTGCCATGGCCGATATGCGCCCCGTTCCCGTCCGCCTGCTTGAATATGGCGTCATCACCAGCCAGTTGCTGCGCATCGTCAACGTGCTGGTCCATGCCGCCGCGATGGCCGCCGCGCTCGACATTGATCGCACCAGGCTGCTGATCGGGCCGTTTGCCAATGCCCTCGTCGCCATCGGCCTCACCCTTGTCATCACGCGCGGACGCTTCGGGGTGGCGCGCTGGTTCCTCGCGGTCATCATCGCGCTCGATGCGGTGGGCCTTGCCGGAATCCCCGTGGTGGCCAAGGTGATCGGCCTGCCCTTTGCCATCTTCTCGGTCATTGCCATCCTGCTGATGCTGGCAGCGGCGGTGCTGATGTTCCTGCCCGCCACGTCGGCATGGCTGAAGCAGGACAAGGCCGCCTGACCGCCATGCCGGGCACCATCAAGACCGGCTGCGCCCTGCTGCTGGCGCTCTCGCCGGTGGCGGCAACCGCGCAGGACTGGCAGTGCCAGGTGCCGCCACAGATCACCGTGCCGCCCCTGCCGGAGCCGGACGGCCCGCCCCGCGTGGTGCCGATCACGGGCTATACGCTTGCGCTAAGCTGGTCGCCGGAGTTCTGCCGCACGCGCAAGGACGATCCGCGCCATGCCACGCAGTGTTCGGGCAGGCAGGGGCGCTTCGGCTTCATTCTCCACGGTCTCTGGCCCGATGGGCGCGGCGGCCTCTATCCGCAATATTGCCCCGCCCGCCGCCAGCCCGATGCGCAGACGCTGCGCCGCAATTTCTGCACCACGCCTTCGGCCGATCTGCTCATGCACGAATGGGCCAAGCATGGCACCTGCATGAGCGATGACCCCGCGGCCTATTTCGATCAGGGACGCGCCCTGTTTCAGGCGATGCAGTTTCCCGACATGGCCCGTCTTTCGCGCACGCCCGGCCTCAACGCGGGCAAGGTGCGCCAGGCCATGGTCATCGCCAATCCGCGCCTCAGGCCCGACATGATCCGCCTGCTGCTGGGCCGCGACGGCTGGCTGCGCGAAATCCACGTGTGCCATTCGCGCCGCATGAAGCCTGCGCGCTGCGCGAAGGGCGCAGGCCCGGCCGACAGCGTGCCCGTGAAGATCTGGCGCAGCTTCTGACGCGGCCATTGCTGGCGATGCCTGCGTATGGCGACGCCTGTCTAACGCCGCGCGCGGAAGAAGCCGCGCAGCAGGTCTGCCGCCTCGCCCTCGCCCATGCCGGAATAGACTTCGGGCCGGTGCAGGCAGGTGGGCTGATCGAACACCCGCGCGCCATGATCGACTGCGCCGCCCTTGGGATCGGCAGCGGCGAAATAGAGGCGGGAAATGCGCGCATGAACGATGGCGCCCGCGCACATGGCGCACGGTTCAAGGCTGACCCACAGGTCGCACCCGTCCAGCCGCTCCTGCCCCAGTGCCGCAGCAGCGGCGCGGATCGCCAGCACCTCGGCATGGGCGGTGGGATCACACAGGGCGCGGGGCTGGTTATGCGCGGCGGCAATGACCTTGCCGTCCCTGACGACAACCGCGCCGATCGGCACTTCGCCCTCGGCCGCGGCCCGCGCGGCTTCATCCAGCGCCAGTCGCATCGGTTCGGGCAGGGGCCAGCGGGTCATGACAGCGGCCTTACCTGCCCGATCGCCGCTTTCAAACTCCGAATCCTTGACTTCGGCCCGTGAATCGATAAGAGCCGCGCCTTCCCGATAGGTATTATCGAACACAAGCGAGATTTCAGCCATGTCGCGTATCTGCGAACTGACCGGTAAGGGCCGCCAAGTCGGTCACAACGTGAGCCACGCCAACAACAAGACCAAGCGCCTGTTCCTGCCCAACCTGCAGAACGTGACGCTGATGAGCGAAAAGCTGGAGCGCAGCTTCAAGTTCCGCGTGTCGACCCATGGCCTGCGCTCGGTCGAGCACAATGGCGGTCTCGACAACTGGCTGCTCAAGCAGTCGGATGCCAAGCTTTCGCCGCGCGCCCTCAAGGTGAAGCGCGAGCTGGTGAAGGCCACCGCTGCCTGATTGCCCATCCCGCAAGGGATGCAGCAGGATCAAGGCCCCCTTCCCTTGTGGAACGGGGGCTTTTCTTGCTCTTGCGCAACCGGGCGTTCAGGCTGACATGAACGTCAGCGCAAGGCCATTGATGCAGTAGCGCAGCCCCGTGGGCGGCGGGCCGTCATCGAAAACATGGCCCAGATGGCCGCCGCACCGGCGGCAATGCACCTCGGTCCGGACCATGCCCAGCGAACGGTCGGTGCTGGTGCCCACCGCACCCGGCAGCGGCTTCCAGAAGCTGGGCCAGCCGGTGCCGCTGTCATACTTGGTGGACGAGGCAAACAGCGCCGTGCCATCGGCCGCGCAGGCGAACGTGCCCTTGCGCTTCTCGTTCAGGAGCGGCGAAGTGAAGGGCCGCTCCGTCCCCGCTTCGCGCAGGATGCGGTATTGCGCGGGGCTGAGCAGCCTGCGCCATTCCGCCTCGCTCTTCTCGATGGGATAGCGCCCCTTTGCGGCAGGCTGCGCGCCGCAGGCCGAAGCCAGCGGCATGGCAGCCCCGGCGGAAAGCAGCGCGACCATCCGGCGACGATCGATTGCGAATGCGGGCATGGCTGCGAAAGAGGGCATGACTGCGGCGACCTCCCGGTGTCCTGCCGACTGGCCGGGAGGCGAAACTCCGGGGGGCGGTGGCCCGCCGACAGGACCGGGCCAGCAATAGCCCGGTACCGCCCTGCCAATCGTGACCTACGGCATAGCACAGGCCGTCGCCTTGCGAATTACCGCTTTTCGAGCATGACCTCCAGCTTGCGGAAGCCATGGACGAAGTTGGCGCGCACGCGCTCCACCGTGCCTGCCACGCGCACCCGCATCCGCCGCTCGTGCATTTCCTCAAGCAGGATGCGCAGTTGCAGTTCGGCAAGGCGCGCGCCCACGCAGCGGTGAATGCCGTGGCCGAAGGACAAGTGCCGCCGGGCATTGGGCCGGTCGACGATCAGCTTGTCCGGATTATCGAACACCGTCTCGTCGCGGTTGGCCGAGATATACCACAGGATCAGCTTGTCGCCTGCCTTGATGTTCTGCCCAAACAGTTCGGCATCGGCCGTGGCGGTGCGGCGCATGTGGGCCAGCGGGGTCACGAAACGGATGCATTCCTGCACCGCGTTCGGGATCAGCGAAGGATCGCGTTCAAGCAGTTCGCGCTGGTCGGGGAACTGGTCGAGCGCATGGACGATGCCCGACATGGTGTTGCGCGTGGTATCGTTGCCGCCCACGATCAGCAGCACCAGATTGCCCATGAACTCCTGCGGGCTCATGTGGTTCATCGCTTCGGAATGGATCATCATCGAGATGAGATCGCCCGAAGGCGCGGCCCGCATCCGTTCGGCCCAGAGGCGCTGGAAATAGTGCGCCATCTCTCCGAGGAACGAAAAGCG
This sequence comes from Novosphingobium sp., assembly GCA_046294595.1. Lineage (GTDB taxonomy): Bacteria > Pseudomonadota > Alphaproteobacteria > Sphingomonadales > Sphingomonadaceae > Novosphingobium. The sequence goes on from JBKBKD010000007.1 coordinate 63,217, forward strand.
CATGTCCGAAAGTTCGCGCGCGAGGACCAGTTCCACATCGCCCGCCCAGTCCGACCAGAAGGTCAGGAGGCGCCGGTCGGCCCAGGGAAAGCCGAAGAGGATGGCCAGCATCCCCGTGGTCAGTTCGATCGAAACCTTGTCCACCCAGTCGAACTTTTCACCCCAGGGCAGCGAATCGAGCACTTCGCCGGTGCGGCGGCGGATGTCGGCTTCCATCTCCACCATCTTGGCGGGGGTGAAGGCCGGGGCCACGGTGCGCCGCTGGCCGGTATGTTCGGGCCGGTCCATCGCGATGAACATCGGCAACTGGCGCTCGGCCAGAACCGCCGGATCGACATCGTCCGGCGGATCGCCGATGGTGATGCCGCCATAGCGCCACGACGAGGAATAGAGTTCGGGCAGCGATTCGACGTGCTGGATCGCCTTGTGGTTCACCACGTTCCAGTAGGCGCCATAAGGCGATTCGGGCACGAAGTTGACCGGAGCCTGCGCGCGCATCTCGGCAAAGATCGGCTGCCAGCGATCTTCAAGGTAGATGTCGGACCGGCTCACGTCCCACTTGTGGGTATGGGCCGGAATGGCCTGCGGATTTTCCTTCAGCCACGCGGTGAAGGCTTCGATCGCTGTTGGCGAACTGCGGTAGGTGAACTGCTGCGCTTCGGGTGCAAGCTGCGTTGCCATGGCTATCCTCCGGGATGGGTCCGTCGTGCGGCGGCCGCGCCTGTGCCTCGCGGTCCTCCTTGCCCCTGCAAGCTGCCACAACCTACATTCTTGTCAATAAGCCTTCGCGCCTTTTCCGAAAAGTCGTGTCCAGACGCTGCGCCTGCCCTGTGCCGGGCCGGATTTCATCACCGTCCGCCGGAAGAGGAGCGCCCCGGCCCGCACGATCACGATCACCCACAGACCCTGCCAGCCAAGCGCCAGCAGATGCGGCCAGACCTCGCCATGCTGCGCCGCGCGCGCCAGCATGGCGTATGGCGAAGATACCGGGAAGACCAGCGAGAACCATTCCACCCAGGTGCCGGGCGAGGTCAGCGCATAGCTTGAGAAGAAGAACACCATGAGCTGGAACATCGAAACCGGCATCGACAGCGTCTGCACTTCGCGCACGGTGGTGGCCATGCCCCCGATGGAAAGGAACAGCGATCCCATCAGCAGATAGGCCATGGCAAAGTAGAGAAAGCCCAGCAGGGCAAACAGCGGCCAGCCCACCGCGGGGGCCGGCACCGCAGGCAGGCTCTTGGCGCCCGCCAGCACGATGGCCCCGCCCACGCTGCCCCATACCGCAATGCCGACAAGGCTGACCGCCAGCATGGCAAAGAGCTTGCCCATGAACATCGCGTCCATCGGGATGGCGGCGGCCAGAACCTCGATGATCTTGTTGCCCTTTTCCTCGACCAGGTTGGAAAGCACCATGCCCGCCAGCAGCATGGTCAGCAGGAACAGCAGAACCTGCGCGCCCTGCGCGGTATAGGTCTGCCCGGTTTTCACCTTGGCCACCGATGTGGCCACTTCCTCGACCGCGACATCGGGATAGGCGGTCGGCGCTGCGGCCCGTGCCCGCGCCGCAAGGTTGGAGACCACGCCCACCCACTGGCGGGCCCGCTCGCGCGGGGCGGTCAGTGTCGGCGCGTCGAGCGTGCCGCCGACAACGGCCGCGACCGGCCTTGTGCCATCGGCCAGCGCCGCGCGCGCATCGAACGCCTCGCCGGGGCGCACATCGTCCAGCACCACCAGTTCAGGGATCGTGCCCGGCACCCGCCCGTCAAGTTCCGCACGGGCCGCCACCATGCGCCCGGCATCGGCCGCGCTCATGGCAAGGCCGATGGTCGGCCGGTCCACCTTCTGCTGCACCTTGTCGCCGATGCTGCCTGCAAGCCCGCCCACGATCACCGGAAAGGCCGGGCCGATCAGGAAGAAGATGAAGGTCTTGGAAAAGACCACGGCCACGAAATCGCGTCGGGCGATCACCAGCGCCGCGCGCAGCTTCTCGGTCCAGCCGGTCATTTCGTTTCTCCCGCGCTTTCCTCAAGCGCTCTTGCCGCCGCCTCGCCCGCAATCGCCACGAAGGCATCGTGCAGCCCCGCGCGTTCGATCGACAGGCTGAGAATGCCCGCATCGCCTTCGATCAGCGCCCGCAGCAGCGGCTCCACGCCGCTTTCGGGCAGGGTGAAGAACCAGAATGCGCCTTCATGGCGGGCATCGGGTGGAAGCACCGCGCGCCACGGCCCGTCCTGCGCGCGCGTTTCCAGCCGCACCTGCGGGCGCAGCCGGTCGCGCGCCACGTCCACCGGCCCGGCGAAGGGCACCTTGCCGCCCGCGATGATCGCCACCTGATCGCACAGGCGTTCGGCATGGGCGATGACATGGGTGGAGAAGATCACCGTGGTGCCGCGCGCCGCCAGATCGCGGATCATCCGCTCCAGCTTGCCCTGGTTGAGCGCGTCGAGACCTGAGAAAGGCTCGTCGAACACCACCAGATCGGGTTCGTGCACCAGCGTGCCCAGAAGCTGCACGGTCTGCGCCATGCCTTTCGACATCTGGCGGATCTGCCGGTCTGCCGCATAGCCGAGGCCATGCGCCTCCAGCAGTTCGCGCCCCCGGCGGCGCCCTTCCTTCAGCGGCACCCCGCGCAGCGCGGCGAGGAAACCGATGGCTTCGTAGGCTTTCATCGCAGGGTATAGCCCGCGCTCCTCCGGCAGATAGCCGATCCGGCGCGCCACATCGGTGGGCCGCTCGGCCCCCAGCACGCAGCGATAGCCTTCATCCGGGTCGATAATGCCCAGCAGCATGCGCAGCGTGGTGGTCTTGCCCGCGCCGTTGGGACCAAGGATGCCATAGATCGCGCCCCTAGGCACCGCGATGTCCACGCCGTCCACCGCGGTAAAGCCGTCGAACCGCTTCACCAGCCCGCGCGCCTCGATGGCAAGCTCCCTGCCCGTCAGGTCAACCCCGTTGCCTGCCAAGTTGCCTCCCGCCCGCCATTGCCCTAGCTCGATCTTCATGGCTCATGCCCCTAGCGATAGCGAATGAACGAGCGAGGCCACAAGTTTGGTTAACGCCGCGGCAGGAAATCTGGAAAGCCGGCTGAAGGCCGAGGCCGCAGCGCTCGGCTTTGCCGCCTGCGGCATCGCGCCTGCTGCGGATGATCCCCTGCGCGCGCGCCGTCTTGAACAATGGCTGGGCGATGGATGCCACGGCACCATGGAATGGATGGAAACCCGCCTCCACCACCGGCGCGGCCCGCGCGCGCTCTGGCCTGAGGCGCAAAGCGTGATCGCGCTGGGCATGAGCTATGCGCCCACCATCGATCCCCGGATGCTGGAAGCCCACCCGGACCGCGCGCGCATTTCGGTCTATGCGCAAGGGGCCGACTATCACGATGTGGTCAAGCGCGGACTGAAGGCGCTGGCGCGCTGGCTGGTGGCGGACCAGCCGGGCGCAGAGGTCAAGGTCTTCGTCGATACCGCGCCGGTCATGGAAAAGCCGCTGGGCCAGCTTGCCGGGATCGGCTGGCAGGGAAAGCATACCAATCTCGTCAGCCGCAGCCACGGCTCGTGGCTGTTCCTCGGCGCGATCTTCACCACGCTTGCCCTTGCGCCCGATCAGCCCCACGCCGACCGCTGCGGCACCTGCACCGCGTGCCAGACGGCCTGCCCCACCGATGCCTTTCCCGCGCCTTACCGGCTCGATGCGCGGCGCTGCATTTCCTACCTCACGATCGAGCACAAAGGCCCGGTCCCGCACGAGTTCCGCGCCGCGATGGGCAACCGCATCTATGGCTGCGATGATTGCCTTGCCGCCTGCCCGTGGAACAGCTTTGCCGCCGCCGCGCAGGCCAACCGCGCCTTCCTGCCGCGCGCGGAACTGGCCGCGCCCCGCCTAGCCGACATGCTGGCGCTTGATGATGCGGCCTTCCGCCGCGTGTTCAGCGGCAGCCCGATCAAGCGCATCGGACGCGACCGCTGGGTGCGCAACTGCCTCTATGCCGCGGGCAACAGCGCCGATCCGGCACTGATCCCCGCGGTTCAGGCCCTTGCGGACGACCCCGACCCGGCCGTGGCCGACGCCGCCCGCTGGGCCATGGAGCGCCTTGGCTAAGTTGCCATTTCCTTCAGCGGAATGCTGACATCGGCTAGCAGTTCGGGCGCAATCTGCGCGCGCGCTTCGACCAGTTTCTTGCCCTGCACATAGTCCTTGACCATGTTCACGCAATCGAGCGCAACGACCTTGCCGGCCCTCAGGTAAACCACTGAGAAAGAGCGCGCTGCCGGATCGCCGCGCAGCACGGCCTGATCGTGCCCTGTCGAAAGGCCGACAGTCTGGAGCTTCAGGTCATACTGGTTCGACCAGAACCAAGGGGTGGCCGCATAGGGCACCGGATTGCCGCAGATGGCCTTCGCCACGGTATTGGCCATGTCGTTGGCGTTCTGCACCGATTCCAGCCGGATCACCGCGCCATCGGCAAAGGCATTGGCGTGGGCCGCGCAATCGCCGATGGCATGGACATCGGCCAGAGAGGTGCGGCAGTATTCATCGACATCCACCCCGTTGCCGCCTGCCGCGCCCGCCTGCAACAGCGGCCCCACGCAGGGCACGATGCCGATGCCCACGATCACGATGTCGGCCGGCAGGACTTCGCCGTCCTGCATCTTCACGCCGGTCACGCGCCCGTTCTCGCCCACGATGCTGTCCATCGCCGCGCTGGTGCGCAGGTCCACGCCATGGGCGCGGTGCTCGGCCTCGTAGAACTGGGAAAGCGCTTCACCGGCCACGCGCGCCAGCACGCGCGGCAGCGCCTCAAGCAGGGTGACGTGCACATCGAACTTGGTCAGCACGGCGGCGGCTTCCAGCCCGATATAGCCCCCGCCGATCACCACCGCGCGTCGGGCACCGGCGTCCAGTTCGGCCATCAGCCGGTCGGCGTCTTCCCTGGTGCGCACGGCATGAACACCGCCAAGATCGGCCCCGGCGCACGAAAGCCTGCGCGGATCGCCGCCGGTTGCCCAGATCAGCCTGCCATAGGCAACCTGCCCACCATCGGCCAGCGTGACCGTGTGCGCTGCCGGATCGAGCGAGACGACTTCGGCGCCCAGCCGCATCTCCACGCCCTTGTCCAGCCAGAACTGGGCGGGACGGATGCAGATGCGCTCGAAGGTCTTTTCGCGCGCCAGATATTCCTTGGACAGCGGCGGACGTTCGTAGGGGATTTCCGGCTCCCGCCCGATCACCAGAATGCGACCCTCGAAACCGTTCTGGCGCAATGCGATGGCGGCCTGCGCCCCGCCGTGCCCCGCCCCCACGATGATAACGTCCGCGCGATCCATTTCACTGCCCATCCGTCGAATCCTCTCAGGTATGGCTCAGCCGTTTGGACAAAAGCGGCCCTGCGTCAACTGACACACATCAAAAAGGCCCGCTCCTGCAAAGGGTCAGGGCGTGATCGAGGCCAGCTACCGCCCCAGCAGGGTCCGGGCCTGACTGGCCACCTGCGCCAGCATGGCGGGCGTGACCGCCGGTGCGGACTGCGCACGGGCCACCAGCGCGCGGAACTGGCGCACTTCATCGGCATGGCCGGCCAGCCATTCGCGCGCGAAACGGTCTGGCCCGGCATCGCCGCAGCGGCCAAGGAAATCGAGGCGCATCTGCTCGAAATCGCGCGCCAGACCGGCCACCAGCAGCCGCTCCCACGTGTCGGAAGGGGCGATCCTGCGGGTGGTCTGCTGCGCCCAGTCCAGCCCCAGTTCGGCCCCCAGATCGGCAAAGGCCCTCGTCAGAACCGCGGCATCCACGCCCAGTTCGCCCGCCAGATGCGCAAGCCCCACCGCGCCGTCCATGTCGAACAGATGGACAAGCCGCTCGGCGATATCGGCAGGCGCACCGGCGGCGGCAAGATCATCGGCCATCTGGCGCGCCTGTGCCTGCGCCTCGCCGCGCAGCAGCCCCGCCGCCGCGCCCGAAAGCAGGCCGACATCCGCATCGAGCATGGCGATCAGCGCGCCCGGTTGCAGCGAACCGTGCCCTGCGCGCAGCACATCGGCAACATGGCCGCGCAGGCCCTGCGCCACACGATCGAACAGCATGAGGCGCAGCGCTTCGGGCATGTCCGCACCATCGAGCATGTCCCATGTCCTGCCGAGATCCAGCAGCCGTTCGGCCGCGACGAAGGCCGCCGCCATCTGTGCCAGCGAAACGCCTTCCTCCTCGCACAGCTCGAAGGGCATGACCGGACCCATCCGGTTGACGATGCGGTTCGCCAGCTTGGTTGCAATGATCTCGCGGCGCAGGCGGTGCTGCGTGATTTCCGCAAGGAAGGCTTCGCGCATCCGGGGCGGAAACGCGGCGACCAGTTCCGCTTCCAGCACCGGATCATCCACCACCGCGCTTTCCTCAAGCGCGCGCTGCAAGGCCAGCTTGCTGCTGGAGAGCAGCACCGCCAGTTCCGGCCGGGTCAGCCCCTGCCCTGCCGCGGCACGGCGGGCCAGTTCTTCGGCGCTGGCCAGCCCTTCGGTCCGGCGATCAAGGTCGCCGCCGTCCTCCAGCACGTCGATGAGGCGCGACCATGACGGCATGGCCGCCGCGCCGCCGCGTTCGGCAACGGAGAGCGCCAGCGCCTGAAGGCGGTTGTCCTCAAGCACGAGGTGGGCAACGTCATCGGTCATGGCGGCCAGCAGCTCGACCCGCGCCGCCTCGTCGAGCCGGCCCGCGCGCTTGGCCGCGGCCAGCGCGATCTTGATGTTCACCTCGTTGTCCGAACAATCGACCCCGGCCGAATTGTCGATGAAATCGGTGTTGATGCGCCCGCCCGCGCCATCCGCGCCGCAGAGTGCAAAGGCAATGCGGCCCGCCTGCGTGACGCCAAGGTTCGCGCCTTCGCCGATCACGCGGGCGCGCACTTCGTGGGCCGATACGCGCAGGGCATCGTTGGCCGGATCGCCCACGTCGACGTTGTTTTCGTAGCCTGCCTTCACATAGGTGCCGATCCCGCCGAACCACAGCAGGTCGACCTTGGCGCGCAGGATTGCCGAAATCAGCGAATCCGGGTCGATCTCGGCCGCGTCCAGCCCCAGCATGGCCTGCACCTGCGGCGAAAGCGGGATCGCCTTCATGCTGCGCGGGAATACCCCGCCCCCCGCCGAAATCAGGCTCCGGTCGTAATCGTCCCAGCTTGAACGCGGCAGCGCGAACATGCGCGCGCGCTCCTGCCAGCTTGCGGCAGGATCGGGATCGGGATCGAGGAACACGTGCCGGTGATCGAAGGCCGCAACCAGCTTGATCGCCTGCGAAAGCAGCATGCCGTTGCCGAACACGTCGCCCGACATGTCGCCGCAGCCCGCCACGCGCACCGGCTGGGTCTGGACATCGACGCCCAGTTCAAGGAAGTGGCGCCGCACCGAAAGCCAGGCCCCGCGCGCGGTGATGCCCATGGCCTTGTGGTCATAACCCTTGGAGCCGCCGCTGGCGAAGGCATCGTCGAGCCAGAAGTCGCGGCTTTGGGCAATGGCATTGGCCACGTCGGAGAAGGTTGCCGTGCCCTTGTCGGCGGCCACCACGAAATAGGGGTCTTCCCCGTCGCGCACCACCACGCCTGCCGGATGCACCACCTTGCCGCCAACGATGTTGTCGGTGATCGACAGCAGCGTGCGGATGAACACCTGATAGCTCGCCTTGCCTTCCGCCAGCCAGCCTTCGCGGTCGCGCGCCGGATCGGGCAACTGCTTGGGATAGAAGCCGCCCTTGGCGCCGGTCGGCACGATCACCGCGTTCTTCACGCGCTGCGCCTTCATCAGGCCAAGGATTTCGGTGCGGAAATCGTCGCGCCGGTCCGACCAGCGCAGCCCCCCGCGCGCCACCGCCCCGGCGCGCAGGTGGATGCCTTCCACGCGCGGCGAATAGACGAAGATTTCCCGCCACGGCAGCGGCTTGGGCAGGCCGGGCACCTGTGCCGAATCGATCTTGAAGGCCAGCGCCTCTGCGGCCGCAGGCGCAAAGGCATTGGTGCGCAGGATCGCGCCCACCAGCGCACGGAAGGCGCGCAGCAGCCGGTCGTCGTTGATCGCGGCAACTGCGGCAAGACCCGTCCGGATTCGCTCTTCGGCGGCGGCGAAGGCCTCTTCGCGGTCTCCGGCAAAGGCCGGGTCATGACGCGCGGCAAAGGCATCGACAAGGCCGCGCGTTACCGCAGGCGCGGATCTTAGCGCATCGACCACGGTGGGGATGCCGAAGGTCATGCCCGCCTGGCGCAGGTAGCGATAGAACGCGCGCAGCCAGTTCGCCTCGGTCGCGGTCAGTCCGATGGCCACGATCAGGCGGTTGAAGGCGTCGTCTTCCGCCGCGCCATTGAGCACGGCCGCCAGCGAGGCTTCGATCGATGCCGCCCGCGCCAGAAGTTCGTCCACCGTGCTGCCTGCCGGATGGGCCACGATGAAATCGTGAATGTAGCCCAGCCTGCCGCCTGCCAGCGGGGTCGGCACTTCCTCCAGCACGCGGAAGCCGAAGTTTTCCAGCACCGGCACCGCATCCGAAAGCACGATCGCGCCCTCGCGCTGGTAGAGCTTGAGCCGCAGCGCCTCTTCGCCGGCGTGGCGGTGCAGGCGCGCGGCGCGGCGCGGGGCTTTCGATCCGGCAAGGGTGCGCAGCACGCGGATGTCGCTCGCCGCTTCCTCCGGCCCGGACGCATTGCGGAAGGCCAGCGGAAAGGCATCGGCATAGCGCGCCGCCAGCGCCGCCGCGCGCGCCGGTTCCTCCGCCTTTGCCAGTTCGGCTTCCACCGCCCCGGCCCAGCCGCGCACCAGCCCCTGCAACTGCTGGTCGAGCGCATCCTCGTCGGCGCTGGCATCGTGCTGGTCGCGCACGTCGAGCACGAAGCGCAGCATGGCCAGCGTGCTGCCCTCCACCTGCAAGGCCCAGTCGATCACCTGCGCCCCGGCGGCGCTTTCCAGCATCGCCTGGATCGAAAGGCGCACCTGCGTCGAAAGCAGATCGCGCGGCAGCCAGACGAATGCGAAGAGGTGGCGCGCAAGGGGCGCCTCGACCAGCGCGAGACGCGGTCGCGGGCGGTCCACAAGGCTCATCGTGGCTGTCACCACGCGTTCCAGATCGGCTTCGGCAAAGCTGATGAGCAGGTCATGCGGCAGCGCGGTCATGGCATGGACCAGCGCCTTTCCGGCATGGCCCTTGGGCGCAAAGCCGAACCGGTCCATCAATTCGGCAAGCTGGGTGCGCAGGCGCGGCACGCGGTCGGGCGCGGCGGCCAGTGCGGCGCTGGTCCACACGCCCGCATGGACGCTGAGCGCCGCCACCTTCCCGTCCTCGATGCGCGGCACGATGAACAGGTCGAGCGGCACGCGGCGGTGGACGTTGGCGATGCGGTTGGCCTTGACGATCAGCGGCGCGCGCCCCTTGCCGCTGTCGAACCACTGGAAGGCACGTTCATAGGAAGCCGCGGCCAGAAGGCTGCGGGCGCTGGCGCGGCAGATGCCCAGCGGCTGCTGCTCGGCGCCGTCACGCAGCCGTGTCACGCTGCCCAGTTGGGTCAGCATCCCGTCGGCCAGCCAGCGCAGCAGGGCTGCCCCTTCCGGATCGGCCAGAACGTCGGCATCGGCGCGCATCGCCGCCTGCATCAGCGGCCAGTCGGCCACGGCCGCGCGGACATCGGCCAGCACTTCCGCCAGCACCCCTGCCAGCGCACGGCGCTGGCGCGCATCGGCGCGTTCGGTTTCAAGGTAGATGATCGATTCGCGGCGTTCCCCGCTGGCATCGCCCGAAGGCAGGCCGATCAGCCGTCCTTCGCCATCCCGGCGAACGGCGGCCACGGGATGCACCAGCCGGTCGATCGCCAGCCCCTGTGCGGTGATCGCCGATGTGACCGAATCGACAAGGAACGGCATGTCATCGTTGATGATCGCGATGCGCAGATGGCGTTCGGCACCATGCGCCGCGCTCACGCTTTCGATGACGATGGCAGGCTCGGCGGCCTTGCGCACGGCAGCGGCAGCGGCGGTGAAGCGCGCGGCTTCGGCAAGGCGCGCCGCATCGAAATCGCGGGCCTCGTCGGGCAGGAGCGCTGCCGAAAACCGGTCAAGCAGAGCCTGCGCGAAATCACCGCCGGGCATGTCGGGACTGTTCGCCCCCGGCATCGCAGACGGATCAGACGGCGCAAGCGTGGGTGCGGACGGGGACGCCATGGCGTTTCTCCAGCTCTCCTGCGAGAGAGTAAATTGCTCTCTCTTGTAATTATAGAATACGCACTTGTATCATTGTTCCAGATGGTAATCCACCCCGGTCGGCGGCTCAAGTCCGGTTCAATGGCGCCTGCGGCTTAACCCTTCCGTTGTGGCGTGTGCTGGCGGCGGATCATGCCGCAGCGAGGGCCTGCGCCATTTCGTCAGGAAACCACGCTTTCCGCCACGGGTTCCCGCGCAGCCTCGGCCGTCAGCCGCAACGACTTCAGCCGCGCCTCCTGATCGAAGAACGAACCCGCCACGATCACCTCGTCCACGCCGGTGCGCGCGGCAAAGGCGGCAAGCTGCGCCCGCACGGTTGCCACCGATCCGCAGGCGCTTACCTGCCGCACATGCTCCAGCATGGCGCGCGCCGGCGCGGGCAGGCTTTCGCGGTATCCCGGCACGGGCGGCTTCAGCCTGCCCGGATTGCCGGTGCGCAGCGCCACGAAAGCCTGATCCATCGATGATGCGATCAATTGCGCTTCCGCATCGGTATCGGCCGCCACGACATTGATCGCCGCGGCGCAATAGGGCGCAGCGAGCACTGCCGAAGGCTGGAACCGTTCGCGGTAGATCCTGAGCGCCGCATCGAGATGATCGGGCGCAAAGTGCGAGGCGAAGGCATAGGGCAGGCCCAGCATGGCCGCGAGCTGCGCGCCATAGAGGCTGGACCCAAGGATCCACAGCATCACCTGCGCCCCCTTGCCCGGATAGGCCTGCAAGGGGACGCGCGGATCGCCGGCGAACTGCAATTGCAGTTCCACCACGTCCTGCGGGAAATCCTCGGCAGCGCGGTTGGTGTCCTTGCGCAGGGCGCGCACGATGCGCTGGTCTGCCCCCGGCGCGCGCCCCAGCCCCAGATCGATCCGCCCCGGAAAGAGCGCTGCCAGCGTGCCGAACTGTTCGGCAATGACCAGCGGATTGTGGTTGGGCAGCATGATCCCGCCCGCGCCGATGCGGATGGTGGACGTGGCCTGCCCGATATGCGCCAGCACCACCGCCGTGGCCGCGCCTGCCAGCCCTTCCATGCCGTGATGCTCGGCCACCCAGTAGCGCTGGTAGCCGCACGTCTCGGCAACGCGCGCCGCGGCGGCCGCATTGTCGAGCGCCGCGCGCACGCTGCCGCCCTCGACCACGCTGACCAGATCGAGAACGGACAGTTTCATGAGCCGGATTTCTCCCCCGTGGCCGCAGGCGGTGCAGTGTCGGCCACCGGGCCAAGCTGGTCAAGATAGCCCTGCGCGGTGCGGGCAAGATCGCCGTCCCGGTCAAGCGCGATGACCGATTCCCACGATTTGCGCGCCGCCTCGTCGCGCCCGGCCAGAACGGCGATGACGCCTGCCTCAAGCCCGATGCGCGGATCGCGCGGATCAAGCCTCGCCGCCGTCTCGATATCGCGCTGCGCCAGTGCAAGGCTGCCCTGCCGCCGCGCCAGCGTGGCCGAAAGCAGCCAGCCTTCGGCATCGGCAGGGGCCAGACGGTGCGCCTCGTGCAGGGCCGCCGCCGCATCGACCGTGCGGCCCAGCGCCACCAGCGCGCGCGACCGGTCGATCTGGATCGCCCCCAGGGCGGGCGCGTCGGCATAATCCTTCACCGCCAGCGCCCGGTCGAACCAGCCCAGCGCCGCATCCGCCTTGCCGCCTGCCAGAGCGGCATTGCCCGCCATCGCCATGAGCGGCACCGCCGCCACTTGCTGTTCGGCCGGAATGCCCGCCACCGCTGCGGCAAAGGCATCGGCCGCAGCGTCGAAATCGCCCGCATTGGCACGCAGCACGCCAAGGCAGTGATTGGCCCGCACCTGCTGCGCTGCGCTGCGCCCTTCGCCCAGCCAGACCTGCGCCTCGACCATGGCGGCATCGGGATTGCTGGCAGCCTTGGCAAGGCAATCGGCCAGACGATCGCGTTCAGGAAGATCGGGGCGTTGCAGCGTCGGCTCACCCTCTCCTTTCCTGTCCTGCCCGCTCAGGCCGCCCGCAGTCTCCGCCTTGCCCTTGCGCCGGTGCGGCAGCGGCAGTTCGGATTCGCGCCGGGGGATCGTGCCGCCGCCGACCTGCATCATGGCCACATCCTGCACCTGTGCGGAGGCAATCTCCTGCGCAAACTGGGGCACGGGCAGATCGATCATGGCTGCATCATCCTTCCAGCCCGGCGATTTCGCGCAGGAGCAGCGCGATGTCGCTTTCGCGCGAAAGCCGGTGATCGCCGTCCTTGACGAGATGGACCTGCACATCGGCTGAACGCAGGCTGCGCGCCAGCCGCAAGGATATCTCCCACGGCACATCGGCATCGGCCTGTCCGTGCAGCAGCCGCACCGGGCCATCGAAGGCGATCTCGCCGCCCAGCCGCCGGTGCCGTTCGGCATCGGAGAAGAACCCGGCATGGGTCGGCGTCGGCTCCGGGCCATAGGGGTTGTCCTCGAAGATCGTGCGGCCCGCGGCCAGTTCGATCCGCTGCGCAGGCGAAAGACCCCATTCGGTGAAATCGGGCGCGGGCGCGATGCCGACCAGGGCCTTCACCCGCGTGCCCAGCCTTTCCGCAATCAGCAGCATGAGCCAGCCCCCCATGCTCGACCCGACAAGCTGCACCGCTGCGATGCCCAGATGGTCGATCAGCAGCGCCACCTCGTCGCGCCACTGCGAAAGGCGGCCATCGGCAAAGTCCCCGTCGCTCAGCCCGCAGCCGGTATAGTCGAGCAGCAGGCAGGCGCGGCCCCGCGCCTCTGCCCAGGCCAGCACGGCCTGCGCCTTTCCGCCCGCCATGTCCGATTTGTAGCCGGGCAGGAAGACGAGCGCAGGCAATCTGCCGGGGAGGAAGCGATAGGCCATCTGCTGGCCGGAGGGCAGGGTGAAGCGGGAAATCTCGGTCATGCCCGCTGTCATGACGCGGGGCACGGGCGCAGGCAAGCGGGCAGGCGCAACCCCCACCGCCGATGATGATGACACCGCCGCAAATCCCCGCTAGAGCCGTGCGCCATGGCACATCGCATCCGCTTCACACCTGTTGCCACTTTTGCCCTGACCAGGCTCGCGGGCACTACCACCGCGGGCCGGGGGCGGTTGCCGCGGGGCTGAGACCTGCCGCGATGCCGCCGCCCGGTCCGGGCGGATTTCGCGCATCGCCGCCCGAACCGATCCGATTTAGCCGATGCGCACCCTTCCGGCGGCCCTGTTCCTGTGGCAAGGCACCGGCAAAATCGCTTGGCCGGATCGCCTTGGCCAGATTGCTGTAGAGAGACCCCGATGTCCGGACTGCTGAAGATCACCCTGCCCGATGGCTCGCTCCGCGAGGTTGCCCCCGGCACCACGCCCGCGGATATTGCCGCCGCGATCGGTCCCGGCCTTGCCAAGGCGGCGCTGGCGGCAAAGGTGGATGGCGAACTGGTCGATCTCACCCGGCCGCTCACCACGGATGCGGCGCTGGCGCTGATTACCGCGAAGGACGAGGCCGAAGCGCTTGACCTTGCCCGCCACGATTACGCGCATGTTCTGGCAGAGGCGGTGCAGGCGCTGTTTCCCGGCACGCAGATCACCTTCGGTCCCAGCACGGACGATGGCTTCTATTATGATTTCGCCCCGGCAGAGCGCCCGTTCACCGACGAGGATCTGCCCGCGATCGAGGCCGAGATGCGCCGCATCATCGCTGCCGACAAGCCGCTGCGCCGCGAGGTGTGGAGCCGCGAGCAGCTCATCAGCCGCTGGAAGCAGCAGGGCGAAAGCTTCAAGGCCGAATGGGCCGCCGAACTGCCCGAAGGCGAGGAACTGACCGTTTACTGGAGCGGGGACGACTGGCTCGACATGTGCCGCGGCCCGCACCTGCCGTCCACCGGCAAGCTCGATCCGCAGGCGTTCAAGCTTACGCGCGTTTCCGGTGCCTACTGGCGCGGCGACCAGAAGAACGCCATGCTTTCGCGCATCTACGGCACCGGCTGGCTCAACAGGAAGCAGCTTGATGCGCACCTGACCCGGCTTGAGGAAGCAGCAAAGCGCGATCATCGCAAGCTGGGGCAGGAAATGGACCTGTTCCACCTTCAGCAGGAAGCCCACGGCAGCGTGTTCTGGCACCCCAAGGGCTATCTCATCTGGCGCGAACTGGAAGCCTACATGCGCCGCGCCATCGATGGCGCGGGCTACCGCGAGGTCAAGACCCCGCAGGTCATGGACGCGCGCCAGTGGGAGCAATCGGGCCACTGGGGCAAATACCGCGAGAACATGTTCGTCATCCCCGACGAAGTGCCCAATGTCGATGACGAAGGCCCGATCGTTTCGGACGATGCCGACTGGATGGCATTGAAGCCGATGAACTGCCCGGCGCACGTCCTGATCTTCCGGCAGGGCATCAAGTCCTACCGCGATCTGCCGCTGCGACTCTATGAGAACGGCTGCTGCCACCGCAACGAACCGCATGGCGCGCTGCACGGGCTGATGCGCGTGCGCCAGTTCACGCAGGACGATGCCCACATCTTCTGCCGCGAGGACCAGATCGTGGCCGAAGTGCAGGCGTTCTGCGAACTGGCCGACCGTATCTACCGCCACTTCGGCTTTACCTATGCGATCAAGCTGGCGCTGCGCCCGGAAAAGCGCTTCGGCACCGATGCCATGTGGGACAAGGCCGAAAGCGAACTGCGCGATGCGGTGGTGCGCGCAGGGCTTGCCACGGCGGACTATGGCTGGGAGGAACTGCCCGGCGAAGGCGCGTTCTATGCGCCCAAGCTGGAATGGCACCTCACCGACGCCATCGGCCGCACCTGGCAGGTGGGCACGATCCAGTCGGACCGCGTCCTGCCCGAAAGGCTCGATGCCAGCTACATCGGCGAGGACGGGGAAAAACACCGCCCGGTCATGCTGCACCGGGCGATCTTCGGCAGCTATGAACGCTTCATCGGCATCCTGATCGAGCATTTTGCCGGCCGCCTGCCGGTCTGGCTCGCGCCGGTCCAGGCCGTGGTCGCCACGATCGTTTCCGATGCCGACGACTATGCGAAAGACGCGCTCGCCCGGCTCAAGGCTGCGGGCATCCGCGCCGATACCGACCTCAGGAACGAGAAGATCAACTACAAGGTGCGCGAGCACTCGCTCCAGAAAGTCCCCTACCTGCTGGTGGTGGGCAAGCGCGAGGCCGAGGAAGGCACGGTTGCCATCCGCATCCTTGGCGAACAGCACCAGAAGATCATGCCGCTGGATGAAGCCATCGCCCTGCTGATGGGCGAGGCAACGCCGCCGGATCTGCGCCACTGACCGCGCTCGGCCTCCCGCTCCTCTCGCTCGCGCTCTGCGCGCTGGCGGCATTCGTTGCCGCCTTCGTGCGCGGGCTGGCGGGCTTCGGCATGGCGATCCTGCTGGTGCCGCTGATCGCACTGGTAATCCCGCCGGGCGAAGCGGTGGTCGTCTCGAACATGCTGGCGCTGCTGATCGGCCTTGTCGGCGCCCGCAAGGTCTGGCGGCAGAGCGAGACAAGCGCGGGCGTGATCGGCGCCGCCGCCGTGCTGCTGACGCCTGCCGGGCTGCTGCTGCTTTTCGCCACCCCGCCGGGTCTTGCGCGCGTGCTCATTGCCCTGGTGGCGATCGGGGCGTTCGTCATGGTTCTCCTGCCGGCGCGTCCGGGCCATGCCCCCGGACGGCTGGAAACCGGGCTGACAGGCGCGGCGGCGGGCCTGCTCACGGGCTTTGCCGGAATGCCGGGGCCGCCCGTGGTGCCATTCTACCTGCGCCGCCCGATCCCGCGCGAGGTGGCGCGCGCATCAATGCTCACCGTATTTCTCCTCACCTCGATCGCCAGCACGCTCGCCGCGCTGGCGCTGGGTCTGGCCACGTGGCGGCAGGCAATCTTCGCGCTGCTGCTGTTCGGCCCCGTTCTGGCGGGCAATCATCTTGGCGCGATGGCCTTCGGCAAGGTCAGCAATGCGGCCTGGCGCGGTTTCGTGGGCTTCCTGCTGGCGCTTTCGGGGCTGATGGCCGTTGTCCGCCTGCTAACCCCAAATTAAGCGCTTTCCCTTAAGTCCCTGCGCACGACCGCCGCGACACCGGTGCAGGAAGGGACCAGATACGCATGACCTTGCATTTCCGCGCACTGGCCGCGCAGGCCGCCGGGGACGGCACGATTTCCCCCGACGAAATCCTCGCGCTGCGCCGCGCGGCATGGCCCGACGGCAAGATCGATCCCGAAGAGGCCGAAGCCATCTTCATCATGAACGACCAGCTTGCCGCGCCCACGCGCGAATGGTCGGACTTCTTCCTTGAGGCGCTGGTCGAGTTCACCGTCAACGGCACCGAGCCGCGCGGCCATGTCTCGGACGAGAACGCCCGCTGGCTGATCGAGCGCGTGTCGCACGATGGCAAGGTGGAAAGCCTGACCGAACTGGAACTGCTGGTGCGCGTGCTGGAAAAGGCGCTGTCCGCGCCCGAAGCGCTGCGCCTGTTCGTGCTGGAACAGCTTGAACGCGAAGTGCTGAGCGGCGAAGGCCCCACCCGCTGCGGCGGCGAACTGCAACCCGGCGTGATAACCGCGGCCGAATGCGCGCTGATCCGGCGCACCATCTTCGCATCGGGCGGGGATCGCCCGGCAGGCGTCAGCCAGCGCGAGGCCGAAATGCTCTTCCGCCTCAAGGACCGCACGCTGGGCGCGGCCAATGCGCCGGAATGGGAGCGCCTCTTCGTGCAGGGCGTGGGCAACTACCTTCAGGGCTGGAACGGCGCGAAAGGCATCACGCGCGAGCGCGCGGCCGAACTCGAAGCCTTCATGAACGACCGCACCAGCCATGTCGGACGGTTCTTCGGACGCATGGCGCGCACCAGCGCCAGCGGCTTCGCGCAAGGCTTGCGCGAAGTGACCTTCGGCCGCAAGCAGCCGATGCGCGACATTGCCGCCGAAGCCGCCGGGGACCACGGCGTGAGCGATGCCGAACGGCTCTGGCTGGAATCGCAGATCGACGCCAACGATCAGGTCGATGCGCTCGACCAGGCGCTGCTGCGCTTCCTCGAAGGCGGGGACTGAGCGAAAGCGGCAACCGGCTCAGGCCGTCGCGGTTCCACCCTTTACCGGCGCTGGCCGGTATTGCGCCGCATCGCTGGTGAACTCGGCATGGCCAAGCGTGCCAAGGTAGCGCCGCAGCCGCGCGGTCAGCCGCCGGTCGGCAATCGCGCCCAGAACCGGCACTTTCGCGGCGGCGGTATAGGCGCGCATCCGGCCAAAGACATGCGCCCCCACCACGGCAGCGCGCGCCTTGTCCACCGCGCTGATCGGCACGCCGAACGCCTTTGCGCGCTCGTCCTTCCCGTCGCAGAAGTTCTGCAGGAAGTAGATCTTGGCAAAGCTCTTCTCGAAGCGTTCGCGCAGCGCGCCCGCCGGGGTCGAGGTATCGCCAAGCTGCGCCTGCATGGTGGCCTTCAGCAGCGCGCCGCATGTCTGCGGATCAAAGCCGCGCCGCAAGGTGAGCATCCGCGCATTCCAGAAGTCCACCACGTCGCGCGGATTGTCGCCCAGCAGATCCTGCGGCAGGCCCAGCAGGAAGCAGCGATAGCGCGAAAGTTCCACCTGCGCGCGCTCGTCCGTGCTGAAGGAGCTGCGCCCTTGCTGCAAGGCGCCGACCGAAAGGAAGAAATCGCCGATCAGCCCGGCAGGCATCTGGTCCACCTGCGGGATCGGGATGCCATAGACCGTTTGGTCCCACCGGCCCTGCGACAGCACGTTGAACCGCACCATCGAATGCATCAGCCGCACCATCGCCGCCGCCTTGAAACCGGCACCATTGCGCCTGAGCGCGCCGGGCAGGGTGCTGGTGGCAAAGAAGGTGGCCGTCTCCTTGATCCGGCGCGCCGCCGTCTTGTGCGAAAGCGTGCCCGTCAGCGCCATGGGCAGGGCAGCATACTTGTTCATGAACGTGGCGATGAACCCGCCGCGAATCGCCCATGGCGCGAAATTGGCCATGGCATTGCGCTGGATGCGCGCCCCGCGCTCGATCAGCGTCATGTCCACCCACGGCGGCGTGTCTTCCATCGCGCGGATGAAGCGCACCAGTTCCGGCGGCGCCTCGGCCACGGCCTCCACCCCCTCGTCGCAGGCCCTCACGAGCATCTCCACCAGCGGGCGGAAACCGCACTGCGGCATCAACGCGGCATAAGGATCGGCCACCGTATCGCCCAGCATGGTGTAGAGCGCCATGCGGCCCATCAGGTCGCGGTTTTCCAGCAGGCGCGGCGCATCGGCGGCGAAGCGTCCGCGCAGTTCGGACAGATGCGCCTGCCCGTCGGACGGGCCATGCGGCAGCAGGCGTTCGGGCCGGGCGGCAAAATCGATGCCGCCATACATCGCGGGATTGCCGGTCTTCTGGCTTTCAACCTTCCGGCGCAGGTCATCAAGGCTGTGCATCGCGCGGCTCCCGGTGTTCAACCCGCGTGATTGAACCGGGAGAACCGCAAGGTGGCAAGCAGCCTTTAATGACGGATCAGACCTGCCAGGCGGATCAGACGGTGAAGCTTTCCCCGCAGCCGCACGATCCCTTGGCATTGGGGTTCTGGAAGACGAAGCCGGCGGTGAAATCGTCTTCCTGCCAGTCCATCGTGCTGCCGATGAGGTAGAGCACCGAAGCGCTGTCGATGAAGAACAGGCCGCCCGGCGTCTCGATCTTCTCGTCAAGCGGGCTGGCCTCGGTCACATAGTCGACCGAATAGGCAAGGCCCGAACAGCCCCGGCGCGGGGTGGAAAGCTTGACCCCGATCGCGCCTTCGGGCGCAGTGGCCATGAGATGGGCAATGCGCGCCTCGGCGGCGGGTGTCAGCACCACGGCGGCAGGGCGCGGGCGGCGGGGTCTGGTCTGGGTCTCGGTCGTCATGACAGCACCTTCATGGGGCCTGATCGGGAAATTGCTCAGAGCATTCCCAGCTCAAGCTTGGCCTCGTCGCTCATCTTCGCAGGATCCCACGGCGGATCCCACACCAGATTGACTTCGGCATCGCGCACGCCGGGCACCGAGGAGACGCGCAGTTCCACCTCGCCCGGCATCGATTCGGCCACGGGGCAATGCGGCGTGGTCAGTGTCATCGTCACGGTGACATCGGCTTCATCGGAAACCTCCACCCCGTAGATCAGGCCCAGATCATAGATGTTGACCGGGATTTCGGGATCGAAAATCTCGCGCAGCGCGGCGATGACCCCTTCGTAAAGGTCGCCGCCCGGCTCGCTGGGTGAAGCAGCCGCTGGCTTGGCGGCGAGGAAGCCTTCCAGATAGTCGCGCTTGCGCTCAAGCTTTTCGGCCGGCGTTTCTGTCGGTGTGGCATCGCCTGCCGGTTCGGGAATGTCGTCAACGCGCGCACGGCGCGGCGGGCTGACCTGCGCCACTTCCTCCACCGCAAACCCTGTTTCCTGCCGGGGATCGCTTGCACTCATCCGAAGATCCTCCTGGTCCGTTCGATCCCGCGCACCAGCGCGGCGATATCGCTTTCATCGCTGTATATGCCGAAGCTCGCCCGCGCCGTGGCAGGCACGCCAAGGTGCGCCATGAGCGGCTGGGCGCAGTGATGCCCGGCGCGGATCGCCACGCCCTCTTCGTCAAGGATCGTGCCCAGATCGTGCGGATGCACGCCTTCCAGCGCGAAGCTGACAATCCCGGCGCTGTCTTCCGGCCCGAACAGGCGCACCGCGTTGATGCCGCGCAGCGCCTCGCGCGCGGCCTGCACCAGGGCGCATTCATGGGCATGGATCGCATCAAGCCCGTGTCCGGTCACGAAATCGACCGCCGCACCGAAACCGATGGCCTCGACGATGGCAGGTGTTCCCGCCTCAAAGCGTTGCGGCGCCGGGGCATATGTCGTGCGCTCGAAGGTCACGCGGTCGATCATCGCGCCGCCGCCCTGCCACGGGGGCATGGCATCGAGGATCTCGGCCTTTGCCCACAGGGCGCCGATGCCGGTGGGACCATAGAGCTTGTGCGCCGAGAACACATAGAAATCGGCATCCAGCGCCTTCACGTCCACGCGCAGGCGGGCAACCGACTGGCAGCCATCCAGCAGGATCTTCGCGCCGACCGAGCGCGCCAGCGCCACCGCGCGCGGCGCATCCAGCACCGAGCCGAGCACGTTCGAGACATGCGCCAGCGCGACCAGCCGGTGCGCCGGGGTAAGCATCCGCTCCGCCGCGTCAAGATCGATGCGTCCGTCATCGGTCAGCGGGCATACGTCGATCTCAACGCCGGTCCGCTCGCGCAGCATCTGCCAGGGCACGATGTTGGCATGGTGTTCCAGCGTGGAGACCAGGATGCGGTCGCCCGCCCTGAGGTTCGCCTGCCCCCATGTCTGGGCGACGAGATTGATCGCCTCGGTCGCGCCGCGGGTGAAGACGATCTCGCCCTCGTCCCCGCCGATCAGCCCGGCCACCTTGCGGCGCGCTGCCTCGAAGGCCAGGGTCATGTCGGCCGAACGGGCATAGACGCCGCGATGGACCGTGGCGTAATCGCTGCCCAGCGCGCGCATCATGGCATCGATCACGGCCTTGGGCTTCTGCGCGGTGGCCGCAGTATCAAGATAGTGCCATCGGCTGCCGTCCGGGTTCGCAAGGCCGGGCCAGATCGCTTCGCGGGCAAGCGTCGCGGTGCTCACAGCAATGCCTCCAGCGCCTGCAATGCGGCCTTGGTCAACGCCTCCTCGCCGGCCGCGCCGACAAAGGCTTCGGCGATGAACGCCTGAAGCATGAGCTTCTTGGCCTCGGCCGGGGGCAGGCCGCGCGATTGCAGGTAGAACAGGCCCTGCGCGTCCAGTTCGCCCACCGCGCAGCCATGCGCGCACTTCACGTCATCGGCGTAGATTTCCAGCTCCGGGCGGGCATTGGCGGTGGCGGTGCGATCGAGCAGCATGGCGCGGATGGATTGCTCTCCATCGGTGCCGATCGCCCCGCGCGCCACGACCACGCGGCCGAGATAGGTGCCGGTGGCCTTGCCGCCAAGGACCGAGCGAACGACCTGGCTTGAGATTGCATCAGGCTCGGCATGGATCACTTCGGTCACGATCTCGGCGGTCTGCTGCCCGCCGGCAATCTGCGCTGCGCCCAGATGGAACTTCGCGCCCTTGCCCAGCCTGACCCTGACCGCGATGCGGCCATAGGCGGACCCGGCGTTGAGCAGGCGCAAATCATAGTCCGCGCCATCTTCCAGCGTGATGGCAATATCCTGCGCGGCATCGTTGGCGCCATCGAGCACGATGGTGCCGGCGCCCTGTTCGCCCGCTGCAACGTGGATCTCGCGCCGGGGCACCGGCCAGAGCGTTTCCAGCGCGGCAAGGTCGGCATAGCGGAACGCCTCGTCCTTGCGCGTGGGCAGGGCCAGAGCCTCGGTCATGCCGCGACGGCCTCGTAGCCGTGCTCTTCGAGTTCGAGCGCCAGTTCAGGACCGCCGCTCTTCACGATGCGCCCCCCGGCCAGCACGTGGACGAAATCGGGCTTCACGTAATCCAGCAGGCGCTGGTAGTGCGTGATGAGCAGCACGGCCTTGTCGCTCTTGCGCATGATCGCGTTGATGCCTTCGCCGCAGATGCGCAGCGCATCGATGTCAAGGCCGGAGTCGGTCTCGTCGAGGATCGCCAGCTTCGGATCGAGAATACCCATCTGCACCATCTCGGCGCGCTTCTTCTCGCCGCCCGAAAAGCCGACGTTCACCGGGCGCTTGAGCATTTCCATGTCCATGCGCAGCAGGGCGGCCTTTTCCTTGGCAAGCTTGAGGAACTCTCCGCCCGAAAGCGGTGCCTCGCCCCGGCTCTTGCGCTGCGCATTGGCCGCCTCGCGCAGGAACTGGACGAACGAGACACCTGGAATCTCGACCGGATACTGGAAGCCGAGGAACAGGCCCGCCGCTGCGCGCTCGTGCGGTTCCATCGCCAGCAGATCGGCGCCGTCCAGCGTGGCCGAGCCGCCGGTCACTTCATAGCCGGGCCGCCCGCCCAGCGTATAGCCCAGCGTGGATTTGCCCGCCCCGTTCGGCCCCATGATGGCATGGACTTCGCCCGCCTTGATGGTGAGCGAAAGACCCTTGAGGATCGGCTTGTCGGCAACGGAGGCTTGCAGGTTCTCAATCTGGAGCATGGTTTCTCTTTCAACCGCGGGCGTTACGCTGCGGGCGGGCGCCAGAGCGCGAATGGGAAGGGCGCGAATGGGATGGGCGCGGGCGCGCGGCGGCGCGCAGTTCGTCGTAGCGGGCCTTCATCTCGCGCAGCACGGCGGCGCAGGCGCCTGCGGGATCGCCCAGCACTTCGGCCGCGTCATAGCGGATGACCTTGAGGCCGACTTCGGCAAGGCTGGCATCGCGGCGGCGCTCGATTTCCGGCGCCTCGCCACGGTCAAGCGCGACGACCAGCTTCAGCGGCTGGCTGGCAAAATCGACAATGGCCGAGCCGATCACGGCGTAGCGCTTGAACTTGTATTTGCCGAGGTCTTCCCTGGCCAGTTCGTCGGCCAACGCGAGGTGCGCCTCGTCCGGCTCGCGGCGCAACTGGCGCGCCCGCTCATGGATCGCATCGAGCCGCGAGCCGGAAATGGCCCACCCGCGCCCCTTCTTCTGGATCTTCGGCGCATCGGTTCGTTCGCCGACGGGGCGGATGGAGAGGGTCTTCTTCACCCGACGCTCCCCTCAAGGCTGATGCCCAGCAGCTTCTGCGCTTCCACGGCAAACTCCATCGGGAGTTGCTGGAGCACTTCGCGCGCGAAACCGTTGACGATGAGGGCAACCGCACTTTCCTGATCCAGCCCGCGCTGCTTGGCGTAGAACAGCTGGTCGTCGCTGATCTTGCTGGTGGTGGCTTCGTGCTCGATCGTGGCGCTGGGATTGCGCACTTCGATGTAAGGCACGGTGTGCGCACCGCATTCGGCGCCCAGCAGCAGGCTGTCGCACTGGGTGAAGTTGCGCACCCCTTCGGCCTGGGGGGCCACGCGGACAAGGCCGCGATAGGTGTTGTTGCTCTTGCCGGCCGAGATTCCCTTCGACACGATGGTCGAGCGCGACCCCTTGCCGTTGTGGATCATCTTGGTGCCGGTATCGGCCTGCTGGTGGTTGTTGGTGACGGCGACCGAGTAGAACTCGCCCACCGAATCCTCGCCGTTCAGGACGCAGCTCGGATACTTCCACGTAATGGCCGAGCCGGTTTCCACCTGCGTCCACGAAACCTTGCTTCGCGCGCCCTGGCACAGCGCGCGCTTGGTCACGAAGTTGTAGATGCCGCCCCGCCCCTGCGCATCGCCGGGATACCAGTTCTGCACGGTCGAATACTTGATCTCGGCATCATCGAGCGCGACAAGTTCGACCACGGCGGCGTGAAGCTGGTTCTCGTCGCGCTGCGGCGCGGTGCAGCCTTCGAGATAGGACACGTAACTGCCCTTGTCGGCCACGATCAGGGTGCGTTCGAACTGCCCGGTGTTTTCCGCATTGATGCGGAAATAGGTGGACAGCTCCATCGGGCAGCGCACGCCTTCGGGGATGTAGACGAAGGTGCCGTCGGAAAAGACCGCGCAGTTCAGCGTGGCGAAGAAGTTGTCGTGCATCGGCACGACCTTGCCCAGCCACTTCTTCACAAGGTCCGGATACTCGCGGATCGCTTCGGAGATCGAGCGGAAGATCACGCCCGCCGCTTCCAGCTCCTTGCGGAAGGTGGTGGCCACCGAAACGCTGTCGAACACCGCATCGACCGCCACCTTGCGCGCGCCTTCGACACCGGCGAGCACTTTCTGCTCCTCCAGCGGGATGCCCAGCTTTTCATAGACGCGCAGGATTTCCGGGTCGACCTCGTCAAGGCTGCCGAGCTTGGGCTTGGCCTTGGGCGCGGCCCAGTAATAGGCGTCCTGGTAGTCGATCGGCGGGATATTGAGCTTGGCCCAGTCCGGCGCTGGCATGGTCAGCCAGTGGCGATAGGCCCTGAGGCGCCATTCCAGCATCCATTCCGGCTCGTCCTTCTTGGCCGAGATGAAGCGGACCGTCTCTTCCGACAGGCCCTTCGGCCCGTATTCCTGCTCGATGTCCGCAACCCAGCCATGCTCGTATTCGGCCACTCTGGCGGCGGCTTCGCGGGCAGCCTGATCCTTCACTTCCACGTTATCAGTCATGCCATAACCTCAGCCGACAATGCCGCAGCACCGGCAGGACGGGACAATTGCGTGAGCGGTATGCCTGCCAGCGCGCCGCGCAGCGCCGCATCGACGGCAGGCCAGTGCGGACGGACGGTGCAGGCGGCTTCCAGCGTGCAGTCATGCCGCCCATGCTCGCTGCACGGCGTCAGCGCAATGGGGCCTTCCACGGCCTCGACGATATCCGCCAAAGTGATAGCCGCCGCCGGGCGCGCCAGTTTCAGCCCGCCGCGCGCGCCGCGCACTGCCTTCAGCAGTCCGGCGGCGGAAAGCTTGCTCACCAGCTTCTGCACCGTTGGCGCGGGCAGGCCGGTTTCATCGGCCAGTTGCTGGGCAGAGACGCGCCGCCCCCCGTCACCTGAAAGGCCGCAGTGGCGCGCGGCGGCGCTCATCGTGACAACGGCATAATCGGCCATGCTGGACAGACGCATCGAACAGCTTTCCGGAACAGGCGATCTGCAAATCAGACCGAATCGTTCCGGTTATCTAGGCGCAGTGGTGGCAAGGCACAAGGCCGCAACCATGCCCCCGGCAAAATCGCCGGAAGAATCGCGGGAAAAATGGTCGGCAATGCCATCGCCGGAGCTGCTGGTTCGGGACAAAAAAAGGGCGGCCGGCCCCGCAGGGTCATCGGCCGCCTTGAAAGTCAGGAACCCGATACATCAATGCACCGAGCCCTTCGGGTCGCAGCGCCTTCCTACGCGCAAAGGCCGATGGCTGAATTGTATGGATTCGACAATTTCGGTGGCAATTGAGCAACATTGCCTGCGCATTCAATGACAATTGCTGTCAGAATCGAACAGAAGGCACTTGGAACCGGGCGGGACTCGTCGCAAAGACATCCTGAGAGTTTTCATGCGCGCTTCGCGCCAGACGGCTGCCGCAATGGCCTTCCGCCAATTGCGCCGTCCGCAGTATCGGAACCGTTTGCCTGTGTCGCTTTATTCCCTGCTGCGCCCGCTGATCTTCCGCATCCCTGCCGAACCTGCCCATCGCCTTACCATCAAGGCGCTTTCGCTCAGCCATTCGGGTGCCGCGCCGCTGGCGCCGACACCCAGTCTGGCGCAGCGCGTGGCCGGGATTGCCTTTCCCAATCCGGTGGGGATGGCGCCCGGCTTCGACAAGAACGCCGAAGTGCCCGATGCCATGCTGGCCATGGGCTTCGGCTTTGTCGAAGTGGGAACCGTCACCCCGCTCGCGCAGGAAGGCAACCCGAAGCCGCGGCTGTTCCGTCTGGTCGAGGATCGCGCGGTCATCAACCGCATGGGCTTCAACAACGAAGGCGCGCAGGCTGTCACCAATCGCCTGATCCGCAGGCGAGAAACCGGCACAAACGGCCTGCCCGGCATTGTCGGCGTCAATATCGGCGCCAACAAGGATTCGGTCGACCGCATTGCCGATTATGCGCAGATGACGCGGCTGATGGCGCCGCTGGCGTCCTATCTCACGGTCAACATCTCCTCGCCCAACACGCCCGGCCTGCGCGCGCTTCAGGATGAGGGCGCGCTGGCGGCGCTGCTCGATGCGGTGATCGAGGCGCGCGGCAACATTGCCGTGCCGATCTTCCTCAAGCTGGCGCCCGACCTTGAGCCGGCCGATATCGATGCGATCTGCCGCATCGCCCTTGAAAAGCAGCTTGCCGCGCTGATCGTCTCGAACACCACGATCACGCGCCCGCCGCTGCGCTCGGTCCATGCCGGTGAGGCCGGAGGGCTTTCAGGCGCCCCCTTGCGCGATCTGGCGCTCCAGCGCCTGCGCGATTTCCGCAAGGCCAGCGGCGGCGCCATTCCGCTGATCGGGGTGGGCGGAATCGCATCGGCGGAAGATGCCTGGGCGCGCATCCGCGCAGGGGCCAGCCTGATCCAGCTCTACAGCGCGCTGGTCTATGAAGGGCCGGGGCTGGCGCGCCGCATCGTCAAGGGGCTTGAAACAAAGGTGCGCGAAGCGGGGCTGACATCCATTGCCGAGGCGGTCGGCAGCGAATAGCACTGCCTGCATGACCCTGATCCGCCCGCTTCACCTGCTGCCGCTTTCGCTTGCCCTGCTGGCCGGGGCCTGCGTTCCCCCGCCCGATGCCGCAATCGCGCCGCCGCGCGCCACCCCGGTTGCCGATGCGCGCGATGGCGTGCCGCTCGATGGTCCGGGGCTGGTATCCGCCGCCGATCCCCGCGCAGCTGATGCGGGCGCGCAAATCCTGCGGCTTGGCGGCAGCGCCACCGATGCCGCAATCGCCACGATGCTGGCGCTGACCGTGGTGGAGCCGCAAAGCTCCGGCATCGGCGGCGGGGGCTTCCTCGTTCTGGGCGATGCGGCAGGCGCGGTCGAGACGATCGACGGACGCGAAACCGCGCCCGCTGCGGCCCATCCGCTGTGGTTTCATGTGGATGGAAAGCCGCTTGTCTGGCCTGATACCGTGATCGGCGGGAAAAGCGTGGGCGTGCCCGGCAATCTCCGGCTGGCCGCACTGGCGCACAACGAAAAGGGCCGTCTTTCATGGCGCACCCTGTTCCAGCCCGCCATCCGCCTGGCGCGCGAGGGCTTTGCCATCACGCCGCGCCTGCAAACCATCCTGCGCGCGGCAAACCGAACGGGCGCCTTCGATCCGGCAGCACGCGCGCTGTTCTATGGCGCCGACGGCGAGCCGCTTCCCGTGGGCACCGTGGTGCGCAACCCGGCACTGGCAGCCACGCTGGAGAGCCTTGCCGCACGCGGCGCCGACAGTTTCTACACCGGCGAGAACGCGACCAACCTTGCCGCGAAGGTGGGCACCGCGCCGCGCAATCCCGCACCCATGACCACGGCCGATCTTGCCGCCTATCGCGCGGTCAGGCGCCCGGCAGTCTGCGGCGAATATCGCGCGCACAGGATCTGCGGCATGGGGCCGCCCAGTTCCGGGGCCACCACCGTTTTCGCGATTCTCAAGCAGCTTGAACGCTTCGACATGAAGGCGCTCGGCCCGGCCAGTGTCACCTCGTGGCACCTCATCGCCGAATCGCAGCGGCTCGCCTATGCCGACCGCGAACAGTATCTGGCCGATGCGGATTTCGTGCAGGTGCCGGTCAGGGGCCTTACCGATCCGGCCTATCTGGCGCAGCGTTCGGCCCTGATCTCGGCGGAACGCGCCCTGCCATCGGTGGCGCCCGGCACCCCGCCCGGCGCCACGCTCGCCCTTGCGCGCGCCGCGCCGCAGGAAGAGCACGGCACCACCCATTTCGTCACGGTTGACCGCTGGGGCAATGCCGCCAGCTATACCTCCACCATCGAAGGACCGTTCGGTTCGGGACTGATGGTGGGCGGCTATTTCCTCAACAACGAGCTGACCGATTTCAACATCGTGCCCGACCGCAACGGGAAGCCCACCGCCAACCGCGTCGAAGGCGGCAAGCGCCCGCGCAGTTCGATGGCGCCCACGCTGATCTACGGGCCTGACGGGCGGCTGCGGCTTGCGATCGGCGCGGCAGGCGGCACCACCATCCCCGCGCAGGTGGCCAAGGCCATCATCGGCGTGATCGACTGGGGCCTTTCCGCGCGCGATGCCATTGCCCTGCCGGTGATCTACGCCCCCGGCGGCAATGCGGTCTTCGTGGAGCAGGGCACCAGCCTTGAAGCCATGATCCCCGCGCTTCAGGCACTGGGCCACGCGCAGGTCACGGCCCGCTCCCCCTCGTTCAAGGCCAATGCCATCGAACTGGTGGGCGGGCGCTGGCGCGGGGCGGCGGATCCGCGCAGCGAGGGAGCGGCCGTCGCGCCCTGATCTGCCGGTCTGCCCTTATGACAAATGTCTGCCCTTGCGACACATGTCTGCCCTTGCGACACAGGTTGCCGTAAGGGCAGCGGCCCACTAGGTTCACGCGCCTGATGATAACGCGGCCCGCAAAGGGCCGGGGGCGAGGAATCACACGTGCAGCTTTCCGATTTCGCAGGTTTTCCCAATCTCGTGGCGATGTTCCTTGATCGCGCGGATGCGCGCGGCGCTGCGCCATTCCTTTCGGCCAAGCAGAACGGCCAGTGGCAGGCCATAAGCTGGGCCGAAGCGGCACGGCAGGTCTGCGTCCTGGCCGAGGCGCTGCGCGGGCTTGGCCTCAACCCCGGCGACCGCGTGGCGCTGGTCTCGGAAAACCGGCCCGAATGGTGCATCGCCGATCACGCGATCATGGCGGCAGGGCTGGTCACGGTCCCGACCTACGTGACCAACACCGAACGCGATCACCTGCACATCCTTGAAAACTCCGGCGCGCGGGCCGTGATCGTCTCCACGGGCAAACTGTCGCAGCCCTTGCTGCCCGCAGCGCTTGCCGCTCCCTGTGTGGAGCATGTCATCGGGATGGAGCCGCTGCGGCAGATGCAGGCAGGCAAGCTTTCGTTCCACGACTGGTCGGCACTCACCGCAGGCGAGGGAGCGGCGGCGCGGCGCGCGGTGGATGCGCGGATCGCCGCGATCGGGCGGGGCGATCTGGCCTGCATCATCTACACCAGCGGCACCGGCGGCAGCCCGCGGGGGGTGCGCCTGCACCACGGATCGATCCTGTGCAACGTGGAAGGCGCGGCGGAAATCCTCGCCAACGACTTCGGCTGGGGCGAAGAAGTGTTCCTCTCGTTCCTGCCGCTGTCCCACGCCTATGAACATACCGGCGGCCAGTTCCTGCCGATCGGCATGGGCGCGCAGATCTTCTACGCCGAAGGGCTGGAGAAGCTGGCCTCGAACATCGAGGAAGTGCGCCCGACCATCATGGTGGTGGTGCCGCGCCTGTTCGAAGTGCTGCGCACGCGCATCATGAAGCAGGTCGAAAAGCAGGGGAAGCTTGCCAACTACCTGATGGACCGGGCGCTGGCCATCGGCACGCGCAAGGCGGCGGGGCGCGGGCGGCTGATCGATGCACCGATGAACCTCATCCTCGAACGCACCCTGCGCCCCAGGATCCGCACCCGTTTCGGCGGCCGGATCAAGGCGATGGTATCGGGCGGCGCACCGCTCAATCCCGATGTGGGGGTGTTCTTCGATGCCATGGGCCTGACCATGCTCCAGGGCTACGGCCAGACCGAGGCAGGCCCCGTGATCTCGTGCAACCGGCCCAAGGTCGGCCTGAAGATGGATACCGTCGGTCCGCCGATGAAGGGCGTGGACGTGAAGATCGCCGATGACGGCGAGATCCTCGTGCGCGGCGAACTGGTGATGCACGGCTACTGGCAGAACGAGGCCGAGACCCTGCGCGCCATCCCGCGCGAAGGACCGAACGCGGGCTGGCTGCACACCGGCGACATCGGCCATCTCGACGCAAAGGGCCGCATCGTCATCACCGACCGCAAGAAGGACATGATCGTCAACGACAAGGGCGACAATGTCTCGCCGCAGCGGATCGAGGGGATGCTGACGCTCCAGCCCGAAATCGCGCAGGCCATGGTCTCCGGCGACAAGCGCCCCTACATCGTCGGACTGATCGTGCCCGATGCGGAATGGGCGCTGGAATGGGCGCGCGCGCAGGGCGAAGCCTTCGACATGAAGGCCCTTCAGGATCTGCCCGCATTCCGCAATGCGGTGCGCGCCGCGGTCGACCGGGTGAACAGGGATCTTTCGGTGATCGAAAGGGTGCGCCAGTTCGCCTTTGCGGACGAGGCCTTCACGATCGAGAACGGCGAGATGACCCCCAGCATGAAGATCCGCCGCCACAAGATCCGCGAGCGTTACGGCGCAAGGATCGACGCGCTCTACAAAAGCTGAAACTCAGGCAGTTCAGCGGCCCGCCATTGCCTTGACCTTGGCCAGATAGGTCCGGCCGATGCGCTGCACGGTGCCGTCGGCCAGCTCGGCCGACCACACGCCAAGCCCGTCGTGGCGCAGCCCGGCGATGCGGTCGCGCCGCACGATCGTCGAGCGGTGCAGCCGGATGAAGCGCTCCGGATCAAGCCGTGCCTCCAGCCCGGCTATGGTGTGCAGCATGAGATAGGACCGGCCCTGCCCGTTCGGCTGGCTCACGTGCAGGCGCACATAGTCGCGCTCGGCATCGATGCGCTCAAGATCGCTGGCGGCCACCCGGATCAACTCCGAACGGTGCGGCACCCAGAACTCCTCGATCCATTCGCTCTGCGGCTTTTCCGGTTCGAGCGCGGCGGCCTGCGGTGCGCCGCGCCGGGCCTGCGCGCGCTCCACCGCCCGTTCCAGCCGCTCCTGCGCCACGGGTTTCAGGACATAGTCCACCGCCTCGCAATCGAAAGCCTCGACCGCGAAATCATCATGCGCGGTCACGAAGACCACGGCCGGGCGGTGCGCCTTGCCCGAAAGCGCCCGTGCCACGCCGATGCCGTCGATTTCGGGCATGGTGATGTCGAGCAGGACAAGATCGGGGGCCAGCGCCTCGATCAGGCGAAGCGCGGCTGCGCCATCGGTGGCAGTGCCCGCCACCTGCAACGCGGGGATGCGCGCGCACAGGATCTGCATCCGTTCGACCGCCAGCGGTTCGTCATCGACAATCAGCGTCCGCACATCAGTTCCCCATCAGCATTCGTTGCGCAGCAGCGGCATGGTCAGCACCGTGGCATAACCGCCTGCGGGCAGCGCCCCGCTTTCCACCCGGCCGACGCCTTCGCCAAAGCGCGCGGCAAGGCGGCTCCTCACGTTGGCAAGACCGATGCCGGTGCTCTCCAGTGCCGCCGCATCCCGGCCGGGTGCAGATGCAGCGGCGGCGCCAGGACCGTCATCGGCCACGGTCAGCACCAGAAACCCTCCGGCCTCGCGGGCGGAAATGCGGATCGTGACCGGCCGGGTCGTTGCCGAAACGCCATACTTGATCGAGTTCTCCACCAGCGGCTGGAGGATCATGCCGGGCACGCACGCGCTCAGCAGCGCGGCGGGCACATCGAACTCGCAGACCAGCCGCTCCGGAAAGCGCACGGCCTCGATCTCAAGATAGTGCCGCTGGAGCGCGATCTCGTCCTCAAGCGGAACATCGGCCGTGGGATCGCCCGCCAGACTGTGCCGGTAGAAGCGCGAGAGCGACTGGATCATGCGTTCGGCCTGCTCCGCCCGGCCCACCATGACCAGCGCCGAGAGCGAGTTGAGCGCGTTGAACAGGAAGTGCGGATTGACCTGATAGCGCAGCGAACGCAGTTCCGCCGCCTTCGCCGCCCGGCGATATTCGCCCTCGCGGTATTCGGCGGCGCGCAACTGTTCGCCGTTGCCCAGCGCAAGGTAGAGCGCGGCCCAGGCGATGAGGAGGAAATAGCGCCCCAGCGCCACATCGGTAAGCTGCCGCCACAGCCCCTCCTTTTCGGCCAGCTTGCGGATCACCGAAACCGCTGGCGTCGCGGTCACGGGCCGTGCGGCGCCCGCCGTGCTGGGGGATGGTGGCACCGGCGGCAGGGGCGCAGACGGCGCGGGCAGCGGGCCAAGGCCTTCGTCCAGCACGTCGATCATCATGTTCCCGGCAGTATCGCGGCGGATGCTCACGGCGCCCCGGCCTTCCTTGCCGATCACCAGAACCTGCGATGAAGGCGCCGCCTTGGGAGAAGGGGCTGGCTGCGATGGTGCTATGCGGGGTGCTGCCGGGGGCGCTGGCAGTGGCGGCAGCGCAGGGGCATCCTGCCGCAGCTTCGTCTCCTCCTCGGCCAGCTTTTCGAGAAGGCGCTGTTCCACCGGCGCGAAGGCCCACTGGTTGATCGCCGCAAGGGCCAGCGCGGCTGGCAGCATGATCACCAGCGCCGCCCCCACCCGCACGGGGAGCGCGCGGCCATCGAAGCGCCGCAGCAGCGGCCAGCAGGCCACCGTCACCACGACCCCGGCCAGACTGACCAGCCCGCGCCGCCACAGCAGATCGGCAAAGTCGCCCAGTTCCACCACCAGCCCGCGCACCGTGACCAGCAGGAAATAGCACAGCCACAGGGCTGCTGCCGAAAGGATCACCTGCCGGGCGGGCACGCGCGGGTTGGCGGGATCGAATGCTGGGCTCATTGTGGGCAAGAGCCTAATGGCATTGCGCCCGACACACCATGACGGCGGTCGGGCGGAACATGCCGTTCATCGAAGCGCAAGGTTACGCGGGCAGCAAGCCTTCCTCGGCAATCTTCTTCTTCCACACCAGCGGGGCAAGCTGGTGGACATTGCGCCCTTCGCTGTCGACCGCCACTGTCACCGGCATGTCCTCTACGGTGAACTCGTAGATCGCCTCCATGCCCAGATCCTCGAAGCCGACAACCCTGGATTGCTTGATCGCGCGGGCCACCAGATAGGCCGCGCCGCCCACCGCCATGAGATAGGCGCTCTTGTGGTTGGCGATGGACTGCGTGGCCGCCGGGCCGCGTTCGGCCTTGCCGACGCAGGCCAGGAGACCCTGCTCCAGCATCATGTCCATGAACTTGTCCATGCGCGTCGCGGTGGTCGGGCCGGCCGGGCCGACCACTTCATCGCGCACCGGATCGACCGGGCCGACATAGTAGATCACCCGGCCCCGGAAATCGACCGGCAGCGGCTCGCCCTTGGCCAGCATGTCCTGAATGCGCTTGTGCGCGGCATCGCGGCCCGTCAGCATCCGCCCGTTGAGCAGCAGTCGATCGCCCTGCTTCCAGCTCTGCACTTCCTCGGCCGTCAGCGTATCGAGGTTGACGCGCTTTGCCGCCGAATCCGGTGCCCAGTGGACCTTGGGCCATTCATCGAGGTTGGGCCGTTCGAGATAGGTCGGTCCCGAACCATCCAGCACGAAATGCGCATGGCGCGTGGCCGCGCAGTTGGGGATCATCGCCACCGGCTTGCCCGCGGCATGGCAGGGCGCATCCATGATCTTCACGTCGAGGATCGTCGAAAGGCCGCCCAGGCCCTGCGCGCCGATGCCCAGCGCGTTGACCTTGTCGAAAATCTCGATGCGCAGCTTCTCGATGTCGTTCTGCGGCCCGCGCTGCTTGAGCTGGGCCATGTCGATCGGCTCCATCAGCGCCTTCTTGGCCAGAAGCACGCAGTGTTCGGCCGTGCCGCCGATGCCGATGCCGAGCATTCCCGGCGGACACCAGCCCGCCCCCATCTGCGGCAGCATCTCGATCACCCAGTCCACGATCGAATCGCTGGGGTTCATCATCTTGAACTTCGACTTGTTCTCGCTGCCGCCACCCTTGGCGGCCACGTCGACCACGACTTTGTTGCCCTTGACCATCTCCACGTGCAGCACGCAGGGCGTATTGTCCTTCGTGTTCCGGCGGGTGAAGGCCGGGTCTGCCAGAACCGAGGCACGCAGCTTGTTGTCGGGGTTCAGATAGGCGCGGCGCACGCCTTCATCGACCACGTCCTGCAGGGAAAGATCGGATTCGAGGCGGCAGTCCTGCCCCCACTTGATGAAGACGTTGACGATGCCGGTATCCTGGCAGATCGGACGGTGGCCTTCGGCGCACATCCGGCTGTTGGTGAGGATCTGCGCGATGGCATCCTTGGCCGCCGGTCCCTGCTCGGCCTCATAGGCATCGCCCAGGGCGCGGATGTAGTCCATCGGGTGGAAATAGCTGATGTATTGCAGCGCATCCGCCACGCTCTCGATCAGGTCGGCTTCCTTGATCGTCACCATTTCGGCCATTTTAGGATTTCCTTCAAAGCCCAAGAAACTGCAAACGCCCCTTACGCTTCGACGAGCGACATGCAAATCCCTTGGCCAAATCCCTTGGAAAGGGCACATCGATAATCTACAGGCTCCTGCCATTGGATCACCTGGGAACGCGGCCCGCACAGGGCTTTGCGGCTCCGTTTTTCGAAGATGAGGGTTGGAATGACCGTGGTTGAAGATCGCCCGGCTGCTGCAAATCATGCTGCCGCAGACAGTTCGGCCGCAGGCTTTCAGGTTGCCCGCCGCGCCATGATCGACAGCCAGCTTCGCGTGAGCGGCGTCAATTCGCCTGCCATCCTGGCCGCCTTCGCAGCCGTGCCGCGCGAGGATTTCGTCCCGGCAGAGCGCCGCGCCGTCGCCTACATGGACCGGGTGGTTCCGCTGGGAGAGGGCAAGGTGCTCTCGCCTGCGCTCACCTACGGCCAGATGCTGGAAGCGGCAGTGCCGACCGCTGCCGATTCGGTGCTGGTGCTCTCGCCCAACGGCTATCTCGCCGCGCTTGCCGCGCAGCTGGCCGGCCATGTGGTGCGCGCCGACAGCCTCGCCGATGCCAAGGGCGGTCCCTATTCGCTGATCCTGATCGACGGGGCGGCCGAAGTCCTGCCCGATGCGCTTGCCGCCCTGCTGGCCGACGATGGCCGCATCGTCAGCGGCATCGTGGACCGCGGCGTCACCCGTCTCGCGCTCGCCCGCAAGGCGGCAGGCAAGGTGGTGGCCACCGCGCTTGCCGATGCCGATTTCGCAGTGCTGCCCGAATACGCTGCCCCCAGGACCTGGAGCTTCTGATACCCATGACCCGAACCATGGCGCTGCGTCTGCTGCTGGCGGCCAGCGCCGCCACGGTTGCGGCCTCCCCGCTCGTCATCGGCGCCGCCCGTGCGGACGATCTGCGCGACGCGCTGGTCAGCGCATACAATTCCAACCCTGCCCTCCAGGCTGCCCGCGCCAACCAGCGCGCCACCGACGAAGGCGTGCCCATCGCCCGCGCCCGCGCCCTGCCCAGCCTCAACGGGCAGGCGAACTATACCAAGATCCTCAAGCCCAACACCGCCTCGTTCCTCGTTGCCGACTGGGCCGCGAACGTCGACGTGAACCTTGGCCTGCCGATCTATTCGGGCGGATCGGTCAAGAATGCGCTGCGCGCCGCCAAGACCCGCGTCGAAGCCGGACAGGAAGACCTGCGCGCCACCGAAACGGGCGTTTTCAGCGATGTCGTCGCCGCCTACATGGATGTCATCCGCGACAGTGCGATCGTGGAACTGAACCGCAACAATGTCGGCGTGCTCGAAGTGAACCTCAAGGCGACGAGCGACCGCTTCGAGATCGGCGACGTGACCCGGACCGACGTGGCGCAGTCCAACTCGCGCCTTGCGCTGGCCAAGGGCGAATTGCGCAATGCCGAAGTCAACCTCGTCGCCAGCCGCGAACGCTTCATCCAGATCGTGGGCAAGGCCCCGGTCAACCTTGCGCCCCCCCCGCCCCTGCCGGGCCTGCCCGATACGCCCGACGATGCTGTGGACTTCGCGCTTGAGAACAACCCCGATCTGATCGCCGCGCGCGAACGCAGCAAGGCGGCCGGGTTCGACGTGAAAGTGGCCGAAGCAGCAAGGAAGCCGACTCTGGCACTCTCGTCGGGTGCCAGCTACCAGGCGTTTCAGGGCAGCTTCCAGGGGTCAGGGCAGGTCCTGCGGCAGGGCATCACTACTGCGCAGGCCGGTGTGAGCCTGCAAGTTCCGGTATTCCAGGGCGGCGGCCCTGCTGCCCAGACCCGCCAGGCCCAGGCGCGCGAATCGGCTGCGCTCGAACAGGAAATCGGGGTGGAGCGGCAGGTCATTGCCGCGGTCCGCTCGGCCTTCGCTTCGTGGAAAGCCGCGAACGAAATCATCGCCATGAACCAGACGGCGGTCGATGCCGCCGCGCTCAGCCTCGAAGGGGTGCGCGCCGAGAACACCGTGGGCAACCGCACCATCCTCAACATTCTCGATGCCGAACAGGAACTGCTGCGGGCGCAGGTGCAGCTCGTGGCGGCGCGGCGCAATGCCTATGTCGCGGGTTTCAACCTGCTTGCCGCCATGGGCAAGGCCGATGCCGACGACCTCGGCCTTGATGGCGGTGCGCTCTACGATCCGCAGGAAAACTACGAACGCGTGCGCCACCGCATCTGGGACTGGGACAGCGATCCCCAGCCGAAGGCCGTGTCCACGCGCACCGTTGACACGCCCGCGCAGGATGCGACAATCGCATCCTCTCCGATGCGCTGAGACACGCCGCCCGGCATGTCGCGGCAGGATTGGCGGCAACAGGGAACCTAGAAGGGCAAGTGGGCAATGCGTCAGGCCGGTGAACCGTCCGTCGAGGAAATCCTCGAATCGATCAAGAAGGTGATCGCGCGTGACAGCCGGGCCGATCTTGCCGCGCGGTCCCGGCCGGGTGCCGCTGCCGAAACCCGCCCCGCCCCGCGTGCCGACGTTCTGGAACTGACCGAAACCGCCGAAGCAGACGAGGAAGACGGCGGCCTTGTCGCCGATACGGCGGCCAGTGCCATGCGCGAATCGCTTGCGGCGCTGTCGATGCTGGCCCAGCCGGGCGCTGCGCCGCAGATCGTCCGCTCTGGCGAAACCTCGCTGGAAGGGCTGGTGCGCGATCTCCTGAAGCCCATGCTGGCCGATTGGCTGGACCGCAACCTGCCTCCCATGGTCGAACGCATGGTCGCCGCCGAAATCGCCCGGATCGCGGGCAAGCGCGGTTGAGGCCCTGCCGCCTCGCATCCCAGCAGCCAGGACCAGTCGATTGACCGCAACGCCAGAGGAAATCCGGCAGGCCGAAGCCGCGCTCGATAAGCTGGGCGGGTTCCAACCGCAACGGCACATCCTGCTTTGCGCCGGTCCCGACAAGGACAAGTGCGCGCCGCGCAGCGTGGGCGACGAGGCGTGGAACTACCTCAAGCGCCGCATGGGCGAACTCAGGCTGGGCGGTGCACAAGGCATCCTGCGCAACAAGGTGGGCTGCCTGCGGGTCTGCCTCGCCGGGCCGGTGGCGGTCGTCTATCCCGACAATGTCTGGTATCATTCCTGCACCCCGCCGGTGCTGGAACGCATCCTTCAGGAACATGTGATCGGCGGCGTGCCGGTCGAGGAATACCGCCTGAAACCCCCGGCGGCCTAGGCCGGAGAAGCCTCTGCGCCCTGCCGCATTGCGCGATAGACGCTGGCCGCGCGGCGAATGTGCGTGTTGGCAACGGCGCGCGCCCAGTCTGCGTCGTGCAGCTCGAAGGCGCTCACCAGATCGCGATGGTCGCGCTGGCTCTGCTCCATGTCGGCCCGCGAATACTGTTCGGCGGTGCGGTGCACCACGATCTGGCTGACGACGAACTTCATCAGTTGCGCCAGCCGTTCCGACTGCGCGGCCGCAAGGATCACGTCATGAAAGTGGCGGTTGCCTTCGACAAAGCCGGAAACATCCGGGCCGCCGGGTGCGGCAATGGCACGGTCGATGAAATCGCAGTGCGCGCGCAGTTCGGCAATCTGCTCGTCGGTGATGAGCCTTGCCGCGCGCGATGCGCAGTGGCTTTCCAGCATGGCGCGCAAGGTGAACAGCTCTTCGTCGTCATCGTCCGACCAGACCGGCACGAACACGCGGTTCGTATCGGAGCGCTGGAGCAGCATCTCCGCCACGAGTTCGGCAATCGCCTCGCGCACCGGCGTGCGCGAAAGGCCGCAATATTGCGCGAACTCGTCTTCCGGCACGAACTGGCCAGCCGGAAAATGGCCTGAAAGAATGCCTGCGCGGATCTTGCGATAGGCTTCCTGCGAGGCTTTGGACACGTCAGCTCCTGCGTCAGGCGGGCAAGGACGGGCCGGTCAGCCTGCCCTTGCCTGCGCCGCTTGTCAGTCCAGCCTCATCAGAATGTGGCGCCCACTTCAACCCCGATCAGGCGCCGCGCGCCGGGGGTGATGAACGATCCGCCGAACTCGATCGCCGGGATCACTTCGGACACGTAGCGCCGGTCCAGCAGGTTGTCGGCGAACACGGCAATCCGGTAACGATCCATGTTGATCCCCGCGCGCAGGTTCAGGACGCCGAAGGCATCGCGCTGCGCCACATCGTAGCGGGCATTGCCGATGAAGCCCGGCAGCGCCAGCGCCGATCCCGGAAGCAGCCCGGTGAACAGCGTCGGGCGTTCCTGATCCTGCACCGAATGGAACCACGTCGGCCCGGTGATGCGATAGTCGGCGCGCAGGAGCAGCTTGGCGCTGTCGCTGAGCGGCGCGTTGATCTCGGTGCCGAGGTTGATCGTCCAGTCCGCCGTATAGGGCGACTTGTTGCCCACCGTATAGGGCCGCGAACGGTTCTTCTTGATCTCGCTGTCGGTCACGTTGAACGAGCCGAAGACCTTCCAGCCATCGATGATCTTGCCGGAAAGGTTCAGTTCCGCGCCCTTGATGTCCACGCGGTCGATGTTCGAGACCACGCGCAGCAGGCCGAAGCCGCCGACGAAGAACTCGAAGAACTGCATGTCGGTGACGCGGGTGTAGTATCCGGCAAGATCGAAGGTGATGCGGCCATCCCACAGTTCGCCCTTCACGCCGCCTTCGAACGCGCTCGACCGCTCCTTGCGATACTGGTCGTCGATGGTGACGCCGGCATTGATGAACTGGTTGAAGTTCTGGTTCACCACGGCGGACGAGCCCTGGTTGTTGAACCCGCCCGATTTGAAGCCGATGCCCCAGTTGGCATAGAGGTTGAGCGTCGGCATCGGCCGGTAGCTGAGCGTGACCTTGGGCTGAAGCTGCTTGAACGTGGCGTTCTGCGGCTGGAACGCGCCAAAGGCGAGGCCGGGGTTGATCGGCCCGCCGGTGAACGGATCAAGCACGTTGGGCACCAGCGAACTGGCCGCGCGGTCCTCGATGTCATAGCGCAGCGCCAGCCCGGCGGTGAACTGTTCGGACGGTTTCCATTCGGCCGCGCCGAACGCGGCATAGACATTGGTGCGGAACTTGTCGGCCAGCAGCAGCGAGGTGGGGTTGGCCGAATTGGGCGCGTTGTAGAGCTGCTTGATCACGCCCTGCCCGGTATCGGCCCCAAGGCTCACCCCGGTCTTGCGGTTGATGTGCAGGAAGTAGGCGCCAAGCTGCCAGGTCAGCGGGCCGTCATCGTTGGAGAGCAGGCGCACTTCGGCGCTGATGTCTTCCTGTTCGCGCAGCTGGTATTGCGTGCCGTCGCAGGTCGTCGGGCTGTAGGGGCCGAAGGTGGAGCCGTTGGCGGGCGCAAAGATGAAGGGCACCGGAATCTGGCCGATGAAGCCCGGCTGGTTGACCGGGTAGCCGGTGAGCGCCGCAGTGCTGGAGAAGCAGCTTGCCACCGACGAGTTCACGGCCGGGTTGGCATTGCTGATGAAGCGCGCGAAATCGGCCGAGGTGCCATCGGCCACAAGATCCTGCTTGACGTCGGAATAGAGCGCCCAGGCCGCCACCTTCATGCCGTTGCCGAACTCGTGATCGAGCTTGATCGAGGCATCGAAGCTCTTCTGGTCGTTGGTGGCGCGGATGTTGTTGTAGAAGTTGAACTGGTGCTTGTTCACGTCCTCGTAGAAGGCCGGGTTCACGCCCGCGAACAGCGGCAGGTGGAACGAGGCGTTGAACGGCAGCGAAGCGCCGCTGAACTCGGCATAGCGGGCCTTCACGTCAAGCTGCGTGGCCGTGCCCTGTCCGAACATCAGGCGGCCATCGACAGACCAGTTCTCCTTGTCATCGACCGTCTTGGAGTTGCCAAGGAAGGCGTTGCGCCACCAGCCATCGGTCTGGAAATAGTATCCCGAAAGCACGAAGCCGACATTCTCGGCAATCGGCCCGGCGATATAGCCGGTCGCCTCGACCGTGTTCTCGTTGGCATAGCTGGCGCGCATTCCGCCGCTGAGGGTTTCGGTGGGCTTCTGCGTTTGCAGCACGATCGCGCCCGCCGCGGCATTGCGGCCATAGAGCGCGCCCTGCGGTCCTTTCAGGATTTCAACCTGGGTCAGCGTGCCCTGCGGCTGGTTGAGCTGGGCGGTATTGGTCTTGAGGATGCCGTCCACCACCAGCGCCACCGAACTTTCCGCATCGCGCGCGCCGTTGATCCCGCGGATGTTGATCTGCGTGTCACCCGCTTCGGCGGTGCCGGTCACGATCGTCACGCCGGGGGTAAGCTGGGTGAAATCCTCGGCCTTGACCGCGCCGGTGTTCTGAAGCGCGCTGGCCGTCAGCACCGAGACCGAGGCTGGCACGTCCTGAAGCCGCTCGTTCTGGCGGCGGGCGGTGACGATGATCGCATCGCCGGTTTCCTCGGCGCTCGTCGCGTCCTGCGGGGCTTCCTGCGCAAGGGCAGGTGCGGCACTGGCAGCCAGCAGGGCAGGCACGGCGGTATTCAGCAGCAGACGGGTGGCACGCATTCTCAAACCTCCCTTTCGATCCGGCAGCGACGGTCCGTTCCCCGCGCGATCTGGCCGGATGCCTTTTCCAAGATGCACTTCACAAACCCGGCAGGCGTTCGGGCCTTCGCCCCCCTCTTGACGCCTGCTTGTCGTGGAGGCAGCTTATTGTATACAAACTCGATTGGTCAAGGCACGAAGATTCCTGCACCTATGGGCAGGTTTCGGGGCATTGGCGATTGGTCACACGGTATTTTTGCATACGAAGCGATCGTGCATGCACAGCGAGAAGCGAGAGCGATGAAACCGGCGCGCCACCCCTTTCCCGAAGGCCCCTGCCATGACGGACCCGCGGCATGAGCGGGCGCAGGATCGGCTTCGTCGAAGTCGGCCCGCGCGACGGGTTGCAGAATGAGAAGACGCTCGTCTCGACAGCCGACAAGCTGGAGCTGATCGGCCGCAGCATCGCGGCGGGTGCGCGGCGCATCGAGGTGACGAGCTTCGTCAATCCCCGGCGCGTGCCGCAGATGGCCGATGCCGAAGCGGTCTGTGCCGGGCTGCCCGAAGCGCCGGGCGTGAGCTATATCGGGCTGGTCATGAATGCGAAGGGGGCGGAGCGGGCGATTGCCACCGGGCGCCTGCACGAACTGGGCGCCGTGTGTGTCTCGACCGACGGCTTTGCCATTGCCAACCAGGGCCAGACCAGCGACGAATCGCTGGCGGCGGCCAGTGGCATCATTGCCATGGCCAGGGCGGCGGGGCTGAAGGGACAGGTCACAATCGGCGCTTCCTTCGGCTGTCCGTTCGAAGGCGAGGTGAGCGAGGACCGCGTGGTCGCCATGGCAGCCGCACTTGCCAAGGCCGGTCCGGCCGAAATCGCGCTGGCCGACACCATCGGCGTGGCTGATCCGGCGCATGTGGCGCGCCTGGTGAAGCGCGTGGCGGCGGCAATTGCCCCTCTCCCGGTGCGGGTCCATTTCCACAACACGCGCGGCACGGGCAATGCCAATGTCTGGGCGGCGGTCGAAGCGGGTGCGAGCGTGGTGGACGCCGCGCTGGGCGGCCTTGGCGGCTGCCCTTTCGCGCCGGGGGCCGCCGGCAACGTTGCCAGCGAGGACGTGGTCTACATGCTGCACCGCGCAGGCGTGGAAACCGGCATGGACCTTGCGCAGCTGATCGAGGCCAACCGCTGGCTCTCCGGCGTGATGGACCGCAAGCTTCCTGCAATGGTGGCCC
This sequence comes from Novosphingobium sp., assembly GCA_046294595.1. Lineage (GTDB taxonomy): Bacteria > Pseudomonadota > Alphaproteobacteria > Sphingomonadales > Sphingomonadaceae > Novosphingobium. The sequence continues at coordinate 104,757 of JBKBKD010000007.1, forward strand.
AGGCCCCTGCATTTCCGAAATCTGTCCAGGAGTAACCGAGCAATGGGCTATCGCCTTGGCGTCGATGTCGGCGGCACGTTCACCGACCTTTTGCTGTTCGATACCGCGAGCAGCGCATTCTGGCGGCACAAGACGCCATCCACCCCGCATGACAGTTCGGAAGGCATCCTGAACGGCGTGAGCGCGATCTGCGAGAAAGCCGGGATCACGCCGGGCGATATCGACTATTTCCTGCACGGCACCACCGTTGCCACCAACGCCGTGCTCGAAGGCAAGGGCGCGCGTGTCGGCCTCGTCACCACCGAGGGCTACCGCCACATCATGCAGATCGCCCGCAGCTTCGTGCCGGGCGGGCTTGCCGGATGGATTGTCTGGCCCAAGCCGCAGCCGCTGGCAGCGCTTGAGGATACCGTCACGATCCGGGGCCGGATCAGCGCCGAAGGCGAGGAAATCCGCCCGATCGACGATGCCGATATCCGCACGCAGCTTTCGGTGCTCAAGGCCAACGGGGTGGAAGCGATCACCGTCAGTCTCATCAATGCCTATGCCAACGGCGCGCACGAGCGGCGCGTGGGTGAACTTGTCGCAGAGATCATGCCGGGCGTTCCGGTCTCGCTCTCCCACGAAGTCCTGCCGGAAATGCAGGAATATGAACGCACCCTCACCACCGTGGCCAATGCCGCGGTGCGCCCCGTGGTGGGCAAGTATGTCTCGAACCTGCGCTCGCGCCTTGCCGAAGCGGGCATGAACGGCAAACTTTCGCTGCTGCGCTCCGACGGCGGGTTGATGAGCGCCGAGAAGGCCGAGGAACACCCGGTCAACATCCTCATGTCCGGCCCGGCGGGCGGGGTGACGGGCGCGATCTGGGTGGGCCGCAACGCGGGCATCCGGAATATCCTCACCCTCGATGTCGGCGGCACCAGCACCGATGTTGCCCTGATCGAGAACCTTGAGGCACGCCGCCAGCGCACCACCGAAGTGGGCCACCTCTCGGTCCGTGCCTCCGCGCTCGACGTGAAGACCGTGGGCGCAGGCGGCGGCTCGATCGCCTATGTCCCCGAACTCACCGGCGCGCTGCGTGTCGGCCCGCAATCGGCAGGCGCGGTGCCCGGCCCCGTCGCCTACCAGAAGGGCGGCACCCTGCCGACCGTGACCGACGCCAACGTGGTGCTGGGCTACCTGCCCGAAAACCTCCTGGGCGGCACCTTCCAGCTTGACCGCGAAGGCGCCAAGAAAGCCGTGCAGACCATTGCCGATGCGCTGGGCATCGGCCTGATGGAAGCCGCGCGCGGCATCATCGACATCGTCAACGAGAACATGTTCGGCGCGCTGCGCATGATCTCGGTCCAGCAGGGCTATGACCCGCGCGACTTCGCGCTCATGGGCTTCGGCGGGGCGGGTCCGCTCCATGTCAATGCGGTCGCCAGGCTGATGGGATCATGGCCCGCGATCTCGCCGGTCAGCCCCGGCGTGCTCTGCGCGCTGGGCGATGCCACCACCCGCATGCGCACCGAGACCGCACGCTCGTTCAGCCGCCTTGCCACGCAGACCGAAGCGGCCGATCTGATTGCGATCCTCGATGAAATGGCCGCGCAGACCCGCGCCGAACTGCTGGCAGACGGCGTGCCCGAAGACGAGATCACCACGGCCTTCGAAGTTGACGTGCGCTATGCCGGGCAGGCGTTCGAGGTGCCGCTGACGATCACCGCCGATGTGCTGAACGCCGATGGCATCGCCGGAATCCTTGCCCGCTTCGATGCCGAGCACAAGCGCCTGTTCACCTTCAACATGGACACCCCGCACGAGATCGTGAACCTGCGCGCCGTGGCCATGGGCCGCGCGCTCGATCTGCCCGCAGCCGAGCTGGAAAGGGGCGACGGCAACCCTGCTGCGGCAAAGATGCGCGATCACACGCTGTGGATGGACGGGCGCGAACAGGCCGCCGTCATCTATGACAGAGCCAAGCTGCGCGCCGGAGACGTGATCCCCGGCCCCGCCATCGTCGTGGAGATGGACTCCACCACGCTGATCGAGGCGGGCTGCGTCGGCACCGTCGACCATGTCGGCAACATTCTGATCAATCTGGCCTGAGGAGGCGCTCGAAATGCCCGCAACCATCGTCCAGACCAATACCACGCCCTTCAACCGCGTTCCCATCGATCCGGTCACGCTCGACATCATCGAGAACGCGCTGCGGAACGCGCGCATCGAGATGGACGCAACGCTTGTCCGCACCGCCATGTCTCCGGGCATCCGCGAACAGGGCGATGCCTTCCCGCTCATCGCCGATCACACCGGCAAGATGATCGTCGGCCAGTTCGGCAGCTTCATCGGCGGCTTTCTGGAAAACTACGAAGGCACCCTTGAAGACGGCGACATGATCTTCCTGTCCGATCCCTATTCGGTGGGCGGCGCGATCAGCCATTCGAACGACTGGCTGGTGCTCTTGCCCGTGTTCAAGGACGGACGCCTGATCGCCTATACCTCGATGTTCGGCCACCAGTCCGACATCGGCGGGAAGGTCGTCGGCTCGATGCCGATCAACGCGCGCTCGATCTTCGAGGAAGGCGTGCGCATCCCGCCCGTCAAGATCTGGAAGAAGGGCGAATACAACGCCGATCTCATCCGCCTTGTCATGCACCAGACCCGCAAGCCCGACTGGTGTGCGGCCGACCTCAACGCACTGATCGCCTCGTGCCGCGTGGCCGCGCGCCGCGTGATCGAAATGGCCGAGCGCTTTGGCGACGATGTCTATGTTTCCGCCACGCAGGAACTGCTGGCCCGCAACCACCGCGCGATGAAGGCGCTGATCGGCATGGCCATTGCCGAAGAACCGGTCAGCTTCGAGGATTACATCTGCGACGACGGCATGGGCTTCGGCCCCTACCGGATCAAGTGCACGATGTGGCGCGAGGGCGAGAAGGTCGTCCTTGATTTCGCGGGCACCGATCCGCAGTCGGTCGCCTCGATCAACTTCTTCCTCAACGAAAACATGTTCAAGATGTTCTTCGGCATCTACATGATCATGGTCTTCGATCCGCAGATCCTGTTCAACGACGGGTTCTATGACCTGATCGACGTGCGCATCCCCGAAGGATCGCTGCTCAAGCCGAAGTTCCCCGCCGCGCTTTCGGGCCGCACCCATGCGCTGGGCCGCATCTTCGACATCCTCGGCGGCCTTCTGGGGCAGAAGACGCCGGAGTTCCTCAACGCCGCCGGGTTCTCGTCCAGCCCCCACCTGTTCTACGCGGGCAACGACGAACGTCCGGGCAAGGGCGGGGAATGGTTCCAGCTTTTCCAGATCGGCTTCGGCGGCATTCCCGGACGGCCTCTCGGCGATGGCCCGGATGGCCACTCGCTCTGGCCGGGCTTCACCAATGTGCCCAACGAGTTTCTCGAACGCTACTTCCCGATGGTGATCGAGCGCTACGAATGCGAGCCGGATTCGGGCGGCGCAGGTCTTCATCGCGGCGGCAACGGCATCCGCATGACCTACCGCTTCCTGTCGAAGGGCGTGATCGCCATCCACGACGACCGCTGGTTCGTGCCGCCATGGGGCGTGAACGGCGGCGAGCCGGGGGCACGGGCGCGCAAGATCCTCGAAAAGGCCGATGGCAGCCAGACCATCGTCGGCAACAAGGTGGAAGACCTTGAGGTGGAAGCGGGCGACATGCTGCACTTCATCACCTGGGGCGGCGGCGGCTGGGGCGATCCGCTGGCGCGCGATCCGGCGCTGGTGGGCAGGGAAATCGTGCAGGGGCTCGTCACCCCGGCGGGTGCGCGTGCCTATGGCGTCGTCGCCGATGCGGCGGGCGTGGTCGATGCAGCGGCCACCGAAGCTTTGCGGGCGGAGCTGCGGGCCGCGCGCGGCGAACTGCCGCTGTTCAACTATGGCCCCGGCATCGAAACGCTGCGCGCCAATTGCCTTGCCGAAACCGGCCTGCCCGCGCCGATCCAGCCCGAATGGCCGCTGCTGGAGGCCGCGGAATGACCATGACCACGGCAAATCCCGGACCCTTGCGCGACATTCGCGTGGTTGAACTGGGCCAGCTTCTGGCCGGGCCGTTCTGCGGCCAGTTGCTGGGCGACATGGGCGCGGATGTCATCAAGGTCGAACCGCCGGTAACGGGCGATCCCATGCGCGACTGGGGCCAGGGCAGTGAAAAGGTGCAGTGGGAAGTGATCGCGCGCAACAAGCGCTCGGTCAGCGCCAACCTGCGCGTTCCCGAAGGGCAGGCGCTGGTCAAGCGGCTGATTGCCCACGCCGATGTGGTGATCGAGAACTTCAAGCCCGGCACGATGGAAAAGTGGGGCCTCGGCCCCGACGTGCTGCTGGCGGAGCACCCCGGCCTCATCATCGCGCGAATGTCGGGCTATGGCCAGACTGGTCCCTATTCGAACCGCGCCGGGTTCGGCGGCATTGGCGAGGCCATGGGCGGATGGCGCTACATCGTGGGCGAGCCTGATCGCGCGCCTTCGCGGATGGGCATCTCCATCGGCGATACGCTGACCGCCACCTATGGCTGCATGGGCGTGCTGGCAGCCCTGCACGAACGCAGCCGGAGCGGGCGCGGGCAGGTGATCGACGCCGCGCTTTATGAATCGGTGCTTCAGGTCATGGAAGGGCTGGTGCCCGAATATGACCGCACCGGCTATATCCGCGAACGCTCAGGCTCGGTGCTCAAGGGCATTGCGCCGTCCAACGTGTACAAGTGCAAGGACGGCGAGTTCATGATCGGGGCCAACAAGGATTCGCTGTGGAAGCGGCTGGCCGAGGCGATGGGCCGCCCCGAACTGGGCGATGACCCGCGCTATGCCACGCATCTGGCACGCGGCGAGCATCAGGAGGAGCTCGACGAGCTTATCAACCGCTGGACGGCCACGCTGACGGTGGATGAAGTCGATGCGCTGATGATCGAATATTCGATTCCCGCTGGCCGCGTCTATCGCGCGCCCGACATGATCGCCGACCCGCACTTCCAGGCGCGCGAAGCGATCATCGAGGTGGAAACCGAACGCTTCGGCAAGCTGAAGATGCAGTCCTGCTTCCCCAAGCTCTCGACCACCCCCGGCTCGGTGCGCCGCCCGGCGCCCTCAAAGGTAGGCCAGCACAATGCCGAAATCTACGGCGATCTGCTGGGCCTTGGCGAGGCGGAACTGGCCGAGATGGCCCAGCAAGGCGTGATCTGAAGGATGCAATACGCGAGGGGGCAGGCGGCTATGCCCCCGCCTCCTCGCGCTCGATCTCGCGCCAGCCGATGTCGCGGCGGCAGAAGCCTTCGGGGAAGCTGATGGCATCGACCGCGGCATAGGCGGCGTCGCGCGCCGCCTTCACGCTTGGCCCGCGCGCCGTCACGTTGAGCACGCGCCCGCCATTGGCGGTCAGCACGCCATCGGCCGAAAGCGCGGTGCCTGCGTGGAACACCTTGGCCCCGCTCGCTTCGGCGGCCGGGATATGATCGATGCGCCCGCCCTTCTTGGGCGTTCCGGGATAGCCTTCCGCCGCCATGACCACGGTCATGGCCACATCGGCGGAAAAGCGCGGCGGCTGGATCGCGGAAAGCCGGTTGTCGGCGCAGGCATGGAGCAGTTCCACCAGGTCGCTTTCCAGCCGCATCATCAGCACCTGGCATTCCGGATCGCCGAAGCGGGCGTTGTATTCGATCAGCTTCGGACCCTGTTCGGTCAGCATCAGGCCCGCGTAGAGCACTCCGGAATAGGGCATTCCCTCATCCGCCATGGCTTTCACCGTGGGCGCGATGATCTGCGTCATGGCGGCCGCCTCAAGCTCCGGCGTGAGGACGCGCGCGGGGCTGTAGGCGCCCATCCCGCCGGTATTGGGGCCGGTATCGCCATCGCCCACGCGCTTGTGATCCTGCGCCGAACCGAACGGCACGATCGTGGCGCCATCGGTGAGCGCAAAGAAGCTTGCCTCCTCGCCGCTCAGGAACTCCTCGATCACCACTTCGGCGCCCGCCGCGCCGAAAGCCCCGTCGAACATGTGATCCACTGCGGCTTCGGCCTCGGCCATGGTCATGGCCACGACCACGCCCTTGCCCGCCGCCAGCCCGTCGGCCTTGATGACAACCGGCGCGCCGAAACCGGCCAGCGCAGCGCGCGCCTCGTCCAGCGAGCCTGCCCGCACGTAGCCCGCCGTCGGGATGCCGGCGCGGGCGCACAGATCCTTGGTGAAACCCTTGGATCCTTCAAGCTGCGCCGCCGCCCGGCTCGGCCCGAACACGGCAAAGCCCGCCGCGCGCAGCGAATCCGCAAGGCCATCGACCAGCGGGGCTTCGGGACCGACCACGACAAGGCCGATCTGCTGCGCCTCGCAGAATGTCACCACGGCGGCATGGTCGGTCAGGTCAAGCGCTGCCAGCCTCGCGTGTTCGGCAATGCCCGGATTTCCCGGCGAAGCCCACAGCGCGGTGCAACGCGGCGATTGCGCCAGTTTCCAGCTAAGGGCATGTTCGCGCCCACCCGATCCCAGCAGCAGGATATTCATGGCATTCCCTTCCGCGCCCTATGACGACGATGACAACAATGGTTCGGGCGGGCTCCTAGCGAGGGAATCGGCAGGCGACAACGCTCCGGCCCTGTCCATTTCCGAGATTTCGGCGCTGCTCAAGCGCACGGTCGAGGACCGCTTCGGCTTCGTGCGGGTGCGCGGCGAACTTTCGGGCGTGAAGCGCGCGGCATCGGGCCACCTCTATTGCAGCCTCAAGGACGAGAACGC
>JBKBKD010000045.1:0-16554 GCA_046294595.1 Novosphingobium sp.
GCGAACGCTATTTCTCGATCACGCGCCTCATCAAGGTCAACTTCGATGATCCTGAGGCCGTGCGCCACCGCGTGAACTTCGACAACCTGACCCCGCTCTACCCGAACGAGCGCCTCAAGCTTGATACGCTCGATCCCACGGTCAAGGACAAGTCCGCGCGCGTGATCGATCTTGTCAGCCCGCAGGGCAAGGGCCAGCGCGCACTGATCGTGGCCCCGCCGCGCACCGGCAAGACGGTGCTGCTCCAGAACATCGCCAAGGCCATCACCGACAACCACCCCGAAGTCTTCCTGATCGTGCTTCTGGTCGACGAGCGCCCGGAAGAAGTCACCGACATGCAGCGCAGTGTGAAGGGCGAGGTCATTTCCTCGACCTTCGACGAACCGGCCTCGCGCCATGTGCAGGTGGCCGAAATGGTCATCGAGAAGGCCAAGCGCCTGGTCGAACACAAGCGCGACGTGGTGATCCTGCTCGATTCGATCACGCGCCTCGGCCGTGCCTACAACACGGTCGTCCCCTCGTCCGGCAAGGTGCTGACCGGCGGCGTCGATGCCAATGCGCTCCAGCGTCCCAAGCGCTTCTTCGGCGCGGCGCGCAACATCGAGGAAGGCGGCTCGCTCTCGATCATCGCCACCGCGCTTATCGATACCGGCAGCCGCATGGACGAAGTGATCTTCGAAGAGTTCAAGGGCACCGGCAACTCGGAAATCGTGCTCGATCGCAAGGTCGCCGACAAGCGCATCTTCCCTGCGCTCGACGTGGGCAAGAGCGGCACCCGCAAGGAAGAGCTGCTCGTGCCCAAGGACCAGCTTTCCAAGATGTGGGTGCTGCGCCGCATCCTCATGCAGATGGGCACGGTCGATGCCATGGAGTTCCTGCTCGACAAGATGAAGGACTCCAAGACCAACGAGGATTTCTTCGCCACGATGAACCAGTAAGCAAAAGGCCCGGAACGCAATCCGGGCCTTTTTCGCATTCAGGCAGCGGCGCGGCGCAGCCGGTCGTTGATGGCAAGCCCGATGCCGTGATCGGGAACCGGCGCCACGGCGATTCTGGGCTGCGCTGCCGCTGCTGCGATATGCAGGCAGGCATAGAGCCGCGCGGCCGCCTCGGCGAGGTCTCCCGCAGGCGAGAGCGAGACATCCCCCGGCACATCGCCGAAGCCGATCATGAACTCGTCCGCTTCGCTGGTGGCGGCATCGAGGCGCACCGGCTTTCCGGGGGCATAGTGGCTGGCAAGCTGGCCGGGGGCCTCGATCCGCGCGCTTGTTATCTCGGCAGGGGGGCTGCCCAGCACATCGGCAATCGCGGCTTCGGTGATCGGTCCGGGGCGCAGCAGGCTCCATGTCCCGTCCTCGCGCAGGCCGACGATGGTGGATTCGATGCCCTGCCGCGTTTCGCCGCCATCGAGGATCAGGTCCACCCTGCCTCCCAGCGATGCCGCGACATGCGCGGCGCTGGTCGGGCTGACCCCGCCGCTGCGATTCGCAGATGGGGCGGCCAGCGGCAATCCACAGGTTTTCAACAGGGCCTGCATGACCGGATGGGCAGGACAGCGCACCGCCACCGTGGGCAGCCCGGCGCTGACGGCGGGGGCAAGGCGTGCGCCGTCACGCAAGGGCAGGACCATGGTCAGCGCGCCCGGCCAGAATGCCTGTGCCAGTGCCCTAGCCCGGTCATCGAGCACGGCGATTTCGCCCGCTGCCGTAACGTCCGGCACATGCGCGATGAGCGGGTTGAAGTCGGGCCTGCCCTTCGCCCGGTAGATGCCGGCCACGGCCATGGCATCGTCGGCACGGGCGGCAAGGCCATAGACAGTCTCGGTAGGAACGGCGACAGTGCCCCCGGCCGCGATCACGCGCGCCGCTTCGGCAAGGCCCGCGGCATCGGCAGGCTGCACTTTGGAAGGCTTTGTCGGCTCCATCCGTGGCGCTATAGGGTCGATGCCAGCCCGCGCCAAGCGCCGCGCGCGTGCCTGCGAATGCTGACTGGAGAGGACCGATGACCTTTACCCCGCCAACCGCCGATCAGATCCTGGCGATCAAGGTCAGCGCCGGGATCGACGAACTTGCGCAGCATGAGCGTTTTTCGGCAGCGACACCCGATCTGGTCGAAGCGATCGTCGAGGGTGTCGGGGCCTTTGCCGCGGGTGAATGGGCACCCTTGCACCGCGCGGGCGATCAGGTGGGGGCAAAGTGCGCGGACGGCACCGTCACCCTGCCGCCCGGTTATGTCGATGCCTACCGGGCCTTTGTCGAACAGGGCTGGAACTCCATTGCCGGTTCGGCCGAATACGGCGGACAGGGCCTGCCTTTCACGCTGGCGACCGTGGCGCTGGAAACGCTGGGTGCGGCCAATATGGGCTTCACCCTTCTGCCGATGCTGACGGTCGGCGCGATCGAGGCGCTGGAGCATCATGGCAGCGAAGCGCAGAAGGCGCTCTACCTGCCAAAGCTCATCAGCGGCGAATGGTCGGGCACGATGAACCTGACCGAGCCGCAGGCGGGTTCGGATGTGGGCGCATTGCGCACCACCGCCACACCGATCACCGAAGGGCCGCACGCGGGCAAATACCGGATCAGCGGCACCAAGATCTACATCACCTTCGGCGAGCACGATGCCGCCGAAAACATCATCCATCTGGTTCTGGCGCGCACGCCCGGCGCACCTGAAGGATCGCGCGGGATCTCGCTGTTCATCGTGCCCAAGTTCCACGTGGAACAGGATGGGTCGATCGGTGCACGCAACGATGTGCGCTGCGTGTCGATCGAACACAAGCTGGGCATCCATGCCTCGCCCACCTGCGTCATGTCCTATGGCGATAACGGCGAATGCATCGGCGAGATGGTCGGCCATGAGAATGGCGGGCTTCGCGCGATGTTCACCATGATGAACTCGGCGCGGATCAATGTGGGCAGCCAGGGCGTGCAGATTGCCGAACGCGCCTTCCAGCAGGCGGTGGCCTATGCACGGGACCGGGTGCAGTCCGCGCGCGCCGGTTCCCCCGACAAGACTCCGGTGCCGATCATCGAGCATCCCGACGTGCGCCGGATGCTGATGCGGATGCGCGCGCTGACCGAAGGCAGCCGCGCCCTGCTCTACTACACCGCCGGGCAGGTCGATCGCGGCGCGCTGGGCAATGCGGAGGCGCAGAAGCGCGCCGAACTGCTGGTGCCCATGCTCAAGGCATGGGGCACCGATATCGGTTGCGAAGTGGCCAGCCTTGGCATCCAGGTGCACGGCGGGATGGGCTTCATCGAGGAAACAGGTGCGGCCCAGCATTACCGCGATGCCCGCATCGCGCCGATCTATGAAGGCACCAACGGCATTCAGGCAGCCGATCTCGTCACCCGCAAGCTGGGCTACGATGAAGGCGGCGTGCTGCAAGCGCTCATGGCCGAAATCGTGGCCGAAATGGAGGACGTTCCCGAAGTGGCCGCGCTTGCCCGCGATGCTGCCGCCATCGGCCAGTGGATGAGCACGGCCGCATCGCTCGACGACAAGCTGGCAGGATCAGTGCCCTTCACCACGATGTGCGCCGTGGCGGTGGCCGGGTGGCAGCTTGCCCGCCAGTCGCGCGTCTCGGATCTGCATGGCAAGATCGCCGTGACCAGGTTCTTCAACCGGGTGATCGTGCCCGAAGCGCGCGGTCTGGGGTCTTCGGCCATGGCGGGTGCGGCCCTGCTCTATGATCTTGCCAGCGATGCCCTGGCGCGATGAGCATTCGGGCATGACCGAGGAGCTTCTGGCGCGCATCGCGGCCGCGCTCGAACGGATCGCTCCGCCCGCCTGCGCCAGTGCCGACTGGCAGGCCTTCCCCGCCTATGTCTGGGATGGCCGGGCAGCACGCGGGATTGCCGCGCTCGAAGCGCCAGCGCTCGATCTCATGCAGGGGATCGACAAGCAGAAGGAGGCCGTGGTCACGAACGTGGACCGGCTGGCTCGCGGTGCGGCCGCGCACGACATGCTGCTGTGGGGCGCGCGCGGCATGGGCAAGTCCGCCCTGCTGCGCGCCGCCACGCTGGCCGCGCAGAAGGCGCATGGGGGTGCCATCGCGCTGGTGCAGGCCAGCCCCGATGCCGGGCTTGCCGGTCTCTTTGCCGCGCTGGGCGGCGTGGACCGGCGCTTCCTCGTCTTCCTGGATGATCTCGGTTTCGATGCGGCCGATTCATCGGGTGCGCGCAAGCTGCGGTCATGGCTCGAAGGCGGGGTCGAGGCGCGCCCGGCCAATGTCCGGCTTGCGGTCACGTCCAATCGCCGCGCCATCGTGGAGCGCCACCTTTCGGAGCAGGATGATCCGATCAATCCCCGCGATGTCGTCGATGATCGTCTGGCGCTGGCCGATCGCTTCGGCCTCAGCCTTGGCTTCCACAATTGCACGCAGGACGATTATCTCGCCATTATCGCGGGTTATGCGCAGCATTTCGGTCTCGCCTGGGACGAGGCCGATGCGCTGGAGTGGTCAAAGCGCCGGGGCGGGCGTTCGGGCCGGGTGGCGTGGCAATATGTCAATGAACTGGCAGGCCGGGCAGGCCGCCCGCTCTGATCCTGACGACCTGGCGCCTGCTGTCCCCCAGCCGCATCAGCCTGCCGGGTTTGGACCCTGGCTTTCCGTGGGCTTCATGATCAGCTTGCCCGCGCCCCTGGGCTGGGGCGGCGGCGTGCCCTTGGGCAGGGGCTTGATCTCCGGCGCGGGTTCGGCGCCGGGTGCGATGACCCGCCAGATCACGCCGCCGGTATCGTCGCTCACCAGCAGCGCGCCGTCCTTGGCGAAGGCAACCCATGTGGGGCGGCCCCTTGCCTTTTCATCCTTGGTGAGGAAGCCGGTGAGGACCGGAACCGGCGGTTCCGGCAGGGCATTGCCCATGGCGTCGAACTTCACGAAGACCACATCATAGCCCGACAGCGGGCGCCGGTTCCACGAACCGTGCCGCGCCACGAAGGCGCCCTGACGGAACGTTTCGCCCATGCGGTTGCCAGCCCTGGCAAAGGCCAGCCCCAAGGGCGCGACATGCGCGCCAAGGCCGTATTCGGGCTTGCGCACGTAGTCCATCAGGTATTGCGGCATGGGCGCCTTGACGCGCCAGTCGATGTTCTTCTTCCAGTATGCCCACGGCCAGCCATAGTTGCCGCCAAAGGGCACGTTGGTGAGGTAATCGGGCACCAGATCAGGGCCGAGCATGTCGCGCTCGTTCACCGTGGTCCACAGCTCCTCGCTGTTGGGGTTGAAATCAAGCCCGTTGGGATTGCGCAGCCCGCCCGCATATTCGCGCGAACGCTTTTTGGCGAAGTCGTACTCGTGGATGGTGGCGCGCCCGCGCTCTTCCTCGATCCCGTTTTCGGCGATGTTCGAAGCCGAACCCACGGTGATGAACAGCCGTTCCCCATCCGGCGTGAGCAGGATGTTGCGCGCCCAGTGGTTGCCGCCGCCGGGCAGGTCCATCAGCTTTTCCGGCGTTCCCGAAAGCGCGGTCTGGCCCGGCGTGAAGGCGAAGGAGAGGACCGCATTGTGATTGGCCACCAGCAGGCGGCCATCGCGCCATGCCATGCCGAAGGGGGAATCGAGCGCGGGATGTTCCATCACGAAGCGCTGCTCGGCCTTCCCGTCGCCATCGCCGTCGCGCAGCAGCACGATCTTGTTGGGCGAAGGCCCGCCCGCCCCCACCTTCTTGAACAGGTATCCCATGACCGCGCCCGTGATCCCGCCCACGTTGCGCGGCGGCGAATTGGTTTCGGCCACCAGCACATCGCCATTGGGCAGGGTGAAGATCGTGCGCGGATGCTCAAGCCTGTCGGCAAAGCGCGTGACCTGAAGCCCTGCCGCCGCCACGGGCGCTTCGCCATCCTTCCAGCCGATGGGATCGGCGGTCCGCACCGTGGGAATGGTCTGCTCGTCGGGTTCGGCAAGCTTCGGCTTCGGGCCGGTGGTCTCTTCCACCGAGAACTCGGCGGCAGGTCCGCGCACGGACCAGACGACCCATGCTCCGAGAAGTGCGGCAATCACGCCCAGCGTGACGAGGATGTTCTTGAGAAGGCTCATGGCGCGCGAAACTAGGGCTGTCGGGGCGATAGGGCAATGGTCTGAACAAGGGTTCCGGCGATGGCTTCAGGTGCAAGGCGACATTGCCGCAGCGCTGCGCTATGGGCCGGGGGATGTTCACGTTTGCTCCAGTTGAGGGCCAGACCAAGGCCCAGCTTCATGCCGATCTCGTCGAAGCCGCGCGCGCGCTGATTGCGGGCGAAACCGATGGCGTCGCCAACATGGCCAATCTGGCGGCGCTGATCTGGCAGTTCCTCCCCGATCTCAACTGGGCGGGCTTCTATCGCGCGGTGGGCGATGAACTCGTGCTCGGCCCCTTCATCGGCAAGCCGGCCTGCATCCGCATTCCCTTCGGCAGGGGCGTGTGCGGGGCAGCGGCAGACAGCGGCAAGACCCAGCTCGTGCCCGATGTCCATGCCTTCCCCGGCCATATCGCCTGCGACAGCGCAAGCCGGTCGGAACTGGTGGTGCCGGTGATCCGCGATGGCCGGGTGATTGCGGTGGTCGATCTTGATAGCCCCCTGCCCGCCCGCTTCGACGAGGACGACGCCCAAGGCATCGAGGCGCTGGCGCACGCCATCGCGGCGTCGATCTGAATCCATCCTTCCGGCATGGTCTGACCCGATTCGGGACAGCGCTGACTCAGGCCCGGCGGGAACCTTGGTTTCCTGCGGGTTGTGATGGTAAGTTTGCGGTTAACGCCACGTTTCGTGTCCACGACTCCCACAGGGGGGAACCGCACAATGCTTCGCCGTCTTGCTTTCAGTGCTGCCGCGCTCTGCGCCGCCGCCTCGCCTGCCTTCGTGCCTGCCTTCGCGCAGGCCGGGCCGGTCTATTATCCGCCGATGGCCGGGCCTCCCTGGCCAACCACGGTCATGGTTCCGCAGGCCGGAGCGCCGCAGCCGGGCGCAGCGCCCATGGCGGCCTATCCTTACCCCTATTCCTATCCCATGCCGGTCTATCAGCCGGTCATGGCTGCACCGGTTGCGCCTTCATCGGCTGCGCCTTCTGGCGCGGCGCCGGCTGCCGCGGCCCAGGCCTACCCGCCGGTCAACCCGCCGGTCAACACTCAGGCCTATCCCGCGCCCGATCCGCGCTGGGCCGAAATGACCGAGCGTTGCCGCAAGGTCTATGGCGATCGCGGCATCGGTGGCGGGCTGATCGGCGGCGTTCTGGGCGGCATCGCGGGCAACCGCATCGCATCGGGCAACCGGCTTCTGGGCACGGTGGTTGGCGGGGTTGCGGGTGCTGCCGTCGGTGCCATTGTCGACAAGGCCGAAGACAAGGCGCTGCGGCGCGAATGCGATGCCTATTTCGCAGCCGCGCAGCAGGGCGGAGCCTATGGTTATCCGGGTGCCTATCTCGGCTATGCGCCCTATGGCTACATGATGGTGCCGGTCATGACCGGCCCGCAGCAGCCCTGCGTGGAAACGACAACGGTGACGGAAAAGTGGGTGGACGTTCCCGCCCGCCGCCGGGTTGCGCCGCGGCGCGCGCCGGTCATCCGGGAAAAGCGGATCAGGGACAAGCGCGTCTATACCGGCTGATCCGGCCTGCCCTGCCCTGCCCTGCCCTGTCTTGAGCTGTCTTGACCTGACCTGATCCAAAGAAAATGGCCCGCCTTCCCTTGCCGAAAGCGGGCCATTTCAAGGTTTCGGCCGTCGTTCAGAGCTTGCGGCCGATCAGCTCCTTCATGATTTCATTCGTGCCGCCGAAGATGCGGGTCACGCGCGCGCCGCGCCATGCACGGGCGATGGCATATTCGTTCATGTAGCCCGCGCCGCCATGCAGCTGGAGGCACTTGTCCATCACTTCCCACTGCAATTCGGTGTGCCAGAGCTTGGCCGCCGCACCCTCTTCCGGGGTCAGTTCGCGGCGCAGGTGGCGGGCCAGCGCCCAGTCAAGATGCGCCCAGCCCACCTGGAGCTTGGCCTTGAGATCGGCAAGGGTGAAGCGCGTGTTCTGGAAATCGAGGATCGGCTTGCCGAATGCCTTGCGTTCGCGGGTGAACTCCACCGTATCGTCAAAGGCCTTCTGCGCCGATGCCTGCGCGCTGACCGCGATCGACAGACGCTCCTGCGGCAGTTCGCTCATCAGGTAGATGAAGCCCTTGCCCTCTTCGCCAAGGCAGTTGGTGATGGGAACGCGCACGTCCTCGAAGAACAGTTCCGAGGTGTCGGCCTCGTCCTGCCCGATCTTGTCAAGGTTGCGGCCGCGCTTGAAGCCTTCGCGATCGGCTTCGACGAGGACGATCGACACGCCCTTCCATGCCGGCTGGACTTCGGTATCGGTCTTGCAGCACACGAGGATCAGGTCGGCGTTCTGGCCATTGGTGATGTAGGTTTTCGACCCGTTGATCACGTAGTGGTTGCCGTCCTTCTTCGCCGTGGTCTTCATGCCCTGAAGGTCCGATCCGGTGCCCGGTTCGGTCATGGCGATGGCCGTGATGATCTCGCCCGAAACCATCTTGGGCAGCCACTTCTTCTTCTGCTCTTCCGAACCGTAGGAAACGATGTAGTTCACCACGATATCGGACTGGAGCGAGAAGCCCGTCGCGACCCGGCCGTAGTAGGCGCTCTCCTCGTCGACGATCGCATTGTAGCCGAAGTCGAGGCCGAGGCCGCCGTATTCTTCGGGCACTGTCGGGCACAGCATGCCGAGCGCACCGGCCTTGGGCCAGATATCCTTGGGCACGATTCCCGCCTCGGCCCATTCATTCGCGTGGGGGGCCACTTCGTCCTGCAGAAAGCGGCGGACGGTCTGGCGGAAGGCTTGGTGATCTTCGTTGTAGGCAGTGCGCGGAATCAGGTCGAGCGACATGGCCAGTTCTCTCCGGGTCAGGGTGTTTTCGCGCAGCCTAAGCGCGGCAGGCCCTCCCGGTCAACGACAATTTAATCGGCTAATTAATGCCCGATCGTGCAGGGCCATTCGCCCTTTGCCGCTGGCCCACGCCACGGTGCGCCAATGGCGGAGGAAGCGTGGTCTTAGAACTCGCCCCCGGTCAGCCGCTGGCAGATCAGGTCGAGCTGGTCGAGATTGCGGTAACGGATCACCACGGCCCCACTGGTCGGATCGGCGTCGGGTTGAATGGAAACCTTCAGACCGAGAAAATCTTCCAGATGCTGCTGGATTGCGGCCAGATCGGCCGCACCGACCGAATCCTTGCCGGCGCGGGCCTGACGGCGGCCCCCGGTGCCTTCCGGCCGCGAAGCCTTGCGCACCAGCTTTTCGGCATCGCGCACCGACATGTCCCTTGCCACGATTTCACGGGCCAGCTTTTCCGGCTCAGGCGCATTGATGAGCGCTCTGGCATGGCCCATCGAAAGCCCGCCCTGCACCACCATGTCGAGAACTGCGCCGGGCAGGCCCAGCAAGCGCATCATGTTGGCAACATGGCTGCGCGACTTGTCGACGAACTTGGCGATTTCGGCCTGGCTCAGTCCCTCGGTCTCGGCAAGGCGCTGATAGGCCCGCGCCTCTTCCACCGGGTTCAGATCCTCGCGCTGAAGGTTCTCGATCAGGGCAAGCGCGGCAACATCGCGGTCTTCCAGCTTGCGCACGATGGCGGGAATCTCGTGCACCCGCGCCTTCTGGGCCGCACGCCAGCGCCGCTCCCCCGCGACAAGCTGATAGCGCCCGCCGGCAAGGGGGCGCACCACGACAGGCTGGATCACCCCGCGTGCGGCGATGGATTGCGCCAGTTCTTCCAGCGCCTCCTCATCGAAATGGCGGCGTGGCTGATCGGGGTGCGGCTCGATCGCGGCAACGGCCAGCAGGGCGAGACCGCCATCGCGCGCGGTGGCAGCAGCGCTTTCGCCCGAAACCGAGATGCGGGCAATCGGCTCCTCGCGGCGCACTTCGCCCATGAGCGCGCCAAGCCCCCTGCCCAGTCCCGTCCGCCTGGCCGGTGCCTTCACTGCCTCCTCGCCGCTCACGCTGCAATCCTCCGTTCGGGAAGCCGTCCGATCAGTTCGCGGGCAAGCTTCATGTAAGCCTGCGATCCGGGGCAGGCGTGGTCATAGATCAGGGCGGGAAGACCGTGGCTGGGGGCTTCCGAAAGGCGCACGTTGCGCGGGATGACGCTTTCGAAGACGAGATCGCGCAGGCACGAGCGGACATCTTCGGCAACCTGATCGGTCAGCCGGTTGCGCCGGTCATACATGGTCAGGACAATGCCCAGAATGCCGAGATCGGGATTGAACCGCTCTTGCACCCGCTCCACCGTCTGGAGAAGCTGGCTCAATCCTTCGAGCGCGAAGAACTCGCACTGCAAGGGCACGAGGATCGTGTCGGCTGCCGTCAGGGCATTGAGCGTCAGCAGGCCAAGCGAAGGCGGGCAATCGATCAGGCAGATGTTATGACCGGTATCATCGCCCAGGACCTGGCGCAGGCGATGCGTGCGATCCTCGACACTGACCAGTTCGACTTCGGCACCCGACAGATCGACCGTTGCCGGAACGATGTCCAGCCCCGGAATGCGGGTGTGCATCAGGCATTCGCGCACAGGCGCCTGATCGATCAGCACATCATAGGATGACCGTTCGCGGTCACTGGCGGAAATGCCGATACCGGTAGAGCAATTGCCCTGCGGATCGAGATCGATCAGCAGCGATTTCCAGCCCGTGGCGGCAAGCGCCGTTGCGATGTTGATGGCGGTTGTCGTCTTGCCAACCCCGCCCTTCTGGTTGGCAACAGCAATTGTGATCATGCGCGCCTGCCTTTGCCTTTGGAGCCTTTGTCGCTGCCGGTCCTTTTGCCCACGAGATGGCCGACGATGATCCCGGCCTGAGGATCAGTCAGCGATTGTTCCACGTGGAACAGGTGATTCCATGATTCGGAAAGCATCTCCAATTCCTGCGCCGCTCTGGCCCCTTTGGGCAACAGCCAGAGCGTGGCGGGTGTGGAAAAGCGCGCGGAAAGAGTCACAAGCCTGTCCAATGGAGCGAAGGCCCGTGCCGAAATTGCAGCGTAAGTCGTGGTGGGCAGATCCTCCACCCGCGAAAGGACAACCCGCACATTGGCAAGGCCCAGCAGCCTTGCCGCACGTTCCAGCCATTCGGTCCGAAGGCGGCGCGAATCGACAAGCGTGACGGGACGATCGGGCTGGAGCGCGGCGATCACAAGGCCGGGAAACCCCGCACCGGTGCCGAGATCGAGCCATGCGCCATCCGGCACTGTTTCACGTGAAACATGGAGCAACTGGGCGGAATCGACAATATGCCGGACCCAGACATGGGGGAGCGTGCCGCGCGCAACGAGGTTCTGGCGCTGGTTCTCTTCCGCAAGCAGGGAGACGAGCTGGCGCAGCCGGGCCATTCCCGCATGATCCACCCCAAGCGTGTTGCGCAGCCAGTCCTTGGCCTCGTCCTCACTCACAAGCGCGGCGGTCACGCCGCAAGCCCCCCGCTGGCGCGGCGGCGTGCGTGAACCAGCAGGCTGGCAAGGGCTGCGGGGGTAATGCCCGCAATACGGCCCGCGGCGGCCAGGGTATCGGGTTGTGCGCGTTCCAGCCGCTCCACCATTTCGCGCGAAAGGCCGGGAACCTCGGCAAACGGAAAGCCCTCGCCCAAAGGCACCGCATCCGAGGCGCGCAGGTCGCGCAGCTCGGCATCCTGCCGGGCCAGATAGGGGGCATAGGCCGCGTCTTCCTCCACTTCTTCGACAAGCAGCGGATCGAAGGATTCCTCGCCGATCCATGGGCGCAGGCCTTCAAGCGTCACTTCGGGGAAGCGCAGCCATTCCATCAGGCTGCGGCGCGCGCCATCACTGCGCACCGCAATTCCGGCGCGATTGAGGTCGGTCGGCGTTGCCATCGCGGACAGCGCGGTTTCCAGCCGCTCGCGCTGGGCAAGGCGCGCCTTGAACCAGCGCCTGCGCTCCTCGCCGATGCAGCCAACGGCAAGGCCGATGGGCGTGAGGCGCGAAGAGGCATTGTTGGCGCGCAGACGCAGCCGATACTCGGCGCGGGCCGTCAGCATCCGGTAGGGTTCGCTCACCCCGTGCAGGGTCAGATCGTCGATCATCACCGCCATGTAGGAATTGGCGCGATCCAGTTCGGGCGCGTCTCGTCCCAGAACCGCAGCAGCAGCGTTCATGCCTGCGATCAGCCCTTGCGCCGCCGCTTCCTCATAACCGGTGGTGCCATTGATCTGCCCCGCGCAGTAGAGGCCCGGAATGGCCTTGACCTCAAGACTGCGGCGCAAGGCGCGCGGATCGATGTGATCGTATTCCACTGCATAGCCCGGCACGGTGATGACCGCCTGTTCCAGCCCTGCCATCGAGCGGATCATGGCAATCTGCACATCGGTGGGAAGCGATGTGGATACGCCGTTCGGATAGACGGTGTGATCGTCCAGCCCTTCCGGTTCCAGAAAGACTTGATGCCCGTCGCGATCGCCGAAGCGGTGGATCTTGTCTTCGATCGACGGGCAGTAGCGCGGACCCTGCGCCCCGATGGCGCCGGTAAACAGGGGCGAGCGGTCAAGCCCGCTGCGAATGATTTCGTGCGTTCGTTCGTTGGTGCGGGCAATGGCGCAGAAAACCTGGGGCAGCGGCCGCGCCGGGGTGAGTGGCGACATGGTCCAGGGTTCGGGGTCGCTGGGCTGTTCGGGCAGGCGCGCCCAATCGATGGTGCGGCCATCAAGGCGCGGCGGCGTGCCGGTCTTGAGCCGGGCCATGGGCAGATCGGCGGCGCGCAACTGCCGGGCCAGCCTGTGGGCGGAGTCCTCGCCGATGCGGCCGCCGTCCATGCGCTCCTCGCCCCGGAACAGCCTGCCGCCGAGGAAGGTGCCCGTGCACAGCACTACGGCCCGGCCCAGAAGGCGCGTGCCATCCGCAAGGTCGATCCCGGCGGCCCTGCCCTGTTCCATGTGCAGCGCAGCCGCCTCTCCGCCGATAACCGTGAGGTTCGGTGTTGCGGCGATCATGTGCTGGATCGCGGCCTTGAATCGCTTGCGGTCGGCCTGCACGCGGGGGCCCTGGACCGCGCTGCCTTTGGAACGGTTGAGCATCCGGTAGTGGATTGCCCCGGCATCGGCCGCGCGCGCGATCAGTCCGTCAAAGGCATCCACCTCGCGCACGAGATGGCCCTTGCCAAGGCCACCGATGGCGGGGTTGCAGCTCATGGCGCCGATGGTGGCGGGATCAAAGGAAACCAGCGCGGTGCGCGCACCCATGCGCGCTGCCACGGCGGCGGCTTCGACGCCGGCGTGTCCGCCGCCGATCACGATCAGGTCGAACTGGTGCATGGGTGCCGCGTTACGCGAACTGGCGATTCCCGTCAAAGATTCAGCTTTGGGTGTTTCACGTGAAACACATCTACTTGCCGATGCAGAAGCGCCCGAAGAGCGTATCGAGCATATCCTCGGTGCTCGTCCTGCCGATCAGGGCATCGAGCGCGCGGCGCGCCAGACGCAGGTTCTCGGCAACAAGCAGGGGGTCAGCCTCGCCCGTGGCCTGATGCAGGCACTGCGCCACATCGCCCAGCAGCGCATGCTGGCGCTGGTTGAGCGCGGCCTGCCCCGGAGCGGGCAGAGACTGGCGGGCATGGGCAACCAGCGCGGCGCGCAGGTCTGCCATGCCCGCGCCTGTCCGCGCGGAAACGGAAATGGCGTGACCCGACTTTCGCTGCGCCGCCGGATCATCGGACCGGGCGGAGATTTCCCAGAGCGGGCGGCCTTGCGGGCCTTGGCCTTCAGGGCCGAGCCAGAGAACGAGGTCTGCCCTTTCGGCTGCGGCGCGCGCGCGGGCAATGCCGATGCGCTCGATCTCGCCGGCGCCTTCGTCGCGCAGGCCCGCGGTGTCGACAAAGACGAAGGGCACGCCATCAAGCGCGCAGGCATGCACCAGAACGTCGCGGGTGGTGCCGGGTTCGGCAGCGGTGATGGCGGCTTCCTGTTCGACGAGCGCATTGAACAGGGTGGACTTTCCGGCATTGGGCGGCCCGGCGAGGACGACACGGAAACCTTCCTTCAGCGGCTCGGCGCGCGGCCGGCTGAGCCACAGGTCAAGACTGCGCACAAGCGCGGCGCAATCTTCGGCAAAGCCATCGGGAAGTGCGCCTGCGCCTTCCCCGACATCATCCTCGTCCGAAAAATCGAGCGCGGCCTCAAGGTGGGCGGATAGCTCGAGGAGTGCGGTGCGCCAGTGTTCGGCTTCACGGGAAAGCGCACCTTCCGCCATGGCCAGCGCAGCGCGGCGTTGCAGTTCGGTTTCGGCCGAAAGCAGATCGGCAAGACCTTCGGCTTCGGCCAGATCGATGCGGCCGTTGGCAAAGGCGCGGCGCGTGAACTCGCCCGCCTCGGCGCGGCGCAGTCCGGGCATTGCGGCAAGCGCGGATTCGACCGCGACGACAACCGCGCGGCCGCCGTGCAGGTGCAGTTCGGCGGAGTCCTCTCCGGTGGCGGTGCCGGGGCCGGGAAGCCACAGGACCATTGTGCGGTCGAGGTGGGTTCCATCGCGCGGATCAGCCAGCGTTGCCAGCGCGGCGCGGCGCGGCGCGGGCAGCTTTCCGGCAAGCGCTGCAAGCGCCTCTCCGGCAACCGGGCCGCTGATGCGGATCACGGCGATGCCCGCAGGCGGCGGGCCGGAAGAAAGGGCGAAGATCGTATCGGTCACTGCGGCCGCCTACACGATCCGGCAGGAAAGGTCAGTCCTTCGGCTTTTTCGATGCCGCGCCGCCCGTGGCCCCCATCGCGCCCTGTTCCATGAAGTTCTGGAACAGCTTGAGGCCAAGCTCGCCCATGGGCGCGATCTGCCTGGCGAAGGATTGCAGCTGGTCGAGGCTGCTTGCGCCCTGCATGGCCTTGGCCACGGTATCGACATAGACATCGTTGGCGCGCGAGACATCGGGCAGGCCGAGGAAGCGTCGCGCTTCCTCCGGGGTGCAATCGACTTCGACGGTGACTTTCATCGGCTCTTCCCTTTGCGCCCCGGACTGGTGGCCGGATTTCATGGCCCGGCATGATCGCGGGCTGCAAGACTGTCATGCGTGCTTGGCAAAGTCCATGGCCGAGGCCAACATGGGAATCGACCAACCCCTTTCAATTGCAGGATGAATGACAATGGGTGAGAAGATTACATTTCCCGCGCTTGATGGCGAAGGCGACATTCCCGGCTTTCTGACGACCCCCGAAGGGCCGGTGCGCGCGGCGATCATCGTGGTGCCGGAAATCTTCGGCGTGAATCCCGGCATTCGCCACAAATGCAAGGTCTGGGCCGATCAGGGCTACATGGCGCTGGCGCCCGACATCTTCTGGCGCTTTGCACCCGGTGTCGAACTTGATCCCGACGTGCCCGAACAGATGCAGGAAGCCTTCGGCTATTTCGGCCAGTATGACCCGGACAAGGGCGTGAAGGACATCGAGGCCGCGATCCGCTTTCTGCGCGGGTATGAAGGGATCGACAAGGTCGGGCTGGTCGGCTTCTGCCTTGGCGGGCGCATGGCCTACATGGCAGCGACGCGCACCGACATCGATGCCTCGGTCGGTTATTACGGCGTGATGATCGACCAGATGCTGAACGAAGCCCATGCCATCGCCAATCCGCTGATGCTGCATATTCCGACGGCCGACCATTTCGTGGGGCCGGAAGCGCAGAAGGCCATCCATGATGCGCTTGATCCGCACCCCAAGGTGACGCTGTTCGATTACGAAGGGCTGGATCACGGCTTTGCCGCCGAGATGGGCCATCGCCGCGACGAGGCGGGCGCGGAACTGGCCGACCGGCGCACGCGCGATTTCTTTGCCCAGCATCTTGGCTGAGATTTGCCAGGGGGAGTTGCGCCCGGTCAATGCCGGTGCGGCTCCCCTGCCCCATGCAGGGCATGAACAACGGGAGAATGCGATGAAACTCGGTCTGGCAGCCTGGCACCGATACATGTTGAGCGGCGATACGGCGCTGCTGGAAGAACTGGTGGCCGATGACGCCGTGTTCCATTCCCCCGTGGTCCATTCACCGCAGGAAGGACGCGATAAGGTGCTGATGTATCTGACCGCAGCCGGTCAGGTCTTCGGCAATGGCACGTTCCGCTATGTGCGCGAACTGGTCGACGGGCCGGAGGCCTGCCTAGAGTTCGAATGCGAGATGGACGCGATCAAGGTCAACGGGATCGACCTGATCCGCTTCGATCTGGAAGGGCGGATCGTGGACTTCAAGGTCATGGTGCGGCCGCTCAAGGCGATCAACAAGGTCTGGGAGCTGATGGCGATCCAGCTTGAGAACACCTGACACGAAAAAGCCCCGGTTTGCGGCCGGGGCTTTCAGGCATTTGATTTCGTTATAAAATCAGCCGTCGTAATCGGCGCCGAGCGAAGTGTTGCGCACGGGCGCCGCAGCGGTGATGCGCAGCGCTTCAGCCGACTGCGAGAGCGAGCCGATTTCATCGACTTCATCATCGTCGTCGGGCAGGACGCGCTGGAGCGACTGGATCAGGTTTTCCCGAAGAACTTCGGGACGCACGGTTTCTTCGGCGATTTCACGCAGCGCGACGACGGGGTTCTTGTCGCGGTCACGAT
>JBKBKD010000046.1:0-16240 GCA_046294595.1 Novosphingobium sp.
CTGGGCAAATACAGGCGACGAAACAGCGGCGACACATACGCCGGCCAGCAGGGAAAGCTTACCCCTCATAGCTCAGACCTCTCTCTCCAGCGGCCCCCATCATTTACCGCGGGTGGCCTGGAGCACAGGACATATCGGGACGGAATCTTTGTCAACCGCATAATTAAAAATGTGGCTTTCCGTAGGGGAATGACGGGTCGCCTGTAACCAAATGACCGCGGTTTGCGCTCAGGAATGAGACAGTCTGATGTGACGGTAGATCAAAAATGACTCATCTCGATGTGAAACTGGCGAATCAGAGACGGAAATTGCGGGCTTTCTCGACGAATCGCTTCCCGCATCGGTCATTTCATTGCCGGTCAGGGGATCGCTGCCGCAGCCAAACCTCGCTGCCCGCCGGAAGCTCAATCTTCACACGCGCACGGTTTGGGAATGGCAATTCCTGAGGCTCCGCTCTAAGAGGCGCGCCAAGCTCGGCATCGCGCCAGCGCGCCTTGCCGCAACGCATTTCCTGCTTGAGGACATCTTTTCCATGGCCAAGTTCCTGATCGTCGAAGCCCGCTTCTATGACCATCTCAACGACATGCTTGTGGCCGGGGCCAAGGCAGCCCTGAAGCAGGCCGGGCACGAAGTGGAGGTGCTCACGGTTCCCGGCGCGCTGGAAATCCCCGGCGCGATCGCGCTGGCCGATGGTTCGGGCGACTATGACGGCTATGTCGCCATCGGCGTGGTGATCCGCGGCGAGACCTACCACTTCGAGATCGTGGCCGGGGAAAGCGCACGTGGCATCATGGCGCTGACCATGGACGGCCTTGCCATCGGCAACGGCATCCTCACGGTCGAGAACGAAGCGCAGGCACTCGTCCGCGCCGACCCCGCACAGAAGGACAAGGGCGGCGAAGCGGCCAAGGCCGCGCTGGCCTTGCTGGCCCTGCGCGAACGCTGGGCCTGACGGACGGGCGAACAGCCCTGCCCGCCAGCCCCTCAGCCGGCGTCCCCCTCAACCGGCGTCAAGGTAATCCTTCAATCCCAGGGGCGCGTAGGGACCGATCACCAGTTGCTCGAAGCCGCCGATCCCCACCTCGCCTTCGCTGGTGGTGACGCGGGAGATGATCTGGACATGGAGGTTTTCCATCGTCGCGGCCATCGGGTCGAGTTCGCCAAGGGCCAAGTCCTCTCGCTCTACCGCAAGGGGCCCATGATAGAGACCGTGCCCCCATCGGGGGCTGGTGTAGCCCAGCCCGCGCATCTGGAAACGCTGCAATGGTTCGAAAGTCAGCGTCAGTGCGCCATCAGGCCCCTGAAGCGTGAGCGTCCCGCCTGACGGCCAGCGCGTGCCCGGTGCAAGCGGTGCGTGCATCACCGCCGATGGCGTTTCATGAAAGCCATCGTGCCCGGCCCCGTCCGGCGCAATCACCGCGCGCGTGTTCCAGGGTGCGCCGTGCCGATCGGCATTGATATGGAAGAAGAGGCTGCGTGACGGCAGGTTCACCGGAGTCCATTGCCAGAAGAAGCTGCTGACGACGCCATGCCCATGCGGCTGAGCGTCGGGCGCGCCGACCGGCCGCACGCCCCAGCTGCGGTCACGCGTGCCGACCGTTCCGGGGGCAAGATCGACGCGCTTGCCATCCACCTCGATCCAGCCCGCATAACGCCCGTTCTGCGTCATCCGGGTATAGTCCATGAAGGTGCGCGGGCCGATGCGACAGGTGAAGCGCGGTTCCTCGATCGGAAAGGCCCGGCCGGTGAAGGTGATGTCGGCCGCCAGCCCTTCGCCGTTCACCCGCACCCGCAGCATGCTCAGCGGCTCCACGACCTCGATGCTGATAGGCCCCACCGTGAGATCGAGCCGCTCCATGTTCAGCTCGCGCGAGGCGTGGAGATTGTATTGCACGCCGTCCCTGATGCACGAGAAGTGGGCATCGGCCACGTTGAGGTGCGGATAGATGCCCAGCGCCACGGCGAAGAACCCTGAACCATCGGGGGCATAGCCGTTGAAGAAATACCGGTCGTAGAAGTTGCGATCCGTGCCTGCATAGGCAACCGGCTCAGGCGTCTGGTGAAGGGGAAAATCATCGCCGCGCGTCAGCATGAGGCAGACTCCATCCGGCGCTTGAGGGCGCCAATGCTGTCATGATCGCGCGCCAGTTCGCAGGCCCCGCACGCCATCGAGAGGAAATTGGCATCGCCGCGCTCGGTGCGCACGACGAAGGCCGCGCTAAACACTGCCGTTGCCACGCCGTGCAGCGCCCCGATGCGGTAATCGTCGAAGATCTCGTCGCGCGTCATGGGCACGCCCCGGCTGGTCATTTCGGCGCAATAGAGATCAAGCAGCGCGGCCTCGTTCGGACGGCGCAGGGACGAGCCGATGCCGCATCCCAGGAAATAGCCCACATCGGTAAGGCCGCAGCCGGTCGCACAGGTCTGCCAGTCGACGAGGGCAATCGGCTCGGCCCCGCCGCGAATGCCGAATAGCATGTTGTCGAGCCGGAAATCGCCGTGCAGCAGGCTGCGCCGGGTATGCTGGCGATCAAACCACGCTGCGAGATTGTCGTTGAGCGCCTCGCATACTGCCATCAGTTCAGGCGCCAGGGTATCGGCATAACGCTCGCGGAAGATGGCCTGCGCCTGCGGATAGAGCGTGCGCAAGGTGGCCTGCGCCTGCGGATCGGGTTGGAGCCAGGCGGCATCGAGCACCGGATGGTCCATGCTTGGCGCATGCAGCGCTGCCGCCTGCCGGATGGCTTCTTCAGCATCCGCCAGCGTGCATCCGGAAAGCTGGTTGCCCGCGGCGCAAGGCCCCAGATCCTCGAATACTAGGACGAAATCGCACCCGTTGTCATCCAGCAGCGCGGCGTGGACCTGCGGCACCCGCATGGCGATGTGCCGGGCCATTTCGCGGTAGAACAGGACTTCCTTGCGATAGAGCGAGAATGCCGCTGCGGTCTGCCGGCTGGTGGCGTCGCTTGAGGGAAACTTGGCCGCGACAGTCACGGGCGCACGGGGCGCCGCGCCTGTGTAGCTGATCGTGAACCGCACCGTATCGCCCACCTGCCCGGTGCCGATGGATTGCCACGAAAGACCGGCAATGCGTGCATCGCCCAGCAATCCGGCACCTGCCAGTTGTGTCTCAAGCCATGCTGGATCGACCTCGCCGGGTCGTGTCGGAAAATCCGCCATGGTCCTCTCTCCCAGGTTTCAAGCTGGCAGAGGCAGGCTGGCTTGGGAAGACGGCATGACTTGACGGTTGAAATCAGCAGGCCATCACCTTCAGCAGGCCACCACCTGGGGGCATCGTCGCCGCGCCATGCATCGACGCCTGGTGCGCGCAACCGGATCAACGAAACCGTGAAGAAACTGTTCCGTAACGGCGGCATCGGTCTTGCCGGGCCGGTCCCGAACGGAACCAAAACACTGATTTTACTGGCTTCCCGTGTCAAGCCTTAAGCGATTACGTATTTTGCCTTAGCGCTGCACCGAATGGTCCCAATCCCGGACTTGCCCGATCCCTTCGCGTGTCGGCGGCTGGCGCCGCCAAATGGCAGTTTCGCAACGGGGGTTGCAACAGGATGGGCACCGATCAACTCAAGGCCAAGGCCCGGCGGCTGATTGCCGCCGCGAATGAACTTCTTGCAATCGCGCATGAACTCGAACTGAACCATGGCAACGGATCGGACGAGGACCACCCGTCCGCGCGAAATGTGAAGGACAGCCCGGTATGGGCCGAAGTGGCGCGCACAACCTATCGCGACCGGCGCAAGCGCAGCGAGATCTTCAATGATCCGGCCCTTTTTGGCGAACCGGCATGGGACATCCTGCTCGACCTGTTCATTGCCGCCAAGGAACGCAAGCGCCTCCCGGTGACAAGCGCCTGCATCGGCGCAGCCGTCCCGGCAACCACGGCGCTGCGTTGGCTGACGGTGCTGGAAGACAAGGGGCTGATCGTGCGGGAAAACGACATCGCCGATGCCCGCAGGGTTTTCGTGCGCCTGTCGAGCGAAGGCTACGAGAAAATGGTCGCCTACTTCTCCGATGTCGCGGCGGACCTGCGCAACGAAGAACGGATCGACCAGCCGGCCATGCGCGTGGCGCAGTAGAGCGCGTGATACATGCCGGAAGAGAGGGAACCGGCCGCCTAACAACAAAAAGGGGGCGGCACCGGGATGCCTGCCCCCTCTTGCTTCTGTCCGGGCCTTGCCAGGCTCAGGCTCAGGCGCCGAGGCGTCCGAAAGCGGCCGCGCCGGCATAACGGGCCGAAACGCCCAGTTCCTCCTCGATCCGGATGAGCTGGTTATACTTGGCCAGCCGGTCCGAACGGGCGAGCGAGCCGGTCTTGATCTGACCGCAGTTGGTGGCAACCGCGAGGTCGGCAATCGTGGCGTCCTCGGTCTCGCCGGAACGATGCGACATGACCGCCGTATAGCCATGGCGCTGCGCGATCGAGACGGCTTCGAGCGTTTCGGTCAGCGATCCGATCTGGTTGACCTTGACCAGCAGCGAGTTGGCCAGCCCCTTGCCGATGCCCATTTCAAGGCGGCGCGGGTTGGTCACGAACAGGTCGTCACCCACAAGCTGCACGCGCTTTCCGATCTTGGCGGTGAGCGCAGCCCAGCCTTCGAAATCGTCTTCGCCCATGCCATCCTCGATCGAGACGATCGGATAGGCATCGCACAGCGCTGCAAGGTAATCCGCCATGGCTTCGGGCGAGAGCGAAAGTCCTTCGCCGCTGATCTCGTACTTGCCATCGCGGAAGAATTCGGTGGCTGCGCAATCCAGCGCCAGCTGGATGTCGGTGCCCGGCTTGAAACCGGCCTTTTCGACCGAAGCCATGATGAAATCGAGCGCATCGCGCGTGCTGGCAAGGTTGGGTGCAAAGCCGCCTTCATCGCCAACGGCAGTGGCGAGGCCCTTTTCCTTGAGGCCCTTCTTGAGCGTGTGGAACACTTCCGCCCCCCAGCGCACGGCCTCGGCCAGCGAAGGCGCGCCGACCGGCATGATCATGAACTCCTGAAAGTCGATCGGGTTGTCGGCATGTTCGCCGCCGTTGATGATGTTCATCATCGGCACCGGGAGAACATGGGCGGCAACGCCGCCGACGTAGCTGTAGAGCGGCAGGCCGCGCGCATCCGCCGCAGCCTTGGCCACCGCAAGGCTGGTGCCGAGAATGGCATTGGCGCCAAGGCGGCTCTTGTTCTCGGTGCCGTCGAGGTCGATCATGGCAAGGTCGATGTCGCGCTGGTCTTCGGCGTCCATGCCAAGGATGCATTCGGCGATGTCCGAATTGACCGCCGTGACCGCCTTGGTCACGCCCTTGCCGAGATAGCGCGCCTTGTCGCCATCGCGCAGCTCGACCGCTTCGTGCGCGCCGGTCGATGCACCTGAAGGCACGGCCGCGCGGCCGAAGCTGCCATCCTCAAGCAGGACATCGACTTCGACCGTGGGGTTGCCACGGCTGTCGAGGATTTCACGCGCATGAATGTCGATGATCGCGGTCATGGTTTGCTCCCTGCAATACGGCGGCACAGCCGCGCCTTGGGTTTGGCGCGGCTCCTATCGGCTGGAACCGTGGCAGGCAAGCCGCGTTTGCAGTGCAACATGCCTTCCGGCACCCGCATTTGATCCCAAGGCGCTTGCAATCGGCTGGCCGGGTCTAGCATGATTGCCGCAAGTGCCCATATCAGGGGTGGAATGGTCGGAGACCAGAACTGCCTGTGACCGCACGGACCGCATTACGATCGAAGGGAAACGAGACATGGCCGACAGCACCGCGACTCCAGAAACGTCCCCCGCGCCCGAAGCCGCTGCCGCAGGCGACGCGCCGAAGAAGCGCACCGTGAAGAAGAAGGTCGAAGAGGTGGTGGCGGCCGTGGTTCCGGCAGTGGAAGACAAGGTCGAGACGGCCAAGGGCCGCTTCAGCAAGGCGATCGAGGAAGCCCGCGCCGGAGCCGAGGCACTCAAGGAGGAAGCGCTTGAGAAAGGCGCCGACTATGCCGGCGATATCAAGGCCAAGGTGTCCGGCACCACGGCAGAATGGGTTGGCGAGGCCAAGGTCTATGCCGCGCAGGCGAAGGAAAAGGGCGCGGCGCTGGCTGTCGAGGGCAAGGCCCGCGCCAGCGATGCGCTTGGCGCATTGGGCAAGACCATTTCCGAGACTGCACCGACCATCGACGAAAAGCTGGGCGTGCAGTATGGCGATTATGCCCGCAGCGCTGCGCGTTCGATCCAGGAAACCGCCGCCAAGCTTGAAGCCAAGGATCTGGGTGAACTTGGCGAGGACGTGAAGGAGTTCGTCCGCAAAAGCCCCGGTGTCGCCATCGGCATTGCCGCGGTTGCCGGGTTCACCATCGCCAGACTGCTGTCCAGCCGCTCTGACGACTGACGCCGGTTCCCGTGCAGGATCATGACAGCCCGGCTGGCGCCTCGCAGGCGAGCGATGATGTGCACGCCCGTTCGGCAGAGCGTGGCGGCGCGGAGAGCATCGGCGCTGCCTTTGCCACGCTGATCGAGGATGGGCAGACCCTCATCGAGGCCGAGATCGCCTATCGCAAGGCGCAGGCGGCCTATGGACTGACCGAGGCAAGGGCAATCGCTGTTCTCCTCCTGCTGGGGCTGGCCTTCGGGTTCTTCACGCTCATGGCAGTGGTTGTCGGCCTGCTCATCGCGCTCGCAACCCATGTCGGCGTGTGGGGCGCGCTGGGGCTGGTCGGCACGGGGCTTGCGGCACTTGCAGGCTTGAGCCTGCTGCTGGCGCTGCGCCGGATCAAGGCGGCCAAGGCGGCATTGCAAGCCGGGAGCGAGACGCGATGAGCGACCCGCAAACCATTGCCGATGCCCGCCGCTTGCGGGACGAAGCGCTCGGCATCGTGCTGAGCGACGTGCAGCTCGTGAAGCGTGAAGCATCCCCGGCAAGGATGAAGCAGCGCGCGCTCGACGAGGCCGGGACGATTCTGGGCAGCGCCCGCGATATCGCAGCGGAAAGCAAGGGGGTGATCGCGGCAACCGTGCTGGCGCTGGGCGGATGGTTCCTGCGCAAACCATTGCTGCGGCTGGCCGGACGCCTGGCAGACAGGTTCACTGGTGGGGCAAACGATGGAGACGATGATGCATGATGATCCTGAGACTGCACCCGAAGCGCCGAACCTGCGCGAAAAGGTGATCGCCGCGCGCGAGCGGCTGGCCGAGCGCACCGCAGGTTCGCGCCCCGTGCAGAGCCTGAAAGGCGTCGTCGAAGAACATCCCGTTGCATCGGTGGCGGCCGGCCTGCTCGTTGGCGCCCTGATTGCCAGCGCCCTCCCCCCGTTGCGGCGGCGCATGGGCAAGGCAGCATCGCAGACCACCAGCAGGGCCGAAGGTGCTGTGGATGGTCTGCGGCGGAGCGCGGCCGGGCTGGTTTCGGTCGCGGGCAAGCTCGCCCTCGATTACGCGGCCAAGGCGCGCGAAGCAGGGCGCGAAGGGCTGCACAAGGCAGAATCAGCCAGCGAAGCACTGGGCGAGAAGGTGGCCGAAGGCAGCGAGGACGCGCGGCGCAAGGCCATCGATCTTGCCGAAATCGCCCGCGCGGCGGCAATCGAGGCCAGCGAGGCCGCCTTGCGCAAGGTCACGGAACTGGCAGTCCGGATCAAGCCCTGACCATTGCGGCGCAAAAGGGTGGCATCTACGACCAAGGCCGACTTGCGCTGAACCCGACTTTTTGCGAGGGGCGGGCGCGAAACCTCCCCAAAGGAAAGTCGCCAATGCAAAAGCTGCACCTCGTGATGGGCGGGCGGGTAAAAGACCCGCAGGGCCTTGAGTTCGTGGACCTGAAAGCCATCGATATCGTGGGCGTATTCCCCGATTATGCCAGCGCCGAAGATGCCTGGCGCGGCGCGGCGCAGAAGACGGTGGACGACGCGGAAATGCGTTACGTCATCGTTCACCTGCATCGCCTGCTGGAACCGTCCCTCAAGCAGGACTGAACGGCCGGCAGGGCTGACCGGAAATGAAAAAGGCCCCGGAAATATCCTTCCGGGGCCTTTCTGGTTTTTGCGGCGCGAGAGGGCCGGTTCAGATGAACTCGATCTTCTGGACAAGGTAGAACTTGTCACCCGAAGGAACCGTGACCTCGATCTCGTCGTCAACCTTGCGGCCGATCAATGCCTTGCCCAGCGGCGAATTGTAGCTGATCATCCCCTTCTTGGCGTCCGCCTCGTAGGGACCGACGATCTGGTATCTGACCGGCTTGTCGTCATCATCAAGCAGCGTCACGGTTGCGCCGAAGATGATCTTGTCGCCCGAAAGCGTCGAAGGGTCGATCACCTGGGCGCGGCTCAGGCGGTCTTCCAGGTCGGCAATGGTCGCCTCGACCTGGCCCTGGCGTTCCTTGGCCGCGTGATACTCCGCATTTTCCGACAGATCGCCATGCGCGCGCGCTTCCTCGATGGCATCGACGATCCGGGGGCGCTCCTCGCGCAGCGCTTTCAGCTCGGCAGTCAGCTTTTCGTAGCCTTCCGCAAGCATCGGCAGCTTTTCCACACTCGCCATCCGTCAACCTCTTTCCTGTCATGCTCCCCCGGTTCCCGTCAGGGCCGCCAAGGGAAAACCTGCCCCCGCCGACCGGCGCCGGATGCGCCGTGCCGGACCTTCTCGCTGCGAATGCCGGGAAACTCGTGAGGGTTCAGCTATAATAGTCCTGCAACGAACGCACTTCAAGTTCGGTGGTCCGCAGCGCCTCGATCGCTTCGGCTGCCGCGACAGAGGCGGCCGCCGTCGTGAAATAGGGCACCTTCGCCCCCAGTGCCGAAGCGCGGATCGACTGCGAATCCTTGTGGCTCTGCCAGCCTTCGGTGGTGTTGAAGATCAGCGCGATTTCCCCGTCGATGATCCGGTCAACGATATGCGGGCGGCCTTCCGCCACCTTGTTGACCCGCTCGACCACGACCCCGGCATCGGCGAGATAGCGCGCCGTGCCCCCGGTGGCGACGATCCGGAAGCCCAGCCCTGCCAGCTTGCGCACCGCAGGCAGCACGACCGGCTTGTCGCTGTCCTTGACCGAGACGAACAGGGTGCCGCCCTGCGGCAGCTTGACGCCTGCACCAAGCTGCGACTTGGCAAAGGCCACCGCAAAGGTGCTGTCGACGCCCATGACCTCGCCGGTGGACTTCATTTCCGGCGAAAGCACCGGATCGACACCGGGGAAGCGCGCAAACGGGAATACCGCTTCCTTCACGGCCATGTAATCGATCTCGCGCTTTACCGGCGGGAGATTGGCGAGCTTTTCGCCCGCCATGATCCGCGCGGCAAACTTGGCGATGGGCGTGCCCACGGCCTTCGCGACGAAGGGCACCGTGCGGCTGGCGCGCGGGTTCACCTCGATCAGATAGACCTCGCCGTTCTTGATCGCAAACTGGATGTTCATCAGCCCGCGCACGCTGAGGCCCCTGGCGAGAAGGACGGCCTGCCGTTCCATCTCGGCAATGATCTCCGCAGGCAGGCTGTAGGGCGGCAGGGTGCATGCACTGTCGCCCGAATGGATGCCGGCTTCCTCGATGTGCTGCATCACGCCCGCCACCGTCACCTGCTCGCCATCGCACAATGCATCGACATCGCATTCGATGGCATCGCGCAGATACTGGTCGATCAGCACCGGGCTGTCGCCCGAAACCTGCACGGCCGTTGCGATGTAGTCATCAAGCTGGGCCTGGCTGTCGACGATTTCCATGGCGCGGCCGCCCAGCACATAGCTGGGGCGGATCAGCACCGGATAGCCGATGCGGCTGGCCACGGCCACGGCTTCGTCGCGGCTGCGCGCGATGCCGTTCAAGGGCTGCTTCAGGCCGAGCTTCGCCACCAGCGCGGCAAAGCGCTCCCGGTCTTCGGCAAGGTCGATGGAATCGGGCGACGTGCCGAGGATGGGAATGCCCGCATCCTGCAATGCCTGCGCCAGCTTGAGCGGGGTCTGCCCGCCGAACTGCACGATCACGCCGACCAGTTCGCCCTTCGACTGTTCGACCGCGAGGATCTCCAGCACGTCCTCGGCCGTCAGCGGTTCGAAGTAGAGGCGGTCCGAGGTGTCGTAATCGGTCGAGACGGTTTCCGGGTTGCAGTTGACCATGATGGTCTCGAACCCGGCTTCCTCCAGCGCGAAGCAGGCGTGGACGCAGCAATAATCGAACTCGATGCCCTGCCCGATGCGGTTGGGGCCGCCGCCGAGGATGACCACCTTCTTGCGGTCGGATGGCGCCGCTTCGTTTTCCGGTTCACCGAAAAGCGCGCCTTCATAGGTCGAATACATGTAGGGCGTGACCGCTTCGAACTCGGCGGCGCAACTGTCGATCCGCTTGAACACGGGCCGCACGCCCAGCTTGTGGCGCAGCGCCCGCACTTCGGCCTCACTCGTCGCGCCAGCCATGGCGTTCAGCACATCGTGAAGCAGGCCCGATCGCTTGGCCTGGGTCTCGCCCAGCCCGCCTGCGACGCCGACCGAACGGACGGCAAGCGTGGCAAGGCGCTTGTCGGAAAAGCCCATGGCCTTCAGGCGGCGCAGACCGGCCGCGTCATTGGGCAGGCCATCGCGCTGGATGATCTGCTCTTCCGCAATGATTTCGGCGATATGACGCAGGAACCACGGCTCATACTTGGTCACGGCATGGACTTCTTCGACCGTCAGCCCTTCGCGGAAAGCCTGCGCGATGACGAGCAGGCGTTCGGGCGTGGCGCGGGCAAGCGCGGCGGTGATCTGGTCGCGGCTGGCGCCTTCCAGTTCGACCACGCGGTTGAAGCCATCAAGCCCGGTTTCCAGCCCGCGCAGGGCCTTCTGCATCGATTCCTTGATGTTGCGCCCGATCGCCATGACCTCGCCGACCGATTTCATCGCCGTGCCGAGCAGCGGTTCGGAGCCCTTGAACTTTTCAAAGGCAAACCGCGGGATCTTGGTGACGACATAGTCGATGGTGGGTTCGAACGCCGCAGGCGTTGCACCGGTGATGTCGTTGGTGATCTCGTCGAGCGTATAGCCCACGGCAAGCTTGGCCGCGACCTTGGCAATCGGGAAGCCGGTGGCTTTCGATGCCAGCGCCGATGACCGCGAGACGCGCGGGTTCATCTCGATCACGATCAGGCGGCCGTCCTTGGGATTGACCGCGAACTGCACGTTGGAGCCGCCGGTTTCCACCCCGATCTCGCGCAGCACCGCGATGCTGGCGTTGCGCATGATCTGGTATTCCTTGTCGGTAAGCGTCAGCGCCGGGGCGACCGTGATGGAATCGCCCGTGTGAACGCCCATGGGATCGACGTTCTCGATCGAGCAGATGATGATGCAGTTGTCCTTCTTGTCGCGGACAACCTCCATCTCGTATTCCTTCCAGCCGAGGAGCGATTCCTCGATCAGGACTTCGGTGGTGGGGCTGGCTTCAAGCCCGCCCTTCACGATCCGGACGAACTCTTCCTTGTTGTAGGCAATGCCGCCGCCGGTGCCGCCCAGCGTGAAGCTGGGACGGATGATCGAAGGCAGGCCCGTGCGCTCAAGCACGGCCAGCGCCTCCTCGACCGAGTGAGCAATGCCCGAACGCGCCGATTCCAGCCCGATCTTGTCCATCGCATCGCGGAAGCGCTGCCGGTCTTCGGCCTTGTCGATGGCATCTGCATCCGCGCCGATCATCTGCACGCCGAACTTTTCCAGCGTGCCATCCCGGAACAGCGCCAGCGCGGTGTTGAGCGCGGTCTGCCCGCCCATGGTGGGCAGGAGCGCATCGGGGCGCTCCTTCTCGATGATCTTGGCGACGATTTCCGGCGTGATCGGCTCGACATAGGTGGCATCGGCCATGTCCGGATCGGTCATGATCGTTGCCGGGTTCGAATTGACCAGGATGATGCGATAGCCCTCTTCCTTGAGCGCCTTCACCGCCTGCGTGCCCGAATAATCGAATTCGCAAGCCTGGCCGATGACAATCGGCCCGGCGCCGATGATCAGGATCGAGGAGATGTCAGTGCGTTTGGGCATTATCGCTCTCGTGTTTCAGCCCCTGCCGCGTGTCGATCGCGCCGGGAGAGGAATATTCTGGGTCAGCCGCTCAGCCGAGCGACGCTACAAACTTCTCGAACAGGTAGAAGCTGTCCTGCGGGCCCGGCGATGCTTCCGGGTGATACTGCACGCCGAATGCCTTCCTGCCCTTCACTGCGATGCCGCAGTTCGAACCATCGAACAGCGAGACGTGGGTTTCGATAACGTTTTCGGGCAGTGCGCCCGGCGCGTTGTCCACCGCAAAGCCGTGGTTCATCGAGGTGATTTCCACCACGCCGTCCTCGATGCGCTTGACCGGGTGGTTCGCGCCGCGGTGGCCCTGGTGCATCTTGGCGGTGCGCGCACCAGCGGCCAGTGCAAGCATCTGGTGGCCGAGGCAGATGCCGAAGATCGGCATGTCCATTTCAAGCAGCTTCCGGATCACCGGCACGGCATAGGCGCCCGTCGCCGCCGGATCGCCCGGACCGTTCGACAGGAACACGCCATCGGGCTTGAGCGCAAGGATGGTTTCCAGCGAAGTTTCGGCCGGAACCACCGTGACGGCCGCGCCAGCCTTCACCAGATTGCGGAAGATGTTGTCCTTCGCGCCGAAGTCCATGGCGACGACGTGGGGGCGCCTGTCATGCGGTGAGCGGCCATAGCCCTTGCCCAGATGCCAGACCGAGCCTTCCCACGCCTCCTGCCCGTCGCGAGTGACGACGCGGGCAAGGTCCATGCCTTCAAGGCCGGGCCAGGTCCGGGCGCGCTCGATCAGTGCGGGAATGTCGAAATTGCCCCTGGGATCGTGGGCGATTACCGCATTGGGCGCGCCGGAAAGGCGGATGCGGCGGGTGAGCGCGCGGGTATCCAGCCCGGAAATGCCGATCTTGCCCTGCTTTTCCATCCACTGCTGAAAGGTTCCGGTGGCGCGGAAGTTTGCCGGATCGGTCACGTCCTCGCGCACCACGCAGCCGACCGCGCCGGGCACGCCGTGGCTTTCCATGTCTTCCGGATTGGTTCCGACGTTGCCGATATGCGGGAACGTGAAGGTCACGATCTGGGCGGCATAGGAAGGATCGGTCATCACTTCCTGATAGCCGGTCATCGCGGTGTTGAAGCACACCTCGCCCACAGCCGCGCCCGTCGCGCCGAAACCACGTCCCCACGCAACAGACCCATCGGCGAGAACAAGGACTCCCGTCGCACCTTCAGGTTGAGGCGCGTGCGAAAGTGCGGGGTCGGCCATGATTTGGGGCGCTCCGTTGGCAGGGGTTCTGGCGATGTTGCTAAGGGGCGGCGGTTAGACCCGCATCGCCGCAGCGTCAACCTAGCGATTCCCGAAAGTTTCGCCTAGACGAGAGGTTTGCCGCTTTTCCGGCGGATAACTTTCACAGGACATACGACCCCATGATCCGCGATACCATCAAGGCCGCGCAGGTTTCGGCCATGAAGGCGGGCGACAAGCCCCGGCTCGCCGCCGTCCGCCTGATCCTTGCCAAGCTGAAGGACAAGGACATCGAGATGCGAACCGCCGCCAGCGTGCCCGATGACGATGCGCTTGTCACCGACGTGTTGCAGAAGATGGCCAAGCAGCGCCGCGAATCGATCACGCTTTATGAACAGGGCGGCAGGCAGGAACTGGCCGATGTGGAAAAGGCCGAACTTGCCGTAATCGAGGAGTTCCTGCCCGCACAGATGAGCGAGGAGGACGCGAAGGCCGCAATTGCCGCGATCATTGCCGAAACGGGTGCAGCCGGGATGAAGGACATGGGCAAGGTCGTCGCCACGCTCAAGGCCCGGCATGGCACCCGGCTCGACATGAGCAAGGCCAGCGGACTGGTGAAGGCCGCGCTTTCGGCCTGATGCGCAAATGACCCTTTCCCCGCAATGGCTCGACGAACTGCGCGCCCGCGTCTCGCTTTCGGGACTGATCGGGCGCTCGGTCCGCGTGACCAAGGCGGGGCGCGAGTTCAAGGCATGCTGCCCGTTCCACAACGAGAAGACGCCCAGCTTCACCATCAACGACGAAAAGGGCTTCTATCACTGCTTCGGCTGCGGCGCGCACGGCGATGCGATCCGCTGGATGACCGACCATCAGGGCCTGCCCTTCATGGACGCGGTGAAGGAACTGGCGGCGCAGGCGGGAATGGAAGTGCCCGCCCCCGATCCGCGCGCCGCGAAGAAGGCCGAGCAGCAGAAATCGCTGCATGACGTCATGGCGGCAGCGCAGGATTTCTTCGTGCGCAGTCTTGCGGGCGAAGGCGGTGAACAGGCACGGCGCTATCTCGCCTCGCGCGGCTTTCCGGCAAGCGTGGTGCGCGATTTCGGCTTCGGCTTCGCGCCCGACAGCCGCACCGCGCTGAAGGAGGCGCTGTCGACCTTCCCCGACGAAATGCTGATCGAGGCGGGCCTCAGGATCGTGGTGGAAGGCCCCGATGGTCAGAAGAAGGAGCCTTACGACAGGTTCCGGGGCCGCCTCATGCTGCCCATCCTCGATCCGCGCGGGCGCGTGATCGCCTTTGGCGGTCGCATTCTGAGCGCCGAGAAAACGGATGCGCCAAAGTATCTGAACTCGCCCGACACGCCCCTGTTCGACAAGGGACGCACGGTTTACAACCTGCACCGGGCCGGGCCTGCATCGCGCCAGTCGGGCCGCGTGGTCGTGGTCGAAGGCTACATGGATGTGGTGGCCCTTGCAGCCGCAGGGATCGGCGAGGCGGTCGCGCCGCTGGGCACGGCATTGACGGAACATCAGATCGAGCGGCTGTGGCGGCTGGTGGAAACGCCGACGCTCTGCTTCGATGGCGATGCCGCGGGCCAGCGCGCCGCCATGCGCGCGATAACCCGCGCCCTGCCCCTGCTGCGCCCCGGCCATTCCCTGCGCATCGCCACCTTGCCCGCGGGCATGGACCCCGATGACGTGGTGAAAAGGCAGGGCGCGGCCGCCATGGAGGAACTGCTTGAAAGCGCGCGCAGCCTTGTCGACGTGCTCTGGGAGGCAGAGCGCGATGCCGCGCCGCTTGCCACCCCGGAGGACAAGGCGGGCCTCAAGGCGCGGCTGCTGGCGCATTGCGAGAGCATACAGCACCCCGACATCAGGGCGCTCTATCGCCGCGAACTGACCGAACGGTTCGGCGAACTGGCCTATGCCCGCAAGGAGCGCGCACCCTTTGCACCGCGGCAGAATGGCCCGCGCGGCGGCATGGGCGGCCGCGCGCAGCAGTGGAAGCCCGCCCCCGCGCCGCTGGCCGATGATGACCGCGCAAAGATGCTGCGCGTGGGCACCGGGCCAAGCCAGAACCTGCTGGCGGCCGTTCTGGCAGGGCTGATACGTCACCCGCGTGAAATCGCGCGCCACGCCGATGCCCTCGCCCGGATCAAGCCTGACGATCCTGCACGCTGCGCGCTGATCGACGCGCTGCTTGTGCAGGCGGAGACCGGCGACCCGCTTGAAAGCCAAGCCCTTGCCACCATATTGCAGGAGCGGGGGCTGCGGCTTCCTTCGGCGCGGGATTACGCCGGGATGCGATTCGGTTTTCTGACCGGCAATACCGATTCGGCAGCGGAAGAACTTGCCGAAGCGGTGGCCCTGCTGGTCGAGCTTCCGGCGGTCGAGGCAGCGCTCGAACAGGCCACGAAGCGGCTGGAAACCGAGCTTTCCGACGAAACTTTCGCCGAGCAGCAAAGATTGTTGCAGCGAAGGCTGGCATTGCTTGCCCGTTTGGGGCAGATGGGCCGTGCTCGAGCTGCGTTATAATTATAGCAACAGGCGCACGCCGGGTCAGCCAGGCCCGGCTTACAGATGGTGGTACCGGGGTTAGATGGCTTCGAACGACAAGACCGAAAGCGGCGATGCTCCGCTGATCGACCTTAACGACGCTTCGGTGAAGAAACTGATTGCCCGCGCCAAGCGTCGCGGCATCATCACCTACGACGAACTGAACGAGGCGCTGCCCCAGGACCAGATGTCTTCCGAGCAGATCGAGGACATCATGGCCGCGATCTCGGAGATGGGCGTCAATATCGTCGAGAGCGACGAAGACGCCATCGACCCTGAGGAAAAGGCGCAGGACGACGAACTCGACGAGGCGGAAACCGTCGAGGACCGCCCCGATGTCATCAAGCGCAAGGAAACCGTCGAGCGCACCGATGACCCGGTGCGCATGTATCTGCGCGAAATGGGCGCGGTCGAACTGCTCAGCCGCGAAGGCGAAATCGCCATCGCCAAGCGGATCGAGGCCGGGCGCGACACCATGATCATGG
>JBKBKD010000008.1:0-106289 GCA_046294595.1 Novosphingobium sp.
ACGCTGGGCGCATCGGGGCAGCGGACCGCGGCCAGATCCTCGCCTTCGCAGGCGTGGGGCAGGCCGTGGGGATTGATCGCGTCGAGCATGGTCTCTCCGTCCCGCGCTCTCAAAAACCGGCAGCGGTGCCGGTTTTATGATCCGTTGCGCGATTCGGCTCAACCTAGTCGAAGCGCTAGGTTCGGCACCGGCACGCAAAGCGCCCCCGTCCCGGCGCGTGGCAGGGCGGGGGCGAATGCGAGGCAGCAGGAAGGGGGCGGCGGGCGGAAAGCCTCAGGCGCCCCAGACCAGTTCGACGCGGCGCAGCGCGCCGACGATGCCCGGAACCGGCGAGAGGTCCGATCCATCGCCGAGCGCGAAGTCGGGAATGCGGCGCAGCCATTCCGCCAGCGTGATCGCCACTTCCCTGCGCGCCAGTTCCTGCCCCGGACACATGTGCGGGCCGGAACCGAAGGTGGAATGGCGCGCGCGCTTGCGGGCCGGGTCAATGGTGAGCGGATCGGGATTGATGCGCGGATCAAGCCCATGGACCTGCGTGGGAATGGCGATCATGTCGCCTGCCTTCAGGGCAACGCCGTGGAAGACGGGAATGTCGCGGCGCACCTCGCGCGCGATGCTGACCAGCCCGAAACGCCGGAACAGTTCGTGGACGACAGGCAGGATGTCATCGCCGCGCTGGCGCAGTTCGGCGCGCAGGGGTGCATTGTCGGCCAGTTCGCACATGATGAAACCCAGCACGTTGACCACGGTATCCAGCCCCGCGATCAGCACCTGCGTGACGATGGACAGCGCCTCGCCGCGCGAGAGGGTGCGGCCTTCGCCCAGATCGGCATTGATCATGGCGCTGATCATGTCCTCGCCGGGATTTTCGCGGCGGGAATCGATCAGCGGGCCGACATAGTCGAAGAACGCGGCCTTGGCCTCGTCGAAGGTCATGTCCATGCCGGGCCGGGTCATGCATTCGGCCCAGTGGCGGATCCTGGGCGCTTCTGCCGGATCGATGCCGACCAGCGCCATGAACACGCGGATAGGGAACTGTTCGGCATATTCGGCGGTGAAATTGCAGTGCCCGCGCCCGGCAAAGCCTTCGATCAGATCGATCGCGGTCTGCCGGATATTGTCCGAAAGGCCGCGGATCGCGCCGGGATGGAGATGCGCATTCAGGAGCTGGCGATAGGGACGGTGTTCGGGCGGATCGATGGTGGTGGGGATGAGGCCGTGCATTTCCCCTACCGACTTGGGCAGGACGATCACGCGGCTGGAAAAGCGTTCGGGATCGGACTGGACATCGTGCAGGGCATCGCCGCCCAGCGCGATCCAGTGGCCTTCGTTGCGCGGCGTCCAGACGACCGGGGGATGCTGCGCGCAAAGATCGCTCCAAGCCTTGTGAAAGCCCTGCGTATCAAGGCCGGGCGGCATGTAGATGTCGATATCGACGATGCGGTCTGCTGGAACGTGGGCGGGGGGCTGCGCTTGCGCGGGCGGCTGCATGGGCTGATCCTCTCTGGTGCTTTGCGCCGATCATGCGGCAGCGGGCGCGGCGCGGCGCTTGGCCTTTTGGATAGGGGGCGCGGCAAGCCCCCCGTTTCAGCCTGGGAGTGTCAGGACGGAAATCTAAGGCCGGAAATGTCAGGACCGCTCAGGGATTGCCGGGGGCATGGGGAAAGCGCTGCTGGCGATACCATTCCAGATCATGCGCGGGCGCGGCGCTGCCGGGCGGCAGGGGCAGATGGTTGAGCGACATCCAGTAAGCAAGGCTGGCATCGCGCCACCAGGCTGCCTCGCGCGCCTGAATGGCAAGGAAGCTGTCGGTCTTGTGCCAGCGCGGTTCATCGATGCGCCCGCGCACGCTGGCCCAGCGGCCGCGCATGGCGTGGACCGTGGCCACCCCGCGATCATAGCGGCGCACCAGTTCGTGCCACAGCGTGCCGCCGCCGGGCATGGGGAAATCCCACGGCAGATGGTGGAACCACAGCAGCAGTTCGGGCGGCGTGGTTTCGGGCCGGGCAAGGCGCGCGGCAATGGCGGGCGCATATTGCGCGATCGCATTGCTGCCGGTGGCGGTGCGATCAAAGCCGATGCCCGATGGCCCCGCGCGGTGATAATAGACCGGATTCCATTCGGGCCGGGCCAGATCATCCACCCACGGTCCCGGACCATAGTGATGGCCGCTGGCGAAAAGGTGGGCAAGGCCAAGCGGGCCGGTGTAATCGACCACGGCTTCGCGCGACTGCATCATCATGGGGGTGACGGCGGCCAGAACCGCAGGATCCGGGCCGAAGGTCTGCACGATCCATTCGCGGGCCACGGCTTCGGGCGAAAGCGCGGGATCCCACGCCAGCCGGGCGAAGACATACCAGTTGGCCTGATTGAACACGCTGCCCGTCCAGTCGCGGTCGCGGCCGATGTTGGCAACGCCCGCGATGGCCGAAAGCGTCGTCGCCACGGTCTCGGCAGGACGGTGGCCGGTGGGCGTGGCCAGCGTTTCGGCAAAGAGCGGGCCGAGGTAGGCAAGGTGGGTGGCAAAGCCCAGGTATTCCTTGGTGATCTGGAACTCCGCGGCAAGGCGGGTGGCGGGCATGGCGCCGAACAGCGGGTGCGCGGGTTCGCGCGGCTGGAAATCGACGGGACCGTTCTTGACCTGCACGATCACGTTATCGGCAAACCTGCCGTCAAGCGGCTGGAACTCGGCATAGGCCTGCCTGGCGCGGTCGGTCGGATCGGTATCGGCATAGACGAAGGCGCGCCAGATCACCGTGCCGCCATGGGGGGCAAGGGCCGCGGCCAGCATGTTCGCGCCATCGGCATGGGATGCGCCGTAATCGCGCGGGCCGGGCTGGCCTTCGCTGTTGGCCTTGACCAGAAACCCGCCGAAATCGGGGATGGAACGATGGATTTCCTTCGCCTTTTCGCGCCACCATGCGGCCACGGAAGGATCGCGCGGATCGGCCGTCGGCAGGCCGCCCAGTTCCTGCGGCGCGGA
The DNA here is from genome assembly GCA_046294595.1 of Novosphingobium sp. Classification (GTDB taxonomy): domain Bacteria; phylum Pseudomonadota; class Alphaproteobacteria; order Sphingomonadales; family Sphingomonadaceae; genus Novosphingobium. Next base: position 2,984 of record JBKBKD010000008.1, read on the forward strand.
AAAGCGCGCGGAAAGGAACACGCGGATGCCGTAGGGGCGGAACACGTCCGCAAGGGCCGCGGCCTTGGCGATATAGGGCGCGGTCAGGCTTTCGGCGCTGGCGTTGACATTGTTGAGCACCACCGCGTTGATGCCGACAGAGGCATTCGCGCGGGCATAATCGGCATAACGCGGATCGAGGTAATCGGGCAGGGTCCACCAGTCCCACAGCGAGCGCCCGGCATAGCCGCGTTCGACGAAGCCATCGAGATTGTCCCAGTGGTTGAGCATCCGCAGCGGCACGGCCGGGCTGGAAGCGATGGCAAGCCCGCCGAGAGCGCCGCCCGTGCGGACATGGCGGACAAGCGCGAAGGCGCCATAGAGCAGGCCGATATCGCGCCGGGCGGTGATGAGCAGGGTCTGCCCCTTGCGGCTGCGCACGGCGCGCAAGGCATAGCCTTCATCGCCCAGTGCCGGATCATCCGCCAGCACAAGGCGCACGGCCATGGGCAGGCGCGGCAGGCTGCGGCGCAGTTCCGCCACGGCGAGGGCGATGGTGGGGGTGGAAGAGCCGGCCGGGGCCTCGATGCGGTTGGCGGCTGGCGCGGCCGCCGGTTCGCCCAGCCAGAGGCTGTAGCCATCGCTGGCGCGGGCCACGGGAGCAAGGAGGAGCAGCAGCGCGGCGCAGAGGCGGGCGGCCCAGCCTGCGATACCGCGCCCGTTCTGCCCTTGCCGCATTGCCGCCATCCTCATCCTCGCCGCTTTATGATAGTGGCGTCAGGATGATAGCGGTATCAGAGAGGCGGCGGCGCGGCAACCGCTGGCGGCCCAGGGTTCGTCAGGCCCTTGCTCTCAGGCCCCGAAATCAGGCCCCCGAAGATCAGGCCCCTAAGATCAGGCCCCTAAGATCAAGCCATCGTCTCGCCGTTGTCGATGACGATATTGGTGCCGGTGATGTGGCGGCCATCATCGCAGGCAAAGTAGAGCACCATCTTGGCGATATCGATGGGCTGGCCCATGCCGTGGTTGTTCGCCTGATCCAGCCCGGCGTGGTCCGCAGGCAGTTCGGCAAGGGCCTGCGCGGTCATCGGGGTGACGATGCCGCCCGGAGAAATCGAATTGCAGCGGATGCGATAGCCCTGTTCGCGGCAGTGCACCGCGATGGAGCGGGTCATCCCGATGATCCCGGCCTTGGCTGCGGCATAGGCGGGAATGGCGCTGATGCCCTTGATCCCGCCGACCGAGGCCATGTTGATGATCGAACCGGAGCCGTCCTTGCTCATGTGCGGGAGCGCGGCCTTGCAGCCAAGGAACGTGCCGCCCGCCATGACATCGGTTTGCAGCCGGTAATCGTCCCAGCTCATGTCCTCGACCGTGCCGAAGCGGACCAGCCCGGCGTTGTTCACCAGCGTATCGAGGCGGCCGAACAGGCGCAGCGTTTCGGCCACGACTTCATGCCAGCGCGCTTCATCGCGCACATCGTGGTGCAGGAACACGCAGTCCGGGATTTCGGCGGCGACCTTTTGCCCCAGATCTTCCTGCATGTCGGTGATGACCACGCGCGCGCCTTCGCGGGCGAGCACGCGGGCATCTTCCGCGCCAAGGCCCGAAGCGCCGCCGGTGATCAGTGCAACCTTGCCATCCATCCTGCCCATGTCAGTCGTTCCTCATTGAGCCCAGTGGGCGTAAACCGGGTCTTCCCGGCCGAAGCATCCGCGGATGGTGAGCGCTTCATAGAAGCCGTCGCGCTGCATCGTGGAGGGGTGGGAATGCGTCCAGTCGGCCACGAACGTGCGCGAGCGGATCAGCCAGCGGCCATCGCGCCGCACGTAGTGATCGATGTAGCGCCCGCCGGTGAGCACCTCGGTGCCGGCCTGCACCATCTGGGCAATGGCATAGTGTTCGCCCACCGCTTCATCCCCGCGCACGTCGACCCATTCGTTGGCGACCGAGTGGAAGCACATTTCGAGGTTGTCGCGCACGAAGGCGGTGATCTGTTCGGCAAACTGCTTGCCCGAACCGTTGACCACGCCGGAAATGACGGTGGAATCCTCGGTGAAGATCGAGGCGAGCAGTTCGGCATCGGCACGGTCCACGCCGCGCGCATAGGCCATGCACAGATCGCGGATTTCGGCACGGGCCAGTGCGGCATCGAGCGCGGCATCAAGCGCGGCTGGGCGGTTCCGGGTTGGCGTCATGGGGTTTCCTCTTGCTGAGGCGGCATGGAAGGCCAGCAGCGCGCGGCCGGGATCGGCGGCACCCTTGGCCCCTGCGGGCACGAAGTGTTCGAAGCCTGCGGGCGGATCGGCGCGCATGGCGCTGCCTTCGCGGTTCACGTTGCCATCGAGCACATAAGTGCGGTGCGTGAGCCGCCATTCGGCAGGGCCGCCGGTCACGGCGCGGCATTCGTGTCGGTCGAGATAGCGGCCGAGCACGAAGCGTTGCAGGCCCGCTTCCTCAGACATAGGCGATGACATAGGATTCCGAGGTGGCGGCATTGCCGTCCACCCTGATCCAGCAGTTCGAGGTGCGGTGCAGCGTGGGCGGCGCGCTTTTCTGCGCGCCCGCGAGGATGTCCACCAAGGTGGCGGCAGGCCCGGCAAAGAAGCCGTAATCGACCGTGGCCCCTTCGTGATAGGCGCTGGCGAGCAGGTTGGCGTCTGCCCGGTCAACCCCGCGGCTGTGCGCGGCAAGGGCATTGAGAATGCCGTGGCGGGCGACGAGATCGTCCGGTCCGGTCATGGTTCCTCCGGCTGTCGAAAAAAGTGCCCCGGTCGCGCTGGATGTCGGCGACCGGAGCCAGGGAGGATTTCAGATCAGAAGTTGTAACCCACGGTCACGCCGAACTGGCGGGGCGGGGCATAGCCGACGAGGCCCATGTAGCCGGGGCTGTCGTAAACCGTGGAGATATAGCGCTTGTCGAACAGGTTCTTGCCCCACAGGCCGATCGAATAGCGCTTGTCCGGCCCGTAATACGTGAGCAGCGCATCGACATAGTAGGTCGGCTGGATGGTGGAACGCGGGCTGTTGACGATGGCGGTATAGAACTTCTGGCCGGTGTACATCCAGCTTGCGTCGGCCACGATGCTGGAGCCGCTGGCGAAGGTGTGGCTGTAGTTCACGCCCAGCGTGGAGGCCCATTCCGGCGCGTTCTGAAGCGCAAAGCCCTTGAGATCGAGGGTCTGGGCGGCAACCGGATCGAAGTAGAGGAACTCCTTGTATTTCGTGTCGAGCCAGGCGAGCGAGCCGCGCAGCGTGAGGCCATCGGTGGGCACGGCCTGCACTTCCAGTTCGAAGCCCTTGATCTCGGACCGCGCCGCATTGAGGATGCGGTTGCCCTGCACGTTGGTGTCGGGATCGAAGTAGATCTGCGCCACCTGCATGTCGCGGTAGCTGGTGTAGAACGCGGCCAGGTTGGTGCGCAGGCGCCGGTCGAGGAAATCGGCCTTGAGGCCCACCTCGAAGGTATCGACGCGTTCGGGGTTGTAGGGCGTATCGCCATCCGCCGCCACGCCGATGCGGCCGGTGAAGCCGCCCGACTTGAAGCCGCGCGCCCAGTTGGCATAGACGAGCTGGTTGCGGCCCAGTTCGTAATCGAGGCCGATCTTCCAGCCCACGTTGTTCCAGCTCTTCTTGCCGCCCACATCGAGGCTGCCGGGGAAGACTACGTCGAACCGGTCCCAGTTGGGCGAGGTGAGCGGCTGGCTGCCAAGGCCAGTGTCGAGCGTGGCGCGCGCATCGATGCTGTCGTGCGTGTAGCGGATGCCGGCCGAAAGCTTCAGGCTGTCGGTGATCCGGGTATAGGTCTGGACGAAGGCCGAGAAGCTTTCGGTGCCCTGATCCTGCACGTTGTACTGGATGAGGCCGGGCAGCGCGAAGTCCAGATGATACATCTGGTAGTGGTTGTAGTGGGTCTTCAGATAGAAGACGCCGGCCACCGCGTTGAAGCTTTCGCCCACGTCGAAGGCGCTGCGCAGTTCCTGGCTGAACTGCCAGCCGCGGGTGCGGCGGCGGGTGGCGTTGTTGGTCTTTGCGGTGCCATCCTGATCGGTATATTCGAACAGGGTGAAGTCCTTGTAACCGGTGATCGCGGTAATGTCGCCCAGCGGGGTGTTGTCATACTGGATCGTGCCGATGAAGAACTTCGTCGTCATGTCCGACTGGTCGGGCACTTCGTTGTTGCCGGAGAAATACTTGTCGGGGGCAACGCAGGGCTGGTTCGGCACGGCGCAGGGGCTGCGATACATCGGCAGCTTGGCGCCGTTCCAGAACGTGCCTTCGGGAACATGGTTCGCCTCGCCGGGCAGGCCGCCGTTGACCACGATCGGCGCACCGTTGCGCGCCTCCACATATTCGCCCTGAAGCGTGATCTTCAGATCGGGCGTGGGGGTGATGTAGAGCTGGCCGCGCACCGCATCGACGTTCTTGCGGCCCATGTCCTCGCCGTTCCACACGTTCGTGACCCAGCCATCGCGCTGGGTGTGGATTCCCGAAACCTTGAGGCTGACCACGTCCTTGACCAGCGGGGCCTCGATCGAGGCGTTCACGTCGAAGCGGTTCCAGTTGCCGTAGGTGGCGCGCACATAGCCGCCGAACTCGCCGGTGGGCTGGTTGGTGACGACGTTGACGACGCCGCCCGTGGTGTTCGCGCCGAACAGCGTGCCCTGCGGCCCGCGCAGGATTTCCACGCGATTGGTATCATAGGTATCGAGCAGCGCGCCCATCGAGAAGAACTGCGGCACGCCATCGACCACGATCGACACGGTATTGCCGGCATAGGGATCGGGTTCGATCACGCCGATGCCGCGGATGGTGAACACCGCGTTGTTGGGGGTATTGGCGAAGTTGTCGATCTGGACGTTGGGCACCGCGCCCTGGAGCGCCTGGAGCGTGGTGACGTTCATCGCCGCCAGCGTGTCGCCGCCCACGGCTGCGATCGAGATCGGTACCGACTGGATGCTCTCGGCCTTCTTCTGCGCGGTGACGACGATTTCCGAAAGCCCGCCGCCCGGCGCGCTGTCGTCGGCCTGGGGCTGCGCTTCCTGCGCGCTGGCCGCTGCCGGAACGGCGGCGAGCGCAATGGCGGAAAGCCCGCACAGCAGATGGTTCAGATGATGCCGTTTCATGGCCGGATATCCCTCCCGTGTTCGCCGGTCACTGCCGGCTTTGCGATCCAATTCGCCCCGATTCGGCAACAAATAACCGGCGGTGCTGCCGGTTTTATGCGCTCCACCCTGGCAGGACGGGAACTGGCCGTTTTGTCAGGAGGTCTTGAAGGCCCCGGAAAGGCATGACAAACGGATGACGATGGCCGGAACCACGATGCAGAAGCGGATGCTTGCCGCGATGCGCCCGAACGGGATGGGCGAGGAGCCTGCCCGCTGGCAGCAGCGCAAGGCCGCCGCCACGCGCCTGAAGATGCTGGAAGCGGCCGTCGATTGCCTTGTCGAGGGCGGCTATCAGGGCCTGACCACGGCGCAGGTGGCCGAGCGCGCGGGCGTTTCGCGCGGGGCCATGCACCATCACTTCGCCACGCGGCTCGATCTGGTGGCAGCCGTGGTGGAGCACGTGTTCTATCAGCGCATGCGCCTGTTTCTTGACGATTATCTGGCGGAAATGGCGCGCAATCGCGATGCCGCGCTGATCGATCTGGCGACCGAAGCGCACTGGCGCAGCGTGCAGACGCGCGAATATGCGGCCTATCTGGAACTGGCGGTGGCCGCGCGCACCGATGCCGAGCTCAACGCCGCCTTCGAACCGGCCGCGCGCCGCTATGACGAGGTGTGGACTGCCGAGATGATCGAATCCTTCCCGCAGTGGCAGGACCAGTGGCAGGCGATGAAGCTGGGCAGCGATTTTGCCATTGCGGTCCATTCCGGGCTGCTCTTGCAAAGGCCCGTCTTCGGGACCGAGCGCGTGGCCCAGGTGCTGCAACTGGCGCTGGCCTCGATCCGCGGGCTCTATCGCCCGGCGGGCTGAACCGGCGCGCCTCCACAATTCCACACCGGCACGTGTGCCGGTTTCTTGGCCAAAACACCAGTTTCCGCATTTCCGCCCCTGTGGGAGCATCCTCATCAACGAGCGCCGCACCGGCGGCGCGGCTAACGGGAGAATGACGAATGGCGACTGTGGCAATCACCGGGGCCGGGCGCGGCATCGGGCTGGAACTGACCCGCCAGCACGCGGCCGCAGGCGACCGGGTGATCGCGCTGGTGCGCAATCCGGCGGCGGCTGCCGAACTGGCCGAACTGGCCGCCGCATCGGGCGGGCGGGTCAGCGTGCATCCGATGGACGTTGCCGATGATGCTTCGGTGCGCGCAGGCGCGGCCGAAACCGCCAGCGAACCGGTGGACGTGCTCTACAACGTGGCAGGCGTGACCGGGCCGGAAGGCGCGGAACTGGAAAGCGCGGACTGGGCCGCATGGGACGAGGCGTTCCGCATCATGGTGCAAGGCCCGCTGCGCGTGCTCCACGCCTTCCTGCCGCGCATGGGCGCGGGCGCCAAGGTCATCAACATCACCAGCCAGCTTGCCGCATCGACCTGGCCCTATGGCGGTTACTATGCCTATGTCGCCAGCAAGGCCGGGCTGAACCGGATGATGCGCTCTGTCGCCATCGATCTGAAGGAGCGCGGGGTGATCGTGGGGCTGGTCCATCCCGGCTGGGTACAGACCGACATGGGCGGCCCCGGCGCCGACCTCACGGTGCAGGAAAGCGCCGAAGGCATCCGCAACGTGGCCGCTTCGTGGACGCTGGAGCGTTCGGGCGATTTCCTCAAATGGAACGGCGAAACCCACGCCTGGTAAGGAGCGCTTGACCATGCCGTTCACCGGACCGCTGGAAGACCGTGTCGCCATCCGCGAACTGATGGACACGCACGCGCATGGCGTGATGACGCTGGATGCCACGCTGTGGGGATCGATCTGGGCGGAAGATGCCTATTGGGAACTGCCCGAATATCCCGACCTTGGCGGCTTTTCCGGCAAGGAAGCGATCGTGGCGGGCTGGACCGAATCGATGAAGCACTACGGCCTCGACAACTGCACGAAGCCGATGGTCTATTTCATGCAGCCCGGATCGATCGAGGTGGACGGTGATGCGGCAAGGGCCGTGGCCTATACCATCGAGATCTTCGATGATCCCGCCACGGGCAGGCGCGTGCATGCCACGGGCCGCTATGACGATGAACTGCGCCGGATCGACGGGGCGTGGAAGTTCACGCGCCGGTCCTATCGCACGGTCTTTGCCGACTGATCGGGGTGCCGACTGAGCGGGACGCTGCCTGAACCGCGCGCCGCCTGAACCGGGTGCCGACGGGAGCAGTGCCCCCGCCGGCCGCAGGATCACTTCTTCTTCGGCTTGGGCTTTGCCGGAACCTTGGCGGCTGTCGCCTCGATCTCGATCAGGAACTGCGGCCCGGCAAGCGCGGCAACCTGCACGGTCGAGCGCGCCACCAGATTGGGGTTGGCCTCGGTGCCGAAGAACTCGCGATAACCGGCATTGAAACCGGCGAAGTCCATCTTGCCGCCCAGCTTGGGATCGCCCACCACGAAAACGGTGAGCTTGACCACGTCCGACATGGCATAGCCCTGCTTGGCCAGCGCTGCCTCGATCTTGCGGAAGATGCTGACCGTCTGGGTCCTGGTGTCGCCGTAAGCCTCGATGCCGGTGGTTACGGCGGGATCGATGGGATTGGCAAGCTGGCCGCTGAGCATGAGCACTTCGGCATCCGGCGGAATGGTAACACCGCCAAGGATCAGCGCCGGTGGCGGGTTGGTGTGCCGCACGATTTCGCCCGCACTGGCGGGCGCGGCACCAAGCACGGCCAGACCAAGCGTGGCCAGACCAAGCGCGGCTGGGCCAAGCGCGCCGGTCAGAAGCGAAGGGAGAAGCCTTTTCACGGTATCGTCCTTTCCTGAAAGTTCCTTGCGGCTCAGCGCACGGCACTGACCTGCGCGGGTGTGACCTTGTCCTTGTAGCGGTTGCCGAAATGGGTGCGCACGTAGTTCACCACGTCGGCCACTTGCTGATCGCTCATCATCCGGCCCACGCCGGGCATGCCGTGAAGCCCCTTGACCACGACATAGACCGCATAATCGCCCGATGCGATGTTCTGGTTGCGGGCAAGCGCGGGGTAGAAACCGGCGCCTTGCGCGCCCTTGCCGTCGGCCATGTGGCAGCCTGCGCAGACGCGGCGATACATCTTCTCGCCATCGGGCTCGGCAAAGCGCGCGGGCGAGGTGAAGGCGCCATCGGCATCGCCGGGATGGACCACATCGGCAAGCCCCGGCCCCGCCGCATCGGCGGCTGCCTGGGCAAGTGCCGATGCCGTGACGGACCCGCTTGCCACAACTGCTGCCAGGGCAAGAAGGAGGGAAGGTCTGTTCATCGCTGCGATGCTCCTATGCGGACATGACGCGCTGATGCAGGCGGGCAATCGCATCGAGCGCGGAGGTGACTGCCCCTTCCTGCCATGCGGGGATGTAGGATGCGTGCTCGCCCGCCAGCATGATCCGGCCATCGATCTGGCACAGGTTCTCGTAATGCTCGGCGCGCAGCTCGTCGGTCCACTGGCCGAAGCAGCCCTGCGTGAAGGGCACGCGGTGCCAGCCCACCGCGATCCCGTTCATGAACTCGTCCCGGTATTGCGGATGGATGCGGCTGCCCCATTCCACGGTGCGGGCGATCCGCTCCGCCGGGGCAAGCGAGGTATATTCGAAGGCGAAGGCGCCAAAGCCATAGGCCCCCAGAAGGGTGGCCGGGCCGGGCCTGCCATAGCCGCTGCTGGGATAGCTGATCTGCCCGATGGGCAGGTCGGTCATGGTGATGCCGCCGTAGATCTGCTCGTCCTGCTCCCAGAAGCGCCGCCTGAACTCCAGCCCGACCTTGAGCGAGGCGGCATAGGGCACCGCGCCGATGGCCGCGGCCATATCCGCGCCCACGTTCATTTCGATCTGGCTGAGGATCGAGAGCGGGATGGTGCAGATGCACCAGTCGGCCCGCGCGGTGCGCTTCTCGCCGGTGCGGGTATCGGTGTAGGCGGCGGTCACGCCGGTTTCGTCCTGCCGGATCGCCGTGACCCTGGCGTTCAGCCGCACCATGTCGCCAAGGTGCGGGGCAAAGGCGCGCGGGATGGCGTCCATGCCGCCCACGGGCTGGAAGATGGCGGTGTGATGGGTGGAGCCAAGGCTGTTCGAAATGTGCCGCCACAGCCCCGATTGCAGCACGGTCCTGAGGTCGAGCGGCTCTGACGGCACGGGCTTTGCCGAAAGCCCGCCGCCCGGCCCCTTGGCCCAGCCGCGCCGCTCGCTCGATGGCTGGCCCATGACATAGCGGTAGTCCTTGTCGAGCGCGCCGAGATTGCGCAGCGAGGCGAGGAGGATCTCCGCGTCGTCCTTCGTCACCGCATCGCCCAGGGTATCGGCCCTGACCGCCTTTGCCAGCAGTTCGCTGACATGGCCGAGGAAATCGGCCTGGATGTGGCGATAGCGCTGCGGCACCCCGCCGAACGCCTTGGTCGAATGGACATAGGCGTTGTAGTTGAGCTGCATGAACGGTTCGAGCGCGACGCCCAGTTCATGGCAATAGTGCATCACCGCATAGTGGTTGTGCGGGATGCGCCACGGGCCGGGGTTGATGTAGTTGCCGGACGCGAATTCGCAGGTCTGCTTCGCACCGCCCAGTTCGGTGAAGGTATCGCCGCCGCGCAGCGTCCATGACCGCCCGCCGATCCGGTCGTTGTATTCGAGCAGTTCGACCTTGTAGCCCGCGCGGCTGAGTTCGAGCGCGCTGACCAGTCCCGCAAGGCCGCCACCAAGGATGAGCACCGAGGCGCCCTTCGCCCCGCCTTCCAGCCGGGGAACGCCCCGGAAGGGCGAAGGCTGCGCATGACCGAGGCTGGTCATGGCCAGATACATCGCCGAGGCCCCGGCGCTGCGCCCGATCAGGGCGAGAAGATCGCGCTTGCGCATGGGCAGCGCGGTTTCAAACGGCATCTATGTGGTCCTTCGGACTGGCGTGCGCACTCAGGCATTTTCGGCTGAAGGGCCGCCGCTGACAGAGTGTCGGATCGCGTGCCGGTTGCGGATACGCCGAAAGGCGCATCCACGGCGGGCAGGAAGAGCCGGACGCAATGCCGCCCGGCTCTTCCGGTTCAGGGGCAGGGTTCAGAAGCGCGCGGTGGCCCGCACATACCAGAAGCCGCCCTGCTGCCCGATCGGCGCCGTATCCGGATAGATCGAGCCATTCAGCGCGCCGCCCGTGGTGGGGTAGATGTTGCGCGTCTCGCGCTGCGGGAAGGTGTTGAGCAGGTTCTGCGCACCCACCGCGAGGCGATACTTTTCGGCAAAGGTCATGCCCACTTCCAGATCGACGCTGGCCTGCGCGCCGAAGGTCTTGGGCCAGGGCGTGGGATAGAGCGCGGCCGCTTCGGCGGCGGTCACGCCGGGCGTTGCCCCGATGCCGCTAGTGATCGGATCGAAGAACGTGGTGTAGCTGCCGAAGAAGTTGACCCGCGCCGTGGCATCGAAGGTGCCATCGGTCCAGCTTTCGGTCAGGACCGCGCGCCAGCGCGGCTGCGAGCGCTCGATATTGCCCACGCGCACATCATCAACCGGCAGCAGCGTGATCGTGCGCCCGCTGGCAAGCGTACCGGTGATCGTGCGCCGGTCGATGACCTTGGTGTTGTTGTAGTTCACCGCAAGGCTGGTCTTAGCGCCCGATGCCGGTATTGGCCTTGTGCTGAAGCACCAGGTCGATGCCCTGGGTGCGGGTCTTGAAGGCATTGGTGAAATAGCGCACCGCGCCCAGTTCGGCCGCTTCGGGAATGCCCTGCGCCAGCAGGAAGGCCACATCGGCCGCGGGATTGATGTTGCCGGTAATGCCGATGCGGTCGCTCACGCGGATGTTGTAGTAGTCCAGCGTGAGGTTGAACCCGCCGCCCGGCGTAAGCACGAGGCCGCCGGAGAAGCTGAGCGACTTTTCGGGCTTGAGCGGCTGGGCCAGATAGAACTGGCCGATCGGGCTGTCGGGCCGTGCGGTGAGAATGCCCAGCGGCACGACCGAATTGAAGGGAAAGCCGGTGGTGAGGTTCTGCGTGAACTGCTGGCCGGGCGTAGGTGCGCGGAAACCGGTGGATGCGGCCCCGCGAACCGCGATCACGTCGTTGATGGCCCAGCGCGCGCTGAACTTGCCGTTCACCGTATCGCCGAAATCGTTGAAGTGATCGTAGCGGCCCGCGATACCCAGATCGAGGCCCTCCACCACGGTGCCTTCGAAATCGACATAGGCGGAGTAGTTGTTGCGTCCGCCTTCGACGACCGAACCCGGACCGAAGCCCTGGAAGCCGTTGGAGCCGGGCAGGCCCGTGGCCACGCGGACGAAGACCGGTGCCGAGGCTCCGGGCGTGGCGCAGGGCACGGGATTGCCCGCCAGCGTGCACTGCACCAGACGCTGCGAGGCATAGGGACCGACTTCCCACGATGCACGGTCGCCCAGCCCCACTTCGAAGGCTTCGCGGCGCACTTCGAAGCCCCACGCGATGAACAGCGGCTTGGCCAGCCCGATCTCGGCCGTGGTGCTGAAATCGGCGTTGAAGTTGAACTCGCGCTGCTGGACCTTGCCCATGTAGAAACTGGTCGGCGTTTGCGGCCCAAGCGAGACGTTGAGCGTATCGCTCATGAAGTAGCGGATCGTATTGAGGCCATACATCAGCGAGAGATCATAGTTGATCCCCAGTTCCGTGCCCTTGAAGCCGCCGACAAGGCCGATGTCCTCGTTCGTTGCCTCGAAGAAGGGAACGAAGCCGTTCTCGAAGGAGGGAATGGTGAAGACATCGAACTGCGCGCCGTTGAGATCCCACAGCGTCCGGCCCTGCTCATCCACACCCACCCGCGTGAGGAACACCGGATTGACCGAGCGGGCGATCGTGGCCGTGCCCGGACGGCCGGGAATGGGCGCAACCGTGACCGTGCGCGGATGGCGCAGGTTGAAGTCGTTGCCCTGCCGCTGCCAGCCATAGTTGCCGAAAGCATAGAACGTGGTATCGCCCGCCGGGATCTCCATGTTCACGACGGTGCGGTAGGCGCGGTTTTCCGGGCCGCCAAGGCGGTTGCCGGTGGGGTAATCGGTGGTGATGCCAAGCGCTGCCAGCGCAGGCACGACGGGGCGGGGCACCGAACGGTCGAACACGTTCTGGTCGATGAACTCGCCGGTGATGTTGATGAAACCGCCATCGTTTCCGATGGGCCGGGCGATGAAGGCGGAAATCTGGGTATCTTGGCCATCGCCCTTGTAGGTCTGGCCATAGCGCGCGGCGACTTCGAAGGCATCGGTATCGCGGCGCAGGCCGAGGTTGATGACGCCGGCGATGGCATCCGAGCCATATTGCGCGGCCGCGCCATCGCGCAGCACTTCGATGCGGCCGATGGCGGGGGCGGAAATCTGCGAAAGATCAGGCCCTTGCGCACCGGCGTTGAGCGCGCCCGCGGCCACCTGCACCAGCGCGGAACGGTGCATGCGCTTGCCGTTGATGAGCACGAGGATCTGGTCGGCGGGCAGGCCGCGCAGCGTGGGCGGGCGCACGAAGGCCGAGGCATCGCCCAGCAGGTTGCGCTGCTGGTTGAACGAGGGAACGAGCGTTTGCAGGATCGTCTGGAGCTGCGGCGCGGGCTGGGCCTTGAAGTCGTCGGCGCTGAACACGTCGACCGGCACGGCGCTTTCGAGCACGGTGCGATCATTGCGGCGGGTGCCGGTCACGACGATGGTGGAGGTCTCGCCAGGTTCGGCAGCTTCAAGTTGCGGTTCGGGATCGGCCGGTGCGGTCTGCGCCAGTGCGGCGGGCGCGGCAAGGCCGGTCATGGCGAGAGCGAAAACGGATGCGGTCATGCGCCAGGCCGAGTGGCCTGCGCCGGTGCGAATGGTCATGCGAACCCCCTGTTGGTTGCGGTGCGTCCCTGATTTTTCAGCGGACGTTGACTGGTCTTGCCTGTTGCAGGCCCCCTCCGGACACCATGTGCCTTGGAGACAGGGAGAGACGACACCGGGAGCGGCAACGGAATACGCAATTCGGGCAGAGAAAAGACAACAAAGGTGTTGTCATAATCATGAAATGTCGTTCCACGACCGGGACATGTTTCGAAATTATTACGAAACAGATGATAGTTAATACACCGGATTGGTGCCATCACCCGCTAAGATATTTTGACATCGGCACAAATCGGACCGGAATGCCGCCGCAATCGACAATGGTTTCTGTTCCGGCCAGATATCCATTGGCGGCATAGAACGGTTGACCGGGCAGGGTGGCCATCAGCTCCGTCCGCGCAAAACCGCACTTAAGGGCAGCTTTCTCGCAGGCTTCGAGCAGCGCCCGCCCCACGCCGCGCCGCGCGGCGGCAGGCGCGATGAAGAAGGCACGGATCCTTGCGGCATCGCGTGCGGGATCGAGCAGACCGGATTCGCGCGCGGCAAAGCGGTCCGATCCGAACAGGGTGGCGCGTCTGCTCCATCCGCCGCAGCCGAGCACCTGTGCCGGTGCATCGGCGGGCGTGGCGACAAAGTAGGTGCCATCGGCAACAAGTTCGCTGTCCACGCCGAAGACGTGCGCGATGGCCGCCTCGGCTTCTTCGGGCGTGTAGAAGCCGCGGCTGAGCGCGCGCGCAGAGGCGGCAATCATGGCTTCAAGCGCGGGAATCTCGGCGGCAACGGCGGGGCGGATGGCAAGGCCGGTCGCAGGGCCGGTCGCAGGGCCGGTAGATGGGGCTGATGCGATCATGCACCATCAATGGCGCAGGCGGGGCGGCGATGTCCAAACCCTTGTTGGGCAAATCCGCGTCAGATCGGAGGCAGCGCCGAGGCGCGCTCTTCCACGCGGTAGAGCCGCATCCGGCTGCGGTCGAACAGGCGTTCCTCGTCCTCGGCGATCTCGGCCATGACCGCCGGATCGGAAGCTGCGGCGAAGAAGCCTTCGAGCGCGGCCTCGTCGGGAAAATCGATCTCAAGCACCACGTCGAAATCGTGCGGGGCATCTGTGCCGTCCATGGGGTGCAGGTGGCGGCGGACATAGCGCGTGGCCCATCCGGCCAGCACCTTTTCCCCGATCAGGCGATGGCGGCTTTCGTAATAGGCGATGAAATCGGCCTTGCTCATGCCTTCGCGCCGCTTGAGCAGGGTGATGAGCGTGACGGTCATGCGTGCGCGTCCAGCCAGCGCCGCGTTGCCTCGGCCACGGCACTGGCGCGCAGGGCGGGGTGCGGGAAGGCATCGCGCAGGACCGCCGAGCGCAGTTCGATGGAAAGCGGAATGCCCGCAGGCAGCGCATGATAGAGCGCCGCCAGCGGCAGCGCGCCTTCGCCGCACTGTTCGCGCAGGTCTATCGCATCGCGGATCACGGCATCGAAATCGGCAGGATCGGGCCGCTCGGCCGGCGCATCGCAAAACTGCGCATAGGGCACGAGCGAAGGATCGAGCGCGGCGATATCGGCAATCGCACTGCCCGAACGATCGACGTGGATGGGATCGATCAGCAGCGCCTTTGCCGGGTTATCGATGGTGTCCAGAATGGCGAGCGCGGCGCGCAGGGTCTTCACTTCGGTGAAGATGCCGAACTCCAGCGCCACGCGCAGGCCCGATCCCTGCGCATGGCGGCACAGTGCGTCAAGCTCGGCAGCGGTGCGCGCAGGATCGGGGTGCGAGGAGACGCACAGCACATTGGCCGCGCCAAGCTGCGCGCCGACTTCGATCACCTTGCGGTGATCGTCCAGCGCGGCATCGGGTTTCAGCCAGACCACTTCGACATCGAGCAGCGGCAGGCCCGTGGCGGCCAGCGCGGCGCGCGCATCGCGGGTGGTCTGCGCGGTCCATTCGGCCGGGTCCACCCAGAGGCCCACCATGTCGAAACCGCCCGCGCGGGCCGCCTCGATGGTATCGACCGCGCCGAACTCAGGCACGACGCCGGAGGCCAGGCTGATCGGATTGGTGAGGCCCCCTTTCACCCCGGCCTCACATCACCGGTTCGGGAAGGTCGGGATCGTCCTGAAGATACCAGTCCAGCCATTCGTGGAAATACTGGTTGCCGCGTTCGTTGCGGCCGAACACCAGTTCATCGTGCGCGCCGGTTTCGAGGCCCTTCTGGATTTCCAGACCGATGAGGTAGTCCTCGGTATAGGTCACGTCGCGGAAGAAGTTCATCGCCGCTTCCACGTTCGCGCGGTCTTCCTCGTCGCGGATGGGTTCGCGGCGCAGATAATTGAGCACGGTGCGGTTCTCGCCGGGCGTGGGTCCGGGGAAGAGCTGGGCGACCTGGGTGATTTCGGGCGCGATGAAGGCCGAGACGTTGGGGAACATGATCCGCACGAAATCGAAGCCGTTGTTTTCCTGCGTGCCCCATTCCTCGCGCGGCACGTCCTTGAGCGCTTCGGCGATGCGGTGCTGCGGAAAGCCGATGCGCTGGTGCGGGCCGAAGCCTTCGTAGTGCATGCAGTTGGAGGGCGTGCGCGGGAAGATGGTTTCGGGGTGCAGCGAGGCGAAGTGATAGCCTTCGAGATAGCCGTCGTAGGCGATCTTCCAGTTGGCCCCTTCGATCACGCGACTGCCCATGTAGGACCACTTGCCGAAATCGAGCGCCTCGAAATCCTCAAGGAAGCCGCGGAAGAAGCTGTCGACATCGATCGGCGCATTGGGGGTGAGCACGACGAAGATCATGCCCGCGCGCTCTTCGCAGGGCAGTTCGCGCAGGCCCATTTCCGACTTGTGGACCTCGCCGAACTTCGAGGCTTCGGAAATGCCGATCAGCTTGCCGTCCTGCCCGAAGGTCCAGCCGTGATACTTGCAGGTGAAGCGCGGGCAGTTGCCATGGCCTTCGCTGGCCACCGGCGCGCCGCGGTGCGAGCACACGTTGAGGAAGGCGCGGACCTTGCCCGCCTTGTCGCGGTTGATGAGCACCGGCATCCCGACCGCGTCCATCGCCTTGTAATCGCCGGGGTTGGGCATCTCGGCCGTGAAGGCGAGCATCAGCGGAACCCGCTTGAAGATCAGCTCCATCTCCGCCTTCCACTGATCGGGATCGGTATAGCTGCGCACGGGCACGCGCTTGGTCTTGTCGGTCAGGAAGGTCTGCTTGTTCTCGACATAGTCGCGCATGATTTCAGCGACTTGTCCGATGCGTTCGATGCGGTCCATGGGATGCTTTGCCTCTCCGCCGGGCCATGCGGGCCGGTTATCACCGCAGACCATGCCGCGCGGCGCAAGGCGGGGAAAGCTGTGACAGGGGCTAGGTTACTCGTCTTTTCGCCAATTGCCGCAAGGGCGGCCCGCCGGGAACAAGCGAGCGCATGAACGAGAACCTCATCAACGAGAGCAGCACCACACCGGGGGACCATCCGTGGGACTGGCTGCCGGTTCCCGCACCGCACCAGCAGGCCTTTGCCGCAAGCGGGGCGTGGGACCGGCGCACGCTCGCCGATCTCGCGCGCGAGCGGGCGGCGAGGACGCCCGGTTTCGTGTGCTTCATCGACGGGGAAGGGCACTATACCTTTGCCGAGGTGCTGGCCGAGGCCGAGGCGCTTTCGGCCGCGCTCCATGCGCGGGGCCTGCGCGCAGGCGACGTGATTGCCTTCCAGGTGCCCAACTGGCGCGAAGCGGCGGTCATCAACCTCGCGGCAGCGCTTTCGGGATTCGTGGTCAATCCGATCGTGCCGATCTACCGCGATGCCGAAATGCTGATGATGCTGGGCGACTGCCGGGCGAAGGCGATCTTCGTGCCGCAGGTGTGGCGCAAGGTCGATTATGCCGCCATGGCAGCGCGCTGCCGCGAGGCCCTGCCCGATCTGGCGCACGTCTTCACGGTGCGCGGCGAAGGCGCGGATGATCTTGCCGCGCTGGTCCGGCAGGGGCGCGGCGCGCCCTTCACCGCGCCCGCAGTCGATCCGCTGGGCGTGAAGATGGTGCTCTACACCTCCGGCACGACCGGGCGGCCCAAGGGCGTGCTGCACAGCCACTGCACCTTGGCGCATATCGTGGCGGCCAGCGCGCGGCACTGGGGCCTTGCCGAAGGCGAGGCAACGCTCATGCCGTCGCCGGTCACGCACGTTTCGGGTTATGCCAACGGGCTGGAAGCGCCGTTCATCTGCGGCATCCGTTCGGTGCTGATGGAAGCGTGGAACGCGCAAGAGGCCCTTGCGCTGATCGAGCGGCACGGGCTGGTGGGCACGGTGGCGGCGACGCCGTTTCTGGTGGAACTGGCTGCCGCGGCAAGGGCCGCAGGCACGGGCCTGCCCACTTTCCGCTTCTTTGCCTGCGGGGGCGCGGCGGTGCCTGCCGATCTGATCCCTGCGGCCAATGCCGCCTTTGCCAACTGCCGCGCCTTCCGCGTGTTCGGCGCGTCCGAAGTGCCGCTTGTCACCTTCGGCTGGCCGCACGACGAACAGCTTGCCGCCACCACCGACGGCGAAGTGGTCGATTACGCGGTGCGCATCGTCGATCACGAGGACAACGATCTGCCGGCCGGGCAGGAAGGCGAGATCCTGGCGCGCGGGCCGGGCATGATGATGGGCTATGCCGATGCCGCGCAGACCGCAGAGGCGATCACCCCGGACGGCTTCTTCCGCACGGGCGATCTGGGCGTGCTGAGCGCGCAGGGCGCCATCACCATCACCGGGCGCAAGAAGGACCTCATCATCCGCGGCGGCGAGAACATTTCCGCCAAGGAGATCGAGGACGTGCTCCACACCCACCCCGCGGTGCAGGAAGCCGCCGTGGTGGCCATGCCGCACGAGCGGCTGGGCGAAGGGGTGTGCGCCTATGTGATCCTTGCGGGCGAAGCCGATGCAGCGGCGCTGGTCGCACATGTCGGCGCATCGGGCATGGCCAAGCAGAAAATCCCGGAGCGTTTCGAGTTCGTCGAGGATTTCCCCCGCACCGCCAGCGGCAAGGTGCGCAAGGACCAGCTGCGCGCGGCGATCAGGGAAAAGCTGGCGGCGGGGTAGGCGTCAGTTGCTCATGTCGACCATCGTTGGCGGCAGACCCAGCAGAAGCAGCGGACAGGGATTGCCGACGCCTCTCCTGACGCGGTCTTGCAACTTGTTCCAGTGCGTCGTGGCCATGCCATACTTGTCATTGCAGAACATCGCCGCCCACGCTGCGGCAAACGTCTCGCCTCTTTCGACACGCGCCTCGACGATGGCTTCCTGACGTTCGGTCGGGCGCTTGAAGCCTCTTGCCTTCAAGCTGTCGAAGCCGGTTACGGCATGGTCTGCCGCCCACTGTTCGACCATGGGCCGCAGCGCCGCTTGCAGCGCGGAACCTCTGGTAAGGATCGCGCCGACGCCAATCACGCCTTCCGCATGAAGGCGTTTGAAGTTTTCCAGATCCCGGTCAAAGAAGGGATCCTTGTTGTTCCATTCGATCTCCAGTGCGAAATTGCCCCGTTCGGTGGCAAGAAAATGATCGATTTCATGCGAGATCGACTCCTTCTCGACCCCGTCGACAATCTTTTTCATCTCCACGTTGCGCTTGCGCCAGCCAAGGTCATGGAAGGTGCGGCGAAGACGCTGGGTCAGCTGCGCTTCGCCGCCTCCGGAACTCACGATTTCGCTTATCGGCAGGCGGGCCTCGATCAGAGCGTCTTCAAGCTGTCTTGCCAGATCGGGGAAATCGACACTGAGTATGGCCTCTGCGTGACTGGCAAAGGCGACTTCATAACCAAGTTCGCGCAATCTTTCGAACATCACTCCGCCGCCACGGGCATGGCGCTGTTGTAGCCATATGTTGCCCAGTCAGGCGCGTAGCTCTCGTCGGCCTGATTGCCCCAGACAGTCCAGCCCTTGCGCGCGCCGCGGCTGAACATCTCCAGCCTTGGACCCCAGCTGCACTGTTCGATGATCGGATACTGCTCGTCAGGCTTGCGGCTGTGTTCGCGCTTTCGCGACTGGATCATGTTGACCTGACTGCGTCCCGGAGGAAGCGTTCTGGCATTCTTGCCCCGCACACCGAAGAGCAGAAGTTCCGTAACGTTGCGGAAATAGAAACCCACACCGCGCCCGTCAGATCCGCCATCCTTGCGCACCTTGTGCCACACGATGTTGGAAATATAGCGGAACCCCCAAGCGTTCATCACCTGCAACCCTTCAGGCAGAAGGGCATTGGGCACCCAGAGATACAAGTGTGCGGGTTCATCCGCGATCTGTTCGACAGGCAGGGCGCAGATCTCGTCCAGCGTCATGGTTCCATACCGGTTCAGCCGCTTGTGCTCGGGAGCGACCTTGCCGGTGCGATTCTGGAACTGCCATGGTGGATCAGCCAGAATCGTGGCGAAACGGCGCCCGTCTGCCGTTTCAAGCAGGCTTGCGCTGGCGTCCAAGAGTTCAGATGAGGGGAACATACCGAGATCTTCGGCGAATGCCGGAACCCTGTCAAGCGTGTCGGAAAGTTATCCCGCGTTCGTACCTCAGCCGTTTCAGCCCAGCCGTTTCAGCCCAGCCGTTTCAGCCCAGCCGCCTCACCCCTGTCCCATTGCCTTGGCCACCGAAGCGGCGATTTCCTCGCGCGTGGGGTTGCGGCGCAGGGTGAGGCCGCCGTTCACCTGAAGGTTCTCGCCGGTCATGAAGCATTCGTCGCTGGCCAGGAACACCACGGCTGCGGCCACGTCTTCAGAGGTGCCCCAGCGGCCCAGCGGGTAGGAATTGCGGAACGATTCGAACAGGCCGGGCACTTCCTTCGCCTCGGCGTTCATCGGGGTGTCGGTCAGCCCCGGCGAGACCGAATTGGCGCGGATGCCTTCGTGGCCGAACTCGTGGGCAATGCAGCGCACGATGTGATCGGTGCCCGCCTTGGTGCCCATGTAGATGGCATGGTCGTTCAGCATGATCGTGGCCGTGGCCGAGCTGATCGTGATGATCGACCCGCCATTGCCGCCCATGGACCGCGCCATCTTGCGGATCATCGCCTGGAAGAACTGGTGCGGCCCGATGAGCTGGAGCGCGGTCATCGCCTCAAGCTCTTCGCGCGTCACATCGAGGAAGGGCTTGAGCAGGCCCCAGCCGGTAGCATTGATGGCAATGTCGATCCCGCCAAGCTTGGCCATGGCGGCATCGGCCAGCGCGTTGACGCTGGCCTCGTCGGTGATGTCGCATGCGGTCCATGCGCAGCCGGTGCGGGCGGCAAAGGCTTCGAGCACGGCCTCCTTGCGGCCCGCCACCAGCACCCTTGCGCCTTCGGCCATGAGCCTTTCGGCAATCACCTGCCCCATGTTGCCTTCGCTGCTGGCGCCCAGCACGATCGCCTTCTTGCCTTCGAGACGTCCCGGTTTTGCGGCCATTATCGCTTGCTCCCAAAAATCTTCCGCCCTTGGCTACCACCATGCGCGCACCCTCATTTCCTGTTCAAAAGGGGAGTGGCTTGGCACGGGGCACAGCTTCAAGGATGCTGCAACGCGATTTTTCGGGACAGAGGAGCAAGGCGCATGGATCTGGGACTCAAGGGCAAGAAGGTCATCCTCACCGGCGGCAGCCGCGGAATCGGCCGAGCGGCGGTGGAGATTTTCGCCGCCGAAGGGGCTGACGTGGCGTTCTGCTCGCGCAATCCCGAACAGGTCGCCGAAACGGTGGCTGCGGTCGAGAAGTTCGGCACAAGAGTGTTCGGATCGCCCTTCGACATGGAAGCCGGCCACGATGCCTATCGTGCATGGCTGCTGGATGCGGCGGAAAAACTGGGCGGATGCGACATCTTCGTGCCCATGATTTCCACCTCCGGCGCGGGCGCGACCGGCGACTGGGTCAAGTCCTTCAACTACGACGTGATGGGATCGGTGATCGGCGCGGAAACGCTGGAGCCGTTCCTTGAGAAATCCGGATGCGGTTCGATCGTGTTCATGTCGTCGACGGCCGGTTTCGAAACGTTCATCGTGCCACAGGGCTACAATGCGCTGAAGGGCGCGCTGGCGGTCTATGCCGGGCAGCTCAGCCAGGCGCTTGGTCCCAAGGGCATCCGCGTGAATGCGGTCTCGCCCGGCCCGATCAAGTTCCCCGGCGGCAACTGGGAGGCGATCAAGGCAGCCGCGCCCGCGCTTCATGATGCCACCGAAGCCGCCTTCGCCCTCGGCCGCTGGGGCGGTCCGGAAGAAGTGGCGCGCACCGTGGTGTTCCTTGCCAGCCCGGCATCTTCCTATACAACGGGCACGAACATCATCGTGGATGGCGGCTTTACCAAGCGGGTCCAGTTCTGATCCGGCAGTTCTGACCAGACGGCATTACCGGGTGGTAGTGAGGAGCGCGCCATGAGCATCGGGGCCAGAGGAATCCAGCATATCGGGGTCTCGGTCCCCGATCTCGACATGGCGCGCCGGTTCTACATCGACCTGCTCGGCGCGGTCGAGGTGGGGCCGCCGCTCGAATGGCGCGATAATCCCTTCATCGATGCGGTGATCGGCCTGAAGGGCAGCGCGGCGCGGCAGTTCATGTGCAGGCTGGGCAATGCGCACATCGAGGTCTTCGAGTATTCCGCCCCTGAACCGGAACGGCAAGACCCGGATCGCGGCGTAAACCACCATGGTTATACGCACTTTGCCGTTCAGGTGGATGACATCCAGGCGTGCCATGCCCGCCTCGTCGAGGCGGGCATACGGGTTCATGCGCCGCCCTCAATGGCAGGCATCACCATCGATGCGCAGGGGCGCAAGCATGGCTATGCCGCGACCTATTGCCGCGATTTCTTCGGCAATGTCTTCGAGATCATGGAAATCTACGAAGACCCGCAGGTGCGCCCCGTGTGGCGCGAAGGCGAGGGCGTGATCGCGCCGGATTGACCGGCGCTTCGCGGGGGCGATATCGCTTCGCCGCCAGCGAACCATACAACATTGTTGATTACATGGCGCGTGCCGCCGTGCCAGTGCTGCCGCAGTCGGTATGGTCTGTGGCACGCGCGGCCGTCCTGCCCGCGGCGGAACGGTGCGATGTGCGGATGCAAGGGTGTTTGCGCATGAATCCGTGGGATCAACTCCTGTTCCTGTTCAGCGGCGAAGGTTCGCTGCGGCTGTGGTTCACGCTGTTCATTGCGGCGGGGCTTCTGGCCGGAGTGGCGACGGGGTATCTCAAGGCCCGCAAGATTCAGCCTCGCGGCTTCAAGTGGCGGACATTCCGCAACGAGGCCCTCTTTGCTGTCATCAACGTGGCCGTTTCAGGCACGCTGATTGCCGCGGCCATGTCGTGGCTGCTGAACCATGGCTGGATCGCGGTCGACAAGAGCCCGGCTGACTGGTGGGAGATCGGCCTGCAATACGTGCTCTACTTCTTTCTGTTCGACACCTGGTTCGACTGGTTGCACCGCTGGATGCACAACGAGCCGGTCTATACCTGGGTGCACAAGCTGCACCACTTTTCCACATCGCCCAACCTGCTCACGACCTTTTCGGTCAACCCGCTCGAATCCCTCATCAATGGCGGTTTCGTGCCGATCTTTCTCACGGCCATGGCGTTCGTCTGGCCGGTTCACGAACAGGCCATGGCGCTGATTACGCCGACAAATGTGATCATGGGGCTTTATGTTCATTCCGGCTATGAACTGATGCCGCGCTGGTGGAACCGGTCGTGGCTGACGAAGTGGTTCATCACCGCCACCTTCCACGATCAGCACCACAAGTATTTCCGTGTGAACTTCGGAGGCTACACGACGATCTGGGACCGCATCTGCGGCACCATGCGGCCCAGATACGAGGAAGAACTGATGGCGATCAAGGACCGTGCCGCCGCCGGAATTGCAACCTCCGCCGCCGCGCCGCAGGAACCCGCCGGCGCGGCCTGATCACCGGGCCGTGCGGCCTTCAGGGGCCAAGTTCAATCGGGACGCGTTCGAGGTTTGAGGTAGAAAGGCTCAGCGCAAGCAGGCAAGGCTCGCGCCATGCCGCGCCCAAAGGCCGGCGAAGCGTCACCGGCGCTTTGGCCGATTGCGGAATCAGCGCTTTGTCACAATCCCGTAGCGGTCGATGTAACCGGCGAAGTGATCGTAAACCTCATCGCGCGTGAGCCCGTAGTCTTCCAGGCGATATTCGTGGCGGCCGTGCTTGCCCTGGGGGTTCGCATCGAGCACGGCCTGCATCGCGACGCGGGTCTCGTCGGTGAAGGGCTTGCCGAACCGGGCATAGGCCCGTTCCATTTCTCCGACGGGATCGGCGACCAGATCCGTGTAAGAGATGTGGTGGATGGCATCGCGGCCGTGCCTGTCCTCGAAGGCCTTCACGCGCTCGATCATCAGGTCGAACGTGCGCAACTGTGCGCGGCCGCAGGCAACCGGATCGACATTGTCCGAAAACATCCGCCGCACCGCAAAGATAAGGCTGCATGCCGATGCCACGACGTCGGCCGGATCGCGGTGCGTCATGATGAGCTGCGCGTCGGGATAAACCGTGGTGAGCGCATCGAGGAACAGGGGGTGCCACGGGTTCTTGAAGGTCCAGTGCCCGCCATTGTTGCCCTGAAGAAGCTGCATCAGCCGCTTGTGATAGCGGAAGGCAGGGAGGTAGTCGGCATTGTGGAACCAGTCGGAATAGCTTGGAATGTCGAACTGCGATTCATAGACCTGCGCGCAGAACGTCGGCGACATCGCGAACTGGCATTCGGTGGAACTGTGTGCGTCTTCCCAATGCATGGCGGCAATATGCGGCATATACTGCTTCGTCGCGTCGAGCCGGGCTTGCTCCGCAAGGCAGCGCGGGTCGGTCCGCAGTTCGCCGGGAGCTGCGGGGGGCACGGTTGCAAAGGCTTCCCAGCGCATGAAGACGCGCCGGGTGGGATCGGCTGAAAGCAGGTTTATGGCAAGCGTGGTGCCGGTGCGCGGCAGGCCGAACAGGAAGGTGGGCTGTTCGATCGGCGCTGCGAGCAGGGCAGGATTGGCCTTCAGGAAATCTTCCACTTTCAGGCGTTGCGCCAGCGTGGCAGTGATGCTGGCGGCCACGCGGCCTTCGCCTGCCGCGCTCAGCTTCGCCTCGCGGTTCAGCGCATCGATCAGCGCGTCCAGCCCTTCGCGGAAGGAAGGGTCTCCGAAATCGGCCAGTCCCGTCTGTTCACGGGCGGCGGCGAGCAGGGTTTCCGTATCAAGCATGGCGCCAAAGCTATGCAAGCGGGCCGCGCGGCACAACCGGCGCGGCCCATTCATCGCCGTTGCGTTACCAGACCAGGGGCAGGTGGTGCGGACCGACGACGCCGCCCGGACGATAGACGATCTCGGCGCCCGGACTTACCGCGAAGTCGGGAATGCGCTTCAGCCATTCCTGGATCGCCACTTTCGTTTCCAGCCGCGCCAGATGCGCCCCCATGCAGCTGTGGACGCCGACAGTGAAGGCAAGGATGATCTTCTTCGGGCGGTGGAAATCCACCATGGTGGGGTTGGGGAACACATCGGGATCAAAGTTGCAGGCCGGCAGGATGCAGGTGATCTTGTCGCCGGCTTTCATCTGAACGCCGCGCAGCTCGAAATCACGGGTGACCGTGCGGCCCGAGAACGTGACCGAATGGACGCGCAGCAATTCTTCGACCTGGGCGTGGATATTGCCCGGATCCGCGATCATTTCGGCACGGCGATCGGGGTTCTGTGCAAGCCACAGCCAGATGTTGTTGAGCGTGGCAAAGACGGTATCCAGCCCACCGATGAACAGGAAGGCCACGAAGCCGAAGATCTCCTTGTCCGACATCGGCCGTCCATCGATTTCGGCATGGGCGATGCGGCTGACCACGCCTGCATCGGGGTGGCGCTTCTTTTCCTCGATCGCTGCCTTGAGGTAGGCGGAGATCTTCGCCATGGTTTCGGCCATGATCGCGCGGTCGTTGGAATGGAGCAGCGCGACGGCCCATTCCACAAAGGTATCGGTCATCTCGACCGGCAGGCCCATCAGGCGCAGGAAGATGGTGACGGGGAAGGGCCGCGCGAAGCTCTCCGTGAAGTCGCACCCGCCCTTGTCGATCACCCGGTCGATCAGCTCGTTGGCAAGCTCGCGCATCTGCGCTTCCAGTGCGAGGACACCCTGCGGCGAGAACACCGGATCGACGATGTTGCGATACTTGCGGTGCTGCGGCGGTTCGATTTCCTGCGGGATGAAATAGAAATAGTCGTCCGGGTCGCGCGGGAAAGGCGTGGCACCTTCGTTCGAGAACACTTCGGCATTGCGCAGGATTTGCAGGGCATCCTCGTGCTTGATGGCCTGCCAGGCGTTGCCGAAGGGATTGACGTCGTAGAACAGGGGCGGAAACCTCTCGTGCATCGCGGCCATGTAGGCATGCGGTGCCGCAAGAAACTCCGGGCCGAAGGTGATGCCTGCCGAATGGATCAGCTCCTTCGGCACGTGGGGTGGCACCTGATCCATGCCGGCCACGCGCTTGAATGTCGGCGGGGTGGGGTTGAGAACGTCGATCGCCATGGTGCCGCTCCTCTTCAATACTGGGTTGCGGGAAGATGGACGACGAGACCGTCGAAGGCCGGCTCCATCACGATCTGGCAGGACAGGCGGCTCGTTGCGCGCCGCTCTGCCGAGGCGGATTCAAGCAGTTCGTCCTCGTCCTTCGAGGCAGGCTTGCCCAGCCGGTCTGCCCAGGCTTCGTCGACATAGCAATGGCAGGTGGCACAGGCGAGACCGCCTCCGCATTCGCCAATGATCCCTTCGACGCTGTTGTAGAGCGCCCCGCGCATCACGTTTTCGCCATCGGGTACATCCACGGTCACGTGCGTGCCGTCAGTGCCGACATAAGTCACCTTGCCCATTGCATTCTCTCCGGATCGCAAGCCATCAGGCATGATTTGAGAACAGCGTTCTCGACACGCTGTGTATAGCGCGATACGGTCAGGGGGAAAGTATAAAAACGTTGCGGCGGAGACAGGTTTGGGCGCGCTCAGGACAGACGAAGGGCAGACGGACGAGCGCACCGACGCGCTGGTCGACGCGGCGTATCACCTGCTCGACGAGACCGGACTGGAAGGGCTTACGATCCGCGCCGTTCTGGCGCGGACCGGGCTTGCGCGGCGGGCATTCTACGACCGTTTCGACAGCAAGGACGAGCTGGTGCTGGCGGTTTTCGCGCGCACGCTGCGCGAAGCGGCGAGCCGTTTCGCGGCCGAAACCGCACACATCGCCGCAGCGATGGATCGGCTGCGGGTGATCGTCTGCGGGATCGTGCTGGGCCGGGCAGGCCATCCGGCGGGCGAGCATGGGCTGGGCGCTGCTCATCCGGCGCCGGGCCGCCGGGGCGCTGCGCTCTCGCGCGAGCATCTGCGTCTGGCCGAGACCCGGACCTCAGACCTGCTGCGCGCGGTGGAGCCGCTCGTCAGGCTGATCGAACGCGAACTGGAGCGCGGCATGGACGCGGGCGAAGTGCGCCGCGCCGATCCGCGGCAACTGGCCACGCTGGTTTACAATCTCGTATCGACGACGGTCCATGCCGAACTTCTGGCGGAAGAGACCGATCATGCCGACAGCGATCGCCGCGAGCGTCTGGCGGCCGAAATCTGGGAGTTCACGCGCCGCGCCATCAAAGCCTAGGGAGCGGGGCTGGCTGACCCTTCCAGCTTCCTTTCCGCATCCGCAATCTCCGAGCGCAGCCACATCGTTTCCGACAGGTTGTTTGCCGTTGCACCGGCCAGCAGCATTTCATGCGCGGCCTTCCTTGTCTCAAGCGCTGCCCGGTGGCCTGGCTGCGCCGTAAGCACGATGTCGGTGAGGTGAATGGCCTCAAGTGCCCGGCCTTCGGCGAGATGTGCGTTCGCCCTCATCGCCAGCGCATCGGCCCCCGCCAGCGCCACGATATCGGCATGAACACTTGCGCGCGGAACCCCGTAAAGCGCGGTGGTGCCGTCTTCGTAATGGAACCAGCCGGCATACTGGTCCCAGATCGTCCTGACGGCCCAGCTTGCCTTGCCGTGGAACTCGCCAATGGCCAGATGATCGGGCAGGCGCACTGCGCGCATGAGCTCGTGAACGGTGCGTCCGGCGTTCATGCCGTCGAGGGTGTAGTCGCGCACCCATTCGATCGCGCCGACCATGCGGTCTATGTCGGCGGCGATGCGTTCGGCGCCCCGGATCGGCTCGCCGTGGCCGGTGATGACCGTCTCCGCACCAAGATCACGCAGTTTGCGCAGCGATTTCAACGTGTTCCACACCGCTCGCGGTTTGTCTCCGCGCAGCGTGCAGAAAAATGGCATCGACAGCCAGACCGGTCCCACGAGATTGCCGGTGAAGGCGATGCGCTCGTCAGGAAGCCAGACAATGAGGTTGTCCACCGTCTCGCCTTCCGGCGCGTGGATCAGTTCGAAGCGGCGGCCGCCCACGGCAAAGGCGTATGTCCGGTCCACCTCAAGGTCGAGCTTCACATCGGGCGGCGGCACGGGCGCCGAACCCCGGCGCAGGGTGCTGGCCCAGAGCTTTGCGCTGCGCGGGCCGAAGAATGGCTGCAATCGCTTCATGTCGGCCCATGCTTCGGCAAAGCCTGGGCCGCCGATTATCTCGGTCCCTTCCTCGCGGAAGGTGTCCAGCCCGCCGAAATGATCGGCATGGCTCTGCGTCAGCACGATCTTGCGCAGCGGCCCCGAACGCACCGGGGCGAGCAGATCCGCATTGCGCGCTGCATTGTCCATGAAGCCGGTGTTGACCATCACGTCGCCGTCATCGGTGGTGACGAGATAGAGATTCGAGATGTCATTGACCTGGAAGACGAAGTCATTGACGGCAATCGCTTCGGTCTGCGCATCGCCCGCGCGGACAAGGCCGGCCAGGGCGGGCTTGCGTTCATCGGTCATGCTCAGGACTCTCCGAAAGCGATCATGACCTTGGCCGATTGCGGCGTGGCGGCGATCTTCAGACCTTCAAGCACCTGCTCGAACGGCAGGCGGTGGCTGATGAGCGCTTCGATCCGGTCCTTCAGGCGCGGCATCGCGGCGATGACTTCGGGGAACTCGTCGGGATAGCCGACAGCGCTGGTGATGGTCATCTCCGTCGTCAGCATCGGCCCGGCAGGCAGCTCGATGGGTTTGAGGTAGGCGGCCGTGATGACATGGCGCGCGTGGCGTTTGGCCAGCCCCACCACCTGCGCAAGGATCGAGGGTCCGCCGGCGGCGTCGATATAGGCGTCGGTCCCGGCCTTTTCCCTTCCGAAGACCAGTTCCGTGCCATGCATCTGCCTGATCCGGGCATCGGCATCCTCGGTCAGCGGGTTGATCGTGCGTGCGCCCAGTGCGCGGGCGCGTTCAAGCCGTTCTTCCGCAAGGTCGAGCGCGATCACGTCGCAACCGCGGTCGACTGCCCACAGGACCATGCCCAGCCCGATGGGACCGCAGCCGAAAACCACCAGCCTGCTGCCCGCCGAAACCTGCGCACGGTTCACGCCGTGCAGGGCGACGGCCAGCGGCTCGCACATGGCGGCGACCTCGTAGGAGACCCCTTCGGGGATCGGCAGGATGGAATCGCCCGCCCGCGCCTCGCGCACCAGCAATTCCTCGGTAAAGGCCCCTTCCGGTCCGCCGCTGCCGATGTAGCTGGGCGTGTTCATGGGGTTGACGATGACCGGCTGGCCGATCTCGATACCCGAAACGTCACTGCCGACATGGATGATTTCGCCTGCCCCTTCATGGCCGAGCGCAGTCTTCGTGCCGGGACGAGGAATGCCCCCGTGCTTGATGTAGGACAGGTCGCTGCCGCAGATGCCGCAGGCCTTCATGCGCACGACGACATCCTTTGGTCCCGGTTCGGGCCGGGTGTAGTCATCCAGCCGGACGTCATCGACATCGTGGATGGTCAGCAGGCGTCCCATGGTGTGGCTCCTCGGTTGCTCGTGCTTCAGTTGAAGGCGTAAGGGGCGTGGATGTGACTGGCGCCGTCGATGAAGATGGTATCGCCGGAATGGAACGATGACGCATCCGAGCACAGATAGGCGCCGATGCCTTCGAAATCTTCGATCGTGCCGGGGCGATGGATCGGTGTCTTGGCGGAGAAGTGCGCATCGACCTGGGCCATCCGCGCCTTCATTTCCTCGGTCATGCCCTGATCGGCACCAATCCCGGTCTTGATATAGCCGGGCGCGATGGTGTTGGCCCTGATCTGGTATTTGCCCAGTTCCGATGCCATGCCGCGCACCACCGCGCCCATGCCCCCCTTGGAAGCGGCATAGTTGCTGATCCCGGCGATGCCGTGGACCATCGAAAGGCTGCCGCAATAGACGAGGCTGCCGCCCGGTTCGCCCGCCTCGGCCCGCGCGACCATGGCTTTCGCGCCTTCACGCAGGGTGAAGAACGCGCCGTGCAGGTTCACGGCCAGCAGATCGTGCCATTCGTCTGCATCCAGCGTCAGCACCGAACGCGAGCGCGAAGCACGGCCCGAATTGGCAAAGACGCAATCAACCCGGCCGAAATCGGCCAGCAACTGCGCATAGCCATCGATGATCGCCTGTTCGCTGGAGACATCGATCTGATAGGTCATCACGCGGCCCGCGCCGGCCGCCTCCAGATCGGCCCTGGCCTGTGCGTTCTTGTCGGCGTTGCGCGCCCAGATGGCGATATCGCCGCCCATCTTTGCGACCCCGCGGGCAAAGCCGAGGCCAATTCCGCCGTTCCCGCCCGTCACCAGCGTGACCTTGCCGGTGCAATCGAACAAACCCTTTGCCATGTGCATCCTCCTGCGTTGCGCCCATCCTTGCCCAAGCCAGGAGGCGCATGCCAGCCCCGCGGCAATCGTCGGTGCGATGAATGGTCCTGCCCATGCAGACAGGGGACGACCGCGGCTGTTAGGCAGGGCGCTGGACGAAGGACGAGGCAGCATGTTCCAGGGCACGGTTTTCCAGAATGGCTATGTATGCGCCGATATCGAGGCTGCCGTGGCCGCGTTCCGCGCGCGCGGGCAGGTGCGCATCATTGGCCCGTTCGATGCCGAACTCATGCTCGCAACCGCGCGGGGACCGGCACGCCAGGTGACGCGGCTGGCTTTTGTCTGGCAAGGCGGTTTCCAGCATGAGCTGATCCAGCCGGTCATCGACGAAGCCGGCCTTTACGGCAGCGACCCTCTCGAAGGCCGCGGGGCGGGCGGGGGCGGTCTGTTCGCGTTCCATCACGCGGCCATGCGGGTTGACGACTGGGACGCTTTCCGGGCTGCCGTGGATGCGCAGGAACTGCCTGTCGCGGTGGAGCGCGCGGTCGAGGGCGATGCGCTCAAGTTCCTTTATCTCGATGCCCGCGAAATCTGCGGACACTATCTCGAATATGTCTGGATGACCGACGAGCGCTGGGCGCAGCTTGGCGGGCCGCAAGCATGACCTTGGCGGAACGCTATGGCCCCTGGGCGCTGATCGCAGGTGGCTCCGAAGGGGTCGGGGCCGCATTTGCCGGACGGCTGGCTGCCCAGGGCATCAATCTCGTTCTGGTCGCGCGCAACCCGCAGACACTTGCGGCAACCGCGCACACGCTGCGCGCGGCACATGGCGTCGAAGTGCGCGTGCTTGCCCTCGATCTGACGGACGAGGACATGCAGGCCCGGATCGCGGCGGCGACCGAGGGTCTGGAGATCGGCCTGCTGATCTACAATGCCGGAGCGGCAGGCGGGCCGGTAGCGCTGGTCGACCAGCCGACCGCGCGGGCACTGGCGACCATCCGGCTCAACGTGATCGGCCAGACCCTGCTGGCGCAGCACTTTGCCCGCGCCATGATCGCGCGCGGACGCGGCGCAATCGTGCTGGTGGGTTCTCTTGGCGCGATTGCCGGATGCCGGAACCTTGCCGTTTACAGCGGCGTCAAGAGCTATACCCAGACCTTTGCCGAAGCGCTGTGGGCGGAACTTCAGCCGCATGGCGTCGAGGTTGCCGCACTGATGATCGGCCGGACCCGCACACCGGCGCTCGAGCGGATCGACCTTGATGCGAACCCGGACATGCCTGCGGCCGAACCAGAAGACGTGGCAGACTTCGCGCTTGCGAACCTGGCCAACGGTCCGGTTCTGGTTCCGCCCGAACACGAGGCAGGATTTGCCGCGCTGCGGGCCATGCCCCGGCGCAAGGCGGTGGAAATCATGACCGCCTTGCTTGACCCCCAGACTCGCCACCTCGCGCCGTGATCGTCAGCGCCGGACCGCGGTGTCCGGCAAGGCCCTGCGGCGCGGTGCGGTTCAGACCCGGCGAATGACGAGGTTCCTGATTTCGGACATGTCCTCCATGGCAAAGCGGATGCCTTCGCGGCCCAGACCGGAGTCCTTGACCCCCCCGTATGGCATGTTGTCCACCCGGTAGGACGAGACATCATTGACCACGATTCCGCCCACGTCGAGCCGGTCCCACGCCTCAAGCACCTTATGCAGGTCGGACGTGAACAGTCCGGCCTGAAGCCCGAAGCGGCTGTCGTTCACCTCGTCGAGCGCAGCGTGCCAGTCGGTGAACTGCGAAAGGATCACGACCGGTCCGAAGGCTTCCTCGGCATAAAGGTCCATGTCGCGCGTGCAGCCTTCAAGCAGGGTCGCCTCCAGCATGTTGCCTTCGCACCCGCCGCCTGCCAGCAGGGTGGCACCGCCCGCCACGGCGGCATCGATCCAGCCTTTCAGCCGCTGCGCTTCCTTGGCCGAGATCATCGGCCCGATGAAGGTATCGCGCTGCCGGGGGTCGCCTGACTTGAGTGCCCTGACCATCCCGGCCAGCCGGTCGCGGAAGGTGTCGTAGATTTCGGCGTGGACGATCACCCGCTGGACGTGGATGCAGGACTGGCCTGACTGGTAATAGCCGCCGAAGATGATCCGCGCGAGCGCATGATCGAGATCGGCGTCCCGGTCAACCACCACGGCAGCATTGCCGCCCAGTTCCAGCACGACCTTTTTCTTGCCGGCCCGCGCCTTCAGATCCCAGCCCACCTGTGGCGATCCGGTGAAGGACAGGAGCTTCAGCCGCTCGTCGGTGGTGAACAGGTCCGCCCCGTCCCGGCTTGCGGGCAGGATGGAGAACGCACCTTCGGGCAGGATATCGCATTCGGCCAGCACCTCGCCCATGATGATCGCGCCCAGCGGCGTCAGGCTGGCCGGCTTCATCACGAAGGGGCAGCCCATGGCAATGGCGGGCGCGATCTTGTGCGCGGCAAGGTTCAGGGGGAAATTGAAGGGCGAGATGAAGCTGCACGGTCCGATCGGCACGCGCTTCCACATGCCCATGTAGCCCTTGGCGCGCGGGGAAATGTCCAGAGGCTGGATTTCGCCGTATATGCGCGTGGCTTCCTCGGCAGCGATGCGGAAGGTATCGATCAGACGGCTCACTTCGCCTTCGGCATCGGCAATGGGCTTTCCTGCCTCGATGCACAGGGCATGGGCCAGCTCGTCGCGGCGTTCGCCGAAGCGGCGCACGCAATGCTCCAGCACGTCGCGTTTCTCGAAACTTGCCATCCGCGCCATCGGTCCGGCCGCGCGCTCCGCGCCAGCAATCGCCGCGTCGATCACGTCCGGCGTGGCCAGCGCCGTGCGGAAGGCGACTTCGCCGGTGAACTTGTCCGTTACCACCAGATCGGCGTTCGGCTGCACTGCCTTGTTGTTGAGGTAGAGCGGGTAGATTTCCTTCAGGCGGACCATCACTTTTCCCTTGTTGCGCCATGACCATAACCGTCTTCGACGGTTGGCGAAGGGCATTTGTGAAGCAGCGCGAACGCGGCCGCGCATTGTTCGCCGGGACGATAGTGCCGCGCTTCCGTCATGGCAGTGCCGGATCAGGCACCATGCGCAGGTGCGGGAGTCACAGGTCTGCCGGGCTGCGCGTAATGACCATGGCATCGCGGTGCGGGGCATGGCGCGCTTCGTCATCACCCTGGGTTTCCACGGCCAGGGCGACATGGGCGAGCATGAGGCACAGGTTCATGAGATTGCGCTCGCCGGTGTCCAGTCCGGCGAGCGGTCTTGTATCGAGCCGATCGAGTGCCGCGTCGAGCCGCGATGCCATCGCATCATGAAAGGCGCGGCGCTCCTCAGGCGTGGACCGGCTTCGCCGGGCGGCACGCTGCGCCGTCGTGGTCAAAGCCCACCGGTCCACGAAGCCTGCAAGATCAGTAAAGCCTTCGGGCAGCGGGGGCTGGATTGCGGCGCCGGTCATGCCCCATCTCCTCCTTGGCGATTACCCGACGCACCATCGGGGCCAGTATCGTGCTGCGTTTCCCGGCAATAGGCTTCGACGGTCTCTCGCACGCTGTGGAACAGATGGCGGCACAGGGCCTCCTGCGTCTGGAAATGAATGTGCCGCAAGGCGCCGCTCGAAAGTCCGCGTTGTCCGGCCTCGATCACCGCGCGGTCCTCGGCGTGCACATCGCGCGCGGTGGCCATGACATATTCGCGGGCGAAGCGTTCGCTGGCATTGGCATCGTCACCCACCCAGTAGAGGCGGATGACCCCGCGCGACCGCGTCGGCCCCAGCGGATAGACGACATGGCTGAAATGCGGGGCGGGCGTGCCGAGGATGAAGAAGTTGGGAAACAGCGCGAAGTATTCGCGCGCGTTCACCCCGCCCACGGTGCCGCGTTCGGCCGCTGCCGCCATCGCCCGGCTCATGCCCACGCGCTGGAGCGGGGTGATCTTCGGCTGCGGGTTGGACCAGATCGTCTGTGTGCGGTGCCGCCCGAAAAAGCGATAGCGCAATGGGTAGCCAAAGGGATTGTCGGCACTGAAGGTGGCTTGCCCGGTCCGGGGGTGGATGAAGCGCAGGTGGTAGTTTTCCTGGAAGTTGTCGTAGGTCAGCTTCCAGTTGGCATCGATTTCGTAGGTGTATTCGCTGAAGGTCGTGGCGCGCGCCACGGGCAGGGTCTCCAGATCCTCGGCCAGCCCTTCGAGCCAATCACGCAAGGGCTGCGGATGCGGTGCAAGGTTGACGAAGATCAGCCCCGCACAGATCTCCAGCGCCACCTGCGGCAGCGCACAATCAGCCTTGGCCAGTCCGAAGCTTTCGAAATCGGGCGCAGACAGCAGCGCTCCATCCAGACCGAAGGTCCAGCGATGGTAGGGGCACGAGAAATTCGCCGTGCGCCCCTGAGCCTCCTGCGTGAGTTGCGTTCCGCGGTGGGTGCAGACATTGTGGAAGGCGCGCACCGCGCCATCCCGGCCGCGCACGATCAGCAGCGATACGCCCGCAAACTCCAGCTCGCGCCGGATGAAGCTGCCCGGTTGCGGCAATTCGCAGACATGGCCCACCTCCAGCCAGCTCCGCATGAACACCGCCTTGCGTTCAAGGTCATACCATTGCGGATCGTAATAGGGCAGGGCCGGAACCGGATCGCGGCCGAGAAAATCGACGTCGGCCTGCGCGATCTGCCTGAAGCCGGGCGCGGGTGCTGTGCTGTTCATGCAGTCCTCTCGGGCCAGGGCTGTTGCCCGTGGCAGCGTCGATATGGCAGTCTGGCGGATGAAGCACGCCGAGGCCATGCCTGCGCTGGACCGGCCGCAGAACATCGCCGAAGCGATGGCATGTCCCGCGCGGTTCGCCATCCTGCGCAGGCCATGACGCGTGGGCGATGAAGCATGCCCCAGCCCGGCCTTGGCGTTGACAGGAAGGGGAGCAGGGAACCTATGAACGGACGGACCCGATGACGCGGCGCGATCCGGAGGAAGACATGGCCCAGGCATCATTGCAGAATGTCGCAGATGGCGGGGCCTCGCTTGCCGAGCGAGCTGGTGCGGAAAAGGCGCCGGGTGCGGTGGCGCCGCGCCTTCGCCGCCCGCGCGATCCCGGTGCGACGCGGATAGTCATCCTTGAAGCGGCTTGCAGCCTGCTGGCAAAGGACGGACCGTCAGGCATAAGCCTGTCGGAAGTTGCCCTGCTGGCGGGGGTGAACCGGGGCACCGCCTATCAGCATTTCGAAACCCGCGAACGGCTGATCGAAGCGACGATCGCCTATGTTTCGGACAAGCTTTACCGCGCCGTGCTGGGAGATCCGGATGCCCCCGGAGAGCGGCAGATCGAGCAGGTCGACATGCACGCCGTGACCCGCAATCTCGCACGCTTCGCAATGGACAATCCAGAGCTTTGCCGGGTGTGGCTGCTTCAGATCCTGTCCGCGCGCGATCCATCGCAGGATGTGTTCTGGCGCGAATATGCCGGCTCCATCGCGCGCTTTGCCCGGACCGAAATGGCGCAGCCGGGCATCGACGTGGAGGTGTTTTCGATCATCACGCTGGCCGGGCATGTGCTCTGGCCGGTCTGGGCGCGGGCGCATGGTGCCGACGAGGCCGATGCCGCCCCGCCCGACTATGACGCGCTGGCCGACCGCTTTGCCCGCGAGATGCTGCGGCTTTCGTTGCATGGGACGGTCCGGCCGGAATGTGTCCCGCCCGATATCGCGCGGGTCGCGGGCGATGATCCGCCCCTCGGCGAGGAGCCGCGCCACCAAGACTGATGCCGCCCTGCTGGCGGGGCGCATTTCATTCCGGAAAGGACATTTGCCTTGTTCAATGCCATCCTGATCGAGAAGGACGAGACCGGCGATAAGCCGGTGCAGAAGGTTGCGCTCAAGTCGATCGACGAGGCGCAGCTCCCCGATGGCGACGTGCTGATCGACGTCGCGTTTTCCACGCTCAACTTCAAGGACGGCCTGGCAATTACCGGCAGCTCGCCGGTCGTGCGCAAGTTCCCGATGGTGCCGGGGATCGATCTTGCCGG
The DNA here is from genome assembly GCA_046294595.1 of Novosphingobium sp. Classification (GTDB taxonomy): domain Bacteria; phylum Pseudomonadota; class Alphaproteobacteria; order Sphingomonadales; family Sphingomonadaceae; genus Novosphingobium. Next base: position 38,587 of record JBKBKD010000008.1, read on the forward strand.
AACAGTGCGCGAATCCCGTCACGCGGAATGGCAACCGGGCGACAAGGTCGTGCTCAACGGCTGGGGTGTGGGTGAAACGCACTGGGGCGGACTGGCGCAGGTTGCCCGGCTGAACGGCGATTGGCTGGTGCCGCTGCCTGCGGCGTTCACCGAACGTCAGGCAATGGCCATTGGCACTGCCGGCTACACGGCGGCGCTGTGCGTGGATGCGCTGGTGGACGCGGGCGTTGCGCCCGATCAGGGCGAGGTGCTTGTCACCGGCGCGACCGGCGGCGTCGGCAGCGTGGCGGTGGTCCTGCTCAAGAAGGCTGGCTTCACGGTTGCTGCCTCGACCGGGAAGGCGTCGGAGGAAGCCTATCTGCGCCAGCTGGGCGCCGATACGGTGATCGACCGCGCCGAACTGTCCGCGCCCGGCCGTCCGTTGGCAAAGGAACGCTGGGCAGGCGTGGTGGACGCGGTAGGCAGCCACACGCTTGCCAATGCCTGCGCGCAGACCCGCTATGGCGGAGCGGTGGCCGCCTGCGGGCTGGCGCAGGGCGCGGATTTTCCGGGCACGGTCATGCCGTTCATCCTGCGTGGGGTGCGGCTTCTGGGAGTCGACAGCGTGATGGCGCCAAAGGCCCGCCGCCTTGCCGCGTGGGAACGGCTCGCCCGCGATCTTGATCCGGCGCTGCTTGAGGTGATCGGCGCGGAAATCGGCCTTGCCGAGGCACCGCAGGTCGCCGCTGACCTGATTGCAGGCAAGATCCGGGGCCGCGTCATCGTCGACGTCAATCGCTGAGGTGGTCATGGCCGGGGTTGCTGGTTCCGCTGGTGCGCTGTCGGTCGTGAGCGGCCCCCCGCTGGAGGAGGAGCAGGACCTTGGCCCTCTCACGCTGGGCGGCTGGTTGCGCACGGTCTGCGCACGCGGCGGCGATGCCGAATGCCTCGTGCATCATGAAGGCAGCCCCGGCGAGGGGCCTTGCACACGCTGGAGCTATGCGCGGCTGTGGCAGGAGGCCAACGCTGCGGCGCGTGCGCTGGTTGCCTGCGGGGTAGGCAAGGGCACGCGGGTGGGTGTGCTGATGACGAACCGGCCGGAGTTTCTGGCCGCCACGTTCGGGATCGCTCTTGCCGGCGGCGTGGCAACGACCCTCAGCACCTTTTCCACTCCGGCGGAACTGGATCATCTGGTCGAGGCGTCATCGGTTTCGGTCCTGCTGATCGAGGCGCAGGTGCTGAAGAAGGATTTCGCGGCGATCCTGCGCGAATGCGATCCGGCCATCGCCAGCGGGCAGCCGGGCGCCATCGCCTCGCAGCGCTATCCCTTCCTGACCCACGTCGCCGCCGTGGGCCTGCGTGAACCGCAGGGCGCGATCGAATGCTGGGATGCGTTCCTTGAACGGGGGAAGGCCATTGCGCAGGAACGGGTTGATGCCCGCGCGGCCAGCGTTGCCCCGGCCGATCCGGGCGTGCTGTTCTTCTCTTCCGGCTCGACCGCAAGGCCCAAGGGGATCCTCTCCGCGCATCGCGGAGTGACCTTGCAGCTCTGGCGCTGGCCGAAGTGGTACAAGATCGGCGAGGCCGGGCTTGCGCAGGCGCGGGTCTGGTCGGCCAACGGTTTCTTCTGGTCGGGCAACTTCGCCATGGCGCTGGGCGGTGCGCTGTCAAGCGGGGGTTGCCTGGTCCTGCAATCGACCTTCAATGCGTCCGAGGCGCTCAGCCTGATCGCGCACGAGAAGGCCACCATGGTGCTGGCATGGCCGCATCAGTGGGAGCAGCTGGTTGCTGCGCCCAACTGGCAGGACACCGATCTTTCCTCACTGGCCTATGTCGATTGCCGATCGCCGCTGGCGCGCCACCCGTCGGTGCAGACCGACTGGCGCGAACCCCATGCCGCCTATGGCAACACCGAAACCTTCACGCTGGTGACGGTGCATCCGGCCAACACACCGGAAGAAGAGATTGCCGGAAGTCACGGGCGGCCCTGCCACGGCAACACGATCAAGATCGTCGATCCGATGAGCGGCGAGACGGTGCCGCTGGGCCAGCGCGGCGAGATTGCCGTCAAGGGGCCTACGCTGATGCTGGGTTACATCGGCGTGCCGCTGTCCGAGACACTGGATGCCGAGGGGTTCCTGCGCACGGGCGATTCGGGCCATCTCGATGCCGAAGGCCGCCTGTTCTGGCACGGCCGGCTGAACGACATCATCAAGACCGGCGGCGCCAATGTCTCGCCGGTGGAGATAGACGGCGTGCTGAAGACCATTCCCGGCATCAAGGCGGTGCAGACCGTGGGCGTTCCCCATGACACGCTGGGCGAAATCGTGGTGGCCTGCGTTGTGCCGCACGATGGCGCCGCGCTTGACGAGGCGCAGGTCCGCGAGGCCGCGCGCGAGACGCTGGCCAGCTTCAAGGTGCCTCGCCGCGTCCTGTTCTTCGACGAGGCCGATCTCGCCCTGACCGGCAGCGCCAAGATCAGGACTGCCGATCTGCGCAAGCTGGCGGCCGAGCGGCTCGACAACGAACGACGGGAGAATGCGGCATGACCGACGCACTGGAAATCGCCAATCTCAAGGCGCGCTACTGCGCGGCCAGCGATCTGTCATCGACCGATCCGGACGCGGCCATGGCAATGCTGCCGGGCTTCTTCGTGCCTGATGCCACGGCCGATTACGGCTTCGTGCAGTTCGACAGCCCGGACAAGCTGGCCGCCTTCATGGTGAATGCCATCGGCGGCGGATCGGAATGGATGATCCACATGCTGGGTTCGCCGCGCATCGAGATCAGCGGTGACGAGGCGACCGGAGACTGGACGATCGCCGTCCATTCGAAGCGCCGCGACGGCGAGAAGATGGTGGTGGTCGGCCGTTATGCGGACCGGTTCCGCAGGACGGCCGATGGCTGGCGCATCAGCCACGTCGGCTTCACCCGCCATGAATGAGGCGTTGCAGATGGCGCAGGGCACACCGCCGGACGGGCGCCGCTTCGCTGGCAGAACCGTCGTCGTCACCGGCGGGGCGGCGGGGCTGGGCCGCGCCCATGCGCTGGCTTTCGGCGGTCTGGGGGCGCATGTGGTGCTGGCCGACATTGCGGCCGATGGCATGGACGAGACCCGTCGGCAGGTCGTGGCCGCGGGAGGCACGGCATCATGCCACGTCTGCGACATGGCCGACGAGCAGGCCATTGGCGCCTTTGCCGCGCAGGTGCTGGCCGCGCATCCCGCCATCGACGTGCTGATCAACAACGCGGGACTGCATCAGGGCGAGATCGCCCGCGGGTTCTTCGGGCTGGGCCAGGCGAAATGGCAGCATTTCCTCGCCGTAAACACCCTTGCTCCGCTGCTTCTGGCCGAAGCCCTGCGTCCCGCGCTCGCGGCGGCGCGAGGGCTCATCATCAACAAAAGCTCCATGGCCAGCTACCAGCCTGCAACCGCTTACGGCATCACCAAGGCCTGCCTCAACGTGCTGACCCATGCCATGGCCATGCAGTTTGCGGCCGATGAAGTGCGCTGCGTGGGGATTGCGCCGGGGCTGATGGAAACCCCCGCAGCAAGGGCCGGGGTCGAAGACGAAAACTGGCAGCGGCTCAGGGCCATGCAGATGGTCCGGCGTCAGGGAACCGCGGCGGATATTGCCGCAATGGCCGTTTTCCTCGCCTCGCCCGAGGGAAGCTTCGTCAACGCGCAGGTGCTGCTGTGCGACGGCGGCAACCAGATGCGGGGGTTCCGCATCTGACCGTCATCCTGCCGGGCAAGAGGAAGCGAAGCGATGAACCTTTACACCACGATCCATTTCCACAACGTTCCCCAGGGACGCGAGGAGGCCTGCGCGACCTGGTTCGAGGGGCCGCACCGCGCCGAGCTTCGCCGTCTGCGGGGTTTCCGCAATGCCGACCGGTTCGAGGTGACGCCCGAACAGATCATGCCCGACATCGCCCAGCCGTGGCGGTTCATGTCGGTGTATGATTTCGACCTGCCGCAGCCGGAGATCGATCTGCCAGCGCTTGGTCCGCTGCTGGCGGCGGCACGCGATTCCGGCCTGATCGACGATACCCGCGAAACCGAACGCATCTACAGCTATCGCATGTATTCGGACTGGAAGTCCGGCCCCAACCACCGGAAGGACAAGCCTTTTTCCGGCATGTTCGTGATCCCCGCCAATTTCGTTGCCGGCATGGAGGAGGAGTATCATCGCTGGTATGACGAAATCCACATTCCCGAAGTCTGCCGCGTTCCGGGGTTTGCCGCGATGCGCCGTGGCCGGCTCGCGGACGTGCAGATCGAACCCCGCCGGTTCTGTCCCGGCAGCGAAATCGTGATGTGCGCGCACCAGACCGATGACCTGCTGTTCTCGATCAGGGATTTCAGCGCCCGCGCCCGCGGCGTCAGCCCCAGCGGCGACCAGATGGAACCGCGTTCCAAGGCCGGATCCTTTGCCCGCACGGTGCACTTCTTCCGCAAGATCAGCGGGCCGCAGTTCTGGGACGGGGGTATTGCCTATGCAGGGGATCTTTCGGTCTATCCGCCCGATTTTCGCCTCACGGGCGCCTGAGATGGCGCATTGATGACACCCGGCCATGCGACAGCTATTGCTATAGTTCATCCGCTTCGTTAGCGGCCTTGGCCCATAGCACCGGAGCGGACGGGCAGAATCAGGGACGAAAGTGTCGACGGACGGGAAACTTGCTGACGTCATTCCGATCCGCGCGGCAGCAGGCGCGGCGCGGCGCAATGCCGATGCCGCAAATGCCCGGCGCGAGGCGGTGGCTCATAACCTGAACGGTCAGCGGCTCGGCCGCAAAGGGCGCGACACGCGCGACCGGATCATCGCCGCGGCTCAGGAAATCCTGTCGGAACCGCGCGATGCGGGGTTGATCACGCTGTCGGAAGTCGCGCGCCGGGCCTCGATCCGCATCGGCACGCTCTACCTCTACTTCGCGGATCTGACCGAACTCATCCTCGCGGTTCTGGAGCCGGTCATGGCGACGGTGGAGAGCGAATATGTCCACCTCGTGCGCGAATACTGGCCCGACGATGAGCTGCACGCGCGCGCCATGACTTTCGTGAAAGCCTACTTCGGCTTCTGGACGCGGCATTCGCGGGTGCTGCATCTGCGCAACAGCATGGCCGACCGGGGCGACGAACGGATGATGGTCCACCGTGTCCGCTCGGCGATCCCCGTCATGCGCCTGCTGATTACCCAGATGGACAGCCGCCCGATGGAACGCGGCACCCCGGTATCCAGCATGGCCACCGCCCTGATGACGGGTCTCGAACGCGTTGCCACGGTGATGACCGATGACAAGATGACCAAGCTGCTGAACGAGCCGGTCAACCCGCTGGAGTATCTGCTCGATGCCGAGGCCCGCCTGTTCGAACTGGCCATTCGCGATCAGCGGCAGATCAACCGTCCGGCCTGAGGCAATTGCGGATCAGTCCTTGCCCTTGCCCAGCCGGGCGACATAGGCGCGCATCGTTTCCAGATAGTCGGGATTGAGCATCAGCGCGCTGTTGGCCATGCGTTCCACATGACGGGCGCTGTCGCGGCCGAGTTCGGTGCAAAGCTCGATCGCAACCTTGGCCGCACCCATCTGTTCGGCATTCTGCGCGGCCAGATGGCGGCAGAAGTCCATCACGTCCTCCCCGAAAGTCTCGTCCGGGAAGACCTGATGGACAAGGCCCATGGTCAGCGCAAGGTCCGCACTGGCCGGCTTGTTCGCCATGATGAGCCATCGCGCCCAGTGCGGCCCGCAGATGCGTGCAAGACGTGAAACCCCCCCTGACGCCGGCACCACGCCGAAAAGCCCTTCGGGAAAGGCGTAGCTGGCACTGCGTGCGGCAAGCCTGAAATCGCAGGAAAGCGACATTTCCAGTCCGCCACCCACGCAGGGCGCGTGATGGGCGACGACGAAGGGCTTCTCGATGTGCTCCATCTCGTCCCACAACTGCTGCATGTTGTTGAGATTGAGCCGGTGGTTTTCGCGAATGCCGCTGGCGCTCTGCCCGGTGGGAGAAATCCTTCGCTGGCCGCCCTTGAGATCGGCGCCGGAACAGAAGTATCGCCCTGTGGCCCGGATCAGCATGACTTTCAGTTCCGGCGTGTCGCGGAAGCGTATGACCGACTCGGTCAGCAGATCCATGGTTGCCATGTCGAGCGCATTGAGCCGTTCGGGCCGATTGAGCGTTGCGATGAGGATGCCCTCCGGGGTTTCCTCGGTCAGCAGCGGCTGCGCCTCGGTGCGGTGTGTTTCGGTCATCTGGCCAGCCTAACCCCGGCTCCGCGGCATTCCAAGCGCACGCTCGGCAATCATCGAGCGATGGACCTGGCTGGTGCCGCCGTAGATGCGTGTGCCGTGCGCATGGCGATAGCACTGGTTGAGCATGGCCGCGGCGCCTGCGCGCTTGGTCAGCGACAGCGGGGCTGTCAGGTCAAGCAGGTCGCGTGCATCTTCGAGGAACTTTTCGGAGGAATGCATTTTCGCCATCGGACCGTAGGCCGGGCTTGGCTTCTTTTCGGCGCCCGCCCATGTGGCGCGGTATTCGAACAGTTCAGCCACCCAGATGTTGGCCAGCGCCCGCGCCAGCCGGGCCTTCACGCGCGGAGCGGCGATCAGCTTCCGGTCGCTGCCAGGCGCGCCCAGTTCGCGGCACAGCTCCTCGGCGGCGCGCAGGCAATGGGCCATCGGCTTGGCGAAACCCCCGCCGTGTTCCAGTTCGAGCGCGGCGGCCATCGTGCGCACGCCGCCATCAACTTCGCCCAGACGCCACGTGTCCGGGATTTTCACGTTGTCGTAGAAGGTGATGTTTGTGCGTTCATCCTGAAACGTGTAAACCGGCTGGATCGTCACGCCTTCGGCCTTGAGCGGCACGATGAACATGGTCAGCCCCTTGTGCTTGGGCACATCGGGGTTGGTCCGCGTCAGCATGAGCACATAGTCGGCAATGTTCGCACCTGAGGTGAACATCTTCGTGCCATCGATGCGCCAGCCGTTGCCGTCGCGCGTGGCCTTCGTCTGCGCGGCGAACACGTCCGACCCGGCGCCTGGCTCGGAATAACCGAGGCTGGCCAGCGCCTCGCCCGCAATGATCCGGCTCAGCACCTCGCGCTTCACCTCGTCGCTGCCGGTGCGGGCGATCATCAGCCCCACCATTTCCGCAACTCCGGCTGCCGGATTGGAATAGCCGTGGCGTTCAAGGGCGCCGCGTGCCGCGCTGCGCGCGTAGGGACCGACGCCTCGACCGCCCAGTTCCGGGCTGGAGAGGAAGAGCAAGCCGGCCTCGGCCATCTTCCGGTGCAGTTCGGGAACGTGGCCTTCCCACGAATAGTGGAACCGGGCGCGCATTTCCGGCGTGACATTGGCTTGCATGAATGCGTCGATCTCGGCGACCACGGCGCGGGCTTCCTCGCCAATGTCGAACTCGATCGGGCAATCCCCGACATCGGGCAGTCTTGCGGCTTCGTTGTCGTAACGGCGGCGCCCGGCCTCTTCCAGCCAGCATGCCGGATCACCCCAGACCAGCGGCCATGCCTTTGCCCGCAGGACATAGAGATAGATGTCGTATTCGGTGGTCAGGCCATAGCCGCCGAAAGTCTGCATGGCCTGTCCGGCAGCCCTGGCGGCGGCATCGGCCGCAGACCAAATCGCAAGGCTGACGCAGACGGCGGCATCGGGTGATCCGTCGGCAATGTCGCGCACCGCTTTCCATGCCAGCAGTTTCGCGCCATCCACCTCGCACAGACAGTCGGCCAGAGGATGGCTGATGGCCTGGAACTGACCGATCAACTGACCGAACTGCTTGCGTTCGCTGGCATAGGCTGCCGCCATGCGCAGCGCCTGATGACCAAGACCCGCGAGTGCGGCAGCAGTGAGCAGCTTCCACTCCTCGATCGCGGCAGCAAACTGCGCAACCGCTTGCGCGCCGGATGCCAGCACGGTGGCATCGGCCGCTGCAAGATCGACTTCGGCCAGTGCATTGCTGGCAAGGCAGGGTTCGTGGGGACGGGCACTTTCCGGCACCTCCAGCAGCACCACATCCTCGCCCCGGCGCGCCACGACCAGTCCTGCCACCGCGCCGCCCGCTACGAACTGGCGGGGTTGCAGGGCCATGTCGTGCATTGCAAGGCTGGCGACCTTGCGTCCCGCGACGATTTCACCGGGATCACCGCCAAGAAGGCCGACGAGCCTTGCGGCGAGGATGGCTTCGGCCAGAGGTCCGGGCGCCAGCGTGCGCCCGGCCTCCTCCATCACCACCTGCGCATCGAAGGTGCCAAGCCCCAGCCCGCCCGCCGCTTCCGGCACGCGCAGGCCGAAGGCGCCGAGTTCGGCAAGGCCCTGCCACAGATCGGCGTCGAAGCCGCTCGCTTCGGCGGCCCGGAGGCGTTGCGGGGTGCAGTTCTCATCGAGGAAGCGCGCGAAAGTTTCGCGCACCATTTCCTGCTCGCTGGTCAGTTCGAAGTTCATGTGCCGGTTCCGTCAGCCGCGCTTCATCATGGCGGAAATGTCGATCTGGCCCGTGGCGAGCGAACCCATGAACCCGCCATCGACGGGCAGGACCACGCCCGTGATGATGGCGGCCATGTCGCTGTTGACGAGCAGAAGGCCGCTCGCCTGTTCCTCAGGCGTGGAATAGCGGCCGAGCGGCTGCGCCGCCGCATCGACCACGTCCTTGCCCGAAGTGGCCTGGAAGGTGGCCATCATCGGGGTCTGGGTGGGCGATGGCAGGGTGCAGTTGATGCGGATGCCTTGCCGGATGAGGCGAGCGCACATGAACTGGGTCCACACGATCACCGCTTCCTTGGAAAAGGCATAGCCTTCCGCGACGTGTTCGGGGTGCGCTTCGGCCCACTCCACCGCAGCCTGATATCCCGCCGTCTGGAGCAGTTCCATGTGGACCGGAACGCGGCGGCTCCAGCCAAGCCCGCCCGTCGAGGCAATCGAGACGATCGCGCCGCCCGGCGCCATCAGTGGCAGCACGGTCTCGGTCAGGTGGCGGGTTCCGACGAAATTGACCTTGAAGGTATCAAGCGCGGGAAATGCGCCACCGCCGGGCAGGCCGGCGCAGTTGAACAGGCGATCGACCTTGCCGCCGATCGCCGCGATTGCGGTTTCGATCGTTGCCGGATCGCGCAGGTCCACGTGATGGAACGAGGCCAGCGGAAGCGTGCTGTCCTTGAAGTCAATGCCATGGACTTCGGCGCCAAGGTCGATGAGTGCGCGCGCTGTCGCCTCGCCCATGCCTGAAAAGCACCCGCTCACGATAACGCGTTTGCCCTTGTAGCCAAGAAGGTCGCTCATGTTCCGCTCCTGAAGGAAAGCTGTCTTGCGCCCACGCCTGCCACAGCCGGGGCCGCAGCGGGATAGCCGATGGAGTGCAGGTTCCGCCTAATCGCCTTGGCGATAGCGCGCCGCCGCCGGTCGGCGGTGATTGGCAAGCGCGGGCGGGCGGATCATGATTGCCGCCATGACATGGCAACGATCCCGCATCCGGCTCGACAAGGACAACCGCGCATTCTGGACAGGCGGCCGCGAAGGTCGGCTGATGATCCACCGCTGCGCCGATTGCGGCGGCTTCACCCACCCCCCGCGCGAGTTCTGCCGCCATTGCCAGAGCGAGAATATCGGTCCCCATGCCGTTTCGGGGCTTGGCACGGTGGACACCTATACCGTCAATTTCCAGAAGTGGGCGCCCGACATGGACGTGCCGTTCGTGATCGCGCGGGTGCGGCTGGACGATGCTCCGGACGTTGTGCTGACCACGAACATCGTGAACTGTCCGGTCGATGCCGTGGACATCGATGACAGGGTGCGGGTGGTCTTCGAAGAGCAGGACGGCATCTGGTATCCCCTGTTCGAGAAGGTGGCCTGATGGCGCGCGAGGCATACGTTACCGGGATCGGCATGTCGGAAGTGGGCGTGCGGCTGGCGCGCTCGCCGCTGGGCCTGACGATGGACGCCATCCGCGAGGCGGTGGCTGATGCGGGGCTGACGCTGGCGCAGATCGACGGGGTTTCCACCTATCCGGGCAAGATGCAGACCTTTCTCGGCTTCTCCCCGATCGGCGTGGACGAGGTGATCGAGGTCTGCGGGCTGAAAACCCGCTGGCACACCGGAGCTGCGGAGGCCACGGCTCAGCTTGGCGCGATCGCCGATGCTGCCGCAGCGGTGAAGGCGGGCCTGGCGCGGCACGTGATCTGTTTCCGCACCGTCTATGAGGCAGCGGCGCTGGCGCGGCCCGAAGAGTTCCCGCCGCTCGAACGGCGCAGGGATGTCACGGGCAATTCGCAGTGGGTCTCGCCGTTCGGCGCCTTTTCTGCGGCTTGCTGGACCGCGCAGTTCGCCATGCGCCAGATGAAGCGCCATGGCATGACGCGCGAGCAGCTGGCCCAGATCGCGATCAACGATCACCGCAACGCCGCGCTCAATCCGCGCGCGCTGGTGAAGGAGCCGCTGACGCTGGAAAAATACATGGAGGCGCGCATGATCTCCACGCCGTTCTGCCTCTATGACTGCGACCGCTTCACCGATGCTTCGACCGTGGTGATCGTATCGGCATCCGATGCTCTGGATGAAGTTTCGTCGGTGCCGGTGCGCATTGCGGCAACGGCCGGGTCCGTCGAGCGCTACTCGTGGGATCAGGCAGACCATGCCAGCGCCTATCCCACCGGGCGCGATCTGTGGCGCAATACCGACTACACGAGGGACGATGTCGACCTTGTCCAGTTCTACGATGGCTTTGCCTTCCAGCCGATCACCTGGCTGGAGGGCCTCGGTTTCTGCGAGGTCGGGGAAGGGCACCGGTTCATCGAAGGCGGCACGCGCATAGCGCTGGATGGCGAACTGCCGATGAACACGGGTGGCGGTCAACTGGGCTGGGGGCGGTTGCACGGTTTCGGCTTCGCCTATGAAGCCGTGGTGCAGTTGCGCGGTGAGGGTGGTGCGCGCCAGGTGCAGGGCGACCCCAGGGTTGCCGTCGCCACATCGGGGGGCGGGCCGATGGCAGCGGCACTGCTGCTGGCGCGTGACTGATGAGCCGATCGCGGGCATGATCGCCACTCTGCCGGGATTTCGCCGCCGCATCCTCGTGGAACCGGGCCTTGGCCGGACATGTGCGGCGGTGGAGGATGACTATCACTGCATGGCGGTGACGCTGCACCATGATGGCGTCCGTGTCACGGCGGTGGAAAGCGTGATGGAGCGCGTGCCATGGACGACGTGTCCGGGCGCGTCGGCGGTGCTGGAGCAGACCTTTGCCGCAATTGCCCTGGCCGATGTCGCGCGCCGCGGGCTGAAGCAGACCAATTGCACCCATCTGCACGATCTGGCCGTTCTGGCAGCCGCTCACGCCGCCGATGACGCGTCGCTGGTCTATGACATTCTGGTCAGCGATCCCGTCGACGGTCTGTGGCATGGCGAAATCCGCGCGAACGGTCAGGCGCTGCTGCGCCTTTCGCACCGTGGCCATGTCCTTGTCAGCCCGGATGACGCGGCGGGTGCATCGCTGTTCAGACTGCGCGACTGGATCGAAAGCCTGCCGGAAAACCGGAGGGAGGCGGCGCGGCTGCTGCAATGGGGCACGATCCTGGCCCATGGCCGTGCAATTCCGATGGCGCAGCAAAGCGACGCTTCGCGCATTCCGCCCAACTGCTACACCTTTCAGGACGAACGGCGCCACGTGGCCCGGCGCGTGGGCGCCGTGCGCGATTTCAGCGCGGACCAAGCCGAGCCGCTCGGCCATTACGGCGCCGGACGGTTTTCGGGCCGCATCGCGTGAAACGGCAAAAGCCCCGCCGGATGGACCGGACGGGGCTTTCACGCATGCGATTATGCAAGCCGTCAGTTCTGCGCGCCGTCAGAACGGCAGGTTGTAGAACCGCACGGCGTTGTCCTGAAGCACCTTCTTCTTCACGGCATGGTCGTAGCCGCCAAGCACATCGACGATGTGCGCCTGCACACCCGGATAGAGCGAAGTGGGATGCGGGAAGTCGGTTTCGAACATCACGTTGTCGACACCGATTGTTTCAAGCAGCAGCTTCGGGCCGGTCTTTTCGAACCAGAACGTGCACATGAAGTGATCGCGGAAATAGTCCCAGGGCTGCTTCTTGAGCACGTCGCGCTTGACGGGCAGCATCTCCTGGAACTGATGCTCCAGAGCCTCCACCGCGAAGGGAATCCAGCCCATGCCGCTTTCGATGAGGCCGATCTTGAGGTTCGGATGCTGGTCGAGCCGGCCTGATACCATCCAGTTTCCGAGCGTTGCGGCATTGCCGATCGAGAACATCGTCGCAACGACTGACAGCGTCTGCTCGAACTGGAAGCCTTCCCAGGTCAGCGTATTGGGGTCCATCGCCGCGTTGAGGTGGAAGTTGAGCGGCGTGCCCGTGGCATCGCACATTTCGAGGAAGCCGGTCCAGTAATCGTGATTGAAGCTGGGCACGCCCACGCGTTCCGGCGTGTCGGGCAGCACGAAACCCTTGAGCCCCATGTCGATGCACCGGCGGGCCTCCTTTTCCATCTCGGCCTTGTCCCAGAACGGCAGGTGCGCCATCGGGAACAGGCGCTGGCCGGAGTCCCGCTGCCAGTCGGCGTTGAAATCATTGTAGATTTTCATGATGGTGAGCGCCAGCTCGCGATCACCCAGGCTCATCAAGGTTCCCGCCTGGGTGATGCCCGAATTCTGGAAGCAGATCTGGGCATGGATTCCCATGTCGTCCATGGCTTCAAGCCGCGGGGCGATCTCGTGGCCACCTGCATGGGCTTCGTCAAGGGTGGGAAAAGCCAGGCGGCCCAACAGCTTGTTGTTGTCCTTGCGGATGACGTTGCCGCCAAGGGTGCCGCAATTGCGATCACCGATATACCAGCGGTCAACCCCGTCGGCATCGCGCTTCACATAGGGCAGCTTGTCCTTCATGCCGACGGGTGCACGATCGGTGAAGAGCGTCGGCGGTTCGACGATATGCGTATCGGTATCGACGATCTTGATTCCGGCAAGGCTCGGATCCAGCCCGCCCGACTGCGAGGCATAGTCCACCTCACGGATGACGCCGCCAGCGGTATAGCCTTCTGCGGACCAGTATTTGCGTGCTGCCTGTGCCAGTTCGGCGGTATCGGTTTCAGCCACGATGCAACTCCTAGGGTGTCCTTGTCAGGTGGAATGCCTGTTGTGCCGGGCAGGTGTTCAGGCCGCGCCTGCGATGCGTTCGACCGATGCGGACTGCACGGGACGATCGGCCACGCAGCGCGCGATGGCGTCGGCCATGGTCATGCGCAGGGCTTCGACGTCGATCTGCTCGGACGGTTCGTAAACGAGTGCGATGGCGAGCGGCCGACCGGCAGGCTGATCGGGCAGGAGCATTGCTGTCACATCGGCGATGGAACCGAAACCGGCCACGCCTGTGGCATGCCCTCTGGCGGCACAGGCTTCGATGCTCGCAACCATCTGTGCGAAGGAGAACTTCCGGTCGGCCGGAGCTTCGGCATTGATGCGGCGCAGCAGGCCGTCACGGCGGGACTGCGGCAAGGTGGAAAGCAGCAGGTGGCCCGCGGCCGTTTCGGTCAGCACTTCGTGCTGCCCGCCGCTGAAGCCTTCGGTCTGCGAGGTGCGGAGCTGATACTTGCCCGGCCGCCACGTGAAAATCTGCGCGGTAGTGCCCACCATGCCGAAAACCGCAACCCCCAGTCCTGTCTGCGCGGCAAGGCGGTCGATAAGACCGGCCAGCCGGCCATCGCGCACGACCCCGGACTGGACCGAGGCGCCAAGCAGGGCAGCACGCGGTGTTGGCGTGAAGGAACGGGTCACGGGATCCTTGTAGAGGAGGCCAAGGCCGACAAGGCTCGACAAGAGTTCCGACGTGCTTGATTGCGGGCGATTGTAGCGACGGACGATGTCCATCACGGTTGCCTGGGGATGATCTTCGTCGAAGAACTCAAGGACTTCGACGACACGACGGGCAATCTTCGCCTTGTTGGATTCTACAGACGCCATCTGGTCTCTCCCGTTTTCTTATGAACAGCACTGTTCACCAGAATCGGCTGGCTTGTCAAATAAAAATGATAGTATTTCGGTTTTTAGCCGTATGCTGCGCAAAAAACGTCATTTAAACAGTGACTTGACTGCTGACCTGTCGGCCTTGAGTGAGGGCGTTCTGGGCAGTGCGTCGCAGAAGTGCCAGTGCGCCGGGATCTGTGTTGCCAGCAGATGCCGCCGCAAATGCGCTTCGAGTTCGGCAACCGATGGGCTGCTGCTGCCCGGTGCGATTTCCACGGCGGCTGCGGGCACCTGACCGAGGCGGCTGTCCTCGATTCCGACAACTGCCGCATCCGCAATGGCCGGGTGCAGCATAAGCGCCCCCTCGACCGTTTCAGGCAGCACCTTGAAGCCGCCGCGCATGATTGCGCCGTCAGCCCGGCCTTTCAGGAAGAGGAAGCCATCTGCATCGATGACCGCGAGATCGGACGTGGCGATCCAGTCCGGGCCGACACGGGGGCACAGAACGTGCAGCAAACCCTCCCGGCCGGGTGGCAGTTCGCATCCGGTATCGGGATCGACCACGCGCAGCTTCATCCCTGCAAGAGGCTTGCCTACCGATCCGAGCTTGGCCTTGCCCCACGTTGCATGAAGCTGCGCGGTCATCATCGCCACGGGTCCGGCAAACTCGGTTGCCCCGTAGGCAAGCAGGATCGGAATGCCGTAGCGCGTCTCGAAGCGGCTTTGCAGTTCGGGCGACAGCGGCGCTGCGCCAATCCCCATGGCCTTGATCGAGGCGAGATCTTCAACCGGGACCTGCGCATCCATGATCTGTCGGATCGCGCTGGGCGGCACGCCGGAATGCGCAGGCCGCCATGTCTTCACGTAATCGTGCCAGGCGGAAAGGCTGAAACGTTCAAGCAGGATGGCGCGCTGCCCCCGCAGCAAGGTGGGCAAGGTGGCATACAGCCCGGTAATGTTGCCAAGAGGGAAATAGAGCAGGAACGGCGGGGCGGCGGCCGGATCATCACCCTGGTTGCGGGTAAGCGGGGTTGAGACGAAGTGCTGTTCGATCAGGCTGAAGGCAACCGGAAAGTGCTTGGGGGGTCCGGTGGTGCCGCTGGTCAGCACCTCGATGACGGGGGCAGGGGCACCTGCGCCTGGCAAGGTGGCATGCCTTCTTGCGCACGGCGATGCCACAGACGGCGGTGCCATCCCGTCCAGCAGGATGGTGGCAAGCCCGGCCCGCCGGGCTGCGGCCGCAACGCATGGTCCGTGATCGGCGCGGTGCATGACGACTGCTGTGATATCGGGACGGGACAAGGCCGCTGCGATCGCCTCGCCTGACTGGAAGGGATAGATCATGCGGATGCTGCGGCCATCGGCCAGGAGGCCCAGCAGCGCTGCCACTGCTTCGGGGCGGTTGCGCGCAACAAAGGCAACGGTCTGCGCTGCATCAGCCGCCAGCCCAGCCTCGGCAATGGCCTGCGACACGGCCCCGGCCACGGCCTCAGCCACCCGCCGCAACGCGCCCCAGCCATGCCACGTTCCATCGAATGCCAGCGCGGCGCTTGCAGGATCGCGCATGAGGGTTTGCCGGACCATTTCGGGCAGGGACGTCATGGCAGGCAAGACTAGGCCGACCCGGCCCGCAGGCAAGCAACGGTGAGAGCATCGCGCGCGACAACGCCGGTGCGATGCCGCTGCCACCGCCGTCACACCCTTTTCGGCGGGGCCTTGTCTGGATGGCAGGCGGGATTAGGCTGCGGGCGTGGACCACCCTGTGACGATGCTGGACCCTGCGCATTTCGCCTTGCCATGGCGCGGGCCGATGCTGGCTGCGGCCGCGGTCGATCTAGGCGCATTTCCGGATGAAGCGCAGCCTTGGCATCTGCCGCCCTTTCCGGTCATCGGGATCGGGGCGGGGCAGGCCCGCGACAGTGCCTTCGCGCGGTTGTGCGACGTTCTGGTGCCCGATCCGGCCGCGGCGATGACGCTCTGCGCCAGATGCGCGGGCAATCCCCACGCCGCCGCCGTTCTGGTGCAGGTGCTGCGGCTGATCGAGGGACTGTCCCCGGAGCAGGGCCTTGTGGCCGAATCGCTGGCCTACGGCATCCTGCAGGGCGGCACCGAGCATCGCCATTGGCAGATCGCGCGCCCGCGCGCCGAACCGCAGCCACCAGGGCAGCTACATCTGGAACGGCGCGATGATCTACTTGCGATCGTCATCGACCGGCCGCATGCGCGCAACAGCGTGGACCGGACGATGCGCGATGCGCTGCGCGAAGCCTTCGATCTGGGCGGCATCGATCCGGAAATCCGGCGCATCACCCTGTGCGGCGCGGGGCGCACTTTCTGCACCGGCGCCGATCTTGCCGAGTTCGGCACGACATCGGACCCGTCGATGGCTCACGTCAACAGGATGCAGACCCTGCCCGCACTGGCACTCACTGCCTGTGCCGCCAAGCTGCACGTTCATGTTGATGGGGCATGCGTTGGCGCCGGGCTGGAAATGGCGGCTTTTGCGGCACGCATAACCGCAACCGAGCGGGCGTGGTTCCAGCTCCCGGAACTGGCGATGGGCCTGATTCCGGGCGCGGGGGGCTGTGTCTCGCTGACGCGGCGCATCGGGCGGCAGGCAACCGCCGCGCTCGTGCTTGGCGGACGACGCCTTTCCGCCAGAGCCGCACTCGCTCTCGGCCTGATCGATGCGATCACCGAAACCTGTCCCTAGCCGAAGCTGCGCCCTCGTGCGGCGGCCCAGTGTTCAAGCGAGCGGCTCAGGCCATCGGGGTCGGTGTTGCGGGTTTCCAGCAGTGCGCGCGCAACAACGCCGCTCATGGAAAGGATCACCCTTGCGCCAGTGCCCGCGGCGAGCAAGCGGGCAGCCTCGCATGCCGCCGCCGTTCCTGTCAGCGGATCGGCAATGGCATCGCCCACGAAGCCGACCCTGCCCGTGGCATCGTGCAGCGCCATGCTCAGCCCCCCGGCGACCCCGGCATCATCCCCGAACGCGACCCAGCCGGCCGCTTCGCCCGCCGTGCCGTGGCCGGTAATGGTGATCCAGGCAAGGCCAGGCCTTTCGCGCACCAGGCTATCGGCATCGATGCCGAGCTGGGCAAGAGCGCGCGGGCGGGCGGCTTCGATCACGACATCGGCCTTGCGGACAAGGGCAAGCAGCGCCGAGCGCCCTTCATCTTCGCGAAGGTCGAGCATTTGCCGTTCCTTGCCTTCGTCGAGGAAGGCAAACAGGGCGGGATCGCCTGCGCGCATGGCATCCGGCCGAGAGCGGCTTTCGACCTTGATGACACGCGCGCCGCCACGGCGCAGCAACTGCGCGGCAAGCGGCCCTGCCCAAAGCGCCGACAGGTCTATCACGAGCGGCTGTTCCGCGCGCGCCTTGCGCATCGGATTGACGGCCGTGGTGCAAGTGGCCGGACTGGCCGGTTCCTCGTCAAGCGCGGCGATGGCCATGCCCAGCAGACGGCCTTGCGCAACGAGCGGGGCCGTCTGGCAGGTGCGAAGCCGTTCGGACAGGCTCTGCGCGCAATTGCGCGGCGTGTCGGTGGTGCAAAGCAGTGCGGGCAGCAGCTCCACATCATCCGGGCGTGAAAGATTGAGCGCGATCCATCCATCGATTGTGCGATGAAACCGGCAGCCGCCCCCGGCCGACACTGCCCCCGGAACGCGCAAGCCCTTGAGCCTTGCCCGCATCGCCAGCAGTTCCGACCCGTTGAGCGCTGCTGCGCCATCGGCTGGCAGGAGCGTTGCCAGCTCGTTCAACCGGGCATCGACCCAGCCTGACAGGGGCACGCGGAACACACCGGTTCCGGATGCGCCAGCGCGATCAGGCGGCAAAGAGCTTGCGCACTTCGCGCCTGAGGAGCTTGCCCATTTCATTGTAGGGCAGCGCCGGAACAAAACGGATGGCCTCTGGCACCCGGCTTGAACGCAGGCGCTGGCGCACCAGTTCGCGCAGCTCCGTTTCGGCAGGCGGTTCGTGTCCTTCGCGCACCACTGCTGCTATGCCCACTGTCTCGCCCCATTCGACCGATGGTATGCCCACAGCGCAGGCATCGGCAAGGGCGGGGTGGGTCAGCAGCACATCCTCGATCTCGCCGGGAGACATGTTCTCGCCGCCCCGCACGATGACATCGTCGGCGCGGCCCGAAAGGAACAGGTAGCCATCGGCATCGAGGTAGCCCGCATCGCGCGTGGGAAACCAGCCGTCTGCCGTCAGCGCGCTCTTTTCGCGGTATTCGCCCGAAACCTGCTCGCCCCGCACATAGATTTCTCCGGGTTCTCCGGGAGGCAGGGGGCCTCTGGCTTCGTCGCGGATCTGGATCTCGACAGTCGGCAGCGGGCGGCCGACCGAGGACAGCCGCGCCCGGACTGCCGGGTCAGGCGATGCGTGCGCCTCGCGATGCTCCTCCGGCCCCAGGAGCGCGATCGTTGAACTCGTTTCGGTCAGTCCATAGGCGTTGGTGAAGCCGGTTTGCGGGAACAGGGTCAGCGCCCGTTCGATCACCTCCAGCGGCATCTTGCCGCCGCCGTAGGCAATGGCGCGCAGGTGTGGCAATCGGGGTGCCTCGCCCTGATCGATCGCCGCGATGATGCGGGCCAGCATGGTCGGCACGACGAAGGCGTTGGTCACGGCCTCGGCGCTCGCCAGTGCCAGCCATGCTTCGGGCGAGAACGCGGGCAGCAGGACAATGCGCCGCATGGCATAGACCGAACTGAGCAGCGCGGAAATGCCGGCAATATGATAGGGCGGCACGCAGACGAGCGCGGCATCGCTTCGTTCCGCCGAACCGAACTCCACCGTGCCCAGAATGTAGGATACGAGGTTGGCATTGCGCAGTATGGCGGCTTTGGGTGCTGCGGTGGTGCCGCTGGTAAACAGCTGGATCGCGATGCTGCCGGCCTCGCTGTCGGCCGCCGCGCACGGGGCATCGCCACCAGCGAGGGCCGCCTCGACAAAAGCAGCGCGCGAAAGGGCTGTGTTGCCGGGACACAAGGCGTCGGCACGGGCCTTGTCCCCTATGACCAGGGCCGGGCGGATGCGTTCGAGCAGTGCAGCGAGGTCGGCATCGGCGAGGCGATAGTTCAACGGGCAATATGGCACACCCGCAAGCGCCGCTCCGAAGAGCGCGAAGACCGCCGCTTCGCTCGATTCATCAAGCAGCGCAACATGGCTGCATCCGCTGGCCGCGATCCGCGCCGCCGCCCCGCGCGCTCCTTCGAGCATCTGGGTGTAAGTCCATCGCCTTCCTTCGCAGACAAGGCCGATGCGGTCCGGCGCGGCATCGGCCGCCATCTCAAGGAAAAGGGCGATGTTCATGGCGCGGTGTCAGTCGGACGCGGGCAGGGGCTTGGCATCCTTGACCGAAAGCGCAACCCCGTCGACCGACAGCGAGCCTCTGCCCGGCTTGACGCAAAGCAGTTCGAATGTGCCCGCCGCATCGACATAGCGCTTGCCCATGAGCGTGCCCGCGGAAAAGCCTTCGGCAATGGCGGCGGCAGAGCCAGATTTTTCCGGTGCCATGGGCACCCCGCCGCATTCGATCTGTCCGGTACCGCAGCGGATTACCATGACTTCGGTATCGCAGACCTGGCTTTTCAGTTTCGATCCCGGTTTCATTCCACTGCCTTCCTGTCCTGCGGCCTGCTCAGGCGATCGCGCCGGCCGCCTTGAGCTGTTCGATCCGGTCCCATTCCATGCCCAGTTCCATCAGCACCAGTTCGGTATGTTCCGAAGCGTGCGGCGAACGGGTTGTCTCCACCGGCTTGCCGTCGAACTGGACCGGGCCACGAACCAGCTTGAGCGGTTTGTCCGTGCCGTCGGCGACGTCGACTTCGACGATCATGTCGTTGGCGAGGGCCTGTTCATCGGACAGCAGATCGGCGAACGACTGGATCGGCGCCCACTGCCCGGTAAAGGTCTTCAGGTGCTGTCGCCAGTATTCGAACGGCTTGGCGGCGAAAGCCTTGACGAGGATGTCGCTGGCCGCGCCGGCATTCTCGAAGAGCGAGCGGGCATCGGCAAAGCGCGGGTCGTCAGCCGCTTCGGGCACGCCGAGATGTTCGAAAAGGCTGCGAATATGGTGGGTGGGGCTGAGGGTGCACAGGTTGATCGTGCCGCCGTCGGATGTCTGGTAATTGCCCTGAAAGGGATTGCGGGCGGCGCCGCCCTTCCCCGGCATCGGATTGCGGGTCAACACGCCGGTTTCCGCCACTTGCGCGATCAGGGCGCCGGACGCCCAGATGGCAGAGCTGAGCAGCGAGACATCCATCACTGTTGCTTCGCCGGTCCGTTCGCGGTGGAGGAGGGCGGCGGCAATGCCGCCTGCGATGAACATGCCGCCGATCGAATCCCCGAATGCCGGGATGCCCTGATTGAGCGGTCCGGGCAGTTCCTCCGGCGTCATCGAATAGGCAACGCCGCTGCGGCTCCAGAAGGCCGTGCCATCGAAGCCGCCCACTTCGCGTTCCGGCCCCTTGTCGCCAAAGGCGCTGCCGCGCGCGTAGATGATGTTCGGGTTCGCGGCGCGGATGTGCTCCACGTCGAACTTGTGCTTCTGGCGCACTTGGGGAAGATAGTTGGTGAGGAATACGTCGGCTGTCTTTGCCAGTTCGTAGAGCACTTCTTGGCCGCCGGGGGTCGAGACGTCGATGCCGACGCTGCGCTTGCCGCGGTTGGGGTGCTCGAACAGGGTGTGCCGCTGCGGGTCGAGCGTGACCCCACCCATGTTGAGGAAGCCGCGCTGCGCATCGCCGCGCACAGGATGTTCGATCTTGATGACATCCGCGCCCCAGTCGGCCAGGACACCCCCGGCCGCAGGCACGAAGGTGAACTGGGCCACCTCCAGAATGCGGATTCCTTTCATCACCTGAGTCATGTCGTCCCCAAATCCGCCAGTCCGGAGAAGCCCCTTGAACCGGCCTTCCTGCTTCAATTAGTTGGTGCCCGGTTGCCCGCAAACCCCAAAAACCGAAAGCCTTGCGGCTATCGCTATCACGATACGGCAATGGTCCGGGCGGCCTTGCATGGCAGAGGCGCGAGGCCCGGCCGCTCGTGTCGAACAGCCGGGCCGAAGCGGTGCAAAGCGACCGCAAAACCGCGGATCAGCGGGATCCGAAGAAGAACCGCACGTTGATGCCGAACTCGCGCGGGGGCGTGATGGTCCCGCCGGTGTAGGTGCTTGTCACGGTCGTCGGAGTGGTGCCCGTGAACACCGGCTGCCCATTGACGAACTGCCCGCCGAAGTTCAGCTGCTGGAACGATGTGAACAGCGGATCGGTGCGGGTGAGCACCCGCGTGGTGTTCAGAACGTTCTTGGCGAAAAGCTGGACTTCCCATTGTCCGTCTGGCGCGCGCACGCCAGCGAAGAGGTTGAGCAGGCCGAACGAGCCGACGCTGTCGAAGGCGTTGGCCGGATCACCGATCGAATTGCCGCTGAACGTGAACAGGCCGCGCAGGTAGCCATCGACATTGTCGGTGACAGGCAGGTTGTATTCGCCGGTCAGCGTGGCCGAGAAGGGTGGCAGGAAGGCCGAACGCTGCGAGACCTGACAGGCGGAGATGTTGTTGGCCCCGGTTGCTGCCTTGAGGGCCGCAAGTGTCGGCGCGGTCGTCACTGCGTCGGGTTTGCCGTCGCTGTTGAGGTCGGTGCACGGGATCGTGCCGTTCTTGATGCGGCCCAGAGCATAGCTGGCAATAGCGCCCAGGCTGAAGCGGTCGGACACGCGGTAGTTGACCTCGCCTTCCACGCCGTTCACCTCGACCGGGACCGCCCCGGCGAAGTTGAACGATGCCACTTCCTCGGCCAGTCCCGTGACCGCGCCGGTCTGCGGGTTGCGCAAGGCCACGGTGTTCACGAAGAACACGCCGCGGTTCGGGATCCGGTAGGGGAAGTTCTTGAACTTCTGGTGATAGGCGGTCAGATTCAGCTGCATCTTGCCGCCCATCAGCGTGCTCTTGAAGCCAGCCTCGTAGGATTCGGAGGACTCGGCCGGAAGCTCGATGAACGAGCGTTCGAGCGCGGACTGGCGGATGTTGAAATTGCCGATGATGTTGATGCCAGGGCGCCACGACGTGCCGGTGCCGGCATAGACCATGAAGTCCGGGCTGAACTTGTGCTTCACCGACGCCGAGTAGATCAGCTTGCCCTCATCCTGAAGCAGGTTGGTGATGGTCTGGCCGTTGACGGCAAGGGTGCTGTTGGCCTTGTAGCTGATATCGCGCAGACCGCCCGAAAGCTCGGTATTCTCGCCGAGATGCGCGGTCAGATGGCCGAAGAAGGACTGTTCGTGGGTGGTGTTGCCGCGCAGGATCGGCGTTTGCACGAGCTGGGCGATGCCGCCACCGAACGCGACCGGAAGGCGCACGATGGTGGGACGGGTAAGCGTGGTTGGCGACTGGAGCTTGTTGTCGAAGAAGCCCACCACGTAGTCGAAGATGCCCAGCACGCGCTCTTCGTTCTGAAGGCGGATTTCGTGCGAGGTGCCCGTGGCGACCGAATTGGTGATCTGGTTGACGTCGCGGCCGGGGAAGACATTGCCCGCGTCCTGGTTTTCGGTCGAAAACAGCGTCTGCTTGGTGCGCGATCCCTGATAGATCAGGCGCTGGCCGAACTGCGCCAGTTCGGCACGCCAGTTGTAGATGTCGAAGCGCTGGGTGACGATGCGCTCCTCCTCCTGGATCGATCGCCGGTCCTCGGCGCGGATCAGCACCGGGCTGGCCGGAGCGGCCGGATTGACCTCGCTGAAGGAAATCGACTGGTCATAGGAGCGGGCGTTGCGATCCATCCGCTGGAAGGTGCCTTCCAGCTTGATCCAGTCTGCCGGCTCGATCAGGGCTACGACACGGCCCGCCTTGGTTCGCGCGAAGGGTCGGCGCGCGCCGGGAGCGCCGTTGATCGGACGGACCCTGTCAAGCTCGTTTTCATCGAACACGCCCGAAACGCGGATGCCCGCAATGCCGGGAATGACCGGAATGTTGAGACCGGCCTTGAAGTTCAGCGTGCCGATATCGTTCGCTGTCGCATCGGCAAAGCCGCCGAAAGCATTGAGATCGGGTTTGCGCGCGGTGATCGTGATCGCGCCCGATGGCGATGCGCGGCCGCGCAGCGTGCCCTGCGGTCCGCGCTGCACTTCGATCTGGCCGATGTCGAACATCTGCTGGAGCATGACGCCGGCGGAAATCGGCGCATCGTTGAAATAGAACTCGACCGTTGCGTTGTTGCCGCTGGCGTTGGTGTCGAAGTTCACCCCGCGCATCCGGGCGTTGCCGCCGATGCCGTTCGGATTGACCGAAAGCTCCAGCCCCGGAACGAGGGTGCGCACTTCGGTGAAATCGCGCAGGTTCAGCTTCTCGATCGAAGCGGCGGACACCACGTTGATCACTGCGGGAACATCTTGCAGAGCTTCGTCGCGGCGGCGGGCCTGCACGATGATGATGCTGTCGGCGACGCCGGCATCGGCATGGGTTTCACTCGCCTGCGGTTCCGCTGCCGGAGCGTCATCGCGTTCGGCCGCCATCGCGGGCACCGCAAACGCGCCGAGGCTGACCGTGGCCAGAAGCATTCTGGTCGTCGTCTTCATTGCAACATCCTCCCCAAAGTTCCTGCAGGGCTTGCTTTCTGCCCGATCGTGGTCCGGCACACCGTGCTGTCTGACCGCGCCGTTCGGGCATGGCTCGTCTCTGCCCTTCGACCGTCATACTTATGCCCTAATCCGGCGCGGCGAGAACGCGATGCGCGCGTTGCGGCGGCATATATCGCGGCAGCGATTCAGGCTGCATGGGAACTGCGGGAAAGCCCGGTTTTGCGCCACCCGGCATCGCTGCTGCGGTATCTGCGCTGTGCGGCATGGGCTGCAACATGCGGGCGGGCGCGCAGCAGATCGGACCGTTGTTGCCAGATTGCCACGGGTCGCGCCGCGGCCCGACGGAGGCAGTGCCCGTGATTCGATGACGGGCAGGGCGCCTTGCGTCTTTCAGTCTGCCGCCAGTTCGATGACCCCGTCCACCACCCGCAGCGCGAAAGTCCGCACCGGCTGCGAGGCGGGAGGGTTCAGCGCCGCGCCGCTTGCGAGATCGAAGCGCGCGCCGTGCGCCGGGCAGGATATCCAGCCGTTGCGCACGCGTCCGCATTCCAGCGCTTCGTCGGCATGCGAACACCGGTTCTCGATGGCGAAGAACCGGCCCTGCCAGTTGCAGATCAGCACCTCGCGGCTGCCGAGGACGACTTTCGCAGCGGTGCCGGACATGACCGCGTCGGCGGCGATGGCGGGGACGTAAACGGCTTCGGGCATGGGCGTGCTTCCTGCGGCGCTGGCGAGGTGCCATGCCGGTCCTTATCGGCAGCGGGCCGCGCTGGCCATGGCTGCTGTCCTGGGCTGCCGGATATCGCAAACGGGCGTCGCACGGGCAACGCCGCCGCGATATTGCGGCCGCGGTGAAGGGTCGCGCTTGAGCGGACCGGCAAAACCGCTTCTCTCGCGCATGATCTGGCATACGAACCGGCTCGCGGTTCTGGCTGGCCGGAGAGGGAGATAGAGCACATGGACATCACCGCATCGCTTGCAGCCGTCGTTACGGGCGGGGCATCGGGGCTGGGCCGTGCCAGCGCGGAAGCCCTTGCTGCGGCTGGAATCAAGGTTGCGATCTTCGACATCGACGAAGCAGCGGGCGAAGCTGTGGCCGCGACTATCGGCGGCGTGTTCTGCAAGGTCGACATCATGTCGGAGGAATCGGTTCTGGCAGGATTTGCCAAGGCCCGTGCCGCGCATGGCCAGGAACGCATCGTCGTGCACTGCGCCATGGTCGCGGGAGGCGGCAAGACCCTTGGCTGGGACAAGGAGACGAACGGCTTCAGGCGTGCGTCCACCGAGGGATTCGAACGGGCCATGCTGGGCATCGCGGTTGCCAGTTATCGCATCGCTTCGGTTGCCGCGCTGGGCATGGCGTCTGCGGCGCCCCTGAATGCGGATGGCGAGCGGGGCACGATCATCCTCACCTCGTCGGCCGCTTCGCAGGACGGGCAGATCGGGCAGGTTGCCTACGGGGCAGGCAAGGGCGCAGTCAACTCCATGGTGCTGCCCATGGCGCGCGATCTCATGGATCTCGGCATCAGGGTGAACGCGATCCTGCCCGGCACTTTCGCAACACCCCCGATGCTGAAGCTGAAGGACAAGGCCCCGGCGATCTATGCGGGGCTGGAGGCGGCCGTGCCATTCCCGCGCCGTCTTGGCAGACCGGACGAGTTCGCCAGTCTGGTTCTGGAACTGGTGCGCAACAGCTACTTCAACGGCCAGCTTCTGCGGCTTGACGGCGCGATCCGCATGCCGCCGAAATAGGCTGCCGGCTCAGTGCTGGAGATTGGCGGCCATGCGATCGAGCAGGCGCGAGAGTGTCTCGCGCTCTTCCGCTCCCAGCCCGGCAAGCAGGCGCTCCTCCTGCGTGGCCCCCAGCACGGCAAGCTGCTCCAGTATGGGTTCGGCGGCCGGTCCCGGATAGATGCAGTGCGCGCGCCGGTCATCCGGCTTGGGGCGTCGTTCCACCATGCCGTCGGCCACCATCCGGTCGATCAGCCGACCTGCCGAGGCCTCGGTCATTTCCAGCAGTTCGGCGATGGTGCGCTGGGTCGATCCCGGATTGCCCGCCACCACGGCAAGCAGCGTCCACTGCGAGCCGGTGATGCCCAGCGCGCTGGCTGCGCGATCGAAGTCGCGGCGCATCTGGCGCACGATCATGCCCAGCCGCACGGCCACGCGGCGTTCCTGCCGGGCGACAACGGGTCGCCGGTCTGAGGCTGGCCCATTCCCGGTCAGCAATGCCTCATGTTCCTGTTCCCCGGCGATGGTGCCGTCTCCTAGACCCGTTCGATGATGACCGCCGGAGCCATCCCGCCCGCGGCGCACATTGTGATCAGCGCATATCGCCCGCCGGACCGCTCCAGTTCGTCAAGCGCGGTTCCGACAAGGATCGCACCGGTTGCGCCGATGGGATGGCCCAGCGCGATCGCGCCGCCGTTGATGTTCACCTTCGCGCGGTCGAGATCAAGGTCACGGATGAACTTTTCGGCAACTACGGCAAAGGCCTCGTTCACTTCCCAGATATCGATCTGCTCCTTGGTCAGTCCCGCCTTGGCCAGAACCTTTCGTGCGGCCGGCACGGGCGCGTTCAGCATAAGGGTGGGGCAATCGCCGATGTTGGCCGTGGCGACGATCCGCGCGCGCGGCTTGAGACCGTGCCGCTGCGCATAACCGGATGATGCCAGCAGGAGCGCCGCCGCACCATCGACGACGCCCGAAGAGATGCCGACGTGGTGGACAGGCTTGATGTCGATATCGGGGTATTTGCGATTGATGAGCTGGCGGAAGGTTTCGCCACCGGGCGCGGACGGCATGTCGAGGAACATTTCGAATGCGGGCTTCATGGCGGCAAGAGCTTCAGCGGTGGTGTCGGGCCGGGGGTATTCCTCGCGGTCAAGCACCACCTTGCCATCGTCGTCCAGCACGGGCACGACCGAGCGCGCAAAGCGCCCTTCGGCCATCGCGCGGGCTGCCCGGCGCTGGCTTTCAAGGCCGAACGCTTCGAGTTCGGACCGCGATATGCCCTCCATCGCCGCGACGGCATCTGCGCAGACACCCTGATTCGATTGGGGATGACGGGCCTGAAGCCTTGCATTGCCTGTTCCCAGTCCGCTGGCGGCAGCCACACCGGCAGCACGAACCTTGCCGCCGTAATCGACAACATGGCTCATCATCTCGGTGCCGCCGGCGATGACGAGATCCTCCATGCCGCTCATCACCTGCGCTGCGGCCAGCGCGGTGGCGGTCAGCCCGCTGCCGCAGAACCGGTCGAGCGTGACACCCGATGCCCTGACATCGAAACCGGCATCGAGCGCGGCCATGCGCCCCATGTCGCCGCCCTGAAGGCCCATCTGGGCAGAGCAGCCCCAGATCACGTCGTCGACTTCGGCGGTTTCCAGCCCGTTGCGCTCCCTCAGCGCCTTGAGCACCGTGGCGGCAAGATGCTGCGGGTGCATGTGCGAGAGCGCGCCTTTGCCCACCTTGCCGATCGAACGCGGCGTGCGCACGGCATCGATGATGTAGGCGTCGGTCATGGCTGTGGTTCCTCCCGTTTGCGTCCTGCTTGGCACTCCCTATGGCACGAGGCGCGATCGCTCCCCAATCGCAGCCGCGATGATTGCGACCGTTGCCGTGGCCTTACGCGCCTGACGGGTTAGCCTTGCTGCGGAGACGGCCGTAGCGCGAATGCGGGTGCCGTCTCCGGCAATGGACGTGGGAGCGGGCGACATGGCATCGGGCGACATGGCATCGGGCGACATGGCATCGGGCGACATGGGCAGGGCCTTAAAAGTGATCCAGTGGGCCACCGGCAATATCGGCAGCCGGGCGCTGCGGGCCGTGATCGAGCATCCGCGACTGGAACTGGCCGGGGTCTGGGTAAGCAGCCCAGAAAAGGCGGGCCGCGATGCCGGTGCGCTGTGCGGACTGCCCGACACCGGCATCCGCGCCACGGCATCGGTGGACGAAGCCTGCGCGATTGCAGCAGACTGCGTGCTCTACATGCGGCAGGGCACCGATGCGGAAGAGTTGTGCCGTCTGCTTGCTTCGGGCCGCAATGTCGTGACCACGCGCGGGGATTTCCATCATCCGGCGGGTATGGACCCGGCGCTGCGCCAGCGGATCGAAGCCGCCTGCGTGGCAGGCGGCACCTCGCTCTACTCCACCGGATCAAGCCCCGGTTTCATTACCGAGGCGCTGGCAATTCCGCTTGTCTCGCTGTCACGAAGGCTTGATTGCCTGACGATCGACGAGTTTGCCGATCTTTCCAGCCGCAATTCGCCGGGTCTGCTCTTCGATGTCATGGGCTTCGGCAAGGCCATCGGACCCTTCCAGCAGGAACGCGCCGATCATGTCAGGGCAGACTTCTCCGGCTCGCTGACGCAACTGGCCGACGGACTCGGCATTGCCGTCGAGCGCTGGCAGGCGAAGGGCGAGTATGCTGCCGCCCGCACCGATCAGCCCATCGCCGCGGGCCTGATCCGCGCAGGCACGATGGCCGCGCAGCGCATTACCGTGGAAGGTCTGGCGGGCGATACCGTGCGCTTCCGTTTCCGCGCAAACTGGTATGCTGCGCGCGATCTGGACGCAGCGGGCTGGGACTTGCGCGAATCCGGCTGGCGCGTGCGGGTTGACGGGGACACGCCGCTTGATGTCGGCATCACCTTTCCGGTGGCCCCGGAACATTATGCCGCCTTCACGCCGGGGCTCACGGCCCACCGCGCGGTGAATGCCGTTGCATCGGTCTGCGCCGCACCGCCGGGCATTCGCACGACAATCGATCTGCCGCAGGTGATCGCAAGGTTTGCAGCATGACTGCGGTCCTGCGCCTCGACGGGCAGTGCGTGATCGTGACGGGTGCGGGAGGCGGGCTGGGTCGTGCCTATGCCCTCGAAATTGCACGGCGTGGCGGGCAGGTGCTGGTGAACGACATCAATGCCGCCGCAGCCGACGTGGTGGCCGCAGCCATTGCCGCGGAAGGTGGCACCGCCAAGGCCGATTCGCGCAGCGTGGCCGATCCCGTGGCCTGCGCCGCGATCGTGGCCGATGCTCTCGACCGGTTCGGCAGGATCGACAGCCTCGTCCTCAATGCGGGAACGATCAGCGTTGCCCCTTTCGAGCAGACCGGCAGCGCCGATCTGGCGGATTTGCTTGCGGTTCATCTTGGCGGATCGTTCCATCTGGCGCAGGCTGCCTGGGGGGCAATGAAGGCGGGGCGATCGGGGCGGATCGTCTTCACGACCTCCTCGGCGGGCATGTTCGGCATGCCGCAGCTTTCGGCCTACGGCGCAGCCAAGGGGGCGGTTTGCGGTCTGATGAACGTGCTGGCGCAAGAGGGGCGGCCCTTCGGCATCCGCTGCAACGCGGTGATGCCCAATGCCGCCAGCGGCATGGCGCTTCAGGCAAGCCGGGCCGCGCAAGGCCCTGAAGGGCTTGGCCCCAATCCATGGGTGGCCGATGCCCTGACGACGTTCGATCCGCGCTTCACCGCACCGCTTGTGGCATGGCTGGTTCATCCTGATTGCCCTTCCAACCATGCGATCTTCTCGGCTGCTGCCGGACGCATCGGGCGGGTCTTTGCGGGTGTGGGGGCGGGCTGGCACGGTCCGCTGGATCGTCCGCCGACGGTGGAGGAAATCGCCGCAAACTGGGATGCCATTGCCGATCCCGGCAGTGGTGTTGCCGTTCCCGCCAATGCCTATGACGAGTTCCGCATCGTGGCCGAATCGCGCGGCAGATAGCGCGTCAGCAGCGCTTCGCTCAGCGCCCACAGCCGCGCGGCGGCTTCACCGTCCTGTGCTGCGGACGATGGCCGGGCTTCCTTCAGGCCTTCGAAATAGCGCCCGTTGCTCTGTCCGGCCGCCACGTCGGTGCCCAGCCGGACAAGTGCGACGGCGGCATCTTCGGGCGAAATGGATTGCGGCCTGATCTGCTCCATATAGGCTTTCATGCCCGGTTCGCAGTGGCTGGCGAAATTGCTGTCGACATTGCCCGGATGGAGCGCGTGGGCAACGATGGCATCGCCATGCCGCCGTGCCAGTTCGCGGGTGAAGAGGATGTTGGCGAGCTTGGCCTGACAGTAGGCGCGCCCGCTCAGCCAGTTTCCGGCCATGCCGGGATCGTCCCAGGCAATGCCGGGACAATGCGCATGGCCATCGGACGATGTGGCGATGACGCGCGCGCCCGGTGCGAGTTGCGGCATCAGCAGGCGGGTCAGCAGGAACGGCGCAAGGTGATTGGCGGCAAAGGTTTCCTCCAGCCCCTGCGGCGTGATCCGGCGCTCTGCTGTCACCCCGCCTGCGTTGTTGCACAGCAGGTCGATCCGCGGAGCGATTGCGGCAATCTTTCCGGCGAGATCCGCCACGGCGTCCATGTCGGCCAGATCGGCTTGCAGCATGGTGAAGCGCGCTTGCGCTCCCTGGCTCAGCGTTCTTGCTGCCTCGGCACAGCGCTTGCCGTCGCGTCCGGTCCCGATGACGCGCCAGCCGCGCTGCAACAATTGCGCTGCCGCCGCCTTGCCCACACCGGCGCTGGCCCCTGTGATGACGGCCGTTCCGGGCGCTCTTTCCGCGGCAGCCATTCCAGCCGCTGCGGGGCCATGGTCGTGAAGATCGGTCATGCCCGAAAAGCTGCCATGTTCGGGCGGGCACAGGCAAATCGCCCCCGCGTTTTCGCACCGTGGCCATCGCCCTTGCGATGAAGGTGCGGCGCGACCTGCCATCGGGCGCAGCATTCTTCCATTGCTGGTATCGCACACAAAGGCGCACGGCACCCATGAGGGCGACGGCGCGGGGGAGAGCGAGCAGCCATGAAACCGACACCAGTGACCCAGTTTCCAGCCAGCGATGCCCGCTCAGCCGGGACAGAGGCCGTGGCAGACCCCGCCACCCCGGCGCTGCCTTCGATGGCCTATCGCGGCTGGTTCCTGTTCGTGATGATGCTGGTTTCCGCCTCGGTCATCGGCGAGCGGTTCATGATGGCGGTCATGGTCGGTCCGATCAAGGCGGACCTCGGCCTTTCCGACACCCAGATCGGGCTGGCCAAGGATCTGGCGGTGACAATGGTCTATATCCTTGCCGTCATCCCGCTGGCGCGGGTGGCGGATCGCTGGTCGAAGCGCAAGATCGTGGCGATGGCCTGCGCGATCTGGAGTCTGGCAGTGGTCTTGTGCGGACAGGCCCGCAGCTTTCTGCCGCTGCTGATCGGCAGAGCGGCGATCGGACTGGGCGAGGGGGGCTTCACGCCGCCTTCGCAAAGCTGGATCGCCGATCTCTTCCCGATGAAGCAGCGCGCCACCGCGCTGGCCGTGTTCCTGCTCGGTGCCTCGCTCGGTCATCTGGCGGGGCCGTCGCTGGGCGGTTGGCTGACCTCGGAGTATGGCTGGCGCCGCGCCATGATGCTGGCGGCGATACCCGGCCTCGTGTTGGTGCCGCTGGTCCTCCTGACCTTGCGCGACGCACCTCCAGGCCTAGCTGACGGGCGCGTCGCCAGCGAGGTGGAATCGCGCCCCTTCGGCGAAACGCTGCGCGAGATTCTGGCCGTGCGCACCTTGCCGCTGCTCATCCTCGGCGCCGCCCTGACCACGCTTCTCACGATGGGACTGGTAAGCTGGACCCCGGCCTACATGGAGCGCAGCTTCGGAATGTCGGCGCGCGATGCTGGCCTCGGCATGGGCGGGGCGCTGTTTCTGGGCTCGGTGATCGGCCATTCCGTCGGCGGCCCCATTGCCGATTTTCTGGGGCGCCGGGATCTGCGCTGGTATCTGTGGATCCAGGTGTTCAGCGCCGTGGGCGCGACCGCGGTGGCCTTTGTCATGCTCAATGGCCCCGGCGACCACGTCTTTGCCCTGCTCGGCCTCAACATGCTGATCGGCGGGCTTTCGGCGGCGCCGCTGATGGCGGTCATTTCCGGCCTTGCCCCGGTCCATGCCCGTTCGGTCACGGTGGCGCTGCTGATGGTGACGGTGAACATCGTCGGGCTTGGCGGAGGGCCGCTGTTCGTCGGTTTCCTCAGCGACCTGTTCGCGCCGCAGTATGGCGTGGAGTCGCTGGGCATGGCGATGCGCGCGGTGCTGATCGTCGGCCTTCCGGCGGCGGCTCTCTCGTTCTGGGCAAGCCGCCTGTGTCTTGCCGATTTCGCCCGGTGCGGCGCGTGGGACGGCACCCGCGCCGCCGCGCCCGCGCTGCACTGAATGAACCGGAGAGCTTGACCATGAAACAGACCGCACAGCGCATCCCGCCATTGCCCAGGGACGAATGGACCGAGGAGGCGCGCGAGGTCTTCGCCTTTTGGGGCGAACCCGGCGCGCGCGAGGAAGGTTCGAAAACCTCGATCCTGCCAGTCATGGGCCAGCATCCCTCGCTCGGCATGGCCTACAACCACTGGGGCCGCCAGCTGCTCATGGCCAATACCCTTGCCACGCGGCATCTTGAGCTGCTGATCCTGCGCGTGGCGTGGCGCGTGCAGTCGGCCTATGAATGGCACCACCATGTGGGCTATGGTCTCAATTGCGGGATCACGCTGGAGGAAATCGCCGCGATCCGCACCTATCCTCGCGGCCATGACTGGGACGAGGCCGACGCGGTGGTGCTGGATGCCGTGGATGCGCTGCTTGACGCCAATTCCATCGACGATGCGCTGTGGGCGCGCATCGAAGCCGTTTTCGACATGCGCCAGCGCATGGATCTGGTCTTCACCATCGGTCACTACGTGATGACGAGCTGGGCGCTTTCGGCCTTCGGCGTGCCGGTGGAGCCATGGGCGGACGCAATCGGCTTCGATCTGAAAACGGCTTCGGGCAAGGTGCCGCAGCGCACGCTCAAGCCGGGCGAGGGCGAAGGATGGGCCGAAGGACGCGACTGATGCCGCCCTGCGGCCGCTCGGCAATCGCGCCGACGATGGTTGCCGGGTGCCGGGTGAAAGCGAATTGCACGCGCCTGATGATGCGCTAACCGCTGGGGAAACGCATTTTCCGCAAGGACTGGACCTATGGCAGTTGAGGTGGTTCTCCCCAAGCTGGGATTTTCGATGAACGAAGGCCAGGTTGCCGAGTGGCTGGTTGCCGATGGCGCCGAGGTCAAGGAGGGTGATCCCCTGTTCCTGCTTGAGGCCGACAAGTCGGCCAACGAGGTCGAAGCGCCGGCAAGCGGAATCCTGCGGATCGAAGCGGTCGTGGGAGAGACTTACGAAGTAGGGACCGTGCTGGCCTATATCGAATAGACGCCCGGCGCCGGGACGATGCTGCGGGTCGGGATCATCAGCGCTGCATGGGGTGGTTTCGCCCACCTGCCCGCATGGCGCGCGCTTCCCGGTGTGGAGGTGACGGCAATCTGCACCTCGCGCCGCGAGACGGCCGAGGCGGCAGCCGCCCGGCTCGGTATCGCCCGCCCGTTCTGGGATGCGCAGGCGATGTGCGCGGATCCCGATCTGGACATCATCGATTGCGGCACGCGGCCCGCCGTGCGCCTGCCCATGATCCTCGCGGCGCTGGCCCATGGCAAGCACGTCTATAACAGCGCGCCCCATGCCCCCCACTGGCAGGGAGCGCTGGCAATCGATGCGGCATGGCGGCAGAGCCGTGGAGCGGTCGGCACGGTCGATGCCTTCTCGCAACATCTTCCAGCTCTGCGCCACATGGCCGATCTGGTGGCGCAAGGCTTCATCGGAACGCCGCTGGGCGGCGGGTGCAGCTTTAATCTTTCGCTGTTCAACCGGCCAGACCCGCGCTTTGCCTACAACTGGTTCGCCGATCCTGGCGCCGGTGTCTCTGCGCTGCGCAACAACGGCACGCATCTGCTGCACATGCTGCTGCCCATGCTTGTGCAGGTGGCCGGACCGGTGAGGCGCGTGACCGGCAAGGAGCGCCGCCTGCTGGATGTCTGGCAGTTTGCCGACGGCACGAGCATCAAGCCGGGCAATACCGATCATGTCGATGCCCTGCTCGAGTTCGCCTCCGGCCTTGTCCTGCCGATGCAGGCAAGCTGGTCGATGTCGGGCCATTCCGGCTGGTCGATCGACCTGTTCGGCACCGAGGGCCGCCTTCTTGCACGTTCGCCCACATTTCCCGCGGCGCGTGAGTGCACACTGCACGGCGCGAAGGCCGGCAGTTCGCTCGAACCGCTCGCGATCCCGGAGGATTACTACGCCGCGCAAGGCATCGGTATCGATGCCGATGCCTTTCCGCCCCCCAGCTATCCGATGGCCCTGACCATGCAGGCCATGCTGGCGGCAATACGAGGTGAGGGTCGTGCTGCGCCTGACTTTGCCGCCGCGCTTGATGTGGAAACTGTGATCGAGGCGATCCGCCTTTCGGGCGAACGCGGGGAATGGGTAAGCGTGGCCTCGATCGAAAGGACACCGCAAGCATGACGACACCGGTTCGGACGCTGGCGCTGGCGCTTGCACTAGCCGCCGTTTCTTCCGCATTCCTCGTCGCTTCGCCATCCCCAGCCAGAGAGACACCCTCGATGCCCTATGTCCGCCCCGATGCGCAGGCCTATCTCGATGCACTGGCCAAGGCGCCGCGTCCGCCGATGAACGAGCAGACGATCGCCATGATCCGCAAGATTCCCCCCGAACAGCTGGCCATCATGATGACCCAGGCCGAGTTCCCTGCCGGCGACATTGCCGTGGATCGCACGCTCGTGATCGAAGGGCCGGGCGGACCGATGGATCTGCGCCTGTTCGATCCCCGCAGCGAACGCGCGCCCGGCCCGGCCGTGGTGTTCTTCCATGGCGGGGGCTTCGTCGTGGGGAGCATTGCGTCTCATGCCGGCCTTGCCGCCGAAATCGCGCGCCAGCTCGACCTGCCGGTCATTTCGGTGGAGTATCGCCTGGCGCCCGAACACAAGTGGCCGGCCGCGGCCGATGATGCCGAGGCCGCCGCGCGCTGGGTCGCGGCCAATGGCGCGGCGTTGGGCCGAGAGGTGACGGGTCTGGTCCTGTCTGGCGACAGCGCGGGCGGCACCCTCTCGCTGACGACGGCGCTTGCGCTGCGCGCCCGGCCCGCCACTGTGCCGGTCCGTCTGGTTCTGGCGTTCTATCCCATGGCCGATGCTTCGCGCCCCTATCCCTCGCTTGCGGAGTTTGCCGACGGCTACGGTCTCAGCTCTGCCGACAGCGCCTTCTACAATCAGGCCTATGCGCCCGATGTGAACAGCACGCGCCATTCGGCCATGCTGGCCGATCTGTCAGGTTTCCCCCCGACAATACTGGCGACGGCCTCTCTTGACCCGCTGCGCGACGGCGGCCGGGCCTTCGTCGGCAAGCTGGCCGCAGCCGGGGTGCCCGTGAGCTTCTATGAAGCGGACGGGAACATCCATGGATTCGCCACTTTCCGCAAGGCGATCCCTTCGGCGCAGCGCGATCTTGCGCGGATCCTTGATCTGGCAAAATCCATGCTGGACCGATAACGCGAAAATCAGGAAGGCCGTTCGCCGGAAGAGGCCGAGCGCTTTTCGATGAGCGCCCGCACTGCTGCGGCATGGTCGGCGCTGCGCACGCTTTCGGCTTCCCAGGCAAGCCCCTGATCCAGCACGAGGGCTGCAACCCGCTTCAGCTCCATGTTGGTGAGCAGCTTGGTATGGCGGATCGCCTGCTGGGCGCCTGCCAGCAGCCTGGCGCAGAACGCGTCGACCGCATCGTCCAGTGCCTCCGCAGGCAGCGCATGGTTGATCAGGCCGATCTGCGCCGCCATGGGAGCGGCCACAAGTTCCCCGCTCAGCAGGTATTCCTTGGCGCGTGCCAGACCGATGCGCTGCGGCCACACGATCGCTCCGCCATCGCCTGCCACGAGGCCGATCTGCACGTGCGGATCCCCGATCTTCGCACGGTTATCGGCAAAGATCACATCGCACAGGAGCGCGATGGTCGCTCCAAGCCCGATGGCATGCCCGTTCATCCGGCACACGACCGGTTTGGCGATCTCCAGCAGGGTCAGCACGATGGTTCGCGCGATCTGCACCTCGTGATCGAACTTTTCAGGATGCGCGGCATTGTGGGCAATGTGCTCAAGATCGCCCCCGGCACTGAATGCCCGTCCTGCACCGGTCAGCAGCACGACGTCAGAGCCTGGATCGTCGCGGGCAAAGGCGAGTGCCGAGGCCATTTCGTCATGCAGCGCGAGATTGAAGGCGTTGAGGCTCTCCGGGCGGTTGAGGGTCATCACCAGAAGGCGGCCGCGCCGTTCCAGCAGGATTGTCTCGAAAAGGGGAAGCATGGTCATGACCGCCTGCATATCACGCCTGCAATCCTTGCCCACTCCGCCCCGGCGATAAGCGAGCGGGGTCTGGGTGTGCGCCCTTGTCTGCCGGTTCGCACAGCGGTCTAACCGGGCGCAGGGAGATTGCGCGATGGCCGGGTTTGACGAGACTTTTGATTGGGTCGTTGCAGGCAGCGGCGCTGGTTCGATGACCTCGGCGCTTGTCATGCGCGGCGCGGGCAAGAGCGTGCTGGTGCTGGAAAAGACCCCTTTCGTGGGCGGCACGACCGCCAAATCGGGGGGCGTGATCTGGGTGCCCGACAATGCGCTGATGCGCGCTGCCGGCGAGCAGGACAGCGTGGAAGCGGGGATCGCCTACCTTGAGGCACTGGCCGAGAACCTGCCCGGATCGACACCGGCAAAACGCCGCACCTACGTGATCGAGGCGCGCCGGATGATCGATTTCCTGATCGGGCAGGGCATCGAACTGGCGCGCGGCGCGGATTTCTGGCCGGACTACTACGACGAGGTTCCCGGCGGCTGCAAGACGAGCCGCACCGTCACCGCGCGCTATTTCGACAAGGCCGAACTGGGCCGGGAATGGGGGCCCAGACTGCGGCCCGGTTTCGTCAGCCAGCCTGCCATGCTGTCCGAGGGAATGCAGCTTGCCTGGGTGGGAAAAAGCTGGCGGATCAAGGCACTGCTCGTGCGGATCGCGCTGCGGGTGATTGCCGGCAAGCTGACCGGGAGGCAATGGGTTTCGGCTGGTGCGGCCTTGCAGGGACGGCTGTTGAAGGCCGTGCTTGCAGCCGGGGCCGAGGTCCGCATCGAAAGCCCGGTGCGCGAGCTGGTGACCGAGGATGGCCGCGTGACCGGTGTCGTGGCCGAAGTGGACGGCCGCCTCCGCCGCATCGGCGCCAGGCTGGGCGTGCTGGTCAATGCCGGCGGCTTTGCGCAGAATCAGGCCATGCGTGACCGCTTCATGCCCGGCACGCAGGCGGCATGGTCGAACACACCCGAAGGCGATACCGGCGACATGCACGCCGAGTTCGAACGCATCGGGGCGGCGCTGGGCCAGATGGACCAGATGGTCGGCTACCAGATGACGCGGATGCCGGGATGGGAACAGGCGTTCATTAAACCGCCCGCGCAGAGCCTGACGGGAAAGCCCGGTGCGATCCTCGTCGACCAGTCGGGCCGGCGCTACATGAACGAGGGCGGCAGCTACGAACTCTACTGCCAGACCATGTTCGAACGAAACCGCACAGTGCCTGCCATCCCTAGCTGGGCGATCTTCGACGGGCGGTTTGCGCAAAGCTATCCCGTCGCGGGGGTCAAGCTGGCGAAGCATCGCCAGGCATGGAAGGACAGCGGCTACCTGAAGGAGGCCGATACCATCGCAGGACTGGCCGTGCAGATCGGCGTGCCGCCCGATGCGCTGGAGGCGACGGTCGAGCGCTGGAACGGTTTTGTCGATGCCGGACATGATGCCGATTTCGGACGGGGCAGCCGCGAATACGACAAGTGGCTGGG
Source organism: Novosphingobium sp. (assembly GCA_046294595.1). GTDB lineage: Bacteria > Pseudomonadota > Alphaproteobacteria > Sphingomonadales > Sphingomonadaceae > Novosphingobium. The sequence continues at coordinate 75,858 of JBKBKD010000008.1, forward strand.
CGATCCCTTCCTCAAGCCGAACCCGGCGCTGGCCCGGATCGACCAGGGGCCGTTCTTCGCGGTCGACGTGGTGCCGGGGGATGTCTCGACCTATGGCGGGGCAGTGACCGACGAGCACGCCCGCGTGCTCAGGGAGGATGCCTCGGTGATCGAGGGTCTTTATGCCTGCGGTGTATCCAGCGCGAGCGTGATGGGCGGGGTCTATGTGGGAGCGGGCGCCAGCATCGGGCCGTCGCTGACTTTCGGCTACGTGGCGGCAAGACATGCCGCGGGCCTTGGCAATGCGCCGTAGGGCGTGGACGCGATCCGACCCGATCCGACCCGGACCGTCCCCCGGCCTTCAGTCTTTCGGGCGGAACGATACGGGACGCGTGAGCAGGTAGGGCAGTTCGGACGAGGCGATCCTCGTCTGGCTGCCGCTGGCATGGATCAGCGTGACGCGGCCGACACCGGGCGAGGCGACCGCGCCGACCACGCTGTCGACCCAGGCGTGCAGGGCAGCGCGGACGAAGGCAAGGTCCGCCTCGCCGGTAGCCGCATTGCCCGCGGCTTCAAGTTCGGCCTCCAGCGAGACGACGCGCTCCGCCGCCTCCTCGATCGTATGTCGGTTGGTCATGGGGTCTTTTGATCCAGCATCGTTGCCACAGGGGGCTGCTATAGCCCGTCTGTCCGGGCCTGCCCCTAGCCGGGCGCACATATCGCCGGGGCGCGGTTGACCTTGGCACAGGGCCGACCGAGAGTCTGCCGCACACAAAACAGCCATCAGGGGATACCATGGCAGAGCTGAGCAATGCCGCCAAGCCGGACGGAAAGGCGCTGGTCGACATCTATCGCCGGATGCTCCGGGTGGAGCGAAATGACGATGCAATCCGAGCTACCTTGCGCCGGGGACGGTTGCAGATGCCCTATTATTCGGCACGCGGACAGGAAGTGATCCCGGCAACCATCTCGCACCTGCTGAACCGCGATGACCAGATCTGCACGATCTATCGCGGCATCCAGGACATGGTGGCCAAGGATATGCCGCTCAAGCCGCTCTGGGCCGAGATCGCAGGCCGCGTCGATGGAACCTGCAAGGGCAAGGGCGGGCCGATGCACCTGACGTATCCCGACATGGGCATCATGGTGACGACCGGCATCGTCGGCTCGTCGATGCCGATAGCCAACGGGCTTGCATGGGCGGCCCAGCTCGATGACTCCAGAAGGGTTGTCGTTGCCTACTTCGGCGATGGAGCGGCGAACATCGGCGCGTTTCACGAATCGCTGAACATGGCGGCGGCATGGAAGCTGCCGGTCCTGTTCATTTGCGCGAACAACGGATTTGCCGAGCATACCCGGTTCGAGGACGGCACTGCGGTGGACTTCATTTCCCGCCGCGCCGCCGGATACGGGATGCCGGGCTATACTGTGGACGGCAACGATCCGGATGACATGTATGCCCACGTTTCAGCCGCGATCGCGCGCGCGCGCAGCGGCGAAGGGCCGACGCTGCTGGAATGCAAGACCTTCCGCTTCCTGGGCCATGTTTTCGGCGATGATGATTTCTACATGGACAAGGCGGTGAAGGCAGCAGCCATGGAAGCCGATCCGCTTCCCGCCCTGCGCGCCCGCCTGATTGCCGAAGGCCATGCCGACGAGGAGGAACTCGCCGCAATGCAGGCTGCGATCGAGGCCGAGATTGCCGAGGCGCAGGATTTCGGTCTCAACAGTCCGCAGCCCTCGCTTGACGAGCTGCGCCGCGATGTCTTTGCCGAGGAGCTGCCGGCATGAGCGAGATGATCAAGATGAACGGCATCCAGGCGATCAACGCCGCGATGATGGAGGCCATGGAAGCCGATCCCAGTGTGCTGGTGCTGGGCGAGGATGTGGGCGACCGCGAAGGCGGTGGCGTAACCGGAACGATGAAGGGCCTGTCCACGAAGTTTGGCACCCGGCGCGTCAAATCGACCCCTATCTCCGAACAGGCGATCATGGGCGCCGCGATCGGCGCGGCGATGGCCGGTTACAAGCCGGTGGCCGAGATCATGATGATGAACTTCACCACCGTGGCAATGGACATGATCGTGAACCACGCGGCAAAGCTGCGCTTCATGTCCGGCGGGCAGACCAGCGTGCCGCTCACCATCCGCACGCTGACCGGCGCGGGCTGGCAGACGGCAGGACAGCATTCGGACTATTTCGAAGGCTGGTTTGCGCATACCGCGGGCATCAAGGTGGTGGCCGGGTCGAACCCTGCGGACCTCAAGGGCCTGCTGCTCTCCTGTATTGCCGATCCCGATCCCTGCATCTTCATCGAAGGGGGCATGACCCTGTTCGCGCCTGGTGAAGTGGCGGCGGATCAGGGGCCGATACCGCTGGGCAAGGCAAAGGTGGTCGTGCCGGGAGCCGACATGACCATCGTTTCATGGTCGTCGCAGGTGCTGCGCTGCCAGATGGCGTTGCAGGGCCTGGCCGAGGCGGGCATCTCCGCCGAACTGATCGACCTGCGCACGATTTCCCCGTGGGACCGCGAATGCGTTCTGGAATCGGTCGCTAAGACTGGCCGCGCGATGATCGTGCACGAGGCGGTTCGCGCATTCGGGCCTGGCGCGGAAATTGCCGCCACGATCAACGAGGAACTGTTCGGCCAGCTCCGCAAGCCGGTCAGGCGCCTTGGCGCGCCGCAATGCCCGGTGCCTTTTGCCAAGGTGCTGGAAGATGCCTATCTCGTGCAGCCGGCCGATATCGTTGCCGCTGCGGTGGAGCTGATGGGCTGATCCACAGTGCGATGAATGTGCAAGGGGCCGGGGTGAGGGGAGCACTCCGGCCCTTTGCTTTGCCTGCGGGCGCGATCAGGCGGCAGTGCGCTCCAGCGCTGCGCGGCCTGCCAGCCCGTTCCAGTAATCGGCATCGCCGCACAGCGCGGCATTCAGAAATGCACGCTTGAGGAACAGGTGGCAGGGGTGTTCGGCCGTCAGCCCGATGCCGCCATGAAGCTGCACCGTCTCTTCGGCAACGTGGAGAAAGGCTTTGCAGGCCAGCGCCTTGAGCGCCCCCAGCCCGGCCAGCGATGCCTTCCCGTCGGCACGGCTCCACAGCAGGGCCTCGGCCGCGCTGACGGCAATCCGCATGTCGGCAACGCGGTGCTTCAGCGCCTGGAAGAGGGCCAGCGGGCGGTCGAACTGGCGCCTGGTCTTGAGATATTCCACGCTCATTTCCAGCGCCGCTTCGGCAGCACCCACACTGTCGGCCGCGAGCGCCAGCAGCACCCAAGCCTGCGCGCGTTCATGGAGCTGGGCGGCGGCGGGCCCGGTGGCGATGACGTCCGGTGTGCCGGTCGAGACATCGAACAGCCGGCGGGATGGATCCCATACGGGGCGCAAGGTGGCAGCCGTGACCGGCGCCAGCGCAATGCATCCGGGCGATATCAGCAGAATCCGCGACGCAAGATCGGCATCGGGCACGCAGGTGCGCGCGTCGGCGCGATGGGCTTCAAGCGAAAGGGCGATGCGCTCTCCGCCTGCGGCTGCGGCAAGGAGATCGGCGCGACCCGCAAAGTTCGGGGCTTCGGCGAGAACGGCAAGTGCCGCCATTTGCGCAATGGTGCTGCCGGGCACCAGCGCGCGGCCCAGTTCGATGTGAACTGCCGCCAGCGCTTCCATGCCGAGGCCAAGGCCGCCCAGATCCTCCGGCAGGCACAGCCCGAACCAGCCCATTGCGGCCAGCCGGTCCCAGCTTTGCGCTGGATCGGGCATGAGACCATCGCTGCCGAGGCCCCTGCGGGCCGAATCACGCAATTCTTCGCGCGTGATGGTCATGCTGTCACCCACGATTTCGGTTCGCGCGGCATTCCCAGCATCCGTTCGGCGATGATGTTGCGCTGCACTTCCTCGCTCCCGCCCGCGATGGTCCAGGCATAGCTGTTCATGAAATCGGCCATCCAGTTGCCGCTGTTGAGATCGCCATAGGTGATCGGCGCCATATACTGCGCCTCCATTCCGGCCAGACGAACGCCCATGGCCGACCATGCCCGCAAGGCGCGGGAATAGGCGTTCTTGACGATCGAGGCATCGCCCACGCGCTCCGCCCCGGTCATGCGGTTCTCCAGGAAACGGTCGGCCAGCGCGCAGACGGCATCGACCTGCCCCTGCAACGCACCCAGATCGCGCTGCACGCCGGCATCGTCGGCGCGTCCGGTTTCATGGACCAGCGCGGCAATGCGCGCGAGCGCGCCGCGCATCCGGTAGCCCAGTTCCATCAGGGTGAGGCCGCGTTCGGAGGACAGGGTGGTCTGCGCCACGACCCACCCTTCGCCTTCCTCGCCCACCCGCTCGCTCACCGGGATTTCCACGTTGTCGAGGAAGATTTCGGCAAACTCCTCGTCGCCGTGGATCTGGTGGATGGGGCGGACAGTGACGCCAGCGGACTTCATGTCCATCAGGAAATAGGTCAGGCCCGCCTGCCTGGGGCCTTCGCCGGATGTGCGGGCGAGGAGCAGGCAGCGGTCGGCGTATTGGGCCATGGTGGACCAGACCTTCTGCCCGTTGACCACATAGACATCGCCTCTGCGTTCCGCCTTGCAGCGCAGGGCGGCAAGGTCCGATCCAGCGCCCGGTTCGGAAAAGCCCTGACACCATGTTTCCCCTGCGAGGATGGCGGGCAGGTAGCGGGCCTGCTGCGCCGCGGTGCCGCATTCATGGAGCGTGGCGAAGGCATGGTAGGTGGAGACGAACGAGAGCAGCAGGCGCGGTGCATCGGCACGGGCGAGTTCCTCGTAGATCACCTTCTGTTCGGCAAGGCTGCGGCCTCCGCCGGGCCATCCGGCAGGCCAGTGCGGAATGGCATAGCCTGCTTCCACCAGCCTTGCGAACCAGCGGCGCTGGGCGGCGACGAACTGTTCGTGACTGGCGGCATCGCGCCAGTCGGCCGGGCGGTTTGCGGCAAGCCATCGGCGCAGGTCCGAGCGCAGCGCGGCGAGTTCCGGGGTATCGTCTGACATGCCCGCCACGCTAGGCCAGTCTGTCCGGATTTGCGCAAGCACACGCCGAACATATCCTGCCCGCGATGCCTGTGGCCAGAACCCTATCGCCTCCTGACCGGGTGTGGAGCCTTTGGGTGTCGTATCGCCCCGGCAATGTCTTGGACAGCCCGCGAGGCCCTGCTTGCAGGCCGTTCGCACGGGCGGCAATGCTGCGCCATGGATTTCACCTGGACACCTGAAGAGCAGGCATTCCGCCAGCGGCTGAAAGACTTTCTGGCGCAGGCGCTGCCGGAAGACTGGGAACGCTTTTCGCAGCATGGTCCGGCATCGCCCGCGCTGACCCGCTTTGCCGAAACCTTCTGCGGCAGGCTGGCAGAAGAATATCTGCTGACCCCGCATTGGCCGAGGGAGATCGGCGGGCAGGGGCTGGACCCCTGGCATCAGACGATCCTTGCCGAGGAGATGTGGATCGCGGGCGAACCCCGCGGCGGGCAATACATGAACGTCAACTGGATCGGCCCGACGCTGATCCGTTATGGCACCGAGGAACAGAAGGCCCGCTATCTGCCCCCGATTGCGCAAGGCCGCGCGCTGTGGTGCCAGGGCTTTTCCGAACCGGGCGCGGGATCGGACCTTGCCAGCCTGCGCACCCGCGCGGTGCCGGAAGGCGATCATTACCGCGTGAACGGGCAGAAGATCTGGACGTCTTATGCGGGCCTTGCCGATACCTGTTTCCTGCTTTGCCGCACGTCGGATGACCGCAAGCGCGGCATTTCGATCCTGCTGGTGCCCATGGATACACCCGGCATCACCGTGCGGCAGATTCCTTCGCTGATCGGCGAGGGCGACATCCACGAGGTGTTCTTCGACGACATGCTGGTCCCGAAGAGCGCGCTGTTCGGCGAGGAAGGCCAGGCATGGGAGATCATCGCCTACAGCCTTGTCAACGAACGGCTGGGAATCCCGCGGTATGGGCTGGCGCGTGCGGCGCTGGAGCGTGCCGTGTCGGTGCTCAAGGCGCAGGGGCGCTGGACGGGCGAGGCCGTGAGAATCGAAGCGGCGCAGTGCGCGGCTCTGTGCGAGGCGGCACGCAATGCGAGCTATGCCATCGTCACCCGGCGCGCAGCGGGCGAACAGGTTGGCCCGGAAAGCTCCTCGGCGCGCTATGCCACCGTCATGGCCGAGCGGCGCGTGGCCGAGTTCGTGGTGGAATACCTGCCAGAAGCGCTGGCAGATGCGCACCCTTATCTCAAGATGCATCACCAGCGCGGGATCGTGGCGGGTATTGCTGCCGGGGCTGCGGAAATCCAGCTCAACATCATTGCCGGAGAGGTGCTTGGTCTGCCGAGGGAGCCGCGCTGATGGACCTTTCGCTCAACCCCGACCAGATTGCCATTCGCGAAGCGCTGGATGCGCTGGCGCGCCCGTTCGAAAGTGTTGCGCTGCACGCAACCGGCTTCGCGCTGACGGATCCGGCACTTGATGACGCACTGGCCGCGGGCGGGTTCCTAGATGTGGCATTCGATCCTGATCTCGGCACGGGCACGGCCGCCGTGGTCGTCGAACGGTTGGCGCGTCTGCCGCAGGCCACCGAGGCGGCCTTTTCCGCTATCGTGCGTCCGGCCCTTGGTGAGGACGTGGGCCGGCCGCTTTGCGTGATGGAGGAACGCGATATCGGTCGCCCGCTGCGCTTCCTTGGCGAAGGGACAACAGTCGTGGTCGTGGGGCGCCACGTGACCAGCTTCGTCGCCGCGCAGGACAATGTGCGCCCGGAGCCGGAGGCGCTCTATGCCTATCCGGTCGGCACTTTGCAGGCCATTCCCGACAGCCGCCGCCATCATGATGTCTGCGTGCGCAAGTTGCATACGCTGTGGCGCGTGGCACTGGCCGCGGAGGCTGCGGGCCTGCTGGCCGCGGCCCTTGCCAGCGTCTGCGCGCACGTGTCGGAGCGGCAGCAGTTCGGCCGTCCGCTCGCCACTTTCCAGGCGCTGCGCCACCGCCTGGCCGAGGCGCAGGTGCGCATCAACGGTGTTTACTGGCTGGCGATGAAGGCCGCGCATACCGCAGATGCGGGCGATGCTGCGCTTGCCGCGCTGCATGCGCAGGAAACGGCGCGCGCCGTGGTCTATGACCTGCACCAGTTCATGGGCGCGATGGGCATGACACTGGAGCACCCGCTGCACTTGTGGACCTACCGGCTCAAGCTGCTCGCGAGCGAGCTGGGCGGGCGCGGCGGCAATGCGCTGGCGGCAGCGGATGCACTCTGGGGCTAGATCCGCTCCGGCGGGCGGGGCAGGCTGAAGAGCGCCGCGCTGCTGGCCAGCATCAGGCCGACCGTGCCCCATAGAAACAGGTCGTAGCTTCCGGTCATGTCGAACACGCGTGCGGCTGCCAGCGGGCCGATGGCGGTGCCGAGCGACAGGGCGATAAGCAGCGCGCCATAGAGCGCCCCGAATGCGCGAAGGCCGAAGTAACGCGTCAGGATATAGACGATCACGTCGATCTCCGCGCCCAGCGTCAGCCCGATGAATACGGCCGCCGCCATCGCACCCGCGCCGCTGGCGCCGCTGAACAGGAGGATCACGGCTCCGATGGCGGGAAGGACGAAAACGCTGCCGCCCACGATTTTTGCCGGAAAGCGGTCAACCAGCGCCCCGGTGCCCAGCCTGCCGACGATCGAGGCAAGGCCGATCAGCGCGGCGATTCCCGCGGCTCCGGTCGCACTGGTGCCGCGCGCGGTCAGAACGGGCACGAAATGGATCGACAGCGCCACCATGGCGAAAGTCAGCATGAAGCAGGTCAGGAAGAGACGCAGATAGATGCCGGAGCGCAGACCTTCGGCAAAGCTTGTGCCGCTTGCAGAAGGAGCCGCGTCGGCGGCGATGCGGGCGCTGCCGTCTTTCGGCCGGTCATGCGCACCGCGAAAGAAAAGGTAGATCAGGGGAAAGGCCAGGGTGATCCAGATGCCCGCCTGCCACGCCATGGCACGCTGCCAGCCGAAGGCCGCGATCAGCCTTGCGCCGAGATAAGGAAACAGCGCCTGCGCGACCGATGCGCCGCAAAGTGTGACGGCAAAGGCCAGCCCTCGCGAGGCCGCAAAGCGCGAGGCGACCGCACTGGTCCAGACGGTGGCTTGCACCGGCAGCGTGGCCAAGGCCATCAAAAGCCAGAGCAGATACCAGTTGGCCATGCTGCCAGTGGCGGTGCCGATGGCGGCAAAGGCCGTCACGGAAAGAAGCACGCCCGCAACGCCGAGCGCGCGCGGCCCGTGGCGATCCACCGCAAGCCCGATCGGAACGCTCATCACTGCCTGCACCAGCGTGGCGATCGTGACGCCGGATGTCACCTGCGTGCGGCTCCACCCGAAGGTTTCGGACACGGGCTGAATGTATGGACCGAGGCCGTAGATGTGGATGACGCTGGTGGCATAGCCCAGCGCGGCAGCCACCGGCAGCATGAAGTGGCTGCGCCATTCCGCGAGGGCACCGCCCTTTGTCTCGGTCATGCCGGGCATGGCCTTCAGAAGTCGTATTCGAAGAACGTGCCGTCGAAATTGCCGCCAAGCGTTCGTGTTGCAGCGGCCAGCTTATCGGCCGAGGCATCGGCAAGGTAGCCGTCGATGATGCGGTTGTAGTTGCTGATCAGCCCTTCCTTCTGGCTGGACAGGCGCATGAACTCGAAACCTGCGGCATGCAGCCCTTTCTGCTGGATCGGGATGTTCGAATAGTCCTGCTGCGGGATGGGCGGGAACTGGTCGCTGTCATAGGGCAGGACCGTTGGCTCCATCACCGGCTCCGGCTCCTCGCCGGCAGGGAAATGGGTGAGCGACCAGATCTCGAACAGGCAGGATTCCGGCCCGGTCGGGCGGATGCGATAGGCGCTGGTGCTGGTGAAGAAGGGCAGCAGGAAATAGTGCGGGAACAGGAACTCGACCGCCTGGACCGGATCTGACACGGCCAGCGCGTTGAGGTCGGGCACGTTCTCTCCGCGGGCCTTCAGCCCTTCGACGATGGTGTGCTGCACCGCGCCGAACCAGTGCATCAGCATTTGCTGCGGATCGTCGGGCAGAGCATCGGCAGGCACCAGTTTTGCCAGCGCCACTTCCTTGGCATGGACCATCCCGGCCATGCCTTCGCTCAGCAGTTCGAGGTTCCTCACCTGCGCGGCGATGTGCTGCTCTTTCGTCCAGTCTGGATCGATCTGCGCACCGATGCCGCCGGTATCGTCGCCATACATCGCGTTGTAGAGACCGGGCACGGTCTGCTGAAGCTGCGGATGCGTGCGCATCACGTGATAGCCTTCCATGAAGGCTTCCATGGCGACTTTCCAGTTTGCCGGAATCTCGGTGGCATACCACCATTCCGCGCGTTGATCCGCCTGCAGGCGCTTTTCGAGGGCATCGAGCACCGGCCCCCAGGTTTCGCGCAAGGGCAGCGCGTTGTCGTCAAAGTTGATGAAGGCGCAGCCCAGTGCTTCTTCCACCAGGCATTCAGGCAGTTGCAGATCATCCTCGCCCAGCAGGCGTTCATCGAACAGGTGGCGGCCATAGACGAAGGTGTTGCGCCCCTCGCCGTTCCAGCGCCAGCCGTGGAAAGGACAGATGAAGCCCATCGCCTGCGCGTTTCCGTAGGCGCCGCTCGGCACGAGCTGCACGCCGCGGTGCCGGCAGGCATTATGGAAGGCACGCACGCCATCTTTCGTGCGGGTGACAATGACCGACCTGCCGAGGATCGAATATTCGATCCAGTCACCCGTTTCCGGGATCTGTTCCAGCCGACAGGCCATCTGCCAGGTGCGCGTCCACAGCTTCTCGTTCTCGAGCTGGTGGAAAGTCTCGTCGTAATAGCGCTTTGCCGGGATCTTCGCCGGATCGACAACCTTGAAGGGAACCTGTGCGGATTCTGACATGATCGTTTCTGGCCACCGGTGCTGAAGGGAACGCCAAGTGGTAATCTCCGCGCGCCTTCTGGCAAGGCAGGCCGCCTTCATGAGGCGCAGGCATCGCCGTGCCGATTGCCGCAGCGCAACATTGCCGAGGCGATATATGCCGCGATGCCGCCCGGATTGCTTGCCTGGGGTCCGCGCTCTGGTAGCTCCGGGCAAAACAAGGAAGCCGTGCCATGCCCGACATCGTCCTCGACTGCTCAGATCTCGACCGCTACATGGGCAAGCCCATGCAGCCTGCGCGCATGGTGGAGCCGTTCGCCAATACCGACATCCGGCGCTGGGTGCAGGCCATGCACTATCCCAACCGTCTGCACTACGACACGATGTATGCCATGCAGAGCCGGTTCGGCGAATTGGTCGCGCCGCAGAGCTTTGCTGTCTCGATGGACGACGGGCATGGTTCTGCTCCCTCGTGCATCGGGCTGATTCCCGGCTCCCACATGCTGTTCGGCGGTGATGAGTGGTGGTTCTACGGACCGCGCATCAAGGGCGGCGACCGGGTCTGGAACGAGCGTATCCCTTTCGACTACACGATCAAGAACACGTCCTCGTTCGGGCCGACCTGCTTCCAGCGGGGCGACAACTTCTACTACAACCAGCATGGCGACCTCGTGGCCAAGCAGCGCTCCACATCGATCCGCTATGCCCAGGCCGCCGGCGAGGCAAGCCAGCACGCCAGCACCGGGGATCACGAGGATCCCGTGTGGACCGACGAGGAACTGGAAGAGCTGGAAGTGCGCAAGTATTCCTGGATCAGGATGCTGCATGACCTGGGCCATTCGCCGCGTTACTGGGACGAGGTGGCGGTGAACGCCGCACTGCCGGAACGCGTGTTCGGCCCGCACTCCATCGTCAGCTTCACCACGGAATGGCGTGCCTACACGTTCACCCAGTGGGGCTCGATGCACCGCCGCACCGATCTCAACATGGCGGAACTGGGCTTTGTCGGCCCCATGGCCGGCCCGGAACAGGATCCGGTCGAGGAAGCCAACAACCCGGAAAACACCGACGGCGCCTATATCGGCCCGTCGCGCGGGCACCTCTTCCCGCGCTGGGCACGCTATATCGGAATGCCGCGCGGTTACGGCTACGGCGCATCGATGGGGGCATGGATAACGGATTACTTTTCCGGCTGGGCGAGCGAATGGGGCATGGTGCGCCATTCGGTAGCCAACTATCGCAGCCCCGCGCTTACGGGTGACATAACCATCATGACCGGAACCATCCTCGACAAGTATGTCGACGCGAACGGGAGGCACATGGTTGCCGTTGATTGCCGCATGACCAACCAGAAGGGGGCCGTGCTGGCTACGGCCAAGGCCGAAGTCGAACTGATGAAGAAGCCTGCCTGAACACGACGGTGCAGCCGGGTGATCCGGCCGGTCAATCGAGACCGGCCAGAACCTCTTCGGTATCCTCCCCCAGCCGGGGAGTGGCAGCGGCGACCTTGCCGGGTGTCCTTGAGAACCATGTGGGCACGCCGGGATAGCGCACCTTGCCCTGCGCGGTCTCGACCTCCTCGAAGAAGCCGACAGCTTGCAGATGCGGGTCCGAAAACAGCTCGTCGGTGCTGCGCAGGGGCGCGGCAGGCACATTGAGTTTGCCCAGCAGCTCAAGCCATTCGGCCGTGGTGCGGGTGAGGAAGGTTTCCCCCAGCCGCTGGTAGATGTAGTCGATCCGGCTGGCGCGGTTGGCCAGCGTCGCCATTTCGGGTGTGGCCCAATCGGGCTTGACCGCTTCTATGAAGGCATTCCAGTGGCGGTCGTTGTAGATCAGCGCCGCAACATGGCCATCCTTGGTGCGGTAGGGGCGGCGATGCGGATTGGCGGCGCGGGGATAATGCGCCGGGCCGATAGGCGGATCGAACAGTCTGCCACCTGCATGCTCCACCAGCATGAAGCTCGCCATGGTCTCGAACATGCCGACTTCGACTTCCTGTCCTTCGCCGGTGCGGGCGCGGTGGAACAGGGCCATGACGGTGGCATAGAGTGCAGTCAGGCCCGCCACCTTGTCGGCCATGATCGTGGCGACAAAGCCCGGCTCGCCGTTCATCAACGCCTGCACGTGGGGGATGCCGCATTCGGCCTGGATCGTATCGTCATAGGCCGGCTTGTCGGCATAGGGGCCGCGCCGGGAATAGCCGTAACAGTTCGTGTAAACGATATCGGGGCGGATGGCGCTAACGGCAGTGTAATCGAAGCCCAGCCGCGCGATGGCCTTGCCGCGCATCGAATGGATGAACACGTCGGCCGTGGCCACCAGCTTGCGCAGCGCAGCTTTGCCCGGCTCGCTTCGCAGATCGAGCACGACCGATTTCTTGCCGCGGTTGCAGTTGACGAAAATGCCGCCAAGTCCGGGCTCCTTGCCCGCGTTGATATGACGCGTGTCATCCCCGCCCGGCTGCTCAACCTTGATGACCTGTGCGCCCATGTCCGCCATGATCTGCGTGGCGTAGGGGCCAAAGACCATGCTGGTGAGATCGACCACACGGATGCCGGAAAGCGGGCCGGTGGGTGCTGCGGATGCTGCCATGAAGGTCTCCCGATTGATCCTTGCGCTTTAGGGCGGCCGATGGTGCGCGCGCAATTCGCCGGGCCGATATGTGCAGGGCCGCCGCGGGCGCCGCGTTGTGGGGTGCCGGGGGTGGTGATAGCCGGAGAGCCGGGCAGGACCACGGCAATGAAGGGCAGGCACGTGAGCATCACCGATCCTATCGTCGAGACAGCCGAACAACTCGAAGCACCCTTCTCGATTGCGCCCGACGCCTATGTCTCGCGCACCTATGCGCTGAACGAGCGGGACCGGTTGTGGCGCAAGGCGTGGCTTCAGGCCGGACGTGAAGAGGATATTCCGGGGCCGGGAGACTTCATCACCTACGACATAGGCGATGATTCGGTCATCGTGCTGCGCGCCGATGACGGAACCTTGCGGGCATTCCACAATGTTTGCACCCATCGCGGGCGCAGGCTGGTCGACACGCCCGAAGGCAGGCGCAATGCGCGCGGCAACCGGCGCAACTTCATCTGCGGGTTCCACGGCTGGACCTTCGACCGCGAGGGCCAGTGCACGTTCATCCAGCACAGGGACGACTGGCAGGGCAGGCTTGATCCCGCACGCACGGCACTTGGCAAGGTGCGTGTGGGTGCCTGGGGCGGCTGGGTCTGGATCAGTCTTGATCCGGAAGGACCGTCGCTTGAGGAATGGCTGGGACCGATCCCGGAAATGCTTGATCCGTTCCGCCTCCAGGACATGCGCTGCCGGTGGCGCAAATGGATCGTGTTCGATTGCAACTGGAAGGTGGCGCTCGAAGCCTTCAATGAAACCTATCACGTCCAGACGACGCACCCGGAGTTCAACCAGTTCGGCCAGTTCCGGGGCTGGGCGCGGAACCATGGGCTGCACTCCAACATCGGCTACGAGGCGCCGAAGGGGCAGGAGCAGGATCAGGCCAAGCTGAGGCTTGGTTCCGGGGATGACCCGCGCATTTCCACAGCCGAGATGCAGGTCTTCACCTGGGAGAACGCCAATACCAACACCACCCGCACGCTGGTGGATGCCGCGCTGCGGCTGAAGGATGAACTGCCCGAAGGCACGCCCGCACCCGACGTTTCAGCTCACTGGCTCAGATCCGCGCGCGAGGCCGATGCCCGGCGCGGGGTTCACTGGCCCCAGGTGGAACCTGCTCACGTTGCCCGGAGCGGCACGGCCTGGCAGGTGTTCCCGAACTTCCAGATCGGCCATGCGGTGAACAACATGCTGTGTTATGCCGCCCGGCCGCATGGCGATGATCCCGGCAAGTGCATCTTCGAGGCTGCCGTCTATGAGCTTTACCCGGAAGGCGAAGCGCCGGTGACGGATTGGGAATATACCCCGGCCGAAGCATGGCCTCCCGTGTTGCAACAGGATTTCGCCAACATGCGTGCGGTGCAGCAGGGCATGAAAAGCGTCGGCTTCCGGGGAACCTTGCCCAACCCCTACATGGAGCGGGCCATCGGCAGCCTTCACCTGAATCTGGCCCGGTTCATGGGCCAAGGCTTTCCGCAACGCCTCGACTGACCGGCGAAAGCGCGCCGCACACCAGCGCACGGCGCGCTCATGGTCGGCTAGAACGCGAAGCCCGCTTCCACGCCGTAGGTGCGGCCGCGTTCGTAGGTGCCGGTGAACAGGAGCACCGGCGCGCCGAAGCTGATGTAGCGCTTGTCGAGCAGGTTGTCGCCGAAGGCCGAGATCGAAACCCGCGTGCCGCCGACCGGCAGATCGGCAAGACCGAGGCGCCCGTTGACGAGCCAGTAGGCGGGCTGGCGGTTGCGATCCTCGAACACGGCCTGCCCGGCAAGATTGCGCAGCGGGGTGGAGGTGAGGAAATAGGCGCTGCGATAGCGCGCCTCGATCAGCGCCGAGACATGCCCGCCCCGGCTGGTGAGATCGGGCGAGGTGTAAGTGGCTGCTGCCCGCCCGGTCCAGTTCGAGAAGTAGGTGGGCCGGGCAAAGGGCGCCACTTCCTGTCCGTTGAGGATGAAGGTGTCGTAATCGAAATCGGTATAGGCAAGGCTGCCCGCAAGGTTCAGGCCCCGCACCGGCACCACGTCAAGCTCCGCCTCGAAACCCTTGATCTTGGCCTTGCCCGCATTGTCGAAGAACTGGCGCCCGTTGATGAAGTTCTGCGTCTGGAGATCGTTGTAATCGTTGTAGTAGGCCGCGACATTCAGGCGCACGCGGTTGTCGAGGAACTGGGTCTTCGCGCCCACTTCGTAGCTCGTCATGTTTTCCGGGCGATAGGGAATGCCCGAAAGGATGCCGCCCGAAACATAGCCGGTTGCAACCTTGGCAAAGAGCATGGTCTGATCGGTCGGCCGCCAGGTGGCAATGCCGGTCCATGTCAGCTTCTTGTAGGTCTGGTTGTAGGTGCCCACGCCCAGCGTGCCGCCCTGCGCGCCGGAAATGGCGCTGATCTCAAGCTGGCGATCATCGATCGTGCCGCGGATGCCGCCGGTCAGGTCGAAGGTATCGGAAAGGTGCCAGGTGAGCTGGGCATAACCGGCGAAGGAATCATTGACGCCCACGGTGCGCGTCAGGCCGCTGCCGAAGATCGCATCGAACGGGGTGGGCACGATCGTGGCACTGGGCGTGGGCGAGAGAATGCCGAGCACTTCGGTGCCGGGCGAGTTTTCGTGGAAATAGAACAGACCGGCGGTCAGCTGGAAGCTGTCGTTGGTGAGCTGGAATTGCAGTTCCTGGCTGAACTGGCTCTGCCGGGTGGCGCGGGCCGAAAGCAGCGGGAAGAAATAGTCGTTGGGTCCGGGCAGGTTGGCCGGGTTGAACAGCCCTGCCTGCACTTGCGCGGGGGTGAGGCCGGGGGTGAGCAGGACGCCAAGCTGCTGGAGCGTGAAGCGCATTCCGCCGGCCGAGCCGAGATCGAAGATCACCGGATCCTGCCGGAACTTGCGATAGGCGGTGATCGACTTGACCACGAAATTGTCCGTGGCATCGAGGGTGAGCGTGAGGCTGTGGCCCTGTGTCACGACATGCTCCTCGCTGGTGGCCGCTGCGACCGAGGAGAGCGGGCCGTTCAGCCCTTCGTTGGTGGTGCCGCCGAAGAAGGGCTGGAGCGCAACGATGGGGCCGAGCAACTGGCCGGACGCATCCGGGATCACGCCAAGGCTCTGCATGGCGCGGCCCGATGCGCGGGTGTCGGTATAGTCGAAGCGGTAGTCGGCGGTGAGATTGCCGAACTCGCCGCGCACGGCCACCTGGCCGCCATCGACATTGCGATGGCCCAGCCTTTCGACGAAGCGCTGCGTGCCGAACTCCGGCGCGCGCAGGGCAATGTTGAGGCCCTTGCCCGCCATCGTGTTGGTCACGTCGCCATCGATCTGGTCATGCAGATAGGACAGGCGGATCGAGAACGGGCCGATCTGCGGCAGATCGAGCGTCACCTTGCCGCGAAACGCATCGTAATTGCCATAGGAACCCGTGGCGCGAAGGCCCCATTCGCCCTTGGGCGCGGCGGTGGTGATGCTGATGGCGCCCGATGTGGCGTTGCGCCCGAACAGGGTGCCCTGCGGCCCGCGCAGCACCTCGACGCGCTGGATATCGGCGAAATCGAGCAGCGAGCCGACCGCGCGGCCGATATAGACCCCGTCGATATACATGCCGACCTTGGGATCGACCGAGTTCGACGAGGTGCCCGATGACACGCCGCGGATGATGATGGTGGGGTTCGACTGCTGGCCCTGCGTGTTGAACTGAAGGCTGGGAGCAAGGCCCGCGATGTTGCGCACGCTGGTGATGCGCAGCGCCTCAAGCTGGTCGGCACCGATCGCGGTCACGGCCACGGGCACCTTTTGCAGGCTTTCCTCGCGGCGCTGGGCAGTCACGATGATCTCGGCCACGCCGATGCCGCTGCCGCTGGCCTGCTGGGGCTGCTCCTGATCGTCGGCCTCTGCCGCCAGCACTGTCTGCGGCGCCAACATGGCCGCTGCCAGTGCGAGAACCGTGCAGCCGTGAAGACCTGCCCGGATTTGCCGTGCTTTCATCATCGTTCTCCCTCCGTCATTGTCATTCTTCGTATCCGCCCGGCGGTTTTTCCGCCGTGACGCAAGCAATCGGGGCGGCAGGGCACATCGCGCCCGCCGCCCTGCATTTTTCGGTCAGGTGGGACTTGCCCCCCGCATTGTCATTCGGCAGCCTCCAGCAGCGGTTGCCCGTAGTTCGGGTCATCCTCGTTGCAGAGGCGGTTGGTGTGATCCCAGCGGCTGTCGACCACGGGGGTGATGTTCAGTTCGCGGCGGATGTCCTCGACCGGCACGTTCACGTATTCGCGCCAGTCCACCAGCATCAGCGGATACTTCCAGTTGCGGCCCTGCTGCGCGCCCATGAACTCGGCCTCAAGGTTCACGACCATCGCTTCGGGATAGAACAGGCCGTCCTTCATCACCGTCTTGGCCTTGAGATAGAAGGCGATGCGGCTGAAGAAGTTCGACAGTTCCGGGTGGAAGTAGCGCGCCTTGGCGTGCATGTTGGCCGACAGCAGCGCGATCTCGCCGCCGTGGTTGGGGCCGAAGCCCGTGACCATGTGCTCGATGTCGTGGGTCAGCGCGGTCTGGCGCAGATAGAAGGTGAAATCGTTCACCACCTGGATTTCCTGGAAGAACAGATCGAGCTGGTAGCCCGAATTGGCCATGAAATCGTGGATCATCGCGCCCAGCGTGCCGGGGGCGCAGTCCTTCGTCTCGGCAAGGGTGAAGTTGGCAAGGCTGCGCTTTTCCAGCCATCTGGCAAAGAGCGGCAGGCGCGCCTTTTCCATCTCGAACAGTTCGATGATGCGCGGCATGTCCTCAAGATCGTGGAGGATCTGCGCCACTTCGGGAATGAAGGCGGTGTTGGGCAGATCAGGCCCGTTGCGGCGCAGCATTTCCTGCGCGATCAGCGCGCGCAGCCCCGCGTGGTTGAGATACTTCGACGAGCTGACGAGCACCGAGCTTTCGGTCTCGATCCTGCGGATGGCTCCGTTGAAGTAGGCCCGGTCGGCCTCGCCGATCTTTGCTTCGCTCATGTTCCGGCATCCTCTCTTGTGCGACAGCATTCCTGCAAAAAGGTTCGGGGGCGTCCGGGAGGGAGTGGACGCCCCCTGTTGTGCGAGGGTTTCACCTTGGGGGAGCTGCCCTCGCGCAAGGCATGGGCCTTACTCCGCCGCCTCGGCGAGCGCGGCCACGTCGTTGGCGGGGGAAAGGAACTCGCCCGGCATGGCGCCGGTGAAGGCACCGTTCTCGAAGGTCGGCACGCCGTTCACCAGCGTGAGGCGGGTAGGCATGGGCTTGCGGGTGAAGCGCCATGTGGTGCCGCCGCGGCCATCGGGCACGTCGAACGCCTTTTCCATCTCGCGCCGCTGGATCTCGTCCATGTTGAACACGGCGATGTCGGCACGCTTGCCCGGCGCGATGACGCCGCGGTCATGGAGGTTGAAGTGGCCCGCCAGCTTGCCGGTCATCACGTGGATGGCTTCCTCCAGCGTCAGCTTCTTCTGTTCACGCACATATTGCGTGAGCAGAAGCGCATTCTCGCCGCCGCCGCACAGCATCTGAAGGTGCGCGCCTGCGTCCGAGATGTTGCCGACGGTCCTGGGGTCCTTCATCAGTTCCAGCGTCAGTTCCTCGTCCTTGGGGAAGGGCGCCATGTGCACGGTGGAGCGGGTGCCGTTCTTCAGGATCCATTCGGCCATCGCGTCCGAGCGGTGCAGGCCGAGGCTGTCGGCATATTCCTTCAGCGTGATGTTGAGCGGGCCGGTGCCGTTCTCGCTGTCAAGCAGGAACAGTTCCTGCGGGTTCTTGAGCGGCGAGTGATCCCAGGCGTTGTTGTCCCAGCTTTCGCGGGCACGGGCGCGCCATTCGGGATCGGCAAGAAGCTGCGCCTTCCTGGCGTGATCGTCTTCCAGCACCACCTCGTGCCAGACATAGTCGTTCGACTGCGCGAAGATCAGCGACTTGACGAGGCTGAGCGTGGACGTGGGCGAGACGTGGGCATAGCCGGGCCATACATCGACGCCTGCCTCGCGCATCTTGCGCACCGATTCCTGCATGGCGGGCAGGATGCCCTTCTGGAAATCGAGCGTGGGGATGGCGCCCGCGATCTGGCACTTGATCTTGCGCCCGCCCAGCAGCCTGGCCAGCCGTTCAAGGTTGGCCGGGCCGGTCATGCGCATGAAGGTGTCGACGATCACCTGATAGCAGCAGCCGGGATAGCGCTCCATCACGTCGAACAGCGCTTCGAACTCGGCGTCGCTGGCCTTGAGCGTGGGGACCGGGCGGTTCTGGCCATCGTGATCGTGCATGTTGTCCGACATGCCGAGCGCGCCCGCCGCCAGCGCATCGTCAAGCAGTTCGGCCATCTTCGCGATTTCTTCCGGCGTTGCCTCGCGCTCCCATGCCTCGACGCCCATGGCCGCAAGGCGGATGGCGATGTGGCCGACATAGGCGGCGTAGTTCAGCGGAACCTTGACGTTGCGTTCCACCGAGGCGCGGTATTCGCTCCAGGTGTTCCAGTCCCACGGCAGGTTCTGCATGAAGGGGCCTTCGGGAATGTCCTCGAAGAACGAGAAGATGCCGATCATCTCGCGCTGGGCGGGCATGTATCTGTGCAGGGGCGCGGCGGAAAAGCCGCAGTTGCCCAGGATCATCGTGGTGGCGCCATAGCCGGGCAGGGGATCGAGATCGGGCTGCCACCACATCGTGCCGTCATAGTGGGTGTGGCTTTCGATGAAGCCGGGGGAGACATGGCACCCGGCCGCATCGAACACGCGTTCGCCGCCGGGGGCAAGATCGGGGCCGACTTCGGCAATCACGCCGTTCTTCACGCGCACGTCGGCCTTGAAGGCAGGGGCGCCGGTGCCATCGACGACGGTGCCGTTCTTGATGAGGATGTCAGACACTTGGTTTCTCCCGTTGGGGCCGGCCTGGCGCGCCTTTGCTGCGCAGCATGTCCGGCCGGAATCTGTTCTGGCAGGACGCAGCATATGGACCTTGGCGATTGAGCGAAGCGCGCTCTTGCCAAACGGATCATCCTGTTATCTAATTCGGATCATGACACGATACGAGCCAACGGCTTCCGCAATGATTTCGGTTCTGCGCCGCCATTTGCGTAAGGAGGGGTGGACGGTTTTGCGCCTTTCGCAGGAATTGGGCGTAGGCGAAGCCACGGTGAAGCGCTGGCTGGCCGGCAAGGGCCTGACGATCGACCGGCTGGAGCGCATGGCCCGACTGTGCGGGCTGGTGCTGGGCGATCTGGCGCGCGAGGCCGAGGACAGCCCCGGCGAACTGGCCCACGAACTGACGCTGGCGCAGGAAAAGGCATTGTGCAGCAACATCTTCCTGTCGTTCCTGTTCATGGCGCTGCTGGGCGGAATCCCGCCGGAGGAAGTGGCCGCAGACTTTTCCGTGCCCCCGCGCGCGATGGAGGCGGCGCTCGAACGGCTGGAGCGGCTCGCCCTGATCGACCGGCTGAGAAGCGGACGGGTGCGCCCGCTGGTCGACCGCGCGCTGGTGTTCCGCAAGCAGCCGCTGCGCGCCCTGTTCGAGCGGCAGATGAAGCACACCTTCTTCGACATCGACTATTCGCTGCCCGAAACGGTCTATACCGCCGACACCATCAAGCTGTCCGCAGCCGGGGCGGCGGGCCTCGCCGAACTGATCGACCGGCACCACATGGAAGTGCAGGCGCTGGCCGAACGGGACCGCCAGCTTCACGGCAACGCCAAGGACCGTAGCTGGTATGGCATGCTCAGCGTCATGCGCGCGCTCGACATGGGGCCGCTGCGGGCCGAAGGCGTGGCCGCATGGAGCGAGGCGGTGGGCGCCGCGCACGCGGACGCGAAACCGGCCGCGGTCTGACGCCATCGGGCCGCCGGTTCGCGGCGCACGGGCGGCGCTTGTGCCGCGCGGCTTGCCTCGCGCAGGCGCCGGGGCTTGCCCGCGCGGGCGCCTCGTGTCATGCTGTCATCGTGTAGCATTGCGATTATTTCTTCGCAAATCGATAATAAATCGTCTATTGAACCACGATATGCGCGATTGAAGCCGATTCATAATCGGCGAATGGGTTACAGGAGTGATGCAGATGGCAACCTCGAAGGACTATGGCCTGGGAGAGTTCGATTTCCCGCGCGGCTGGTTCATGATCGGCACGGCTGAGGATGCCACGCGCACGCCTGCGCCGATCCGCTATTTCGGCAAGGATCTGGTGCTCTACCGCGGCGAGAGCGGCACGCCCTATGTCGTCGATGCCTATTGCCCGCACATGGGCGCGCATCTGGCAAAGAACAGCACGTCCTACATCGTGCGCGATGGCGAGCATGTGGAGGGCGAATCGATCCGCTGCCCGTTCCACGGCTGGCGCTTTGGCACCGATGGGGCGTGCAACCACATTCCCTATTCCGACTTCATCCCCAAGGCGGCCAGGCTGGGAACCTATCCGGTTATCGAGCGCGCCGGAATCATCTGGATGTGGCACGATCCCGAAGGTCTTGCCCCGGATGTGGAACTGCCCGATTTCGGCGGGCACTATGGCCAGCCCGGATGGGTCGAATGGAAGATCGACTACATGGGCGATCTCAATAGCCACGGCATCGAGATTGTCGACAACATGGCCGACATGGGCCACTTCGTGCCGATCCACGGGGCGACCGACTGGCAGTATTTCGCCAACGAGTTCAAGGGCGGGCACCTGCACCAGTATTACAGCGCAGGCCACCGCACGCTGACCGCCAACCCGGAGGATTACCTGGTGCTCGACACCTGGTATGAAGGGCCTGGCTTCCTGCAATCGGAAATGGCGGGCACCTTCGACAGCTTCATCATGATCGCCAACACCCCGATCGAGGACGGCGTTTCGCGCTGCTGGCACGCGCTGATGGTGAAAGTCCACGACGGCAGCCGCGAGACCACCGAAGAGGACCGCGCCACCGCGCTGATGTATCAGGAGGCAAGCCGCCTTGCCTTTGCGCAGGACGTGGAAATCTGGGCGAACAAGCGCGCCTGCATCAACCCGCTGGCGATCCCCGCAGATGGCCCCTATGCCAAGGTGCGGCTGTGGTATCGCCAGTTCTACAACCCGCGCGACAAGGCGCCCGAAATCCAGGGCCGCGTCAACGGGCTGCATGTCACGCTCGACAGGCGCCCCGGCCAGAAAGTGGCCTGACGGCGGGGGCAGGCCATGCTCTCGCTGCAAGAGATATCG
Source organism: Novosphingobium sp. (assembly GCA_046294595.1). Taxonomy (GTDB): domain Bacteria; phylum Pseudomonadota; class Alphaproteobacteria; order Sphingomonadales; family Sphingomonadaceae; genus Novosphingobium. Next base: position 97,492 of record JBKBKD010000008.1, read on the forward strand.
GACCGGCTGGAAATCCAGGACCTGTTCGCGCGCTACAGCTTTGCCATCGACGAGCGCGACTGGGACGCGCTTGACCGCATCTTCACGCCCGATGCGCGGATCGACTACAGTGAAACCGGCGGCGCTAAGGGCAGCTTTGCCGAGATCAAGGCATGGCTGCCCGTGGCGCTCGAGCGTTTCCCCATGTTCCAGCACATGGTGGCAACGACAAAGCTGGAGATTTCCGGCGATGAAGCGACAAGCCGCACGATCCTGTTCAACCCGATGACGCACCGGGCCGATGACGGGGCCGAACAGGTATTCTTCATCGGCCTGTGGTATCGCGACCGGCTGGTGCGCACGGCCGAGGGCTGGCGCATTGCCGAACGATACGAGGAAATGGGCTGGACCCACAACGTGCCGCAGATGGCCCCGGCACCCGGCCTTTAGCGCAGGCGCACCGCACACAAGAACACGAGAATCACACGGGAGAGATCATGGGAAAGCTTGAAGGCAAGGTTGCCATCGTCACGGGCGGCGCGCGCGGCATGGGGGCGGCCACCTGCCGCCGGTTCGTGGCCGAAGGCGCGAAAGTGGCCATTGCCGACGTGCTGGAAGCCGAAGGCGCGGCGCTGGCGGCCGACCTGGGTGCTGCCGCGCGTTTCTTCGGGCTTGACGTGACCAGCGAGGAAAACTGGGCCGAGGTCGTCGCTGCGGTCGAGTCCGGGCTGGGGCCGGTGGACGTGCTGGTGAACAATGCGGGCATCCTCATGTTCAAGAGCCTGCTGGAAACCACCAAGGCCGATTACGAGCGCGTGCTGGGCGTGAATCTTGTCGGCGAGTTTCTGGGGATCAAGGCCGTGGCCCCCGGCATGATAGCGCGCGGCAGGGGTTCGATCGTCAACATCTCGTCGGTGGACGGGATGAAGGGCGCAAACAGCCTCGTGGCCTATGCCTCGTCCAAGTGGGGCGTGCGCGGGCTGACCAAGGTGGCGGCGATGGAACTGGGCCACAAGGGCATCCGCGTCAACTCGGTCCATCCCGGCGGGGTGGATACGGTCATGTCCAACCACACCGGCGCCCCGCGCGCGGAAGTGGACAAGGGCTATGCCAACGTGCCCTTGCAGCGCATCGGCGGGCCTGAGGAAGTGGCCGCGGCCAGCACCTTCCTTGCCAGCGATGACGCTTCATACCTGCACGGCGCGGAAATCGTGGTGGATGGCGGCATGACGGTGGGCACCTATTACATGGGTTTCCCCGGATCGCCGGGTATGTGAAGCTGCGCCCCGGCAAGACAGCAAGAACCAGACCATCGAGGAGAGAGCCATGGCCCGCATCACCGTTCCCGACGACCAGTCCCACGATCCCTTCGGCTATGCCGCGCGCACGCACGCGGTTGAGATCGTGGGCGCAAGCGGCGCCTTTGCGGCTGCCGTCTATCGCCACAGCGCGCTCCCCTTGCGCGAGTTCGAGGGCGCACGGATGCGCACCGCGCAGATCAACGGCTGCATGGTGTGCAAGGACCTGCGCGCCAAGCGCGACGTGCCCCAGCTCTACAGCGTGGCGGGCGATCCCCAACAGAAGCTGGTGACGGACAACGGCCCCGCGCCCGACGAGGCATTCTACGAGGCGATTGCCGAATGGCGCACATCGCCCCTGTTTTCCGAGCGCGAGCGGCTGGCCATCGAGTTTGCCGAACGCTTCGGCACCGAGCCGCAGGCACTGGCTGCCGACGAGGATTTCTGGGCGCGGATGAACGCGGCCTTCAGCGATGCCGAGATCGTCGATCTGGCGCACTGCACCGCCGCATGGGCAGGGCTTGGCCGCGTGGCGCATGTGCTGGGCTTCGACACGGTGTGCCTTGCCGGGCTGGGCAACATGACCGAGCGCGAGGCCGCCGAATGAGCGCAGCGCGCAACCTGCTGGGCACGCCCGGCACCGGCGTTGTGATAACGGGCGGCGCATCGGGCATCGGTCTTGCCGCGGCCCATGCGCTGGCCGAAGTGGGCCGCCCGGTGGCCTTGTGGGACATCAATGCCGAAGGCGCGGCCAGCGCTGCGCAGGAGATTGCGCAGCGCCTCGGCGTGGCGGCGATCGGCCTTGGCGTGGACCTGCGCAATCCGCAGGCGGTGGCACCAGCCGCCGCGGCCACCCGCGCGGCGCTGGGCAGCGTGGGCGGGATCGTCCACGGCGCGGGCACGGCCGTGCAGACCGGGATCGGCGGGGTGACGCCCGACAATTTCGATGCGGGCATGGCGCTGCACGCGCGCGCGGTGATCGAACTGGTGCAGGCTTTCATGGACGACCTGAAGGCCCATCCCGGCAGCGCGGTGGTGGCGGTTTCATCGATCAACGCCTGGTTCGGCAATGCCATGATCCCGATCTATACTGCCGCGAAAGGCGCGGTTATCTCGCTCGTGCGGTCGATGGCGGATGAACTGGGCCGGCATGGCGTGCGGGTCAACGCGCTCAGCCCCGGCATGATCGACACGCCCATCCTTGGCGAGATGCGCGACGGGATGGAACAGCTTTACGGCCCGCGCATCTTTGCCGGGCGTTTCGGCAGGCCGGAGGAAATCGCCGCGACGATCCGGTTCCTCTTGTCCGATGAGGCCAGCTATATCACTGCTGCCGAAATCGTGGCCGATGGCGGACTGCGCCACTCGCAGCGGCCCTGAAGGAGACTTTGAGCACATGCGTTCCGTTATCGTGACCGGGGGCTTCGGCGTGCTGGGCCGCGCCGTGGCAGAGGCTTTCCGCACCGCGGGCGACCGGGTGGCCCGGATCGACTTTGCCGCCAGCGCGCCCGACGCCAACCCCGGCGGCATCGACATCGGCGGGGTGGACCTGACCGACGCCGCACAGGCCGAAGCCGCCGCCGCGCGCGTGGTGGCCGAACAGGGCGGGATCGACGTGCTGGTGAACGTGGCCGGCGGCTTCGCATGGCAGACGCTGGAAGACGGCGGCCCGGAAACCTGGGCGCGCATGTATGCCATGAATGCGGCCACCTGCGTCACGATGACCAGGGCGGCGCTCCCGGTGCTGCGCGCCACGGCGGGCGCTGCGATCGTGAACATCGGCGCAGGCTCGGCGCTGGTGGCGGGCGCGGGCATGGGGGCCTATGCCGCATCGAAGCAGGCCGTGCACAAGCTGACCGAGAGCCTTGCCGCCGAACTGGCCGGCACCGATTGCACGGTCAACGCCGTGCTTCCCAGCATCATCGACACCCCGGTGAACCGGGCCGACATGCCCGATGCCGATTTTTCGCAGTGGGTGCAGCCCGCGTCGCTGGCCAAAGTGATCCTGTTCCTTGCCAGCCCTGCCGCGCGCACCATTTCGGGCGCGCTGATCCCGGTTTCGCGCGGGGGCTAGGGGCCAGCGCGATCCGGCGGCTCATCGGGTTCGGACCCTGCCCTAGGCCAGCGGGGCAAGGCCCGACAGCACCGCGCGCACCAGATCGGCCTGGCCGCGCGTGCCGGTGCGGGCGTAGATCCGCTTGGAATAGTTGCGCGCGGTCTCGTCGGTCAGGCGCAGATCGCGCCCCGCCTCGATGATCGACTGCCCCCGGCTGAGGCGGACGGCCAGCGCGGCTTCGCGTTCGGAAAGATCGTGCAGGGCGCGCAGCACGTTCGCGGCCGCGCGCGCATCCTCGCGCCGGTCAAGGCGCAGCGTGCCGATGACGGCGGGCGGCGTGCGCGGTTCGGGAATGTCGAAATCGCACTTGCGCAGCAGAAGGTGAAGGCCACGCCCCGCATCCAGTTCCACCACGCGGGGCAGGGGCGCAGCCGCAGCCGCAGCCGCACCCGCCAGATCGGCAATGGCCTGATCGAGCGCGGCAGCGGTTGCCGCGGCCAGTTGCAGGCGGCGGCCGGTGCGGGGATCGGGCGCGGTGGTGAAGGCCAGCGCGGCTTCGGCGAGGGGATCGGCCGCCATGACCCGCCCCAGCGCATCAAACGCGATCTGCCCCGCACCAAGGCGCGAGAGCGCCGATTGCGCCATCGCGGTTTGCAGGCGCTCGGCCGAAAGCGCGGCCAGCGTGCGCAGCGCGGCGGCAAGGTGCGGGCCGATGGCCGAAAGCAGCGCCACCGCGCCTGAGGAAAAATCCTCGCGTTCGCGCACCAGCATGAGCCATCCGTCCGCCACGCCGCCCGCCGAAACGCGCAGCCAGCGGCCATAGCGGATGCCCATCAGCGCGAGCGCCTCGCGCTGCATGGCCAGCCGCTGCGGATCATCGAAATCGAGCATCTCGTCGATCGCATAGACCCGGCCGGGCCTGAGCTGGCCATAGGGATGCAGCCCCAGCGCGGCGATGCGGCGAAAGTCGAGCGGCGGTTCCTGCACGGCGCGGGGCGCGACGACATGGAGCACGGTGGGTTCCTGCCCCGGCAGGGCATTGGCCAGCGTGATGATGAGAAAGGCGCGCCGGGCATGGGTGCGCGCCACGAGGTTGCGCATGAACGCGCCCCATGGCGGGGTTTCATGGATGCCTTCGACCAGCGGCAGGAACAGCTCGTGCTGGTCGGTATGCGTGAAGGCCATTCACTTTTCTCCCATATGGGAGGTTCGTGATAGGGGCCTGCCAGCGATTTGCAAGCCCATCAGGTTTTCCCAAGGGAGTCGAGGCCATGACGGCAGATCGCAGGACGCTCACCCATCTGGAGCGGCTCGAATCCGAGGCCATCCACATCATGCGCGAAGTGGTGGCCGAGGCGACCAATCCGGTCATGCTCTATTCGGTCGGCAAGGACAGCGCGGTCATGCTGCATCTGGCGCGCAAGGCGTTCTATCCTTCGCCGCCCCCCTTCCCGCTGCTCCACGTCGATACCACGTGGAAGTTCAAGGCCATGTATGAAATGCGCGCCCGCATGGCCGAGGAAAGCGGCATGGAGCTGCTGATCCACCAGAATCCCGAAGCGGCCGCAAAGGGCATCAACCCCTTCGATCACGGCCCGCTGCACACCGACATGTGGAAGACCGAGGGGCTGAAGCAGGCGCTCGACAAGTATGGCTTCGATGCGGCCTTCGGCGGCGCGCGGCGCGACGAGGAGAAGAGCCGCGCCAAGGAGCGCATCTTCTCGTTCCGCACCGCCAGCCACGGCTGGGATCCCAAGAACCAGCGCCCGGAGCTGTGGAACCTCTACAACGCCCGCAAGAACAAGGGCGAAAGCATCCGCGTCTTCCCGATCAGCAACTGGACCGAGCTGGACATCTGGCAATACATCCACCTCAACAACGTGCCGATCGTGCCGCTCTACTTTGCCGAAGAGCGTCCGACCTACGAATGGGAAGGCCAGCTGTTCATGGCCGACGATATCGAGCGGCTGGAAAAGGTGCTGGGCTACCGGCCCGAAATCACCATGAAGTCCGTCCGCTTCCGCACGCTGGGCTGCTTCCCGCTGACGGGCGCGGTGGAAAGCACCGCCAGCACCCTGCCCGAAGTGATCCAGGAAACCCTGCTGACCACCACCAGCGAACGGCAGGGCCGCGTGATCGACAAGGATGCAGGCGGCGCGGGCATGGAAGTGAAGAAGCAGCAGGGGTATTTCTGATGACGGACACCACAGCCGCGCCGGACGTGATCTATCGGACCGATGCCCTCATCGCCGAGGATATCGAAGCCTATCTTGAGCAGCACCAGCACAAGACCATGCTGCGCTTCATCACCTGCGGCAGCGTGGATGATGGCAAGTCGACGCTGATCGGGCGCCTGCTCTATGATTCGAAGATGATCTTCGAAGACCAGCTTGCCGCGCTGGAAAGCGATTCGAAGAAGGTGGGCACGCAGGGGCAGGAGATCGACTTCGCGCTGCTGGTCGATGGCCTTGCGGCAGAGCGCGAGCAGGGCATCACCATCGACGTGGCCTATCGCTTCTTCAACACCGAGAAGCGCAAGTTCATCGTGGCGGACTGTCCCGGCCACGAACAATACACCCGCAACATGGTGACGGGCGCCAGCACCGCCGACCTTGCCGTGATCCTGATCGATGCGCGCAAGGGCGTGCTGGTGCAGACGCGGCGGCATTCCTACCTGTGCCACCTGATCGGGATCAGGAACATCGTGCTGGCCGTCAACAAGATGGACCTGGTCGATTACGATCAGGCAACCTTCGACGCGATCGTGAAGGACTATGCCGCCTTTGCCCGTTCGATCGGCATCGAAAGCTTCACCGCCATGCCGATCTCCGGCTTCAGGGGCGACAACATCACCACCCGTTCGGCCAATACCCCGTGGTATTCCGGCCCCACGCTGATCGAGCATCTGGAAACGGTGGAAGTGCTCTCCACCGCCGATGCGGAGAGGCCGTTCCGCATGCCGGTGCAGTGGGTGAACCGGCCCAACCTCGATTTCCGGGGCTTTTCGGGCCTCATCGCCACGGGCAGCGTCAGGCCGGGCGATGAAGTGCGCATTCTGCCTTCGGGCAAGACGAGCAAGGTTGCGCGCATCGTCACACTGGACGGCGATCTGGAACAGGCCCTGGCGGGACAGTCGGTCACGCTGTGCCTTGCCGACGAGGTGGACTGTTCGCGCGGCGACGTGATCGCGCTGGCCGACAACCCGCCGCAGGCCGCCGACCAGTTCGAGGCAACGCTGGTCTGGCTGAACGATGAAGCCATGCTGCCGGGCCGCGCCTACTGGCTGAAGCTGGCGACGCAGACCATATCGGTCACGGTGCAGCAGCCCAAGTATGTGGTCAACGTCAACGATGCCGGGGGGTCGGGCGCTCATCTGGCCGCCAAGACGCTGGAGCTGAACGCCATCGGCGTTGCCGAAATCGCCACCGACAAGCCGCTGGTCTTCGAACCCTATGCCGAAGGGCGCACGCTGGGCGGTTTCGTGCTGATCGACAAGATGAGCAATGCCACCGTGGCGGCGGGGATGCTGAACTTCGCGCTGCGCCGCGCGCAGAACGTGCACTGGCAGGCACTGGACATCAGCCGCGAGGCGCACGCCGCGCTCAAGCGGCAGAAGCCCAAGGTGCTGTGGTTCACCGGCCTTTCCGGTTCGGGCAAATCGACCATCGCCAACCTGGTGGAAAAGCGGCTGCATGCAGTGGGCAAGCACACCTTCCTGCTGGATGGCGACAATGTGCGCCACGGCCTCAACAAGGATCTGGGCTTTACCGAGGCCGACCGCATCGAGAACATCCGCCGCGTGGGCGAAGTGGCCAGGCTGATGACCGATGCCGGCCTGATCGTGCTGACCGCCTTCATCAGCCCGTTCCGCGCCGAGCGCGAAATGGTGCGCAGCCTCATGGCCGAGGGCGAGTTCGTGGAAATCTTCGTCGACACGCCGCTGGAAGTGGCCGAAGCGCGCGACGTGAAGGGCCTTTACAGGAAGGCGCGCAGCGGACAGCTCAAGAACTTCACCGGGATCGACAGCCCCTATGAAGCGCCGGAGAACCCGGACTTCCGCATCGATACCACGAAGGAATCGCCCGAAGCGGCGGCCGAGCGCATCGTCAACGAACTGCTGGGCTGGGCGCCCACGATATGATGCCGCAGACAGGGAACACCATGATGACCGATGCCGAGCTTGCCGCCCATCTTGCCGAAGTTGCCGGAAGGCTGCTCGTGACCGTGCGGGAAAGCGGATTGCTGAGCCTCAAGGCGCTGGGCAGGGCGGGCGATGCCACGGCCAACCAGTTCCTGTGCCATGCCCTGCGCGAACAGCGGCCCGATGACGGGCTCCTGTCCGAGGAGGAAAAGGACAACCTTGACCGGCTGAACCAGTCGCGCGTGTGGATCGTCGATCCGGTGGACGGCACGCGCGAATATGGCGAGGCGCGGGCCGACTGGGCAGTGCACGTGGGCCTTGCGGTGGACGGCGTGCCGACGCTGGGCGCGGTGGCGCTGCCGGGGGCAGGCAATGGTGCCGGTCTGGTGCTGCGCAGCGACCGCCCGCGCACCGTGCCACCTGCGCCCGGCCGGCTGCGCATGGTCATCAGCCGCACCCGCCCCGCGCACGAGGCCGTGGCCGTGGCCGAGGCGATCGGTGCCGAACTGGTGCCGATGGGCAGCGCCGGGGCCAAGGCCATGGCCGTGGTGCTGGGCGATGCCGACATCTACCTGCATTCGGGCGGGCAGTATGAATGGGATTCATGCGCGCCGGTGGCCGTGGCGCTGGCCCACGGGCTGCATTGCAGCCGGATCGACGGAAGCCCGCTGATCTACAACCAGACCGATACCTACATGCCCGACCTGCTGATCTGCCGGAAGGAACACGCGCCGATGGTGCTCGACCAGATCGCGCGCGTGCCTTCCGCCGGTTGAGCGGCCCTATTCGTCGCGCAGCACCGGATCGCGCTTTTCCACGAAGGCGCTGACGGCTTCGTGGTGATCGTGCGTGTGGTGGGCAAGCGCCTGATAGGCGGCTGAAAGTTCGAGCAGGGGGCCAAGCTTCATGTCCTGCCCTTCGCGCAGGAGGCGCTTGGCCATGCGCGTGGCGTGGCCGGGATTGGCGGCAATGGCGCGGGCGATTTCCACCGCGCGCGCCAGCACCTGATCGGGCGCGACGACTTCGCTGACAAGGCCGTATTCAAGGGCCTTGGCTGCATCGATCGTATCGCCGGTCAGCGTCATCAGGCTGGCGCGGGCCATGCCGATCACGCGCGGCAGCAGCCATGCGCCGCCATCGCCAGGCACAAGGCCGAGCTTCACGAAACTTTCCGCAAAGAGCGCCTTGTCCGAGGCGATGCGAATATCGGCCATGCAGGCCAGATCCAGCCCGGCGCCGATGGCGGGGCCGTTGACCGCGGCAATCACCGGCACTTCCAGTTCATAGAGCGCGGCCGGAATGAGCTGGATGCCGGTGCGGTAGG
>JBKBKD010000047.1:0-14578 GCA_046294595.1 Novosphingobium sp.
CGCCCGGATCGACGCACTGATATTCAGGGAACCGTAGCCATGAAGGCTCTCAGCAAGGTCACCCGGTCGATCAAGCCGGCCGAGGTGGAAAAGAAGTGGCATCTGATCGATGCCGAAGGCATGGTCGTCGGCCGTCTCGCCGTCATCATCGCCAACCATCTGCGCGGCAAGCACAAGCCCAGCTTCACCCCGCACGTCGATTGCGGCGATCACGTCGTCGTCATCAACGCCGACAAGGTGAAGTTCACCGGCAACAAGCTGAAGAACAAGACCTACTACAAGCACACCGGCTATGCCGGCGGCATCAAGGAAGTCACCGCAGACAAGGTTCTGGGCGGCCGCTTCCCGGAGCGCGTGCTGGAAAAGGCCGTGGAGCGCATGATCCCGCGCGGCCCGCTTGGCCGTGCGCAGATGCGCGCCCTTCACCTCTATGCCGGTGCCGAACACCCGCATGGCGGAACCCAGCCGGTGCCGCTCGACGTCGCCTCGATGAACCGCAAGAACAAGGTGGGTGCATAATCATGGCCGAAACCGAAAACACCGTCTCCAGCCTCGCAGATCTCAAGGATCTGACCGCTGGCGCAGCCGCTGCCGCTCCGGCCGCTGGCGATGAAGCCCCCGTCGTGCGCACCGGCCCGGCTGCCGTCCTGCGCGAACGCGAAGTCGATGCGCAGGGCCGCTCCTACGCCACCGGCCGCCGCAAGGACGCCGTGGCCCGCGTGTGGCTCAAGCCCGGTTCGGGCAAGATCACCGTCAACGGCCGCGATCAGGAAGTCTATTTCGCCCGTCCGACGCTGCGTCTCGTCATCAACCAGCCCTTCGCCGTCGCCGGACGCGAAGGCCAGTATGACATCGTCTGCACCGTGAAGGGCGGCGGCCTTTCGGGCCAGGCCGGCGCGGTCAAGCACGGCATCGCCCAGGCCCTGTCGAAGTTCGAGCCTGCCCTGCGCAGCGCGGTCAAGGCCGCCGGCTTCCTCACCCGCGACCCGCGCGTGGTCGAGCGCAAGAAGTACGGCCGCGCCAAGGCCCGCCGCAGCTTCCAGTTCTCGAAGCGCTGATCCGCGCTCCGGCAATTGCTGGAAGGAAAAATCAGGGGCTGGTCTTCGGACCGGCCCCTTTTTGCGTTTGCCCGCTCCTGCCCTAGAGCAGCCGGGGCTGCGCAGGCGGCGCGTCTGCCTGCTCCTGCGCGATCTCGATCATCGCCGCATCCGCAAAGGGGCGCTGCATTGCCGCGGCCTCCTCGGCATCGGCGGTCAGCCATGCCATGGCCGCCTCGCCCGATGCGAGGATCACCGGCATCGCCTTGGGATGGACCCGCCCCACCAGCGCGTTCGCCGGGCAGGTCAGGAAGGCAAAGCGCGGCCCATCGGCTGTCTGCCGCCACAGTCCGGCAAAGGCAAACAGCGGCTGGTCCTTCAGCGCGAACCAGTGCGGCCGCTTGCGCCGCGTTTGCGGATCGATGCCGGCCGACCATTCGCAGAACGCCGTCACCGGCACCACGCAGCGCCGCGCCGGGTCTTCCAGCGCCGTGCGCCACATCGGCGATTGCAGGTTGCGCACGTTGATGACCGGCCTCTGCCCCCCGCCCGGCGGCGGCCAGCCCCACTGCATCGGCCCCAGACGGTATTGCCCGCCGCGCGCGATCAGCACCGGCGCCGTGCTGCCGGGCCAGATCTCGGAAAAGACCGGCAGCTCATCCGGCGCCTTTCCGAGGGGTGCAAACATCCGTGCGATGGCTTGAACCTTGCCGGTCATGCGATACAAGTTGCACATAACAACCAGATATGCCCCGGAGAGCGCAATGGCCACCCACATCAGGCCCAACATCGAGTGCAGCGAGGCCGAATGGCACGCCCGGCAGGAACTGGCAGCCTGCTACCGCATCTACGACCATCTCGGCTGGTCGGAATCGATCTACAATCACATCTCGCTGCGCGTTCCGGGCGAGGAGGGTGCGTTTCTCATCAATCCCTTCGGAATGCTCTATTCCGAAGTCACCGCCTCGAACCTCGTCAAGATCGACATCGATGGCAACAAGCTGGACGACAGCCCCTGGCCGGTCAATCCGGCGGGCTTCACCCAGCATTCCTACTTTCACCGGCACCTGCCCTGGGCGCACGCCATCGCCCATGTCCACACGACCGAGACGATGGCCGTGTGCAGCCTTGAAGAAGGGCTGATGCCGATCAATTTCTATGCCTGCAACTTTGCGGGCCAGCTTGCCTATCATGATTTCGAGGGCGTGACCGTGCGCGCCGAGGAAGGCGAGCGCCTGCTCAAGAACCTTGGCGGCAAGCGCATTCTCATGCTGCGCAATCACGGCCCGGTGGTGCTGGCGGAAAACCTCCAGCAGATGTTCCTGATGCAATGGAGCCTTCAGCGCGCCTGCGAGATCCAGATGGCCACGCTTTCGATGGGCCGTCCGGTCATCCGCGTGCCCGATGAGGTGATCGCCGTGCATCAGCGCGACATTTCCACCGTCAACCGCGAGACGGGTGCGGCGGGCGTTGCCGATTTTGCGGCGTGGACCCGCCGGATCGACCGGATCGACCGCAGCTGGCGCGATTGAACGGGGTGGATTGATCCGGTCCGGCAAGGCGGGCTAAGCGAACGCCATGGCCCGCCTCACCGTCAACAGCCAGCCCGTGCAGTATCGCCTTGAGGACGATACCCCGCTGCTGTGGGCGCTGCGCGATGCCTCGAACCTGACCGGCACCAAATACGGCTGCGGCACCGGCGAATGCGGTGCCTGCATGGTCATCGTCGATGGTCAGGCCATGCCAAGCTGCACCCTCCTGCTGGGCGAGGCCGAAGGACGCACCGTCACTACCATCGAAGGGCTTTCGGCCGACCGGTCGCATCCGGTGCAGCAGGCGCTCGTGGCCGAACAGGCGATCCAGTGCGGGTTCTGCACGCCGGGCATCGTCATGGCCGCCGCCGCGCTGCTGGCGGTCAACGCCAGCCCGGCCGATGAAGACATCGCGCGCGCCATCACCACCATCTGCCGCTGCGGAGTCTATCCGCGCCTGACCCGCGCCATCCAGCGCGCCGCCCGCGTTATGCGGGGAGAGGAAACGCTGAGCGCCGCCCCGCCGCCCGCCATCGTCGCCCCGTCCGCTGGCTGAGCGGCCGGCCGCCCCAAGCGCGGCCCCACGTCACGGGGTGGCGCCCTTCCGCTCCGGGAGGGACGGAAGCAGAAGGGCGCCGGGGGGTATCAGAACTTGACGCGCACCGTCAGGCGGGCGTTCAGCGGCTCGCCGGTCGAGATATTGTTGTCGGTGTGCGCGGCGGGGAAATAGTCGGCATCGGTCAGGTTCTCGACGTTGAGCTGCAACGCGATGCGGTCGGAGATGTCATAGAATGCCGCCGCATCGATCCGGGTGAAGGCGGGCAGCGTCACCCCGTTGCTGATCGTGGCAAAGCTCTTCGACTGGTGCGTCACGCCAAGGCCAAGACCGATCTTGTCCGTCACGTCATAACGCGACCATGCCGATGCCTGGTGGCGCGGCAACTGCGCCAGCCTGCGCCCGGCGGGCGCGGCGGTGGTGGCCGAAAGCACCTCGCCATCCTGAAGCGTGTAGCCAAGGCTTACCTGCCAGTCGGGCAGGATGCGCCCGGCCAGCGAAAGTTCGATGCCCTTGGCGCGGGTCTTTCCTGAAAGTTCCGGCAGGCCGGTCACGGGATTGTTGAAGCGCGAATTGTCGCGGTCGAGCTGATAGACCGCCGCGGTAAAGGCAAGGCCGGGGTTCACGTCCCACTTCACCCCCGCCTCGATGTTCTCGAACTGCTCTGGGGCGAGCGTGGCCTGCGTGGGATCGAGCGCGCCGAACTGGTCGCCCGATTGCGGCAGGAAAGTGCGCGTGAAGCTGCCATAGAAGCTGAGGTTCGCCTGCGGCTTCAGGATCAGGCCAAGGCGCGGCGACCACTTGCCGTCGGTGCGCGATGCCGTCACCCCGTTGATCGCGTTGCGCCCGGTGATGCGGAACTCGTCATAGCGCACGCCTGCAACCACCTGAAGGAACGGCGCCAGTTCGACCTGATCCTGAATATAGACCGAAACCGTGCGCACATCGGTGCGCGTGTTGTTGGTCAGCGCGCCATAGGTCAGCGCCGGAACGCTCAGCCGCCGTGCCAGCGTCACGCTGCCGCTGTCGGTGTTGCGGCGCGTGGCGTGGGTGTCCTGATCGGCAAACTCGGCGCCTGCCAGCAGGGTGTGGCCAATGCCGCCGGTGCGGCCGGTCCAGACCAGATTGGCCTGCCCGATCCAGCTTGCGCGCACCGTGCCGCTTTCATACCCGGCCAGCGCCACGGTGTTGGTTGCGGTGTTCACCGCGCCGCTGGGGAAGATGTTGCCATAAAGCTTGTCGGTGTGGCTGTATTGGCCCAGCACGTTGAAGCTGAGGTTCTCGGCCAGTTCATGGTCCAGCCGGGCCTGCGCGATATGGGCCTTCACCGTGGCGATGTTGGTATCGGCCCGGCCGAAGAAGGTATCGTCATATCCCGTCAGCGGCCTGCCGCCCAGCGATGGCACGCCGCGATCGGTGATGCGCCGGTCATTGTCATGGACATAGGAAAGCTCGATGCGCGTGGCCGCGCCGGGCTGGAAGGCAAGGGTCGGGTTCACGCCGATGAAGCGCCCCTCGAAATCCTGCCGGTGATTGTCGAACTCCTCGTAGGTGGCGTTGATCCGCGCGCCCACCGTTTCACCCAGCGGCTGGTTGAAATCCGCCGCCAGCGCGAAGGCGCCGAAGCTGTCGACATTGGCGCTGGCCTGCGCCCTGGTGCGGTTGAGATCCGGGGTCTTGCTCACGCGGTTGATGACCCCGCCGCCGCCGCCCCGCCCGAACAGCAGCGCGTTCGCTCCCTTGAGCACTTCGACCCGCTCGATGTTGTAGAGCGAGCGGTAATACTGCGTGTCGTCGCGCAGCCCGTCGAGATAGAAGTCGGCGGTGGTGTTCTGCCCGCGGATGGTGATCTGATCGCGGTGGCCCTCGCCCTGCCCCAGAACCACGCCGGGCACATAGCGCAGTGCGTCACCAAGCTGGGTGATGCCCTGATCGTCAAGCTGCTCGCGGGTCAGGACAGTGATCGTCTGCGGCACATCGAGCAGCGGGGTCGGCGTCTTGACCGCGTTGGCATCGACCGGGCGGTAGCCATCGGCGGTGCCGGTCACGACGATCACCGTTCCCGCCGCATCCGCTTCAAGCGCCGCGTCCGCAGGCACCGCCACTTCATCGGCATGGGCAGCAGACGCGGCAATGGCGGAGCACGAGGCGAGCGCGGTTCCGGCAAGAATGGTCCGGGCAAGCATAATCCGGGCGGGCATAATCCGGGCGGGCATAATCCGGGCGGGCATAATCCGGGCGGGCATAATCCGGGCGGGCATAATCCGGGCAAGGCGGTTCACTTCTGTCCCCTTCAGGTATCGATAATCATTCGCAAAAACGCCCTATTGCGACTCACTCGCACTGGCAAGCAGTTTTTTGCAAATTATTCTCAATTCCATTGATCCCGGTCAAAAAACGCGTCTTGCCGTCGGATCGGGTTTGCGCCCGCTCCGCGCGCGGCTATGAACCGCTGGCACAAGGCATCGCACAGCGCACAGGAGGCACCGATGAAGGCAACGATCTGGCACAACCCGGCTTGCGGCACTTCGCGCAATACGCTGGCGATGCTTCAGGAAGCGGGTGCGGAGGTGACGGTGATCGAATACCTGAAAGCCCCGCCGGGCGCGGAAAAGCTCGCCCAGCTCTATCGCGATGCGGGGATCACCCCGCAGCAGGGCCTGCGCCTGCGCGGCACCGATGCCGAAGCGCGCGGCCTGCCCCAAGCCGATAATGCCACGGTGCTCGCCGCCATGGCCGCCGAGCCCAGGCTGATCGAGCGCCCTCTGGTGGAAACCGAAAAGGGCGTGCGCCTGTGCCGCCCCAAGGAAAAGGTGCTGGAAATCCTCTGACCCGTCATCCGGCGGGGCCGCAAGGCCCGCTGAGGGCCAGTGCTGTCAGAAGGGAAGCGCGCGCCCGGCAAGGATCAGCGCGGCGGCGCAGCCCAGCACGATCATCCGGCGCGCCAGTTCGTGCAGCGCTTCGGAAGGGTGTGCGGTCTGGATCAGGGCGATTGCGCGGGCCATGTGTCAGCCATGCGCCCTGATCCCTTAACAACCGGTAAAGCGGCTTAGCCCTCCAGCCATTCACACAGCGCCGCAAGGCATTGCCGCGCCAGCAGCTTCGATCGCTCCGGGCTCCAGCCCTGCTGCGCGCAGGGCAGATCGTCGTTGTCCTTGAAGGGCATTTCCAGCGTCATCGCCACGCAGCCGAAACGCTGCGCTACCTGGTTGGTCGACATTGCCAGATTGGCCCGGCCCGGTGCTGCCACGGGATAGCCCCGCCGCGTCTGGAAATCGGGGGTGCGGCGTTCCAGGATGCGACGGTAGCGCTCGTAACCTGCCCCCAGTTCGTCGGTCCACGCAGGGATGCCCTCGAAGCCGGCAAGGAAAACGTGCGGGATCGCCTCGTCGCCGTGCACGTCCATGGCAAAGTCCACGCCGCTCTCGTCCATGGCATTGCGGATCGCCAGCACTTCGGGGGATCGCTCCGCGCTCGGCGCGTGCCATTCGCGGTTGAGGTTCACGCCAGCCGCATTGGTGCGCAAGTGCCCGCGGCAGGAACCGTCGGGATTGGCATTGGGCACCACGTGGAACCGGCAAAGCTGGCGCAGGCGGCGCGCATGGGGATCGGCCGGATCGGTCAGCATCTCCAGCGCGCCTTCCATCCACCATTCGGCCATGCTCTCGCCGGGATGCTGGCGGGCATAGAGCCAGACCTGCTGCGGCCCCTCGCCGATGTCGAGGCAGTCGATCGGCTGGCCTTCGATGCTGGTGCCGAGGCAGCGATAGTCCACGCCCGGCATGGCCGCGGTCCGCGCCACCAGATCGTGGTGCCGCTCCATCGAATAGGGCGCGAAATAGGCAAACCAGCAGGTGCCGCCCGCGGGTGTGTGGCGAATGGTCAGCGTGCCGCCCTGCTCTGCCGGGTCATAGGCGGTGTCCGTGCGCCCCCAGTATTCGCGGTCCTCCGAGAAGACCGCGCGATACCCCGGCCAGCCGCCCGGATAGGCCGATGCCTCAAGCCCGGTGATCTTCAGTTCCAGCGCGCGTCCGCCCGCCCCGTCCACGCGGAAGTGGAACCACTGGAAGAAGTCCGAAGCGCGGTCCTTGCGGATGGCCAGACGCGCACTGGCACCCGCGATGTCCAGCACCTCGATATTGCCCGAATCGAAGGCGGCGTTGATCGAAATGGCGCTCATTTGACAGAGACGGTCTCGCCCGACTTGCCGGGAAAGCCCGCAAACAGCGCGCGGGCCATGCGCGGTGCGGCTTCGGCAATGGCGGCTTCCTTCGCCTTGGCCTTCTCGCGGTTCTCTGCCCGGCCTTCCCACAGCGATTCGCCGGTCCGGCGGTCGCGGATGCGCACCGAGAGGCGCGTGACGACATATTCCTTCGCCCCGCCGCCAAGGTTGAAGCCAAGGCCCATGCCCACACCGCTGCCAAAGCCGCCGGTCGTGCCGCCCACGCCCACGCTCACCGGGCCGCGCGTGCCTTCGCGCTTGAACACCTCCCGCTCGACAAAGACTTCGGCCACCACATCGGTGGCCCCCGGCGTCGCCACGCCGAAGCCCTGCGCGGAAAGCTCCTTCTGCACAGCCGCCAGCCAGACCTTGCTTTCAAGGCTTGCCGGATCGCTCCCCGGCGCGGCTTCGACCGTGGCCGCCACGCCTTTCAGCCGGGCAAGCGTGTCGGGGGTGTGGAACCGGGTCACGTCCACCGGCGCGGCCCATGCCTGCACCGGCCCGGCAACAAGCGCGCAAAATGCAAGGGCGGCGGCAATGCGTTTCATCTTCAGGCTTCCTGTTGTCTGCATGCAAACGTGGGACGACTTGCCCGCCGCTGCAATGGCATTTTGCACAGTCTCAGCCCGCCGGGCCATCTGCGCCCACGTTCACCACCTGCGCATCGGCAAAGCGCGCGAACAGGGCCGAGGCCAGCCGCGCCGCCACGGCGCCGTTGTCCAGCCCTTCGTCGCCTTCGCGCGTCTGCGCCTCGGCGTGGCCTTCCCACAATACGCGGTTGCTTGCCCGGTCACGGATGCGCACGTCCAGCCGGGTCGCCACGATGGCGCGCGCGGGCTTGGAAAGATCGACGTTGAGCGCCATGGCCTGATAGCTGCCCCGGTTGGAAACCCCCACCTCCATCGCGCCCGAAACCGGCTTGCGCTTCGGCTCTTCCGGCACGACCACACTGTGGCTTATCCCGATCTGGGCAATCTGCCCGCCTTCGGCGCCGCTCGTCGCGGTATCGTATCCCAGCCTGGCCAGTTCATCGACGACAGCCGCCTCATAGACGGGCAGCTTCCATTCCGCCTCCGATCCCGCTGCCGCTGCCACGGTGATCGCGCCCTTGCTCAGCAGAGGCTTGGCGTCCGCTGCCTGAAAGGCGCTGACTTCGATCGCACGGGCAGGCTGGACCGCGCGTCTGCGTTCGATTCGCGGATCGTCGCCGCCTCGCTCCCATCCCCGCGCGCCGCCCGGAAAGGCCCCCGTGCCGCCCGGAAAGGGCTGCGCCTGCGCCGGAAGGGTTGCGGCAAGGGCAAGGCCGCCCGTCAGCAGAATGGGCAAAATCGGCTTCACGTTCATCGGGTATTATCCTGTCCGGCGTTAGGTGCCCCCTTGCGCGGCTAGCCTCCGGCGGCTGTCGCGTGGCTGAACATGCAAGAGGTCGGGAAGCAGGCACCGATGACCACACCCAAAGTTCCCGTGCTCGTGACTGGCGGTGCCGGATATATCGGCAGCCACGCCGTGCTTGCCCTGCGCGATGCGGGCTGGCCGGTCGTGGTGATCGACAATCTCGTTACCGGTTTCCGCTTCGCCGTCCCGGCCGATGTCCCCTTCCATCAGGGCGATATCGAGGATCAGGCGCTCATCGCGCGCATCGCGGCCGAACACCGGATCGGCGCGGTCATGCATTTTGCCGGATCGGTGGTGGTTCCCGAATCGGTCGGGAACCCGCTGAAATACTATCACAACAACACCGCCAAGAGCCGCGCCCTGATCGAGGCCGTGGTGCGCGCGGGCGTGCCTCATTTCATCTTCTCCTCCACGGCCGCCACCTATGGCACGCCAGATGTCTCGCCCGTGGGCGAAGACTGCCCGCAGCGCCCGATCAATCCCTATGGCATGTCCAAGCTGATGACCGAGGCGATGCTGGCCGATGTCGCCGCCGCCCATCCGCTCAACCATGCGGCGCTGCGCTATTTCAACGTCGCAGGGGCCGATCCTGCGGGCCGCACCGGCCAGTCCACCGCGGGCGCCACGCACCTCATCAAGGTCGCGGTCGAGGCGGCGCTGGGCAAGCGCGCCTCGGTGGGCGTGTTCGGCACCGATTTTCCCACGCCCGATGGCACCGGCGTGCGCGACTATATCCACGTCTCCGATCTGGCCGCCGCCCATGTCCTTGCGCTTGAGGCGCTGATCGCCTCCCCGCGCGAATCGCTGGTCCTGAACTGCGGCTACGGACGCGGCTTCTCGGTGCGCGAGGTGCTCGATGCGGTGGACCGGGTGGCAGGCGTCAGGATCGTGCGCGAAGAGCAGGGCCGCCGCGCGGGCGATCCCGCGCAGCTCATCTCCGACAACCGGCGGATCATGGCGCGCCTGCCATGGCGGCCGCGCCATGCCGATCTCGATGTGATCGTCGCCCATGCCCTCGCGTGGGAGCGAAAGCTTGATGAAATGCGCGCCGGGAAATGCGCGCCAGCGGTTGACTTGGCCCGCCCGTCCCACTAACGGCCACGCTTCAGTTTTCAGCCCGGTCAGCTTCGGGCAAAGGGATTCGACATGAAGATTCGCAACAGCCTGAAGTCGCTCAAGGACCGCCACCGGGACAACCGCGTGATCCGCCGCCGTGGCCGCGTCTATGTGATCAACAAGACCCAGAAGCGCTTCAAGGCGCGTCAGGGCTAAGCAGACCCGCTGATTTGCAGGTTTCGGTGCAGTCGCGCGACGGCGCAGGCTGCACCGGAAACCGGCAGGCGGACCCAGGCCGCCCCGTTGCCCCCGCCCCACCGCGGGGGCGCAGTCGTTTATGGCACCCCTTCAAGGCACCGCCCTTCCTGCATGGATCGGCCGCGATGAGGCAGAAATGACGGTCACGGCAGTCGTCTGGGACATCGGCCGCGTGCTCGTCCAGTTCGATCTTGCAGGCATCTACGCCGAAGCCATTCCCGATCCCGCCGAGCGCGCCCGCTTCGTTGCCGAAGTCGTCACCGAAGAATGGCACGCGCAGCACGATGAGGGCGTCCCCTTCGCCGAAATGGTGGCTGCCCGCACGGCCCGGTTTCCCCAGCACGCCGCGCACATCGCGCTCTATGCCAGCAACTGGCTGGCCAGCCTCCCCGGTCCCGTGCCCGGCATGCCCGAACTGGTCGAACGCCTCGCCGCGCGCGGGGTGCCGCAATATGCCATCACCAATTTCGGCGCGGATTCCTGGGCGCTGTTCCGCCCCACCTTTCCCGTGCTGGATCACATGCGCGATATCGTGATTTCCGCTGTCGAGCGGCTGACCAAGCCCGATCCGGCGATCTTCCGCCTTGCCGCCCGCCGGTTCGGCCGCGCACCGGAAACCATGCTCTTCATCGATGACAACGCCGCCAATATCGCCTCCGCGCAGGCGCTGGGCTGGCAGGTCCACCACTTCACCGGCGACTGGCGCGCGCTTGAGGCGCGGCTTCAGGCGCTGGGCCTGCTATAGCGCGGGAAAGATCACCGGCGCATCGCCCTCGCGCCACGGGGCGAACCTTGCCATCACGGCGCCAAACAGCGCCGATCCCAGATGCCCCTCCAGCCAGCGCTGCAAATGCGGCAGGGGCAGGCTGGCAAACCATGCCGCGTCAACCGCCGCAAACTGGCGCACGAAGGGCATGATCGCCATGTCGGCCAGACCGCGCACCGCTCCGCAAAGCTGCCCCGCCCCAATTTTCCCGGCTCCAGCCTGGCCCGTCCCAGGCTGATCCTGCCGTGCCAGCCGCGCGTCCAGTTCGCGCAGAAAGTCCAGCGCGCGCTCGCGGTGGGCCAGCGCCTCGGCGCCCTGCTGATCGAAGCCGTAGCGCTGGGGATACTTGTAGCGGTCAAGGTCATGCTTGAACGCGCCGTCGTTGCGTTCGATCAGCGCCGGATCGTCGCGCGCAAGCCAGCCTTCGGGATCGGCGCGGCCCAGCGCCCAGCGCATCACCTCAAGGCTTTCCTCGATCACCTGCCCGCCGGGCAGGACCAGCACCTGCACCGTCCCCTTGGGCGATGCGGCCAGCATGGCTTCGGGCTTTGCCGCCAGCTTCACCTCGCGCAAGGCCACACGGCTCCCGCTGGCCGCAATCGCCAGCCGCGCGCGCATGGCATAGGGACAGCGGCGGAAGCTGTAGAGCACCGGCAGCGTCATGGCGTTCGGTTCACCCAGCCATCAGGAAGGCAGGCCGATGAGCGAAATCTGCCGCCCGTATCCCGGCTCCTTGCGGTGAGTGGCGCGGCGGAACGAATAGAAGCGCGTCTCCTGCGCATAAGTGTCCTCGCCCAGCATCCCTACGCGCGCCAGCCCCGCATCGCGCAGCCGCGATGCCACATAGCCTTCCAGATCGAACCAGCCGTGCCCTTCGCGCCCGGCGCGAAAGAAGCGTTCGTTTTCAGGGTTGTGCTCAAGGAACCGCGCCTCGAAGGCGGCATCCACCTCGTAGCTTTTCTGCGCAATGCACGGGCCGACCACGGCGGCAATGCGCGCGCGGCTGGCGCCCAGCGCTTCCATCGCCGCAATCGCGGCATCGGTCACGCCGCCGATCGCGCCCTTCCACCCCGCATGGGCCGCGCCCACCACACCGGCATCCGCGTCGCACAGCAGCACCGGGGCGCAATCGGCCGTCAGCACGCCAAGCACGATTCCCCGCCGGTCCGTGACCAGCGCATCGGCACGGGGGCGCCCGGCATCGGCCCAGGGTTCGCGCACCGTCACCACGTCGGCCGAATGGATCTGGTAGCAGGTCTGCAAGGTGCCGCCCGCAAGCACGGCCTCCACCGCACGGCGGCGGTTTTCGGCAGTCAGCGCCGGATCGTCCTCGCTGTAACTCACGTTCAGCCCGGCCAGATCGCCCGTGCTTGCCCCGCCCCGGCGACCAAGGAACCCGTGCGCGGCGGCGCCCAGCAGCGGATGGGTCAGCCTCTCGACGCTCACGCCCGCGCCCTCACGCCCGCGCCCTCACGCCTCAAGGCTTTTCGTCACCTGCTCGCGCACATCGCGCGAAAGGCCGGGGGCTGCGGCAATGCGTTCAAGTTCTGCCCGCATCAAGGCAGCGCGGGCCTCGTCCACCTTCTTCCACCGCCCCAATGGCGGCACGAAACGCGCGGCGACATTGCCGTTGATGGGATCGAGCTTCAGGATCAGATCGGCAATCAGGCGGTAGCCCTCACCCCCCTCCTTGTGAAACGCCTGCGCATTGGCGGCAAAGGCCATCCACAGCGCGCGCACGCGGTTGGGGTTGGTCAGCGTGAAATCGGGATGCTGCGCCAGCGCCTTCACGTGGTTTGTCACATCAGGGTGCAGCGATCCGGCCTGAAGCGAAAACCACTTGTCGATCACCAGCATGTTGCCGGCAAAGCGCGTGTGGAAATCCGCCAGCGCCGCTTCCCGTTCGGCACGGTCCAGCCCGCACAGCACCATCAGCGCGCCCTGCCGGTCGGTCATGTTGGTGGCGCTGTCGTATTGCACGCGGGCGCGGCGCGCGGCTTCGGCCGGATCGGCCGCGGCCAGATAGACCAGTGCTTGCGTCTTGCACTTGCGCGCGCCGCGGGCCTCGGCCTCAAGGCTGTATGGCACCGCGCTGCACCGGTCGTGCAGGGCCAGCCACCTGTCCTTCAGGCTCTCGCCCAGCCAGCGCTTCAGCGCTTCGCGCTCGGCAAAGATGCGGGTCGGATCGGCGCGGCTCAGCTGTTCGGCCAGATAAGCCTCTCCGGGCAGGATCAGCAGTTCGCCGCGCATCAGGTCATCCAGCGCCGCATCATCAAGGATCGCCCCCATCGCCGCGCCAATCGCCGCCTGCGATGCTTCGCGATCGGCCAGCGTTCCCGCCACCGCGCCCACCAGATGCCGCACCACAAGCTGCTGCATCGCCTCGTAGCGGGCAAAGGGATCATCGTCGTGCAGCGCAAGGAACACCAGGTCCTCGCCCGTCACCGGGGCCTCGATCTCGACCGGCGCGGAAAAGCCGCGGTTGATCGAAATGACCGGCGGCGCATCGAACCCCTCGAAGGTGAAGGTCTGCTCGGCCTCGGTCAGCACCAGCAGTTCCTCGCCGCGATGCCTGCCCGTTGCGCGGTCGAACAGGGCGGTGCGCAACGGGATCACCATGGGCTGCTTCAAAGGCTGTCCGGGGGTGGGCGGACATGCCTGTCTGATCGTCAAAGCGACCCGATTGCCCTCGAAAGCTGCCGAAACGCTCACGCGCGGGGTTCCGGCCTGTTCATACCAGCGCCGGAACTGGCCAAGGTCCAGCCCCGCGCCATCTTCCACAGCCTTTACAAAGTCTTCGCAGGTCGCCGCCTCGCCGTCGTGTCGCTCGAAGTAGAGGCTCGTGCCCTTGAGGAACCGCTCCATCCCCGCCATGACCGTCATCATGCGGATCACCTCGGCCCCCTTGTTATAGACCGTCGCGGTGTAGAAGTTGCTGATTTCCTGATAGGAATCGGGCCGTATCGGATGCGCCAGCGGCCCCGAATCCTCAGGAAACTGCGCCGCCCGCAGGATCCGCACATCCTCGATCCGCTTGACCGGCGCAGACCCGCGATCGGCGCTGAACTGCTGATCCCTGAGGACGGTGAATCCCTCCTTCAGCGAAAGCTGGAACCAGTCGCGGCAGGTCACGCGGTTGCCCGACCAGTTGTGGAAGTATTCATGCGCCACCACGCCCTCGATCGCATCGTAATCGGCATCGGTGGCGGTTTCGGGATCGGCCAGAATATACCGCGTATTGAAGATGTTGAGGCCCTTGTTCTCCATCGCCCCGGCGTTGAAATCGCTCACCGCGACGATGTTGAAATCGTCGAGATCGTATTCGCGGCCATAGACATCCTCGTCCCACTTCATCGACGCGATGAGCGAGCGCATGGCATGACCGGTGCGCGTCTCGTCGCCGGGGCGGACCCAGATCGCCAGGTTCACCTTGCGTCCCGACCGGGTGACGAAGCTGTCGCGGTTGGCCACCAGATTGCCCGCCACCAGCGCGAAGAGATAGGACGGCTTGGGCCAGGGATCGTGCCACTCGGCCCAGTGGGTGCCATCGCCATCGTCCCCGGAAGCCACCAGATTGCCGTTCGACAGCAGCACCGGGAACCGCGCCTTGTCCGCTTGCATCCGCACCGAATAGACCGAGAGCACATCGGGCCGGTCGGGGAAGAAGGTGATGCGCCGGAAACCTTCCGCCTCGCACTGGGTGCACAGCAGCCCGCCCGATGCATAAAGCCCGGAAAGCTGGGTGTTCGCGGCCGG
>JBKBKD010000009.1:0-98456 GCA_046294595.1 Novosphingobium sp.
CGCGCCGGGCGCCTGCGCCAATCCCTCCTGCGCCGCTCATCGTCAGAACTCCTCCAGAATGCGTTTGATTGCCGCAAGATCGAACCGATCGAGACAGGCATAGAGCCGCGCCGCCAGTTCGGCCGCGGATGGTTCGGCCAGCTCAAGCGCGCGGATTTCGCCCTCCAATGCGCGCACATGACCGATCTGCACAAGCGATTTGATCCGCTCGACATGTGCGCGCACTTTGGCGGAGCCGCCCTCAGCCGCTTCCTGTGCCGGGGCGGCCAAGCCCGATGCGCCGGAACTGGCACCGCCATCCGTCGCCGGATACTGCCATTCAAGCCAAAGCTGTCGGCCGATCGCATCGATCAGGGCCGAAAGCTCGATCGGCTTGATGAGGAAGGCATCGTGATCGGCCTCTCGCCCGGCGACACCATGGCGTTCAAAGGCATTGGCCGAAAGCATCAGGATCTTCAGATCGCGGCCCTTTCGCGCACGCAGCGCCGCGGCAACCTCCCAGCCGTTCATCCCCGGCATGCTGACATCGCAGATCACGGCGTCGAAACGGCCCTGTTCGGCAAGGGCCAGCGCCGAAGGACCATCGCCCGCCTCCGTCACGTCGAACCCGATCTCGCCGAGAGTCATGCGCAGCACGGCCAGATGATCGCGGTCATCATCCACCAGCAGGATCGCCCGGCGCGGTCCGGCATAGCCGATCGGGCGCAGGCGCTCCGCAGAACGGTCCACCAGTCCCGATACCGGCGGGGCCATCAGGGTCAGGCTGAACCGGCTGCCCTGGCCGGGCCTGCTGTCCAGCGAAAGGTCGCCGCCCAGCATCCGCGCTATGGCGATGGTTATGGCAAGGCCAAGGCCCGCGCCCGAACTGCTTCCGGGTGCCGGTGTCGCCGGGGTCACGCCCCAACCCGCCTCGCCGCCTGCCTCCCCGCCAGCCTCCCCGCCTGCATCGCCGCCGCGCTGGAACGGCGCAAAGATCGCCTGCTGGAGTTCGGGCGCGATGCCCGGCCCGGTATCGCTGACCACGAAAGTCGCCGTCTGTCCGGACCAGCGCAGTTGCAACCCGATCTCGCCTCGCTCGGTGAACTTCACGGCGTTGGACACAAGATTGATGAGCGCCTGCCGCACGCGCCGCTCGTCCATGCGCACGAACTCCGGCATCCGGGCGGGCAGGTCGAGACGAAAGACAAGGCCCTTCTGTTCGGCAAGCGGCGCGAACATTTCGGCCACCTGTTCCACCAGCGCGCCCAGACGGACCACGCCGTTATCGATCCGCACAACGCCCTGTTCGACCGAGGCGATATCGAGCAGCCCTTCCACCAGGTTGGTGAGATGCTCGGCGCTGCGGCGGATCACCCGCGCGGCATTGCGCGGATCGATCTCGGCCCCGCGCTCCACCAGCTGGGCATAGCCATAGATCGCGTTCAGGGGTGAACGGATTTCATGGCTTACATTGGCAAGATAGCGGCTCTTGGCGAGATTGGCCTGTTCGGCGGCATCGCGCTGGCGGGTCAGTTCGGCAATCTCGTCAGCCCCGGCCCCGGACTGGCCCGGCGCGGATAACGGCTGCGCAGCGCTGTCCTCACCGCGCGATGGGGCAGTGAGACGGCCGCCGCGCAGCGCCAGCGCCACCAGCCCGACGGTGCCAAGCATCATCACGATCGTGCGAACGGGGCTGTGCGCACCCAGAAGAAGGTCGATTCCCGCAAGGGCGATGACAAGCGCCCCGGCGGCGAAAGCCGCGCTGCGATAGCCAGAGAAACCCGGAATGCCACACACCCTGCCGCTATTGCGCCTCGGACGCCCTTCGGCAAGCCTTTAGCGGTCAACAAGCGCTCCTCTTCCTCGGCGTCCGGCGAACGGGGATACAACTCCGGACAGGCCGGAGCGATCCGCCAGACGACCGGAGCAAAGGCTGCGATCCAATGCCGTTCCGGTCCGTCCGGCTTGCGTCAGGGGCTGATCAGATGACGTTGTCGCGCTGAAGGCGTTGCAGCAGCCGCACGGCAACCGAATGCCGGATCGCCTTGCCCTCGCGCAGCTTGACCCAGGTGTTCAGGCCGATGCCGAAGTGATTCTGGATCACCTCCGGTTTCTGGCTCTTGAGCATGGATGCCATCTTGCTGACGACGGCTGGCTCCACTTGGGTGAGACGCTGGGTAGTCATTTTCCCTCACACAGTTGGCTTGTTTGGTTGTCCCGACGCCTCTCAATCTATTTTTTGCACTGCGGGATCGCCCATACGTCATTTGCCGCATGGCATTACTGGACAGGCGTCATAGTTTCGGCTGCTACCAATTGCGCGGTCTTCCGGCATGCGCGAACGTTGTGCAACCTTTTCCCGTATCGCCGCCACCATGTTCCTGCCACCGACATGCCGCTATTGCCCCTTGGAGAGGAAGCATCATGGTGGCAGGATGGCACCGCGTCTGTTCCTTGCGTGTCGGCAAGGGCAGGCGGACGGGATGGGAAACTGGCTTCAAGGAGGGTCCATTGGCAACGTTGGCTTCGGGCGGAGACGTCCTCCGCTACAATGCGGTCGCAAGAACATTTCATGCCGTTATCGCCGTGCTGGTCATCCTGAACCTGATTGGCGGGATCGGGCACGAAGCTTTCGAGGACATCTTCAATCCGATCCCGCTGCACAAGGCGACCGGCATCGTGATCCTGCTGCTTTCGCTGGCCCGGATCGGCTGGCGCCTCACATGGACCATGCCGGATTGGCCCGCCACAATGAGCAGCCTGCAACGCGCCGTTGCCCGCATCACCCACAGCCTGCTCTATTTCCTCATGCTGGCCGTGCCGATTACCGGCTGGATCATGTCCTCGGCGGGCAAGTATCCCATTTCGATCTACGGCCTGTTCGACTGGCCCAAGCTGCCCGTGGCCAAAGGCTCGGCCCTTGCGGAAGCCGCGCACGAAGGGCACGAAGTCCTCGGTCTGCTCATGGCGGGCCTCGTCGTGCTGCACATTGGCGCGGCGCTGCATCATCACTTTGTGGCGAAGGACAACGTCTTGCGGCGCATGCTCTGACGCGCAGACGTATTCTGGCCGACAGGCTGCCCGCCTGTCGCTAGAAGCGCGGGCGTGACACAAGACGGGCGGGGCACAATCATGGATCGGAGCGCGTTGCGGCAGCCCTTGCGCACCGCGCGCTGCGTGGCATACCCTCGCGTGGGAAGTGCGATGATCTGCCTTGCAAACCGCCCCCTGCCCTCGGCGCGCATGATTTCACGCGCGTCGGCAGGACCGAGAAGCGGCATCACGGCTGGAAAGGCCCGGCGCAACGGGCGCGGGTGCACGGCGGGCACGAACTGCTCGCGGCCCCGGCCTTTCAGGGTGGGACACGTGCTATGAGCCTCGACAGCAATTCCAGAGCCGCGCAACTCGATGCGCAGATCATCGACGTTCTGCGCAAGCGGGTGGGCAAGGACGAACGCGCTGCCAAGCCGCATGACTGGTACACCGCCACGGTCCTGACCCTGCGCGATGCGATCATCGACCGCTGGATGGAATCGACCCGCGAAACCTACGAGAAAGGGGCCAAGCGGGTTTACTATCTCAGCCTCGAATTCCTGATCGGCCGCCTGCTGCGCGATGCGCTGTCGAACATGGGCATGACGCGCGACATGGAGAAGGCACTGCGCGAACACGGCCTCGATCTTGCGGCGCTGGAAAATCTGGAACCCGATGCGGCGCTGGGCAACGGCGGGCTTGGCCGACTGGCTGCCTGCTTCATGGAAAGCCTCGCCAGCCTCGGCATTCCGGCCTACGGCTATG
Source organism: Novosphingobium sp. (assembly GCA_046294595.1). Classification (GTDB taxonomy): domain Bacteria; phylum Pseudomonadota; class Alphaproteobacteria; order Sphingomonadales; family Sphingomonadaceae; genus Novosphingobium. Next base: position 3,778 of record JBKBKD010000009.1, read on the forward strand.
GCATCCGCTACGTCAACGGCATGTTCCGCCAGCGCATCGACGATGGCTGGCAGGTGGAACTGCCCGAAACCTGGCTGAGCCACGGCAACCCGTGGGAGTTCGACCGCCGCGAAAGCGCCTATGTCATCGGGTTCGGCGGCGAAGTGGTCGAAACCGGCGACGGGGTGGAGTGGCGCCCGGCCGAGCGGGTCGAGGCCAGCGCGGTCGATACCCCCGTGGTCGGCTGGCGCGGCAAGCGAGTCAATACCCTGCGCCTTTGGACCGCTCATGCCTTCGATCCGCTGCGGCTCGATGCGTTCAATGCGGGCGATCACTTCGGCGCGATGGCCGAACAGGTCCGGGCCGACAGTCTGGTGCGGGTGCTCTACCCGGCAGATTCGACGCCCGCCGGGCAGGAACTGCGCCTGCGGCAGGAGTATTTCTTCACCTCGGCATCCATTCAGGACATCGTGCGCCGGCATGTGCAGTTCCATGGCGATGTCCGCAGCCTGCCGGAAAAGGCGGCGATTCAGCTCAACGATACCCACCCGGCCGTGGCCGTGGCCGAACTCATGCGCCTGCTGGTCGATGCCCACGGGCTTGAGTTCAACGAGGCATGGGAACTGACCAAGGGCACGATTGCCTATACCAATCACACGCTCCTGCCCGAAGCGCTGGAATCATGGCCGCTGCCGCTGTTCGAACGGCTGCTGCCGCGCCACATGCAGATCGTCTATGCCATCAACAGCCGCGTCCTGCGCGAGGCGCGCAAGGCCGGAATGGATGATGCCGCGATTGCCGCCATCAGCCTGATCGACGAGGCAGGCGAACGCCGCGTGCGCATGGCCAACCTTGCCTTCGCGGGCGCGCACAGCGTCAATGGCGTGGCCGCGCTCCATACCGACCTGATGAAATCGACGGTCTTTTCCGATCTGCACAGGCTGTACCCCGCGCGGATCAACAACAAGACCAACGGCGTCACGCCGCGCCGCTGGCTGCAACAGTGCAACCCCGGCCTTACCGCGGTGCTGAAGGACGCCATCGGCGATGCGTTCCTCGATGATGCGGAAAAGCTGGCCGATCTGAATGCACTGGCCGAGGATGCCGCCCTTGGCGAACGCATCGCCGAGGTGAAGCGTTCCAACAAGATCGCCCTTGCGCGCCATATCAAGGACCTGATGGGCGTCCGCCTTGATCCCGATGCCCTGTTCGATGTCCAGATCAAGCGCATTCACGAATACAAGCGCCAGCTTCTGAACCTGATCGAGACTGTCGCGCTCTATGACCAGATCCGCAGCCACCCGGAGCGTGACTGGGTTCCGCGGGTGAAGATCTTCGGCGGCAAGGCGGCCTCAAGCTATCACAACGCCAAGCTCATCATCAAACTGGCGAACGACATCGCCCGGCGCGTCAATTCCGATCCCTCCGTCGGCGGGCTGCTCAAGGTCGTCTTCGTGCCGAACTACAACGTCAGCCTTGCCGAACGGATCATCCCGGCAGCCGACCTGTCGGAACAGATCTCGACCGCGGGGATGGAGGCATCGGGCACCGGCAACATGAAGTTCGCGCTCAACGGCGCGCTGACCATAGGCACGCTCGACGGCGCCAACATCGAGATCAAGGACCGCGTGGGCGATGCCAACATCGAGATTTTCGGGCTGACTGCTGCCGAAGTCGAAGAACGGCGCGCCACCGGCTATGTCCCGCGCGAGGTGATCGAGGCATCGCGCGAATTGCAGCAGGCGGTGGCCGCCATTGCCACGGGCGTCTTCTCGCCCGATGATCCGCAGCGCTATGCGGGCCTGATGGGCGGGATTTACGATCATGACTGGTTCATGGTCGCCGCCGATTTCGACAGCTATCATGCCGCCCAGCGCCGCATCGACCAGCGCTGGGAAGATCAGGCCGGGTGGCGCGCGGCGGCCATCCGCAACATTGCCAATGTCGGCTGGTTCTCGTCCGACCGCACCATCAGCGAATACGCGCGCGACATCTGGGGGGTCTGACAGGAGCAATGAAACCATCGGCGCGCGCCATCGAAGCCCTGCTGGAAGGGACGCACGCCGATCCGTTTTCGGTCCTTGGCATCCACGAAGGGCCGGAAGGCGCCTTTGCCCGCGCCATCCTGCCCGGCGCGGAAGAGGCCGTGGCATGGTCGCTTGCCGGAAAGAGACTGGGCAAGCTTACCCGCGTTGACGGGCGCGGCCTGTTCGAAGGAAAGGTCAAGGGGCCGCGCCAGCCGGTGCGCTATGCCTGCAAGGCGGGCAAGCACGAATGGCTTGTCACCGATGCCTATTCGTTCGGCCCGGTGCTTGGGCCGATGGACGATTTCCTTATCGGTGAAGGCACCCACCTGCGCCTCTTCGACAAGATGGGCGCGCACCTGATCGAGCACGAGGGTGCTCGCGGCGTCCACTTCGCGGTCTGGGCACCCAATGCCCGGCTGGTGAGCGTGGTGGGCGATTTCAACGACTGGGATCATCGCCGCCATCCGATGCGCCGCCGTGCAGATACCGGCGTGTGGGAGATCTTCATTCCCGACATCGACGAACACCGCACCTACAAATACCGCGTGGTGGGCGCCGATGGCACTGTCCTGCCGCTCAAGGCCGATCCTTTCGCACAGGCGAGCGAGTTTCGGCCCAGCACCGCCTCGATCACGGCGCACCCGGTCAAGATGGACTGGGGCGATGCCGCCCATCGCGCCCACTGGGCCGGCGTGGACGCGCGCCGCCAGCCCATGTCGATCTACGAAGTCCACCCCGGATCATGGCAGAAACCGCACGAGGACGGCTTCTACACCTGGGACGAACTGGCGGACCGGCTCATACCCTATGTGGCGGAAATGGGCTTTACCCATATCGAGTTCCTGCCCGTTTCCGAGCACCCCTATGATCCGTCATGGGGCTACCAGACGACCGGCCTGTATGCGCCTTCCGCGCGCTTCGGCCCGCCCGAAGGCTTTGCCCGTTTCGTGGATGGGGCGCACCGCGCCGGGATTTCCGTCCTGATAGACTGGGTTCCTGCCCATTTCCCCACCGACGAGCACGGGCTGGTGCGCTTTGATGGCACAGCGCTCTATGAACACGAAGACCCGCGACTTGGCTTCCATCCCGACTGGAACACGCTGATCTACAACTTCGGCCGCCGCGAAGTGGCGAGCTTCCTTGTCAACAATGCCCTGTTCTGGGCCGAGCGCTATCATGTCGATGGCCTGCGCGTCGATGCGGTCGCCTCGATGCTCTACCGCGATTACTCGCGCCGGGACGGTGAATGGATTCCCAATCCAGAAGGTGGCCGCGAAAACTGGGAGGCGGTCGAGTTCCTGAGGGCGATGAACCGCGCCGTCTATGCCAGCCATGCCGGTTTCATCACCATTGCCGAGGAATCGACCGCATGGCCCGGTGTGTCGCGGCCCGCGTTCGACGAAGGCCCGCGCGAGAACCTGGGTTTCGGGTTCAAGTGGAACATGGGTTTCATGCACGACACCCTGCAATACATGGCGCGCGATCCTGTCCACCGCCGCTATCACCACAACGAAATCACCTTCGGCCTGACTTACGCCTTCTCCGAAAACTTCGTCCTGCCGCTCAGCCATGACGAGGTGGTGCATGGCAAGGGCAGCCTGCTTGCGAAGATGAGCGGCGACGACTGGCAGAAGTTCGCCAACCTGCGCGCCTATTACGGGATGATGTGGGGCTATCCCGGCAAGAAGCTGCTGTTCATGGGACAGGAGTTCGCCCAGCGCCGCGAATGGAGCGAGGCGCGCGGGCTGGACTGGAACCTGCTGGATGCCCCGGCCCATGAAGGCGTGCGCCGCTGGGTGCGCGATCTCAACCGCATCTACACCACGCGCCCCGCCCTGCACGCGCGTGACTGCGAGCCGGAGGGCTTCGAGTGGCTGGTGGTAGATGATGCGCAGGCATCGGTCTTTGCCTGGCTGCGCAAGGCGCCGGGGGCGCGGCCGGTGGCCGTCATCTGCAACATGACCCCGCAGGTCCACGATCACTATCGCCTGCCGCTGCCGCACGACGGCGAATGGCGCGAAGTGCTCAACAGCGATGCGCAGGATTACGGAGGAAGCGGCATCGGCAATCTGGGGCAGGTCGCGGCCACAGGCGGGGCGGCGTTCATCGTGCTGCCGCCGCTGGCCACGCTGGTCCTCGAATATCAGGGATAACAAGGGAAGGAACAGGGGATGCGCGACAGTTACTCTCAGCCGCTGGCCCGCGAGGCCATGGCCTATGTGCTTGCGGGCGGCCGCGGCAGCCGCCTCAAGGAACTGACCGACAACCGCGCCAAACCCGCGGTCTATTTCGGCGGCAAATCGCGCATCATCGATTTCGCGCTGTCCAACGCGATCAATTCCGGCATCCGCAGGATCGGCGTGGCCACGCAATACAAGGCGCACTCGCTGATCCGCCACATGCAGCGCGCGTGGAACTTCATGCGCCCCGAACGCAACGAAAGCTTCGACATCCTGCCCGCCTCGCAGCGCGTGTCGGAAGATCACTGGTATGAAGGCACCGCCGATGCCGTGTTCCAGAACATCGACATCATCGCCTCCTATGCGCCCAAATACATGGTCATTCTGGCGGGCGATCACATCTACAAGATGGACTACGAGCTGATGCTGCGCCAGCACGTGGAAAGCGGGGCTGATGTCACCATCGGCTGCCTCGTGGTGCCGCGCATGGAAGCCACCGGTTTTGGCGTTATGGCCGTGGACAAGGCCGATACCATCACCGCCTTTGTCGAAAAGCCCGCCGATCCGCCCGGCATCCCCGGAAACGAGGGCATGGCGCTGGCATCGATGGGCATCTACGTGTTCGAAACGAAGTTCCTGTTCCAGATGTTGCAGGAAGACGCCGACGATCCCAATTCCAGCCGCGATTTCGGCAACGACATCATCCCCAAGATCGTGAAGAACGGCAAGGCCGTGGCCCACCGCTTCACCAATTCCTGCATCCGCGCGGCCGAGGAGATCGAGGAATACTGGCGCGATGTGGGAACGATCGACGCCTATTTCGAAGCCAACCTCGATCTCACCGACGTGGTGCCCAAGCTCAACATGTACGACCGCGACTGGCCGATCTGGACCGACCAGATCATCGCCGCGCCCGCCAAGTTCGTGCACGATGAAGATGGCCGGCGCGGCATGGCCATTTCCTCGCTCATCAGCCAGGACTGCATCGTTTCGGGCGCGCTGGCCAAGCGCAGCCTCCTGTTCACGGGCGTGAAGATGGGCTCGTTCTCCTCCTGCGAGGAAGCGGTCATCCTGCCCTATTGCAACATCGGGCGCGGCGCCCGGCTGAAGCGGGTGATCCTTGATTCCGGCGTGCGTATCCCCGAAGGTCTGGTCGTGGGCGAAGATCCCGAACTTGACGCCCGTCGCTTCCGGCGGTCCGAAAGCGGGGTCTGCCTCATCACCAAGCGGATGATCGAACAGCTCAAATGACGATCCGGGTTCTCTCCGTCACGTCCGAGGCCGTCCCGCTCGTCAAGACCGGCGGCCTTGCCGACGTGGCCGGCGCGCTTCCCGCCGCTGTCGCACCCCACGGGGTGGAGATGACGACGCTGCTGCCCGGCTATCCGGCGGTGATGAAGGCGCTGTCGCGCCCGCGCGCGGTCCACACGTGGGACAGCCTGCTGGGCGAGAAAGCGCGGCTCGTGGCAGGGCATCTGGGCGATCATCCGCTGCTGGTGCTGGACGCCCCCGCCCTTTTCCTGCGGGATGGCGGCCCCTATGGCGATGGTGCGGGACGCGACTGGTCGGACAACTGGCGCAGGTTTGCCGCATTCGGCCGGGCTGCGGCAGATGTGGCTGCCGGAGCGGCAAAGGGCCGCAGCTTCGATCTTGTCCACGCGCATGACTGGCAGGCCGCCATGGCGCTTGCCTATCTGCGCTTCGCCCCGCCCGCCCAGGGTCGGCGCATCCCTTCGGTCATGACCATCCACAACATGGCCTTTCAGGGCCACTATGGCGCGGACATTTTCCCGGCTCTCGCCCTGCCCCCGCACGCCTTCGCCATGGACGGGGTGGAATACCACGGCGGCGTCGGCTTTCTGAAGGCGGGCCTCGAAGCGGCAAGCGCGATCACTACCGTCAGCCCCACTTACGCGCGCGAAATCCGCACCGCCGAGTTCGGGATGGGCCTTGAAGGGCTGATCCTCAGCCGCGAGCGGCGGGTCCACGGCATCGTCAACGGGATCGATACGGCGCAGTGGAACCCGCAGACCGATCCCGACCTTGCCAGCCGGTTCAGCGCAAGGACGCTGGGCAGGCGCGAGGCCAACAAGCGGTCGCTCGAAGCAGAGTTTGCGCTGGAGCCGGGCGAAGGGCCTCTTTTCGTCGTCATTTCCCGCCTCACGTGGCAGAAGGGCATCGATGTCCTGCTGGAATGTGTCGATCATCTGGTCGGCCTTGGCGGACGCCTTGCCTTACTCGGTTCGGGCGACAAGGCGATGGAAAACGCCTTCCACGCCGCCGCCATGCGCCACCCCGGCAAGGTGGGCGTGCGCATCGGCTATGACGAGGCGCTTTCGCACCGGATGCAGGCAGGCGGGGATGCCATCCTCGTGCCATCCCGATTCGAACCCTGCGGCCTTACCCAGCTCTATGGCCTTGCCTATGGCTGCGTTCCGGTCGTCGCCCGCACCGGCGGCCTTGCCGATACGGTGATCGACGCAAACCTTGCCGCCGTCATGGGCGGGGCTGCAACCGGCATCCAGTTCAACGGCGTGCACCATGCCTCGCTTGCCGATGCCATCAGCCGTGCCGTAACGCTCTACGCGCAGCGCGATGTCTGGCAGGCGATCCAGCGTGCCGGCATGAAGACGGACTTTTCCTGGAACCGCTCCGGCCGCGCCTATGCGGACCTCTATGCCAGCCTCCTTGCGGAGAACACATGACCCGTATCGTCCCGTCCCAGCCCTATTCCGGCCAGAAGCCCGGCACCTCCGGCCTGCGCAAGAAAGTCAAGGTGTTCCAGCAACCCGGCTATGCCGAAAACTTCATCCAGTCGGTCTTCGATGTGGTGGAGCGCGCCCCCGGCAGCACGCTCGTGCTGGGCGGTGACGGACGCTACCACAACCGCACCGTCATCCAGCAGGCCATCCGCATCGCCGCGGCAAACGGATACGGCAGGGTTCTGGTCGGCAAGGGCGGCATCCTTTCCACGCCCGCAGCTTCCAACGTGATCCGCAAATATGGCGCGTCGGGCGGTCTGATCCTGTCCGCCAGCCACAATCCCGGCGGGCCGGACGAGGACTTCGGCATCAAGTACAACATCGCTAATGGCGGCCCTGCCCCCGAAGGCGTGACCGAGGCGATCCATGCCCGCACCCAGACGATCGACCGCTGGCTGACGGTGGACACGCCGGATATCGATCTCGACACGCTTGGCACCACGCAGATCGGCGCCCTCGCGGTCGAAGTGATCGATCCGGTGGCCGATTATGCGCAGCTCATGGAATCGCTTTTTGATTTCAACGCGATCCGCGCCCATGTTCAGGCCGGTTTCCGGATGGCCTTCGATGCGATGAGCGCCGTGACCGGGCCTTATGCCATCGAGATCCTCGAAAACCGGCTGGGCTTTGCCAAGGGCACCGTGCGCAACGGCATTCCGCTTGAGGACTTTGGCGGCCACCATCCCGATCCCAACATGGTTCACGCGCATGAACTGTTCGAAACGATGTTCGCGCCCGATGCCCCGGATTTCGGTGCGGCATCGGACGGCGATGGCGACCGCAACCTGATCGTCGGGCGCGGGCGCTTCATCACCCCGTCGGACAGTCTCGCCATGCTTGCCGCCAACGCCCATCTTGCGCCGGGCTATGCGGGCGGACTGAAGGGCATCGCGCGATCCATGCCCACCAGCGCCGCGGCGGACCGGGTGGCCGAAGCGCTCGGCCTCCCGTGCTTCGAAACGCCGACCGGGTGGAAGTTCTTCGGCAACCTGCTCGATGCGGGCATGGCCACGATCTGCGGCGAGGAAAGCGCCGGAACCGGCAGCGACCATGTGCGCGAGAAGGACGGCCTGTGGGCTGTGCTGCTCTGGCTGAATATCCTTGCCGTGCGCAGGATCAGCGTGGACGCGCTGGCACGCGAGCACTGGGCGCGGTTCGGCCGCAACTACTATGCCCGCCACGATTATGAAGCCCTGCCCACCGACAGGGCCGATGCCTTGATGGCACAGCTCAAGGAATCGCTCTCAAGTCTGCCCGGCAAGGTATTCGGAACACTGGAAATTGCCGAGGCTGACAACTTCTCCTACCGCGATCCCGTCGATGGCTCCACCAGCAGCAATCAGGGTGTGCGCGTGATGTTCAGGGGCGGATCGCGCGTCGTCTTCCGCCTGTCGGGCACCGGCACGGAGGGCGCAACCTTGCGCGTCTATCTGGAACGCCATGAACCTGCCGGCGGCGATCTAGACCGCGAAACCCCAGAAATGCTGGCCGATCTCATCGCAGCGGCCGACGCCATCGCCGGGATTGCCCGCCACACCGGCCGCACCGCGCCCGACGTGGTGACGTGACACCGGGAGTCCGGATCAAGGACGGCAGAACCCGCTTCACCGTCCGCTCTCCCCGTGCCGAAGCGCTCGACCTTTGCCTCTTCGAGGGCAATGCCGAGCAGCGTGTTCCGATGGCTCGCACCGGAGAAAGCTGGACCGTTGAGATCCCGCGCGATCTGCGCGGCGTGCGGTATGGCTACCGTGCTTCGGGCGAATGGAACCCTCGCGCCGGTCTCTGGTTCGATCCCGCCAAGCTGCTGGTCGATCCCCATGCGCTGGAACTGGACGGCCCCTTCACCCATGATGCCAGATTATCCAGCCATGGTTCTGATACGGCAGGAATAGTTCCGAAGGCCATCGTAACCGCACCGCAGGCGGTCCGGCCCCATCCGCCGCTCTTTCGCCATGGCGGGCTGATCTACGAACTCAATGTGCGCGGCTTCACCATGCTGCACCCCGATGTGCCCGAAGCCATCCGGGGGACCGTGGCCGCGCTGGCCCACCCGGCCATTATCGGCCATTTGCGGCGCCTCAACGTCTCAGCGGTGGAACTCATGCCGGTCGTTGCCTGGATCGATGAACGCCACCTGCCCCCGCTGGGCCTCAGGAACGCCTGGGGTTACAATCCCGTTGCCATGATGGCGCTTGATCCGCGTCTGTGCCCCGGCGGCGTGGCCGAACTGCGCGATACGGTGGCGGCCCTGCGCCATGCGGGCATCGGCGTGATCCTTGACATCGTGCTCAATCACACCGGCGAATCCGATATGCTTGGCCCGGTGCTCTCGCTGCGCGGGCTTGATGATGCGGCCTATGCCAAGGCCCCGGACGGAAACCTCATCAACGATACCGGTTGCGGCAACACGCTCGATTTCGGCAATCGGGCGGTCCGCGCACTGGCGCTCGACACCCTGCGCCATTTCGTGAGGCATTGCGGCGTCGACGGTTTCCGCTTCGATCTTGCGCCCGTCCTTGCACGCAGCCCCGGCTTTGCGGCGGATGCGCCGATCTTTGCCGAGATTGCCGCCGATCCGCTGCTGGCGGACCGGGTGATGATTGCCGAACCCTGGGACATCGGCCCCGGCGGCTACCAGCTGGGGCGTTTCCCGCCCAACTGGCTCGAATGGAATGACCGCTTCCGCGATGATGTGCGCCGCTTCTGGAGGGGCGAGGCAGGACTGGGCATACTGGCCACACGGATTGCCGGTTCGTCCGACATTTTCGGCAAGGCGTGCCGCTCGGTCAATTTTCTTGCCGCGCACGATGGTTTCACACTGGCCGACACGCTCGCCTATGCACAGCGCCACAACCATGCCAATGGCGAGGACAACCGCGACGGGCACGGTGAAAACTTCAGCTGGAACAACGGCGCCGAAGGGCCAACCGACGATCCGGCGATCCTTGCCCGCCGGGATGCCTTTGCCCGCGCCATGCTGGGCACGCTGTTCATCTCCACCGGCACCATCATGCTGACGGCGGGCGACGAGTTCGGCCGCAGCCAGCGGGGCAACAACAATGCCTATGCACAGGACAATCCGATCACCTGGATCAACTGGGAGCGGCGCGATCTGGCGCTTGAGCGCCATGTCTGCGAACTGTCGGCATGGCGCAGCGCGATGATCCCCGTCCTTGGACGCTTTCCCGAAGATGGCGCGTGGCAGCGCCTCGATGGGGATGCGGCACACAGGGAAGATGCCCGGATGCAGCCCGCGGACTGGGAAAACCCGCGCACACCGGGCTTTGTCTGGCAGAACGCGGCTTATGGCTTCACCGTCCGGCGTGCGCCTGCATTCGCTGGTCCTGCTCCAGCAGCGCCTTGCGGAAATCGCTTGCCGTCTGCCCCGTCCGCGCCTTGAAGAACCGCGCGAAGTAGGCCGGGTCGGCAAAGCCAAGGGCATAGGCCACCTGCGCCACGCTCGCTCCTGTAAACGCAAGATTGCGTTTGGCTTCCAGCAGGAGCCGATCATGCACGAGGTCGGCAGGCGCCTGTCCCGTCAGCCTGCGCGTGGCGCGGGTCAGCGTGGACGCGGTCGTCCCCAGTTCCGCGGCATAGGCGGGGATCGCGCGGTGTTCGCGGTAGTGCCGCTCGATCAGCGTCCTGAACCGGGCGACCAGCGCACTGTGGGGGCTTTGCCCGCCTGGCTTGTCTGCGCGGGCGGCAGCTTCAAGCGCGGTAACAAGGATGAGCGCGACTTGCGCCAGAACGCCCGGTCCCGTCCCATGGCCATCGCGCAAGGCCGAGGCGAGGTCGGCCAGAAGCCAGCCCAGCCGGGTGGCCGTCGCAGCGCCGCCATCAAGCGAAAGCGCCCGCGTCTGCTGCACACCCGCCAGCCCGGCGAGCAACCCGGCAAGGCGCGGATCATTGACCAGATCGGCCGCCAGCGAAAGCACCCAGCCTTCCACGGCAGGATCGAAATGGAAGGCATGAACGCAGGCCGGAGGCACGAGTATGAGGGCCGGGCCGCCGAGCCTGCTGCGGCCATCATCGCCGCGCACTTCGGCTGATCCGGTTTCGACCAGCAGAAGCTGCAACATGTGCGGATGGGCATGGGGGGCAATCGTCCAGTCGTGCAGACTTGACCGATCGAAGATGCGCTCAAGATGCACGAACTCAGGCGCGATTGCCGCCCCTTGTTCACCGTAAAGGGCGAAACGGTCAATCTCGGTCCCGCGCATGGCCTGACTGTGCTGCCTTGCGCGAAAAGTGCAAGCATTTGCTTGCAAGCTGCGTGGCTGCGCAGCGCAACGCGTGGCAGCATCAGCTGAGCTGAGAGAGGAAACCTGCCCATGGCAACCACGCTTGCGCGGCCACAATTCCGCTTCGATCCCTATTCCCCGGCGATCGATGCCGATCCCTTCCCCGCCTACAGGGTGCTGCGCGATGAATACCCGTGCTTCTGGTCGGAAGATGCAGGAAAATGGGTGCTTTCACGCTATGCCGATGTGCTGAATGCCCTGCAGGACTGGCGCACCTATTCATCGGCCAAGGGCAATCTGGTCGACGAGTTTCCCGGCCGTGCCGGATCGACGCTGGGATCAAGCGATCCGCCCCGGCACGACCGCCTGCGCGCCCTCATACAGTCAGCCGTGACCAAGCGGGCGCTGGAACACATCATCGCTCCGGCGCGCGCTTCGGCAAAGGCGCATCTTGCCGCCCTGAACGGCAGGACGGAGTTCGATCTGGTGGGTGATTACACCTCCAAGGTCACGGTCGACCTGCTGTTCACGCTCTTTGCCCTGCCTGAAGAAAACGCCGATCTGGTGCGCCGCAACGCGGTGCTGATGGTCCAGACCGATCCGGCAACGCGCCGCAAGGGGCCTGAGCATCTGGCGGCTTTCGAATGGATGGCAGACTATGCGGAACGGCTGGTTCAGGCGCGCAAGGCCGATCCGGGCGAGGATCTCCTGTCCAGTTTCATTACCTCCGAGATCGACGGCGAGAAGCTGCTCGACAAGGAAGTTCAGCTTACCGTGACCACGCTCATCATGGCCGGAATCGAGAGCCTTTCGGGCTTCATGGCCATGTTCGGGCTGAACCTTGCAGATCATCCCGATGCGCGCCGTGCGCTGGCGGCGGACCCGGAACTCATCCCGGATGCCATCGAGGAATCGCTGCGCTTCAACACATCGGCGCAGCGCTTCCGCCGCACGCTCACCCGCGATGTGGAACTGCACGGGCAGGTGATGAAGGCAGGCGATCAGGTGATTCTGGCCTATGGATCGGCCAACCGCGACGAGCGGATGTTCGAGAACCCCGATGTCTATGACATCGCCCGCAAGCCGCGGCGGCATCTGGGCTTCGGCGGCGGCGTCCATGCCTGCCTGGGTGCCATGATCGGGCGCATGGCCACGCAGATTGCCTTCGAGGAACTGCTGAAAGCGGTGCCGGAGTTCTCGCGCATGGATGCCGCGCTGGACTGGATGCCCTCATCCACCTTCCGCAGTCCCAAGGCATTGCGGCTGCGCCAAGGCGCCTGAACGCCCCGGATCGTTGATCCGGCGGCAGGTTCCATCAACCGAAGGCATGCCGGGCACGGCTCGTCGCAAGGCAGGGCCATGCGCCTTGCAGACAGAATGTGTCGCTTACAACTTCGGCAATGCAACAAGCATAACCGGGGTCTCGCAAACATGATTTCGCAGCGGCGCGGTTTTTTGGGCGCCATGGCAGCTACGATGGGAAGCGCACTGCTGGGAGGGCCACTGTCCACTGCGCCGGCAATGGCCGTCACACCGGTGCGCGAACCGGAACTTTCGCCCTTTGCGCGCCCTGCCCTGCCCGCGCTGGTGCAGCGCGCGGTGGCCGCGCTCGATGCCCACGGCGCGCATATCCGCCATCGTGATCTGGTCGGACTGGTGGACTTTTCCAGAGCCTCGCGCGAGGCGCGCTTCCACCTGATCGACATCGAAGGCGGCAAGGTCGTCTCCTCGCACCTCGTCTCGCACGGCAGCGGTTCCGATCCCGCCAACAGCGGCTGGGTGCAGCGGTTTTCCAACCGGGTCGGCTCCAACGCCTCCAGCCCCGGCGCATTCCTGACCGGCGTGACCTATTTCGGCAAGCATGGCCGCTCGCGCAGGCTGATCGGGCTGGAGGATGCCAACAGCGCGGCGCTGGAACGCGGCATCGTCATCCATGCCGCCAGCTATGTCAGCGACGCCATGGCCCGCACGCAGGGCCGGATCGGGCGCAGTCAGGGCTGCTTTGCCTTTTCCGACAACGATATCGGCAGTGTTCTTGAGCGTCTGGGCGAAGGCCGCCTGCTCTACGCGGTGAAGTGATCCTCAGCCGAAGGCGGCGCGGCACGCCTCGGCCAGAGGGCTGGCCTCCTCGGCCAGATCTGGCCGCTCTCTGGCGGCAACAAGGCCAAGCGTGCGGCGAAAGTCGTAATCAACGAGGCGGACCGGGACCACACCTTCGCGCGCCAGTGATTGCGGCGCGGTCGTCACCCCCATGCCGGCGCGCACCATTTCGATGCAGCGATCATCATTGGCCGAACGCAGGAAAAACGGCGGACGCACCCCGCGCTGGGTGAACCAGCGGCTTGTCTCCCCCAGAATCTCGCAGCTGCGGCGCGCGATCATCGTTTCGGCCGCCACATCGCGCGCATCGAGCAGCGCGGCCCCGGCCAGCGGATGGCTCTGCGGCAGAAGCAGCCTGTAGCTTTCCGCAAGCAGCGTCTGCGAGGGGCGCTCTGCATCTTCGGGCCGCAGCAGCGTGATGATGGCGTCCACCTGCCCCTCGGCCAGCTTGCGCCGCAATTCGGCATCGGTCCCTTCGGCAAGGATGAGCGGCTGCGGCCCTGCATAGCGCCGCGCCATGGCAGAGAGCGTTGCCGTGGAAATCGAGGGCAGCACGCCCAGCCGCAGCGGTGCGCGCGGCGCCGGTGCGTCGGCAAAGGCGGCTTCGGCTGCGCGGAACTCGCGCTCGATCGTGCGGGCATGGGCCACGAGGCGCGCGCCCGCCTCGGTCAGGCGCACCTGCCGCCGCTCGCGCAGGAACAGGCGCGTTCCGGCAAGCCGTTCCAGCTCGGCAATCGCGGCAGACAGGGCCGGCTGCGAAATGGCCAGCCGCTCGGCCGCGCGGGTAAAGTTGCCCGTTTCGACCACGGCAAGGAACTGGCGGAGATGCGCGCGCTTCATCATAGGTAAAACCTATCGCAAGCCCCCATCGAAATCAATTTTGAGCGATGGTTCGCCGATGGTATCCTTGCCGCCTGAAAGCTTGCAGAGGATGCCCGGATGCGCGCCACGCCCGATTTCGACTTCGGCCTGACCGAAAGCGCCATGATGATCCGCGAGGCGGCAAGCCGCTTTGCCGATGAGCAGATCGCCCCCCTTGCCGCCGAGATCGACCGCAACGACCGTTTCCCGCGCGAGCTGTGGGAGCCGATGGGCGCGCTGGGCCTGCATGGCATCACGGTGGAGGAAGAATGGGGCGGGCTTGGCCTCGGCTATCTCGACCATGTGATCGCGGTCGAGGAAGTGAGCAGGGCCTCAGGCTCGGTCGGCCTGTCCTATGGCGCGCACTCCAACCTGTGCGTCAACCAGATCCGGCGCTGGGGCAACGACGAGCAGAAGGCGAAGTATCTGCCGAGGCTCATTTCGGGCGAACATGTGGGCAGCCTTGCCATGTCGGAGGCAGGCGCCGGATCGGACGTGGTCTCCATGAAGCTGCGCGCAGATGCCGTGGCAGGGGGCTTTCGCCTCAACGGCACCAAGTTCTGGATCACCAACGGCACTTATGCCGATACGCTGGTCGTCTATGCCAAGACCTCGCCCGATGCGGGCAGCCGGGGGATCACCGCCTTCCTGATCGAAAAGGACATGCCGGGCTTCTCCATCGGCCAGAAGATCGACAAGATGGGTCTGCGCGGCTCCCCCACGGCGGAGCTGGTGTTCGAGGACTGCTTCGTTCCCGAAGAAAACGTCATGGGGCCGCTCCATGGCGGCGTGGGCGTGCTGATGAGCGGGCTGGATTACGAGCGCGTGGTTCTGGCAGGGATGCAGATCGGGATCATGCAGGCCTGCCTCGATACCGTCATTCCCTATGTGCGCGAGCGCAAGCAGTTCGGCCAGCCCATCGGCACGTTCCAGTTGATGCAGGCCAAGGTGGCGGACATGTATGTGGCGATCCAGTCGGCACGGGCCTATGTCTATGCGGTGGCCAAGGCGTGCGATGCCGGGCAGACTACGCGCTTCGATGCGGCGGGCGCCATTTTGCTGGCGAGCGAGAACGCCTTCCGCGTTGCCGGCGAGGCGGTGCAGGCTCTCGGCGGCGCGGGCTATACCAGGGACTGGCCGGTCGAACGCTACCTGCGCGATGCCAAGCTGCTGGATATCGGCGCGGGGACCAATGAAATCCGCCGCATGCTGATCGGCCGCGAACTGATCGGGGCACGGTGATGTCGGCCCCCGTCCTCTCCTCCAATCTCGATCTTTCCTCGGAACAGGCGCAGGCGCGCGCGGCGCATAACCGGGCGCTGGCAGAAGAACTGCGCGCCCGCGTGGCCAGGGCGGCGCTCGGCGGCGACGAACGCAGCCGCGCGCGCCATGTCGCGCGGGGCAAGCTGCTTCCGCGCGACCGGGTGGAGCGTCTGCTCGATCCGGCATCGCCGTTTCTCGAAATCGGCCAGCTTGCCGCCAACGGCATGTACGGCGATGAAGTGCCGGGCGCGGGGATCATTGCCGGGATTGGGCGCGTTTCAGGCCGCCAGTGCATGATCTTTGCCAACGATGCCACGGTGAAAGGCGGCACCTATTTCCCGATGACGGTGAAGAAGCACCTGCGCGCGCAGGAAATCGCGCAGGAAAACCGCCTGCCGTGCATCTATCTGGTGGACAGCGGCGGGGCGAACCTGCCCAACCAGGCCGAGGTCTTTCCCGACCGCGATCACTTCGGCCGCTTCTTCTACAATCAGGCGAACATGAGCGCGCTAGGCATTCCGCAGATTGCCAGCGTGATGGGCAGTTGCACGGCTGGCGGCGCCTATGTTCCCGCCATGTCGGACGAGACGGTGATCGTGCGCGAACAGGGCACGATCTTCCTTGCCGGCCCTCCGCTGGTCAAGGCAGCCACGGGCGAGGAAATCAGCGCCGAGGCGCTGGGCGGCGGCGATCTTCATGCGCGCAAGAGCGGGGTGGTCGATCATCTGGCCGACAACGACGAACACGCGCTGACGATCGTGCGCGACATCGTCTCGCATCTGGGTGCGGCCCCGCCCTCGCCCGCCGTGCATGGTGCAGATGCCAGACCGCCGCTCTATCCCGCCGAGGATCTCTATGCGATCATCCCGGAGGATGTGCGCGCGCCTTATGACGTGCATGAAGTGATCGCGCGGATCGTGGATGGGTCCGAGTTCCACGCGTTCAAGGCGCTCTACGGCACCACGCTGGTCTGCGGCTTTGCCCATATCCACGGAATGCCGGTGGCCATCCTTGCCAACAACGGCGTGCTCTTTTCCGAAAGCGCGCAGAAAGGCGCACACTTCATCGAACTGGCCTGCCAGCGCCGCATTCCGCTCCTGTTCCTCCAGAACATTTCGGGCTTCATGGTCGGCGGCAAGTATGAGGCCGAAGGCATCGCCAAGCATGGCGCAAAGCTGGTGACGGCCGTGGCAACCGCGCAGGTGCCCAAGATCACGGTGCTCATCGGCGGCAGTTTTGGCGCAGGCAACTATGGCATGTGCGGGCGGGCCTATCAGCCACGGTTCCTGTTTACGTGGCCCAATGCGCGCATCAGCGTGATGGGCGGTGAGCAGGCCGCCAGCGTGCTCGCCACGGTGCACCGCGATGCCGACAAGTGGACACCGGAGGAGGCCGAAGCCTTCAAGGCTCCGATCCGCCAGAAATACGAGGACGAAGGCAACCCCTACTACGCCACGGCGCGGCTTTGGGACGACGGGGTGATCGACCCGGTCCAGACGCGCGACGTGCTGGGGCTTGCGCTCGAAGTCTGCATGCAGGAACCGATCACGGAGGCGCCCCGCTTCGGGGTGTTCAGAATGTGATGAGCAGGTTGGAAAATCCTCCCCGGAACGGGGAGGTGGCAGCGCGAAGCGCTGACGGAGGGGTCGAAAGGCCACGAGTCCAGCACCGGACTGTCGGCGCACCCGCCAGTCACACGGAGCGCGCGCGAAAACTCCGGCGCGAAATGACACTGCCCGAAGTGCTGCTCTGGCGCGAATTGCGGGGCAAGCAGATGGGAGTGAAGTTCCGTCGGCAGTTCCCAGTTGCTGGCTACGTCGCCGACTTCGCCTGTCTTGATCGCAGACTGCTGATCGAGATTGACGGGATTGTCCACGACATGGGCGACGGACCGGCGCAGGATATGAAGCGGAATGCTGCCTTGGCTGCTTCAGGCTGGACGGTCCTGCACATTCCTGCGGCTGATGTGCTTCGGGATGCTGCGTCGATTGCGGGTTCGATTGTTGCTCATGCTGATAGCCTTCGGCCCCTCCGCCCCTGCGGGGCACCTCCCCGTTCCGGGGAGGAGTTTTCGGGTGATGATTCATGATACAATCCCTCCTCATCGCAAACCGTGGCGAGATTGCCTGTCGGGTCATCCGCACCGCGCGCCGCCTCGGCATCCGCACGGTGGCGGTCTATTCCGATGCTGACCATGATGCCCTGCACGTGCGCTCGGCCGATGAAGCCGTGCACATCGGCCCTTCGCCCGCGCGGGAGAGCTATCTGGTGGGCGAGCGGATCATTGCCGCCGCGCTTGCCACGGGGGCAGAGGCCATCCACCCCGGCTACGGCTTCCTTTCCGAGAACGCCGCCTTTGCGCAGGCCGTGATCGATGCGGGGCTGGTCTGGGTCGGCCCGAAGCCGCATTCGATCACCGCGATGGGCCTGAAGGATGCCGCCAAGGCGCGGATGATCGCGGCGGGCGTGCCGGTGACGCCGGGCTATCTGGGCGAGGACCAGAGCCTTGAGCGCTTGCAGGCCGAGGCCGATGCCATCGGCTATCCCGTGCTGATAAAGGCCGTGGCGGGGGGCGGCGGCAAGGGGATGCGCCGTGTGGATGCTGCGGCCGATTTTGCCGAAAGTCTGGCGTCATGCCGCCGAGAGGCGGCGTCCTCGTTCGGCGATGACCGGGTGCTGATCGAAAAATACATCCTCTCGCCCCGGCACATCGAAGTGCAGGTGTTTGGCGATGCCCACGGCAATGTCGTCCACCTGTTCGAGCGCGATTGCTCGCTCCAGCGGCGGCACCAGAAGGTGATCGAGGAAGCCCCTGCCCCCGGCATGGACGAGGCCACGCGCGAGGCCGTCTGCGCCGCAGCGGTGCGCGCGGCGAGGGCCGTGGACTACGAGGGCGCGGGCACCATCGAGTTCATCGCGGATGGCTCCGAGGGTCTGCGCGCCGACCGCATCTGGTTCATGGAGATGAATACGCGCCTCCAGGTGGAGCACCCCGTCACCGAGGAGATCACCGGAGTCGATCTGGTGGAATGGCAATTGCGCGTGGCATCCGGCGAGCCTCTGCCCATGCGGCAGGAAGACCTGCGCATCAATGGCTGGGCGATGGAAGCGCGCCTCTATGCCGAGGATGCAAGCCGCGGCTTTCTGCCCAGCATAGGGCGGGTCGAGGATTTCCATTTTCCGCACCATCACGCACGGATCGATACCGGGGTGGAAGCCGGGGCGCAGATCACCCCGTTCTACGATCCGATGATCGCCAAGGTCATCGTCCACCGCGAGACGCGATCCGCCGCCATCGCGGCCCTGCGCGAGACGCTGGAGCAGGGCGTGGTCGGCCCGCTTGTCACCAACAGCGGGTTTCTCTGGCGGCTGCTGGGCCATGCCGCGTTCGAAGCGGGCGTGGTGGATACCGGCCTGATCGAGCGCAATCTCGAAACATTGACCGCGCGCCCGCAGCCTTCGCCGGAAGGACTCGCCATGGCCGCGCGGCGGCTGGTCGGCTCGCCCGGCAACAGCCCGTGGAGCAGCCAGTCAGGCTTGCGGATGAACAGTCCGCCCCGGTGCGAGGCGCGCCTTGCCGACCAGTTCGGCAGGCACTTCGCGGCCGAGCTCCTGCCGGAAAGCGCCGTGGACTACTGGCCCGGCGAGCATGAGACCGCCATCGACGAGGCGGGTGAACGCTTCATCCTGAAGCTGGCGCGAACCCTCGGCGGTGCGGGCGGCGCAGCTTCCGATGGCGCGATCCTCGCGCCGATGCCGGGCAAGGTCATTTCGGTCGATGTGGCAGCGGGCCAGTCCGTCACCAAGGGGCAGAAGCTGATGGTGCTTGAAGCGATGAAGATGGAGCATGCATTGACCGCTCCGTTCGATGGTGTCGTGGCCGAACTGAACGCGACTCCCGGTGCGCAGGTGCAGGTAGAGGCACTGCTCGCGAGGATCGAAAAAACGGGCGACTGATGACTGTGCTCCCCCTCAAGGGAATGCAGCAGAAACAGCACAGGACAGGGTTATGGCTGGGCGTTACTTCGATCAGTGGCAGGTGGGCGACAGGATCGCGCACGAAATCCGGCGCACGGTGACGGAAACCGACAACCTGCTGTTTTCCACCATGACCCACAATCCCCAGCCGCTGCACATCGATGCCGAAGCCGCGAAGGCCAGCGAGTTCGGGCAGATCCTGGTCAACGGCACCTTCACCTTCGCGCTGATGATCGGCCTTTCGGTGGGCGACACGACGCTGGGCACGCTGGTGGCCAACCTTGGCTATGACAAGCTGGTCATGCCAGCGCCAGTATTCATCGGCGACACCATGCGCGCGACGAGCGAGGTGGTGGAACTGCGCGCCAGCAGATCGCGGCCCGATGCCGGTATCGTGACCTTCCGGCACGAACTCATCAACCAGCGTGACGAGGTGGTTTGCCGCTGCCTGCGTTCGGCCCTTCTCAAGAAGGCGCCAGCCGCTGCCTGAAGGCTTCGCGCAGCCAGTTCTGCGCCGGGCCGTCGGGGCAATCACGACGCCACAGCGCATGAAAGCGATAGGCCATTCCCGGCCATTCGGGGATGCTGAGGCGTTTCAGGCGGCCTGAGGCGAGATCGCCTTCGACGAGGTGCAGCGGCATGTTGCCCCAGCCGATCCCCTCGCGCATCAGGGCATGGCGCGCGCCAAGATCGCCCAGCCGCCATGTGCTGTCGGAAAAGACCGAGAAGTCGCGCCCCTCGGTAAGTTTCGAACGGTCTGTCAGCACAAGCTGGCGGTGCTTGCGCGCCTCGCCCGGCGGGATCGAATCCATCCGCGCCAGCGGGTGATCGGGTGCGGCGACCGGCACCAGATCAATCTCGCCGATCGCCTCGCGCTCAAGATCGGGCACGGCGACAAGTTCCGGCCCGCCAATGCCAAGCTGCGCATTGCCATCGACGACAAGGCCCGCAATGGCCCCCAGCGCCTCGACATGCAGGCGCAGCAGGACGGTGGGGAACATCTCCTGAAACGTGCGGAGGATGGCCGCCAGCAGCGGGGTGGGAAACATCACGTCGATGGCAAGGCCCAGTTCCGCCTCAAGCCCCCGGCTGAAATTGCGCACGCCCGCCATCAGGGCATCGACATCATCCGCCACCGCGCGTGCCTTTGCCAGCATGGCCTTGCCTGCGGGCGTCAGCACGGGCTTTCGCGAGCCTTCCCGGTCGAACAAGGTGACGCCAAGCTGGCTTTCCAGCGTGACAATGCCATAGCTGACCGCAGAGATGGCCCGGCCCAGCCTGCGCGCGGCGGCGTTGAAGCTGCCTTCATCGACCACGGCAAGGAACAGGCGCAACTGGTCGAGCGTGGGCTGGCCGACATCCATCATCAACCTTTCTAATTATTCAAACATCCTGATTGATTTTATCAGGATAACCTGAATGAATGGCAAGGTCTATATCCCCTCCGTCAGGACAGCGGCTGCGCTGTCAGACCGGAGAAATCGCCATGACCACGCTCGCAACCAAGGCTCATATCGAACTGCGGCCCTTTGCCTCGCTTGGCGCTGCAAATCACGGCTGGCTTGATGCCCACCACCATTTTTCCTTCGCGGGTTACCATGATCCGGCGCGTGTCCACTGGGGCGCGCTGCGGGTGTGGAACGATGATCGCATCGCCCCCAGGAGCGGCTTTCCCACGCACCCGCACAGCGACATGGAAATCATCACCTATGTCACGCAAGGCGCGATCACCCACCGCGACAGCCTGGGCAACGAGGGCCGGACCGAAGCGGGCGATGTGCAGGTCATGTCGGCCGGAACCGGCATCGCCCATTCCGAGTTCAATCTGGAGGACATCGAAACCCGCCTGTTCCAGATCTGGATCATCCCCGACCGGCGCGGCCACGCGCCAAGCTGGGGCGCCCGCCCTTTCCCCAGGGACAGCCGCGAAGGCCGCTTCGTCCCGCTTGCATCGGGTATCGCCGGCGATGCCGATGTGCTGCCGATCAACGCCAATGCCCGCGTTCTGGGCGCAACCGTCAAGGCCGGGCAAACCGTGCGCTATGCCCTGACCGAGGATCGCCACGCCTATCTGGTTCCGGCAAGGGGCAAGGTGCGCATCGGAGACGTTGAAGCCAATGCCCGCGACGGTGTGGCGATCACCGGCCTCACGGAAATCGTCGTTACCGCGCTGGAAGACGCCGAGCTCGTGCTCGTCGACGCAGCCTGAAGCTCAACCCGTTCAATCAAGGAGTATCCCATGTCCCGCAATGCTTCGCCCAAGGTTCTGCCGCTTATCGCCAGTCGCTGGAGCCCGCGCGCATTCGACCGCTCGGCCGTGCCGCAGGAAGATCTCGACGTGATCTTCGAGGCGGCCGGACTTGCCGCCAGCGCCTACAATTACCAGCCGTGGCGCTTTGCCTATGCCCACAGGGACGATGCGCGTTTCGAGGCGTTCCTTTCCGCGCTGGTGCCCTTCAACCAGACCTGGGCCAAGGACGCGGGCGTGCTGGTCTATGTCGTATCCGACATGTTCATGCGCTCGGAGCAGGGCAATACCCCGAACCACAGCCACAGCTTCGATGCAGGCGCCGCCTGGGCCAGCGCAGCCCTTCAGGCCCAGCACATGGGCTATCACACGCACGGCATGACCGGCGTTGACTTCGACAAGGCCGCGCAGGTGCTGAACCTGCCCGAAGGCTTCCGCGTGGAAATGGCCTTCGTCATCGGCAGGCAGGGCGATGTGAAGCAACTGCCGGAAATGCTTCAGGAGCGCGAAGTGGTGAGCGACCGCAAGCCGGTGAGCGCGATTGCCTTTGCCGGGCCGTTCACTGCCTAACGCACAAGTGGCGCCGCCCGCCGGAATTGGCTAGGGCGGCGCCATGCTTCGCATCAATGAACTGAAACTGCCCCTCGACCACACGCCTGAAGAGCTTCCGGCGGCCATTTGCGCGCGCCTTGGCATCGCGCCGCACGCGCTTGAACGCTTCCACGTCTTCCGGCGCGGCAACGATGCGCGCAAGAAACACGCCATCCTGCTGACCTACGTGGTCGACTGCGTGATCCGCGATGAGACCGAAGTGCTCGCCCGGTTCGCGCACGATCCGAACGTCAGACCCACGCCCGACACGACCTATCGCTTTCCCGTGATGGCCCCGCAAGGCTGGCAGGGAGAGCGTCCCGTTGTGATCGGTGCCGGGCCGTGCGGCCTCATGGCCGGGCTGATCCTTGCGCAGATGGGCCTGAAACCCATCATCATCGAGCGCGGCAAGGCCGTGCGCGAGCGCACCAAGGACACCTGGGGCCTGTGGCGCCGATCGGTGCTGGAGCCGGAATCGAACGTGCAGTTCGGCGAAGGCGGCGCGGGCACGTTCTCCGATGGCAAGCTCTACAGCCGCATCAAGGATCCGCGCCATCTGGGCCGCAAGGTGCTGGTCGAGTTCGTGAAGGCCGGCGCGCCCGACGATATCCTGACCGAAGCCCATCCCCATATCGGCACCTTCCGGCTTGTCACCATGGTGATGAGCATCCGCGAGACGATCGAAAGCCTTGGCGGGGAATACCGCTTCCAGACACGGGTCGAGGATTTCGAGATAGAAACGGCTGCGGATGGCGCCCGCCAGCTTGTCGGCCTGCACCTGTCGGACGGATCGTTCCTGCCCGCGCGCCGGGTCATCATGGCAGTGGGCCATTCCGCGCGCGACACCTTTCATGTGCTGCATGACCGGGGCGTTCACGTGGAGGCCAAGCCCTTTGCCATCGGCGTGCGCATCGAGCATCCGCAAAGCTGGATCGACACCGCGCGCTATGGCCCCAGCGCGGGAAACAAGATCCTTGGCCCGGCGGCCTATTCCATCTCGCACAAGTGCAGCAACGGGCGCACCGTCTATTCCTTCTGCATGTGCCCCGGCGGGCGCGTGGTGGCAGCCACCAGCGAGGAAGGCCGCGTCGTCACCAACGGGATGAGCCAGTATTCGCGCGCCGAGTTCAACGCCAATTCCGGCATCGTCGTCGATATCGACCCCAGCCGCGACTATCCGGGCGGGCCGCTTGCGGGCATCGCCTTCCAGCGCCACTGGGAAAGCCTCGCCTTCGAGGCGGGCGGAAGAAACTACATGGCCCCCGGCCAGAAGCTGGGCGATTTTCTGGCGGACCGGCCTTCGACCGCATTCGGCGAGGTCATTCCCAGCTACAAGCCGGGCGTCCACCTTACCGAACTGAAGAAGTGCCTGCCCGATTTCGTGATCGAATCGATCCGCGAGGCACTGCCCGCCTTCGGCCGCATGGTGCCGGGTTATGACCACCCCGATGTGGTGATGACCGGCGTCGAAACGCGCACCTCTTCACCGGTGCGGATCACGCGCGGCAAGGATTGCCAGAGCCTCAACACGCGCGGCCTCTATCCGGCGGGCGAAGGCGCAGGCTATGCGGGCGGCATCCTGTCCGCCGCCGTCGACGGGATCAAGGTGGCCGAAGCGCTGGCCGCAGACGTGCTGAAGTGAGCGCGGACAACCACGACGCCATCGTGATCGGCGCTGGCGCCGCCGGGATGATGGCGGCGCTTACGGCCAGTCAGCGCGGGCGGCGCGTGCTGCTGGTCGATCATGCCGAAGAACCGGGCAAGAAGATCCTCATTTCGGGCGGCGGGCGCTGCAACTTCACCAACATCCACACCGCTGCCGATCGCTACATTTCGGAAAATCCGCATTTCGCGCGCTCGGCCCTCGCCCGTTATACTCCGGCAGACTTTCTCGACATGGTGAACCGCCACGGCATCGCATGGCATGAAAAGACGCTGGGCCAGTTGTTCTGCGATCATTCCGCGCGCCAGATCGTCGAGATGCTCATGGCCGAATGCCGGTCAGGCGGCGTGCGCTTTGCCTTCGGCCATCCGGTTTCGGCGCTCGATCACGCGGATGGTCACTACCGCGTGACCCTTGACGGGAAGGAGCACCGCGCGCCTTGCCTCGTGCTGGCAACGGGCGGACTGTCCATCCCGAAGATGGGCGCCAGCGGGTTCGCCATGGACGTGGCGCGGCGCTTCGGCCTGCCCGTGGTGCAGACCCGCCCTGCCCTCGTGCCCTTTACCCTTGGCGAGGACGAAGCGCTGTTCCGCTCGCTTTCGGGCGTATCGGCCAATGTCGTGGCGCGCTGGGGCAAGGCGGCCTTCCGCGAGGCCGCGCTGTTCACGCACAAGGGCCTGTCCGGCCCGGCCATGCTCCAGATCTCGTCCTACTGGCAGCACCGCACGCCGATCAGCGTCGATTTCCTGCCCGATGCGGCGGCTGACTGGCTGATCGAGGAAAAGCGCGCGCGACCGAAGGCCGGTCTGCGCTCCGCGCTGGCCCGCCGCCTGCCCGAACGCCTTGCCGAAGCGCTGGCCGCACGGCTTGCGATCGACGGCGAACTGTCCGCTTGCCGCAATGCGGCGCTGCGCACCGTCCAGGATCGGCTGGCGCAGTGGCCGTTTCACCCCACCGGCACGGAAGGCTATGCCAAGGCCGAAGTCATGGCGGGGGGGATTTCCACGGCCGCACTCTCGCAAAAGACGATGGAAGCCCGCAAGGTGCCGGGCCTTCATGCCATCGGCGAGGCAGTGGACGTGACGGGCTGGCTGGGCGGCTACAATTTCCAGTGGGCATGGGCCAGCGGCCACGCTGCGGGCGAAGCCGTCTGACTGGTCCGCAGATATCAGCCTTCGATCAGATCGAGATAGGCCACCACATCGTTGTCCGTGGCGATGAACAGCCCTTCCTGCACCGCTTCGGGCTGGGCAGCCGCCAGTTCCAGCGCGCGCTGCAAGGGGCCATAGAACAGCGTTTCGGCCGCCCCGCCATCAGGCCCGTCGGACAGGTGATAAAGCCGGACACTGGCATCGTGGAAGGTCGTGCGCATGGCAAAGCCTATGCCACCTCATGGCCGGATTGTCATCGCGCCCGCACAACCGGGGCAATGGCCGCATCATCGGGAAAAAATCGCCTCAAACCAGTTGACCCCGCCCGCCCCTGCGGTTAGGAGCGCGCCCTGCCCGGCGAACACAGGATGTCTTCAACCTGACGGGCCGATTGACGGGGCGGAGTAGCTCAGCAGGTTAGAGCAGCGGAATCATAATCCGCGTGTCGGGGGTTCGAGTCCCTCCTCCGCTACCATTCAAGTCATTTATTGCTTTGTTTTCAAAGGATAAAATGACTTTTCCGGAAAATCGAAACCACATTCGTTCCCACATTTTGTGCAGGTCGGAATGGGCTGTTATGCCCCTTTCTGGGATCGTGTCGCGGCCTCCACCTGCGTTGCGGCTGTTTCCCCTTCTTGACTGCTTTGACGAATCTTGACGTTGCATCGCACTGGCTGTTGCGACGTTGCAGCGGTCTTCCGGCAAGCGTCAATGGCATCGCGGTTGTCGCGCTGGATGTCAACGGCCCGTACCAGCGCATTCCATGCCTCGGCGCTGTCGCTCTGCATCAGCTGTGCACCCGCGTCCCAGCGGGAGGATGCGCCAACCATCCGCGCTGCCATGCGCTCGGGCCAGTGCCAGCTTTCCGCCATGACACGGGCAATGGTGCCAGGAAGAAAGGACCAAAGCAGGATGCCTGCAAGCAAGGCTCCGCCTGCCACCTGGTAGAGCTGCTGCCGCTGCTCGGCGGCGGTGCGTGCGTGGGCGGTGACGCTGCGCATCTCCTGGGCGGCGTGGTTCAAGTCGCTCCGAGCCTAGCTTATCCTGTCCTGATCGCTGCGTCGCGCGGCTTCGACTGCGGCGGCGATCCGATTGCCAATGCTGTCAGGGGTCATCTGCAATGCGGGATGGCGCGCCATGCCCTTCAGGCTCTCGCTGATCGCGCCCATTCGCTTGGCCATGTCGGTGAGAGTCGCGCCGTAGTCGGGAATAACAATGTCGGCGCGCTCGGCGGCAAGGTGCTGAACCGCACGGCGCATCAAAGCCAATTCACCTTCAAGGCGGGCAAACGCCTCGGCGGCGGGGTCGCCTGCGGCCTCCGGAACGGGCGCGTCGGGAACGGGGTCCGGCTCCGGCTCAAGGTCCAAGGTCAATTCTACGTCATCATCATCGGTATCCATTACGCTTCTCCTACAGGCCCATGCCGATTGACCGGCTCCGCTCCATCGAGATGGAAGCCGCAAGGTCGCGGGCCAGATCGCGACCGAGTTCTGTCTTGATGCCAAGCTCGCGGGTGCGACCGCGCAGCAGGGATTCGACCTGCGCGTCGCGCTCCAGCCCCTTCGCCATGTCCGTCATGCGGTTGGTGAGCCTCTGCGCGCCATTGGTGTCGCCATCGCGCTGCATCGCTTGCCGTGCTTGCCCCAGCCGCTGCCAGTCGCTGACAAAGCGGTCGGCGCGCTGCGCGGGATCGACGCGGATTTCGGCCTCAAGCTGCATGGCGCGGATTGCACCCTGGCTGCGACCATCGGCGGCATCTCGGGCGAGCGAGGGGTGGCGCTGCAAGGCGCTGGCAAGGTCGGCTGTACCATGGGGCCGGATCGCGTCGAGTGCCTTCCCGGCCTTCTCCAGCGCGTCGCGCTGGTGGGGAAGGACCGGCAATCCCTGTTCGCGCATCTGCCCGATGTCTGCGGCGGCATGGGCATAGCGTTCGACAGCCCGGCGCTGATTTGGAAGGCCAGCCTGATCGGTCGGCAGCGCTTCGAGCCGGTTGGCCTGCGGGCGGAAACCGGCGAAGATCGACTTAGCGCGCTCCGGCAACTGACGGGCCATTTCCACGATACGTTCGCGGAAGGTAATGCCGCGCCGCTCGGCGAACCGCTGCTCTGGCTTGTAGTCGCTGGCCATATCCTTGCCGCGCTCGCGGCTCAGAGTGCGGACAAGTTTCGACTGATCGGCGAAGTCGTCGCGCCCATAGTGCAGAGCCACGCCATCACGGTGGCGGGACATCGCGACATAGGCACCGTGGCTGTCCATGCCCGGCGTCGCCAGCACATGGGTGCGGTCCACAGTCATGCCCTGCGCCTTGTGGATCGTGGCGGCATAGCCATGATCGATGTGCGCATAATCCTTGGTGTCGAAAGCGACGTTGCGGTCATCGTCGGTTCGAACAGCCATGCGCTGCGGCGTCACCTGTTCGACGGTGCCGAGCGTGCCGTTCTTGACGCCCAGGCCCCGCTCATTGCGCAGGAACATGATGCGGTCGCCGCTGGCGAACTGGCGTTCGCCTCGCTCGGCCCGGATGCTCACATCAATGCCCAGATCGCCACTGGCGCGCAGCTTTTCGCGGGCCGCGTCATTGATCTCGCGCACCTCGTCATTGGTGTGGGTGAGGATGATCCGCGTATCGTCGGGGCTGGCCTGCCGGTCGCGATTCCAACGCTCGATCAGCTCGCCACGCGCTGCCTCCCGCGTCTCGGCAACATGCACCATGCCGCTTGTCTCATAGGACTGAATGGCAAGACCAGTGCGCCCGGTGGCAAGGTGCCGCGTTGCGTCCTGCTGCCAGCCGTCATGCTGGCGGCGGACCTCGCTGATTTCGACGCCGCCGTGCCGTTCATGGATCGCGCGGAAGGCGGCTCCGGCTTCGATGGCCTGGAGCTGTTGCGGATCGCCGACCAGGACAACTTTCGCGCCTGCACCGGCGGCATAGGACAGGACGCGCTCCATCTGGCGCGTGCCAACCATGCCTGCCTCGTCGATGACCAGCACGTCGCGCGAGGTGAGCATTTCGCGGCCCTGGCCCCACTGGTGTTCAAGGCTCGCGATGGTGCGCGATGCAATGCCTGAACCGTGCTCCAGCCCCTCGGCGGCAATGCCGGAAAGTGCGACACCGCGAACGGTATAGCCGGCGCTTTCCCAAGCCTCGCGCGCGACGCCCAGCATCGCACTCTTGCCGGTCCCGGCATACCCGACAATGACACTGAGACCGCGCCCATCGGTGACATGCTCGAATGCTGCGCGTTGCTCGCCGGAAAGCGCAAGGCCGCGCTCCGCTGTTCCTTGGTCAGCTCGCGCGGAATGGCGAATTCGACCTCGCGGGCAAGCTGCGCGTCCTTGCGCTTCTCGGCGGCTTCGACCGCGTTCCAGAGCTTTTCGCGGTCGGCAAATTCCTCCGGCGCGCCTTCCGGCAACAGCACTTCGGAATGGACGACGCCGTCCTTGTTGGTGAAGTCATGGTCGCGGTCTAGGCGTTCGTCGTGCAAACGCTCGGCTCCGCGATAAGCTGCTGCGGCCACGGCGCTGCGCCCGCTCGACCGGCTGATGACTTTAACGGAAAGGTGGAAGATCGCCATGACGGCAATCCATCTACGCCATGAGCGCCACGTCGGCACGACGTATAAGCGCGCCCTCCCATGATAAAATCCTGATCGGGACTATCCAGTATCAGGCCGTCTCGACGACTCTACAGCATTGGGAGAACATCGATATTATCATCGGCGCATCACCTCTCAATGGAGAACTTCGATGCGCAAACCCCGTGACTTTGATTCGGAACTTAAGGCGCTCGCCGACAAGGCGAAGCAACTGAAGGAGCGCCGCGTGCAGCAACTCGGCGAACTGGTGATCGCCACGGGAGCCGATGCGACCGATGCGGAAACGCTGGCCGGTGCGCTGCTCGTCATCGCGGAAACCAGCGAAGCCCAGCGGAAGGAGGCTTGGCGCAAGCGCGGCGCGGTCTTCTTTCAAAGCAAGGCGCGTAAGCGTGGCGATGGACCTCAAGGCCAGCCGGATGGCACTGTCCCGCTTGACGGCGGCACGGCATCGACTTGAGGCGGCAAAGGCGCGAACCGACATGCGCGAATGGCAGGTCAAGCGCCGCGAACGCACGCGGCAACTGATCGAACTGGGCGGCCTGGTCGTGAAGGCCGGGCTGGTCGAACTCGCCGACGATGATCGCGCCACGCTCTACGGCGCGTTCCTCACCGTCGCGGCCAAGCTGCGGGGCGAGGAACGCGAGCAGGCGCTGGTGCTCTGGAAACGCAAGGGCAAGCGGGCGTTCAAAACCGAAAGCAGCTCATAGCCGCACTGGTGGAAAACCTTTCGTGGAACGACACGAAATTGGCTGCTAGTCCATGCTGATGCAATTGTTCGCCGGATCGTTCCTAACGACTGATTATCTTGAAGAAGCCATCCGGCAATCGACCGAATACCGGGCGGTTGATGTTGATGCGCTTCGATCTGCCCTGATCGCTATCGCGGATCGGTTCCCGCGAGAATCATCCCCGAACGAAAGCCAGACGGAAGATGATTTCATCTGGCCAATTCTTGCCGAATTGGGTTGGTCGGAGAGCCTGAGGCAACAGAATTTGTCCGCTGGCGGCAGACTCGACGTCCCCGATGGCCTGCTGTTCATTGACGGTGACGCCAAGGATCGCGCCAATGCACAGCCGGAGGAATGGCGTCGCTACGAACATGGCGCAGCCGTTGTCGAGAGCAAGCGCTGGGCAAGGCCGCTGGATCGTGCGGTGGGACGCGAAGATGCGGTCGCGCCCTCCACCCAGATGCTGCGTTATCTCCGCCGCATCGGTGATAACAGTGAGCATGGATTGCGTTGGGGCATCCTCACCAATGGCTCGCGTTGGCGGCTTTACTGGGCGGGCGCGCGGTCAGTCAGTGAAGAGTTTCTGGAGGTCGATCTGGCTGGCGCGCTTGCGCTCGATGCCCGCGACCAAACCGCCAGCGATAATGATGCGCGCGACCATGCCCTTCGCGTTTTCGCAGCAGTGTTCTCGCGCACCGCGTTCGCCAAGACCGGTGCCGATGGCCGGTCCTTCCACGAACGCGCGCGGGCTGAAGCTGCGTTCTATGAAGAGCGCGTTGCCAAGTCGCTGTCCAAGCTCGTTTTCGACGAAATCTTCCCGGCACTAACCACGGCGGTTGCGGGGGCATCACCCCAGACGCCGTTGGAGGAAGTGCGCGACGCTTCCCTTGTCCTGCTCTATCGATTGCTGTTCCTGCTGTATGCCGAAGATCGCGATCTACTGCCGGTCAACTCCGATGGCTATGATGATTATGCGCTCCGGCCAAAGCGGCTCGAAGTCGGTGATCGCATGGGGCGCGGCGATGCGTTCTCTGTAACTGCATCACAGATTTGGGGGCGGATTGCTGATCTGTCCCGGATCGTTGACCGGGGTGACGCTTCCATCGGCATTCCGCCCTACAATGGCGGTCTGTTCGCGCCCGCCAACACCCCGCTGCTTGACCAGATTCGATTGCCGGACAGCGTTCTCGCTCCGATTATCGACAAGCTGTCGTTCGAACGGCAGGGCAGTGATCGGCGCTATATCAATTACCGCGACCTTACCGTCCAGCAGCTCGGATCGATTTACGAGCGGCTGCTGGAGCATGAGGTCGTTCGCGAGGACGGCGTTATCGCTGTCCGCCCCAATGCCTTCGCGCGCAAGAACAGCGGCAGCTACTATACACCCGACGAACTGGTCACCCTGATCCTGGAAAAGACGCTTGAGCCGCTATTCGCCGATGCGAATGCCGGTTTCATGGCGGCGATAGGCCGGATCAGGAAGGGCGATGCGGAAGATTATGTCCGGGCCGAACTGGGCGATGCCGATCCGGCGCAAGCCATCCTGCGGCTGCGTGTCTGCGACCCTGCCATGGGATCCGGGCACTTTCTGGTCAGTCTGGTCGATCTCATGGCCGACAAGGTTCTGGAAGCCATGGCCGAAGCATCGGCTGCGGCGGAACAGGCAGGCGTTGATTACGCCAGTCCGCTGGCCGACAGGATCGGCGAAATTCGTCGCACCATCCTGAAGAACGCCCGTGAAGAGGGCTGGGCGATAGACGAATCCCAGCTCGATGATCGCCACATCGTGCGCCGTATGGTGCTGAAGCGCTGCGTCTATGGCGTGGACAAGAACCCGATGGCGGTGGAACTGGCCAAGGTCGCGCTGTGGCTGCACACCTTCACCGTCGGCGCGCCCCTATCCTTCATCGACCATCACCTGCGGTGCGGTGACAGCCTGTTCGGCCTGTGGGTCCGCGATGCCATCGACAAGGCGGCAAAGCTGGGCGGCGAGCTGCTCTGGAACGAGGCGCTCCGCAATGCCCAGCGCAGTGCCGAGGCGATGAAGACCATCGAAGCGCTGACCGACGCCGAGATTGCCGAGGCTCACCGCTCCGCTGCCATGTGGCAGGATGTCGAGCTGATGACGGGCGAGCTGGATGGCTTTGTCAGTTTCATGCACGCGCTGGACTGGCTCAATCTCGACAAGGACGGGAAGGCGCTGGTGCGGCTGTGGCTCGATGGCCGGTTTGGTGATGCCATCCCCATTGCGCGCGGCCGCAAGGAACCGGAAGGCGGCAAGGCGCGACCGGCAGAGGTCGAAGCCTTTACCGAAATCTGGCGCAACGCCCGCCAATTGATCGAGGAGGAGCGGTTCCTCAACTGGCAGATCGCCTTTCCGGGTGTCTGGCAGGACTGGGCCAGCGGCGAGCGCAAGGGCGGCTTTGATGCCATCGTCGGCAACCCGCCCTGGGACCGGATCAAGTTGCAGCAGGTCGAATGGTTTGCGGTTCGCAGGCCTGAGATTGCCGCGCAGGCCCGTGCGTCGGACAGGGAGGCGATGGTCGAGGCTTTGGTGGCGTCTGGTGATCCTTTGGCCGCCGAATTTGAACGTGCGGACAAACGCGCTCTGGATTCTCTGCGCATGGCCCGGTTTGCCAGCGGAAAGGCCAGCAAGGACCCTGAAACCGGCAAGCGCATCCCGCCGCCGTCCGATCACTACCCGCTGCTGAGCGGTGGTGATATCAATCTTTACAGCCTGTTTGTCGAACGGGCGCATGCATTGGCCAAAAGTGACGGATTGATCGGGCTGCTCGTTCCCATCGGGATCGGCACCGACAAGACCAGCGCGAAATACATCTCGGCCATCACGGAGGACCAGCAGCTCAAGGATTTCATCGCCTTCGAGAACAAGCGCCGCTGGCTGTTCAAGGATGTTCACGCCGAAGATCAGCCGACCATGCTGATCGCCTCCAACGGGCGGCGGCGTTACCCGAAGTTCCGATATGCCGTTAAGCTCCATGCGCTGCCCGACGAGCAATCTGACCCCACCGTGCTCATGGATGCGCAGACATTGTTTGCGGTAAATCCGAATACCGGGACGATGCCGATCTTCCGGTCATCGGAAGACGCGCGGATCGTGTCGGAAACATATAGCCGGGTGCCGGTTTTTATCCGCAAATCTGGGCAGGGCGAGATTTCGGATTGGTCGGCAAAATATGTCCGCATGTTCGACATGACGAACGCGAGCAAAGAGTTCCGGAACAAAGCAGAGCTGGAAACTGAGGAAGGCGCTTGGCCAATTGGTGGTCAACGATATCAATCAGCATCCGGGACTTGGCTACCGTTGTTCGAGGGCAAAAGCGTTCAGATTTTCAACCATCGCTATGCATCGATTGTTACGCCGCCGGGTTCTGTGAGTGGGCAAGGACAGGCAATTCATTCGTCGCTGGATGATCTGGCATCACCAGACTTCGTTCCCACACCGCGATATTGGGTAAATGCTGCGAAAGTTGACGCGATCAAAAGAGGTTACGCTATTGGGTTCAATGACGTCTGCAATACAAACAATGAACGTTCACTGATTGCAGCCATCGTTCCTGAGGTTGGAGCAGGCAACACACTCCCGTTGCTTGACGAAATGGAAGCCTCGGATTGCAGCTTGCTTGTTGGGAACCTCAACTCGATCCCATGTGACTATTTCGCGCGGAACAAGATTCAGAGCCGCCATCTGAACAAGTATATTCTTGAGCAACTGCCTATCGTCCCGCCGTCGGCATATCTGCGTCAGTTCGGCTCCAAGACTGCCGCTGACATCGTCCGTCAGGCAGTGCTCGAATTGTCATACACGGCCCATGATCTGGCACCCTTCGCCCGTGATCTCGGGCACGTGGATGGCGCTGGGCAGGTGAAGCCGCCGTTCGCATGGGACGAGGAACGCCGCTTCATGCTCCGGGCGAAGCTCGATGCGCTCTATTTCATTCTCTACGGCGTCTGGGATGCGGCGAACCCGGCCAAATCGCGCGACGACATCCGCTACATCTATTCGACCTTCCCGACTGTCGAGCGTGAAGAGCGCGCCCGTTATTCAGGCCGATACCGCAGCCCCGAACTGGCGCTGCTGTGGATCAACGCGCTGATGGCCGGGCAACCCGATGCGCATATCCGGGATTGAGTTGTAGGAGTGAATGGGGATGAGGGGCGCGTTTTTATCCTTGGTTGGTCTGGCAGCGGCGGCATCGGCGGTGCCAGCGCAGGCCATGAACTGGTGCAGCCTGCCGCAAATCACGCCCCGGTTCGAAAGCGATTTCGAAAAGCTCGCGCCAACGGTCGCCGCGCTCACCGGCTGCGCGCGCCAGTCTACCGACAGCGCCCACCGCGCCAAATGGGTGTGCGAAGACAATCCCGCGACGCCTGACAAGTTCGAGACAGTTCACATCCATTTCATCCGGGAGCCAGGGCAGGGCATTCACCTGCTGGTGCTCTCGCTCGGGATGACCGATCTCAACGTGCTGCGACGGTGCGGCTTGCGCGATCTTCGCGACGGAGAGAAGTTTTCGGCGGGCAACGTGGCCTACCGTGACAGGATCAGCTTCGGCTTCACCGGCCCGCGCCTGACGCTCACCTCGATCCTGGAGAAGGGAATGTCGGCCATCGTCAGTGACACCAGGAGTTTCGGGGAAGACGACAGGGTCAAGGGCCTGTGGAACGGTCTCTATGGCATTACCGTGGTCGACTATCCATCGACCGGCGTGAAACTCGCGGGCGTCAGCCCGATCTCGACCGATGTGTATGGCATTGTGGCTGCCTTCGAGGGGCGCGGCTCCACTGTGCTTGCGAGCAACGATACCGGCGAATCCTTCCCCAAATGGACGCTGTCCCCGCCCGTCGGTCTTGGCGGCGTCAGGGAAGTCGTCATCGAAGGATTCGTCCGGCATTTGCTGCGGGCGGAATACATCCTTGAATCGACAGCCGATTATGAACGCTTCATTGGGCTGCTCGATGCCGAGTATGGCCGTTCCGAACGGTCAAGCGAGAAGGGCTGCACCTATCGGTGGTGGGACGCAGGCCGCATGTCGATCCGTGGGGAACATTGCCCTGGCAAGTCCGACTCCTTGCGGTTCTTCAACGACATTGCAGGCGATCAACTGGAGCAGGTTGCGGCCAAAATGGAGACGGATAAGGCCAACAACTCGGACGATCCCAAGAAGCCGGTAATCGACGACGATATGTTCTAAACCTTGGGTTGGTCAAAACCGATGTCTTGACCTGATTTTTGCAATGGCGGGCAATCAATGGCAATCTTCACAACCAGTAATGTTCCGATTTCGTCCCTGATCGAAGACATCGATATGGGAAAGATCGGATTGCCGGAATTGCAGCGGCCTTTTGTCTGGCCGAACGTCAACGTGCGCGATCTCTTCGATTCCCTTTATCGCGGTTACCCCGCCGGTTTTCTGTTGTTCTGGAAGACCGGCGCAGATGGAGGTCTGAAGAGCATTGGCACCGGCCCGAAACAGTCGGTGCCGGAACTGGCAATTGTTGATGGCCAGCAGCGCCTGACCTCACTCTATGCCGTGGTAAAAGGGATGGAAGTCCTTCGTTCAAACTTCAAGAAGGAGCGTATCCAGATCGCGTTCAACCCGCTGTCTGGCCGCTTCGATGTGGCCGATGCGGCCATCAAGAAGGACCGTGCCTTCATCCCGGATATCTCCGTGCTGTGGAGGCCGGACTTCAAGGCTGGCGCGTTCCGCAAGGCGTTTCTCTCTCAACTCAAGGAAATCCGGGAGATTTCCGATGAGGAGGAAACGGCCATCGAAGATGCCATCGACCATCTTCGCAATCTGCCGAACTACAATTTCGTTGCACTGACACTGGCTTCGTCGGTCGATGAGGAAACCATCGCCGAAGTCTTCGTGCGCATCAACGGCAAGGGCAAGGCGCTCAACCAGGCCGACTTCATCATGACACTGATGTCGGTGTTCTGGGAGGATGGCCGTGTCGAGCTGGAGAACTTCTCGCTCCACGCCACCGTGCCGAGCGAAGGGCAGGCGTCGCCATATAACCATTTCATCAAGCCTTCGCCGGACCAGATGCTGCGCGCCACCGTAGGGCTGGCGCTGAAGCGGGCGAGGCTTGCCAATGTCTACAGCGCGTTGCGCGGCAAGGACGCGGCGACCGGCGTAGACAATCCCGACAAGCGCGAGGGGCAGTTCACCCTGATGCGCGAAGCGCAGACGGCGGTTCTGAACCTCGCCAACTGGCACCATTTTCTCGATGCGCTCAAGCTGGCGGGATACCGTGGGCAGAAGATGGTCAGCTCGGAAGCGGCCATCATTTTCAGCTATGTGCTCTACCTCATCGGCATCCGGGACTACGGTATCGACCGCACCCGGATGCGGCAGGCCATCGCCGAATTCTATTTCATGGCATCGATGACGGGGCGATACACAAGTTCTCCCGAAACCCGGTTCGAAGCCGATCTTGGCCAGGTCCGCGATCTGGCAAGCGGGGAAGTGTTCGTCGCGAAACTCCGCGAGATTTGCGATACGACGCTGACCAATGATTACTGGGAAATCACGCTGCCCAGCCAGCTCGCGACATCAGCGGCGCGCAGCCCGACGCTTTTCGCCTATCAGGCTTCGCTCATCATGCTCGATGCGCCCGCGCTTTTCAGCCCGCTCAAACTTGCGGCCATGGTTGATCCCGCGATCAAGGGATCGAAAGCATCGCTGGAACAGCACCATCTGTTCCCGCGTGCCTATCTTGAAGCCCAAGGCGTCACCGATCTGAAGTTGATAAACCAGATTGCCAATTTCGCGCCGGTTGAATGGCCGGACAACATCAAGATCGGGAAGCAGCCCCCGGCGGAATATGTTCCGGCGCTTGATTCCCAGATGACGGCTGCGGAACGGGAGCGCGTGTACGGTCTGCACGCCCTGCCGCACCTCTGGTGGGAACTGACCTACGATCAGTTTCTGGTCGAGCGCCGCCTTCGCATGGCCCAGGTCGTCCGGCGCGCATGGGAGCGGTTGCGCGGTGACGCAGCTATTGAGGCCGTGTCGCCACCCTCAGTCGCAGAGCTGATTGCGGGCGGCGAAACTGGTGCCGTTGAGTTCAAATCAACGCTCCGCATCAATTTGCACACGGGCCAGCCCGACGAAAAGATGCATCTGTCGGCGCTCAAGACAATTGCCGGGTTCCTGAACGCGAAGGGTGGCACATTGCTCATCGGAGTTGCTGATGATGGTGAAGTTCTCGGGATCAGCGCCGACGGTTTTCCAAACGAGGACAAGATGGGACTACACCTCGTCAATCTCATCAAGGATCGGATCGGCGAGGTTTTCCTGCCCTATGTCCATCCCCACTTCGATGACCAGCAAGGCGAGCGGGTTCTGATTGTCAGGTGCGAGCCTGGTCCGAAAGCCGCTTTCCTCAAGGACGGCAAGGAACAGCGGTTCTTCGTTCGCGGCGGCAACGCCACTACTGAGCTAAGCGGCCCGGCGATTACCGATTACATCAATCATCGTTTCTAGGGGTGGCATAGCAGCGCAGCCGCTCTGCGATGATTTGGCGATCCCGGCTGGTGCATCGCAAGCGGCCCGCAGTGGTGTGTTCGAACTCGGAATAGTCGAAAATGACGATGTCTATTCCATGCTGGGGAAGCACTGTGCGTCGAAGCTCATCGTAGCGGCGCCATTGTTCAGCGCGTGATACGCCTGATACCGTTTGGCGTTTGTCAAAATGCGCGACTGGCTGCGAATGCTGGATTTCATGGAATTCAATTACGAGTTTTCGCGTTGGATAGAACGCATCGACCGGTAGCGGTGATCTGCGGCCCGTCGATCCGGGATCACCCGTAAGGAATGGGAACCGATGCTGGCGGATGGCTTGTTCCCCGATCACCTCATCGCATAGCCCGATAATCCATGTTTCATCGCTGTTTCCGCGTGGCGCTGATTGAAGGGAGCGGGTGCGCGGAAGTGATGTCGGTGCGGGCTTGTCGGACAGCGTGAGCGATGCCAGCACGTCGCTCATGTCGCGATGCTCGGCGCTGCCAAACGGGACTTCCCACTTTTCGTAATGCGCGTGCCAATTGAGGTTCGCTCGCCTCAGTGCCGCACGGAAGGTCTTCGGATCGATGCCTGCAGCCCGAGCTATCTCTGCCGCCGTCACCGTGCGTGGCAAACTGCCAGCGCTCATGGCGCGAAAGTCGCAAGAATGGCTCGGCCATGTGCTTGGATTTTGTCGTCGTTAGGCCAGGTCGATATCCATTCCCGATAGCTTCCGGCCTCGAACCGCACATCGTCCCCGTCCACGGCTGAGGCAAAATCCGCTACTTCCTGCCGATGTCTCGCGTGATCGCTATCTGGTATGGCTTTGCCTTCACGAGAGGCTGGCTCGGCGAAGACGTAGTAAAGTGCGGCGCTCCGGTTTCGTCGTCCAGCTTCCGTCACAAGCCCAAAGGCGTGCTTGACCAACTGGGCTGCGTCGAGGTGACGAAACTGCGTCGCTCCGGAACGCAACTTGTCGCGCATGTCCTCGTAACGGCGCATGTTGTCCCCCCAGACCGGGCGGTCATAGGCTGAGGATAGCGAAACGGACTTGTTGTCACGGAACGGTTCGAACCGCTTGCTTTCGATCCCGATCAGCATCTTTGGCGTCTGAACAACCGCATCCAGCCAAGGATGGCGTCCGCCTGCCCACGGAAAGCGTGCGGTAAACTCTACGTCCACCATTTCCACAGTGTCGCTGGTGTCGATTCCCGGAAGCGAGGGGAAGCGCGACGGGCGGGAGATGAACCACCCGAAGCAGTTAACGGCGAGGGCGGCGGAGCTTTCGGGACTCTGAAATTTGCCGGATCCTATTTCATTTCCGCCAGCCGCAGCAAATCGATCCAATACATGTTCGACTGGAACACCGGGAAGAAACCCTGCCAAAGTTAACGCGGACCCGTTGCCATCATCCGCGTTTTGACCGCGACTATGCAAAGCTCAGCCGTCCTCAATCAGTCGCCTGGCTCAACCGCTGTCTGGAGACCTCGGCCACGTGCTTCGACTGCTGCCTGAGCCAAGAAATCCTCGATGGCGGCAACGGAGTGTTGACGACATAGGTTGAGGGCTTCGACCTCCGTGAGGCAGTCGATTCCGTAGCCGAATTGGCTTTGCCAGAGGTCGTCAAGTGCTTGGCCATGCCGTTGCCATAGCACAATTCGGGTTGCGTGCTGCAATGAAATTATGCGTGCATCCCGGCTCTCGGTCAGGGTCGTGATCGCGATGACCTCTCCGCCCCGTGCCTCGACGTAGCCGCGCAGGTTGGCGAGAGTGCCGCCTAGGCCGACGTGGTCGTCCACGAGCACATAGTTTGCGCCAGGTTGGACCTGCCCTTCAAACGTTGCAGGTGTGACCAACCGCTGGAATGCCGGAGCACGGGTGTGGCCGACTTTGTTCGTCTGAACAATTTCACCGGCGATCACCGGCAAACCAAGCCTGCTCCCCATGACCTGAGCCATAGCATCAGGGATTGCGTTGAAACCGGTCAATTCGTCCGCGACTACCGGCAGAAGCAGGGTGGGGCGGCCCCCAACAAGTGCTTGGATGTGAGCCAACCCGTCAGGCGAGAGGAGGTCCGCAGCCAGCATCAGGCCTGCGTCTGCATCACCGCTCTTTGCTGCTGCGTATCCTGGGTGGCTGTCACGCGTGCGGACATCTGTGTGGATGACCACATCGGGAAAGTTGGCAGGCCAAGGTAGCCGGGTTGGAAATTCGTCATTCATAGGCTCAACATGCCTAGAGGCTATCTGAAAGGCCAGCATTGGATCGTGCACCAGCGTGAACCGCAAGGCAAAGGCCGATTCGTGCGCAAGCATCGCTAGTTGTGGCGCAAATATCCGCCACTTGTGCGCAGATTTAGCGGCATGACGCCGCGTCTGCTTGGATCACGTCAGAAAAAACTCCGCCTTAAGATACCCCATGTTTCCATCCACCGTCGTCTCTACTCTTCCGTATCCGTGCCTATCCTTCCGCAAGTTATTCTGTCCGTATCTACGAAGACCGGATCAGGGACAGCGAATTTTGTTGCGCTCGATGCCTCATAACGAGAATTTTGGATCAGGGGGCACCAGTAACTGCCAATGAATGGAAGCAAGTCCCATGTCCAACCCTGACAAGATTATCCGCCTCAAGACCGTTCTCGCCCGCACCGGCCTGTCCCGCTCCACCATGTATCGCAAAATCGCAGAGGGGACTTTCCCGTCTCAGGTGAAGATCAGCGTTCACGGCGCGGGCTGGCGGGAATCCGCTGTGAACCGCTGGATCGATGATCCGGTCTCGTATCGGAATGAGAGCGCGGGGCTTTGACAGCGCCACCTTCGGTCGAGCCGATCTGTGTGAAGGTCAATGACGCTGCGCGCATGATCGGCGTCGGTCGCACCAAGCTTTACGAACTGATTGCATCGGGCGAGATTCAGGTCATCAAGCTCGGCAAATCGACCCGTATCACGACTGCCAGTCTGCACGAGCTGGTCATGCGGCAGCGCGAGCCGAAGTAGGCTCGGCTGCCGACGTATTCGCCGCTGGTGTGCGATTGTTCAGATAATCCGCCCATTGCTTCATCAGGCTGCGACGCTTCTCGAAGAAATCGGTTCGGCGGTAGGCCGCTTCAACCTTGTTGGGCAACTTGTGGGCGAGGGCCTTGTCAGCGACCTCCTTGGGGAAGTCGGTGCATTCGGCGGCCCAGTCTGTGAAGGTGGATCGGAAGCCGTGCACGGTGATGCTCGCGAAACCATCGTCGCGCAGCAGTTTGGTCATGGTCATGTCGCTGATCGGCTTCTTCCCGTCGTTGGAAAAGACCAAGCCCGTATCGCTGCTCCGCTCATCCCAGCGTTTGCGCAGCAATGCTACAACCGGTGCCGAAAGCGGCACAACATGGGTTTCGCCTGCCTTCATCCGTTCAGCGGGAATGGTCCATACCGCCTTTTCGAGATCGAACTCGGCCCATACCGCAAGGCGCGTCTCGTTGGACCGCACGGCGTTGTAGATCGTGAAGCGCAAGGCGTCGCGTCCGGTCGTCGGGGCGGCAGTGGCAAGCTTTTTCATCAGTGACGGAACGTCGGCATAGGGCATGGCCTCCATGTGACCGCGTTTATCGTTTTGGCGGGGCAAGCCCTTGCGCACCGAACGCAACGAAACCTCTTCCGGCACCCAGCCTTTGACATGCGCGAAATCGAGCACCACGCCGATGCGCTGGAGCAAGCGCCGCGCCGTTTCCGGTATCTCCAGCCATATCGGAGACAGCGCCTCGACCACACAGGCGCTGTCCACCTTGTCGACCGGCTTCTTGCCGATGCGCGGAAAGAGGTGGCGCTCGAAACCCGACAGCCAGCGTGAATGATGCCCGTCTTTCCATCCGTCCCCGAGGGTTTCATGGCACGAACGGGTTGCGGCTTCGAAGGTCGGTATGACCTTCCGCGCCTTGCGTCGCTCGGCGACAGGATCGAAACCGTCACGAACGCGGCGGCGCAATTCTGCTGCCGCTGTTCTGGCATCGGTCAGCGAAACATCGTGCGCCGATCCCAGCCCGTAGTCGCGGCGGTGGCCTTTCAACTGCATGCGCAGCACCCAGGTGCGCGCGCCACTGGGCTTCACGACCAGGCACAGGCCCCTGCCATCGACATGGCGACCAGGCTTCGCGTTCTTCACTTTCAATACTGTCAGCGCCATCAGGTTCGAGTCCCTGTCAGGGATTCATACCGCCAAAAACGGGGGTATTTGGTCCCACAATCGTTCCCACATTTCGGCGGGAATTCAGGCGATTCAGGGCGACCGACCGCGAACACGTTACAAGATAAATAGCTGATTTTACAGAGTAGTTGGAGACGCTCTGAAATTGCCTGAGACGAAAGTTATAGCGCCTCCTCCGCTACCACACATCAATCACTGACGGTGCGATTTTGAACCGGCTTTGCCGCGCCTTGCAAAACCTGCGCTGCGGCCATCCGGTTATCCCACAAACGCCCGCTCGATCACGAAATCGCCCGGCTTGGCGTTTGAGCCTTCGGCAAAGCCCTGCGCCTCAAGCATTGCGGCAAAGTCGCGGATCATGGCCATGCTGCCGCACAGCATCAGGCGATCGGTGGCCGGATCGAGCGCGGCAGGGCCGTGCAGCCCTTCGAACAGGCGTCCCGTTGCAATCAGATCCCCGATGCGCCCGGTGGTATGAAACGGCTCGCGCGTCACGGTTGGAACATAGACCAGTTGCAGCAGGGCCTGATCCTGCACAAGCGGATCACCTGCAAGCTGGCTTTCCAGTTCTTCACGGAAAGCCAGATCGCTGATCTGGCGGACACAGTGAACCACGATGATCTGGCCGAAGCGTTCGTAGATATCGGGATCGCGGATGAGCGACAGGAACGGGGCCAGCCCGGTGCCGGTGGAAAGAAGGAACAGCCGCTTTCCCGGCAGCAGCGCATCAGCCACCAGCGTGCCGGTGGGCTTGCGGCCAAGATAGATCCCGTCGCCCGGCCGGATATGTTGCAGGCGCGAGGTGAGCGGACCATCGGGCACCTTGATCGAAAGGAACTCCAGTTCCTCTGCCCAGGCCGGGCTGGCGATGGAATAGGCGCGCAGCAAGGGGCGCCCATCCACGGGAAGCCCCAGCATGACAAACTCGCCGGACCGGAAGCGGAACGAGGCCGGTCGCGTGATCGTGAAACTGAACAGGTGTTCGTTCCAGTGCCGCACGGAACACACCTGTTCGACGCTCAGCGCGCCGGTTGGCGCGAGCGCTGCGGGAACCGCAGGCGGTGCATCGGTTGCAGACTCAATCACGGTGTGCATGGTCATGTGCGAACCTCCCCGTATCGCGCCATTTCGCCTGTGCCAGCCGGAAGGATCGGGCGCGGCCTTCTTGATCGAGGCCCATGTGCCGTGTGCCCTGTCATGCGAGGGTTGCGCCAGATACTGCCGCAACCCGGATCCGGAAGGCGCAAGAAAATCCGTCGTCAGACTTCTGGAAACACAACTGGCGCGCGACAACCGGCAGCGCCCATCCAGAAGTGGAACATGACAGCCCTGCCCCACCCCGCACAAGATGTGCAAACATGCCCACAAGTGCTGGAAATACGTTTGCGCAGCACCGCCTCGCACCTGCACCCGCAGGCGAGCAGGGGAAACGGCCCATGGAAGTGCTGTCAATCCTGAGGGATCAGGAAGGCCACATTATCAGGAAGGCAGGTTTCCGGTGAGCGCGTTGAGCCGCCATGCGGCAACCGTCTGCATCGCTTCGGCCTCAAGCAGTGCGGCCTGTGCGGCAATGGCCTCGCGTTCGGCATCCAGCACGGCGAGCGTGGGCCGCGCACCGACCTGAGCCTCCAGCCGCGTGCCGCGCAGCGCTTCCTCTGCGGCCTCGGTCTGGAGCCGCGAGGCTTCGACCATGCGGCGCGCCGTGGCCAGCCCCTGCCATGCCTCGATCACCATTCCGTCGAGCGCGAGCGTTGCCTGCCGCAGGCGCGCCTCGCTGGCATCGAGATCGGCATCGGCAGCGCGAATCTGCGAGGCAACCCGGCCGCCGGCAAACAGCGTCCAGCGCCCGCGCACACCCACTGCCACCGAATCCGCGCGATAACCGGGAAAGAACTGGTCGCGCACGTGGGCCGCCTCGGCAAAGGCGCCCAGTGTGGGCATTCCTTCGGCCTTGGCCGCATTCACTCCGGCGCGGGCAACATCGACCGCGGCCTTTGCCTGACGCAGCGCCGGATTGGCCTGCCGGGCAAGGTCGGCGGCCTCATCCAGCGTGGGCGGAGTTGGCGGGAGCGCGGGGAGCGGCGCCAAGGCACCGGGCGCCTGCCCGGTCAGCCGCTGATAGGCGGCCTCTGCCGCGATGCGCCGACCTTCGGCCTGTGCCAGTCCGGCGATGGCTTCGGCCTTGCGGGCGCGGGCCTGCGCCAGATCGCTGCTGGCAATCTCGCCCACCTTGAAACGCAGGCCTGCCTGCCGTTCGGTTTCGGCAAGCGCTTCGACCAGCTTGCCGTAACGCGCCTCCAGCTTGCGCGCGGTCAAGACCTCGGCATAAGTGGCAACGGCATTGACCACGGTTTGCAGCCGCGCCTGTTCCGCGCCAAGGCGTGCCACTTGCGCACCGCCTTGCGCCTGACGGATCGCAGAGGCTACCCGCCCCCCTGCATAGAGCGGCAATTCGGCCGTTGCCTGCACTCCCGTCGG
Organism: Novosphingobium sp.; assembly: GCA_046294595.1. Classification (GTDB taxonomy): domain Bacteria; phylum Pseudomonadota; class Alphaproteobacteria; order Sphingomonadales; family Sphingomonadaceae; genus Novosphingobium. Next base: position 47,344 of record JBKBKD010000009.1, read on the forward strand.
CCGGACATTGTCTGCGGTAAGGCCGAAATAGCCGCCATTGTCGATCCGACCGGCGCCATAGGAGCCTTCGACCCTCAGGAGCGGGTTGCCTTCCGCCCTCGCCCGGTCAAGCCGGGCACTCGCCGCCGCTTCACCGGCTTCTGCCTCGGCAATCGAGGGGGCGTTTGCCAGGGCAGCGGTGATCGCGGCGGCGAGGTCCTGTGCGGCGGCCATGGGAGAGACCGCAACGCAGGAAAGCAGCACGGCAAGGGTTGTCAGAGGGCGCATTTCAGGCTCGTTTCACTGGCAGATCCAACTGGGTGACGGCACTTGCAGGCATTGCTTACAGGCTGGAGTGTCCTGTGCAGCACGGCCTAATTGAAGGCATTGCCCGGACGAATGCCCAGCTTCTTGAAGATCGCCGCAGCCGGGCAGAACCCGGTGAAGCTGGCCTGAAACATGTTCAGCCCGGCAAACGCCGTAAGCCAGAGAAAGCCGGGGTGGACCCAGTGCGCCAGTGCAAGGCTGGCAAGGACCACCAGCCCGGCAAAGCGGAAAACAGCGGAATCGAGCGTCATGGCACGGTTCTCCCTACTTGAAGCGCAGCTTGCGGATGCCAAGCGCGTGCATGGCGAGCTTTTCGTAGAACGGCTCGCTCGTGCCGCGCCGCACCTTGTGGAGGAAGTATTTCTCGAACCCGATCTTGGCGAGGTGGACCCACTTCCCGCTGGATGACCAGTTGAGGTTGCGCGGCGGGATCTGCGGCTGGGCCACGAAGGCAACGCCGCCATCGCCGAAATCGGCAAGGCAGACGGCGTTCCAAGTGGCTTCCTCGACCGGCTCCTTGCCGGCAAGTTCAAGCGCGAGGTTGTGGGCGATGGCCGTGACCATCGACTCGATCATGAACCCGGTCTTGGGCACGCCCACCGGCACCGGCGTGGGGCCGATAGGCGGGATGGCCACGCAAACGCCCAGCGAATAGACGTTCTTGAACGTGGGGTTGCGCTGGTGCTTGTCGGCCAGAATGAAACCGCGCGGATTGGTCAGCCCTTCGATCCCCGCCACGGCATCGACACCGCGGAAGGCGGGCAGGATCATCGAATAGCCGAACGGCAGCGTGTGTGCGGCCTTGACCGAACCGTCGTCGGCCACTTCCTCCACATGCATCGTGCCTTCCTCGACCCTGGTGATGCGCGCGTTCGTGATCCACTTGATGTGGCGATCGCGCAGTTCGCTTTCGAGCAGGCTCTTGGTGTCGCCCACCCCGTCAAGGCCAAGGTGGCCGACATAGGGTTCAGGGCTGACATAGGTCATGGGCACGCGGTCGCGGATCTTGCGGCGGCGCAGTTCGGTGTCGAGGATGAGCGCGAACTCGTAGGCCGGGCCATAGCACGAGGCACCCTGCGCCGCGCCGATGATGATGGGCTTGGGATCCTCGCAGAACCGGTCGAAGGCATCGGCGGCATGTGCGGCATGGTCGGTGCGGCAAACCGACACGGTATGCCCGTCAGGCCCCAGTCCCTCGACCTCGTCGAAGGCCAGTTCCGGGCCGGTGGCGATGACCAGATAATCATAATGAAGCGACGTGCCGTCATTCAGCTCGACCCGGTTTTCCGCAGGATGCACCCGCTTTGCCCCAACCGCGGTGAAGCCGATGCCCTTCTTCTTCATGATCGGCGGCAGATGCACCTTGATCGCCTCAGGCTCGCGCCAGCGCACGGCAACCCATGGATTGGACGGAACGAACCAGTAGTCCTCCTGATCGTTCACGACCATGACCTCGGCCTTGCCCTTGACCGCATCGCGGATTTCATAGGCAGCGATGGTTCCGCCAAGGCCGGCTCCGAGGACGATAATCTGCGGCAACGCCATTTCACCTTCTCCCGATTCTGCCGCGAGCGCGCACCAAACCAAAATCCGGTGCATTTGCGGGCGGCAATCGCATCGATTCACCGGGTCAGCACATCCAACCTGCGTCGGCCCCTGACCAGCATCGGACTTGACTTATATAAGACAATTACGATATGAGCAAGGGGTAATATGGATCAATCAGCAATGGCCGCACCGGCGGCGGGGCTGGAAGAAGAAGGGACAGGCTGATGGTTTTCGGTTTCGGCAAGAGCGGACCTGCTCACAAGGAAGTCACCGCGCAGGAGCTTCATGCCATGATTCAGGCCGGTGAAGCGCTGGTCGTGGACGTGCGCGAATCGAACGAATTTGCCGACGGGCACATTCCCGGCGCGATCAACATGCCGCTTTCCACCTTTCAGGCGTCCAAACTGCCCGATCCCAAGGGGCGCAAGCTGATCCTGAACTGCCTTGGCGGCAAGCGTTCGGCAATGGCGCTCGACAAGTGCAGCACCGCGCAGGCTGCGGTCGACACGCACCTCGCAGGCGGGTTCGGGGCCTGGCAATCGGCCGGTCTTCCGGTCGAGCGCTGATTCGGCAGGTAACGGGGAGCGGAACGATGCGGGCAATTCTATCGGCTTTCACCGCTGCCGGGGCGCTGGCGCTCAGCCTTCCTCTTGGGGGATGCAGCAGCAGTGAAGAGGCCGCGCAGACGGCAAAGGCCCCGGCGGGGCCGCGCATCGTCCTTGCCCCTGCCGAAACGGCGGACTGGCAGGATGTCAGTGCCGAGATCGCCACGGTCGATCAGGCGCAGGTCATGGCGCGCATCCCCGGCATTCTCACCAGCCTTTCCGTGAAGGAAGGCGACATGGTGAGGAAGGGACAGGTCATCGGGCGGATCGTGGACAGCCAGCTTGGCTATCAGGCGGGCGCCTATGGAGCGCAGGCCGCCGCCGCGCAGGCGCAGGCCGCACAGGCCGCCGCCGAATTGCAGCGCGTGAAGTTCCTCCACGATAACGGCGTCTATGCAAAGGCGCGGCTCGATCAGGCGCAGGCAATGGCAAGCGCTGCACAGGCGCAGGTCCGGGCCGCACAGGCCCAGCAGGCCGCCGTCGGCGCGGTGGCGGGCCAGGGCACGATCATGGCCCCTGCCACCGGGCGCGTGCTGCGTGCCGATATTCCTGCTGGCGCCCCCGTGGCGCCGGGAATGCCGATTGCGGTCATTACCGCCGGGCCAACCGTGGTGCGGCTGGAAATGCCCGAATCGCTGGCAGGCAAGGTGCACGCAGGATCGCGCGTCATGGCCGCAGGCCTTGGCGAAGGACGTGTCACGAAGGTCTATCCTTCCGTCAGTGCCGGCAAGGTGACAGCCGATGTCGATCTTCCCGGCATTGACAACAGCCTGATCGGCAAGCGCGTTGCCGCCAAGGTCGAAACCGGCATGCGCAAGGCGCTGCTGGTGCCTCGCTCCTTCATCACTACGCGCTACGGCATCGATTACGTGACCGTTCTGGCGAAGGATGGCAGCGCCACGCAGGTGCCGGTGCAGACTGCGCCCTCTGCCGAAGCTGGCAAGGTCGAACTGCTCTCCGGCGTCAGCGCGGGTGATGCGCTTGTCGGGTCTGCCGCCGCGGCGGCTGCCCCTACCGCAACGTCGACGGGTGCAGGCAAATGAATCTGGGCATTTCGGGCAGGCTGACCAAAGCGACCATCCAGTCGCCGCTCACGCCGCTGCTGCTGCTGGCAGCCATGATCGTCGGGCTGATCGCCACGATCACCATCCCGCGCGAGGAAGAACCGCAGATCAAGGTGCCGATGGTGGACATCATGGTCCAGGCGCCGGGCATCTCCGCCTCGCAGGCCGTCGAACTCGTGGCCAAGCCGCTGGAGGCCATCGTCAAGAGCGTGGACGGCGTGGAGCACGTCTATACCCAGGCGCAGGATCACGGCGTGATGGTGACGGCGCGATTCCTCGTCGGCTCCAATCCCGAAGATGCCGCCATCCGCATCGGCGAGAAGATCGAGGCGAACAAGCACCGCATTCCCGCCGGGATTCCCTTTCCGCAGGTCACGGTGCGCGGCATCAACGACGTGCCCATCGTCGTGCTGACGCTGACGCCCAGACCCGGCGTCGCTGGCCAGTGGAACGATCAGGCACTGGCCGAACTGGCCGGAAAGCTGCGCACCGAGATTGCCAAGGTCGATGATGTCGGCCTCACCTTCCTCACCGGCGGACAGCGCATGGCACTGCGCGTGGTGCCCGATCCGGCACGCCTTGCACTCTACCGCGTGCCGCTGGGCAACGTGATCGAGGCGGTCAGTCAGGCCAACCGCGCCTTTCCAGCCGGAACCGTGCGCGAAGGCGGGCAGGCGGCGCTCGTCGTCGCAGGCCAGACCCTGCGCGATGCGCAGGAGCTTTCGGCCCTCACCGTCCGTTCCGTCAGCGGTGCACCGGTCCTCCTTTCGGACGTGGCGCGCGTGGAACAGGCCCCGACGCAGGATCAGGCCCGCTCGTGGCGATGGGCCAGGGGCGCGGATGGCCAGTGGGCGATGACCCCGGCCGTCAGCCTTGCCGTCGCCAAGCGGGCGGGCGCAAACGCGGTGACGGTGTCGGAAAGCGTGGTGCGCCGGGTGGAATCGCTGGAAGGCACGCTGATCCCGGCAGGCGTCGAGGTTTCGGTCACGCGCAACTATGGCGAGACGGCCAACGAGAAAGCCAACGAGCTGATCTTCCACCTTGCGCTTGCCACCGTCTCGATCGTGGCGCTGATCGGCTTTGCCATCGGCTGGCGCGAGGCAGGCGTCACCGCAATCGTCATCCCCACCACGATCATGCTGACGATGTTCGCATCGAACGTGATGGGCTTCACCATCAACCGCGTCAGCCTTTTCGCGCTGATCTTCTCGATCGGCATCCTTGTCGACGATGCCATTGTCATGATCGAGAACATCGCCCGCCACTGGGCCATGGACGATGTCGGCAAGGAAGGCGGACGCGACCGCATTCAGGCCGCGGTCGAGGCCGTTGCCGAAGTGGGCAACCCCACCGTGATCGCCACCCTCACGGTCGTGGCGGCCCTGCTGCCGATGCTGTTCGTGTCGGGCCTGATGGGGCCATACATGGCGCCCATCCCGATCAATGCCTCGGCGGCCATGATCTTCTCGTTCTTCGTCGCCGTCATCATCGCGCCGTGGCTGATGATCCGTTTTGCCCGCAAGGCGCTTGCCCACGGCCATCATGGGCACGACGAACAGGGCGGCAAGCTGGGCGCGCTCTATCGGCAGTGGGCGGTAAAGGTCATTGCCACGAAAGAAGGCGCGAAGCGCTTCCTGATCGGCGTGGGCGTGGCGACGCTGCTGGCGTGCTCGATGTTCTACTTCAAGGCGGTGACGGTCAAGCTCCTGCCCTTCGACAACAAGAGCGAAGTGCAGCTTGTCGCCGATCTTCCCGAAGGCACCAGCCTTGAAGAGACCGCGCGCGTGCTGGAACAGACCGCCGCGATTGTCCGCAGCGTGCCCGAAGTGGTTTCGATGGAAGCCTATGCCGGCACCTCGGCCCCGTTCAATTTCAACGGTCTGGTGCGGCACTATTTCCTGCGCAACCAGCCGGAAATGGGCGATCTGATGGTCACGCTTCTGCCCAAGGGCGATCGTTCGCGCTCAAGCCATCAGATCGCGGTGGATCTGCGCGAGAAGCTGAAGGCCGTGGCCCTGCCTGCTGGCGGCTCGCTGAAGGTGGTGGAAACGCCACCGGGGCCGCCCGTGCTCGCCACGCTGCTGGCGGAAATCTACGGACCGGATGAAGCGACGCGCCGCAAGACCGCCGAACAGGTCGAGGCAATCTTCCGCAAGGTGCCCTTCATCGTCGATGTCGACAACAGCTTCGGCCAGCCCCGCCCCACGCTGCGGCTGATCCCCGACCGGGCCAAGCTTGACCAGTATGGCCTGTCCCAGCGGCAACTGTTCGACAGCATCGGCGCGCTCATGGGCACGCAGGTCGTGGGCTATGTCCAGCGCGAGGACGGACGCGATCCGCTGCCGATCGAACTTGCGCTCGACCAGTCGCAGCGCACATGGTCGGCGGCCATGGCCGCAACGCCGGTGGCCGTGACGCCGGGTGGCCAGCTCATCCAGCTTGGCGAGCTTGTCACCGCCGAAATGGTTCCGGGCGAACGGGCGCTCTTCCGGCGCGACGGGCGCGGCGCGGCCATGGTCACGGCCGAACTGGCCGGGCGCTACGAAGCACCGATCTACGGCATGCTGGCGGTCGATGATGCCATCGAATCGTTCGACTGGAAGGCGCACGGCCTTGAGAAGCCCGAAGTGATCCTGAACGGACAGCCTGAGGATGAAAGCCGGACCGCACTGCTCTGGGATGGCGAATGGGAAATCACCTGGGTGACGTTCCGCGACATGGGCGGCGCGTTCATGGTGGCGCTGCTGGGCATCTACGTGCTGGTCGTGGGGCAGTTCCGCAGCTTCACCCTGCCGCTGGTCATTCTCACGCCCGTCCCGCTCACCCTCATCGGGATCGTGCTGGGGCACATGCTGTTCGGCGCGCCCTTCACGGCAACCTCGATGATCGGGTTCATCGCGCTGGCGGGGATCATCGTGCGCAACTCGATCCTGCTGGTGGACTTCATCCGCCACACCCGCACCGCCGACAAGAGCCTGCGCGATACCCTGCTCGAAGCCGGAATGATCCGCTTCAAGCCGATCGTGCTGACGGCGGCGGCCGCGATGATCGGTGCGGCGGTGATCCTGACCGACCCGATCTTTCAGGGACTGGCCATCTCGCTGCTGTTCGGTCTTGCCTCGTCCACCCTGCTGACGGTTCTCGTCATCCCGGCGATCTACATCGTGCTGCGCGATGATGGCCGTCCCTTTGCGGAGAGCCGGTAATGGCTCCGGCCGATCTTTCCCGGCTCAAGGCCAATGCCGGGCGCATGGCCAGCCGCCTCAAGCTGATGAGCCATCCCGAACGGCTGATGATGCTGTGCCGGATGGATGAAGGGGAAGTATCGGTCAACGGGCTGGTGGAGATGTCGGGCCTTTCGCAGTCATCGGTATCGCAGCATCTCGCCATGCTGCGCGAAGAGGGCGTGGTCAGCATCCGGGGCGAGGCGCAGACCCGCTTCTACAGCTTGCGCGATCCGGTGGTGCGCGGAATCATCCACGCCCTGTGCGAAATCTGCGGAGACAACCATGCCTGATGCTGCACACGCCGCCAGCCCGACCAATGCCGATAGCATCATCATCGCCTGCCCTTCCTGCGCGGCAAGGAACCGGGTGCCCAGGGCGCGGCTTGCGGGCGGCGGGACCTGCGGCAAGTGCGGCGCGCCGCTTTTTGCGGGCCATCCCGTCGTGCTAGATGCTGCCAACTTCGAGGCTCATGCCGCAAAAAGCGACGTGCCCCTGCTGATCGATTTCTGGGCGGCATGGTGCGGGCCATGCCGCCAGATGGCCCCGGCCTTTGATGCCGCCGCCCGTATGCTGGAACCGCAGGTCCGGCTCGGCAAGCTGGATACCGAGGCGCAGCAGGCCATTGCCGCGCGCTTCGGCATCCGCTCCATCCCCACCCTCGTGCTGGTGCACAAGGGCCGCGAGATCGCCCGGCAATCGGGTGCAATGCCGGCCAATGCCATCGCGGACTGGACCCGGCGGAACCTTCTTCCGGCAAGGGGATGATCCCGGCCCGCAAGGCGCGGCACTATCGCCCGCGGTGCTTCAGCAATTGGGGATGTGCGCCCCCAGGTGCTTGCCCGCGATGTAGCCGAACGTCATCCCCGGCCCAAGCGTGCCGCCCGCACCGCCGTAGATGTCGCCAAGGACGGACGCCATGGCATTGCCCGCAGCGTAAAGGCCGGGGATCGGGTTGCCCTGCCAGTCGACAACCTGCGCATCCGCGTTGGTCCTGGGACCACCTGCCGTGCCAAGCGCCCCGGCCTCCATCTTCACGGCATAGAACGGTCCCTTGTCGATGACGCCCAGCGTGCGGAACGGCGGCTCGAAGTCCATGTCGCCCCACATGTAGAAGTTGTCGTAGGTGTTGTCGCCGCGCTGGAAGTCATCGTCGTGGCCGTTGCGGACCATGGCATTGAAATGCTCGACTTCGTCCTTGAGACCTGCCGGATCGATCCCGGCCAGCGTTGCCAGTTCTTCCAGCGTATCGGCCTTCATCATGAACGATGGCGCAGGCGCACCCGGAGGCGAATTGAACGTGTGATACTTGTCCTTGTAGCGCTGGTCGATGATCAGCCAGTAGGGCAGGTTGGCGTAAGTGTGCGTGCCCGCATCGAAGGCGTGAAGCGCCTTGCCCAGCGCGTTGTAGTTTGCAGCCTCGTTCACGAAGCGCCTGCCCTTGCGGTTGACGAGGATCGCACCGGGGCGCGCCCGCTCGTCCGAGCCGAGCAGGTAGTTCGGCTTGGCAGCGCGGTGCTGCGGCTTGAACTCCAGCGTGCTCTGCATCCAGTAGGCGTTCTGCATGTTGGCCAGTTGCGCACCGGCCTCGATCGCCATCATCAGTCCGTCGCCTTCGTTCTCCGGCACGCTGACCGGCCCCGTCAGCGGACCGCGCAGGAAAGCCTTGACCAGCGTTTCATTCCATTCGAACCCGCCCGTGGCTATCACCACGCCGCGCCGGGCGCGCACGCGGTAATCCTTGCCGCTGGCATCCTCGGCGATCACCCCGATCACGCGGTTGCCATCCTTCACCAGATGCCGCGCGCGCTTTTCGAACTCGACCGGAATGTTGCGGTCCAGCACGGCCATGAACAGCGACCCGGCCAGAGCCTGGCCCAGCCCGCGATAATCGCCTGCCTCGCGTTCGGCCAGCGTCGCCTCGTCAAGCGTGCCGCGCGTCGCCTCCATCAGGCTGCCGCGCAGGGGATAGGCCATCTTGCTGGGGTTGACGCGCGAGGCCCACTTGCCCAGCCGCGCAAATGAGAATGCTGCATTGTCGAGCGAGCGTCCGCCATCAGGCTTGGCGCCGGGGGCATAGGGCTGATAATCGGGAAAATCGGTGAAGGCATGGAGCCGCACGGGCGTGCGGTCCGCAAGATAGCGCAGCATTTCAGGGCCGTTCTGCATGAACGCCCAGAGCGTTTCGGGATCGAGCGCACCCGGCGCCAGCGCATCCAGATAGGCAACGATTTCCTCGTCGCTGTCGGCAATGCCCGCCTCATGCTGGTGATGGTTGTTGGGGATCCACAGCATTCCGCCCGACATGGCCGTCGTGCCGCCAACCATGCCCGAACGCTCCAGGATGACGACATCGCTGGCGCCGAAATCATGCGCGGAAATGGCTGCGGTCATCGCTGCCCCGCCCGAACCAAGGACGACGACATCGGCTTCCCGATGCCAATTTGCATGCTCTGGCACTTCGTGTCTCCCGATCATTCTTCTTCGGGAGACACGTGTCAGACAAAGCGGCAAAGGTGTGAACTGGCAGGAAGATCAGGCCATGCGACACCGCCGAAACCGGCACCGCCGGAAGACCCGCCAGTTCCATCACGCCCACGACGCATGGGGGATCGTTGCGGGCCGCCCTCAGGGGCCATGCGCAACGCGGCCCGCCACGATCCTTGCCAGACCTGCGTTCAGGAGATCGGGATTTTCTTCGCGCCGCCTGCAATCTCCTTGGGCCGATTGAGCGTGACTATCCTTTTCTTGTATCTGGCCTTCACCCCGCTCTCGGCAACCGGCACGGGCAGGGATAAGATAGGGACATGACCAGGCAGTGTTCCTTGATCCAGAGCAAACCCTGAACGCAGATGCTGGAGCCTATTCGACAAGCTGCCTGCTCCAGAGCGGCTTGAGCCGTTCCAGCGCAATCAGCATCCCGCTCGCCGCGATCACGGTGATCCCGGCCACGCCAAGGCCGACAGGTTCGAAGCGCAGCAGGCTTGCAACCGGTGGCAGAAGCTGGGTCGCCAGCAGGACAGCCGAAACGGCGAGAAAAACAATGCCAAGGGCCGGATTGGCGCGCCTCAGAGCCGAAACGAGCGAGGCGCTGTAACGCCGGTTGACAAGGATCAGAGCGACAATCGCCAGAACCAGCGCGCAGAAGGCGCTTGAACGCAACTGCGCCTCGTCCATGCCTGATTTCCGGAAATACCAGGTCAGGCCTGCCGTGACCGCCGTGGCCATAACGCCCTGAACAATCGACCAACCCACCAGCGAGCGCGAGAACAGGGTGCTGTCGGGCCGGCGCGGCGGCCGGGCCATGACATCGTGCTCTTCGGTTTCCGCCTCGAACACCAGCGAACAGACCGGATCGATGATCATTTCGAGCAGGGCGATATGGATCGGCCCCAGCAGCAGCGGCATTCCCGTCAGCAGGGGAAGGAGGGCCAGCCCGGCGATGGGAATGTGCACGGCCACGATAAAGCCCATGGCCTTGCGCAGATTGTCATAGATGCGCCGGCCCATGCGCACCGCCTTGACGATCGAACCGAAATCATCGTCGAGCAGCACCATCGACGAGACCTCGCGCGCCACATCGGTGCCACGTCCGCCCATGGCTATGCCGATATGCGCCGCCTTGAGCGAAGGCGCATCGTTCACCCCGTCTCCGGTCATGGCCACGATCTCGCCCGCACCCTTCAGCGTCTCGACCAGCCGCAGCTTCTGTTCGGGCATGACGCGGGCGCAGACGGAGACCGAGCCGATGCGGCGGCGCAGTTCCTCATCCGGCATAGCGGCAAGAGCCTCTCCGGTCAGCACATCGTGCGCGTCGATCCCCGCTTGCTGCGCAATGGCCAGCGCGGTTTGGGGATAGTCGCCGGTAATCATGATGATGCGGATGCCCGCCTTGCGGCATTGGCTCACCGCATCGGGCACGGCTTCGCGCAAGGGGTCGGCAAAACCGATGAGGCCGCGGAAAGCGAAAGCAAAGTCCCGCTGGGATGGCGGAAGCGCGCCGTCCGCCCAGCGCGCCTCGGCAATGCCCAGCACGCGCAAGCCCTTGCCCGCCATGGCGTCGATCATGACCTTCAGCCCCGCCTGCGCGGCGGCGTCCATGCCGCACAATTCGGCAATGGCCTCTGGCGCGCCTTTTGCCGCAACGACCAGTCCCTCGCTTGCCTCATCGTCATCCCACGCCTGAGACATGGCGAGGAGCGAAGGGTGGAGTGGATAGTGACGGCGCAGCACCGGGCAGGATTGCGGCAGGCCACTTCCGGAACGGTCCGCGGTCTGGTCGGCAAAGGCGTGGAGCGCCTGTTCCATCGGATCGGAGGGATGCTGCGCGCTGGCCATCCGGCCCAGTTCGGCAAGGTGCCGGAAGGCATCGTCGGTCAGCGGCGTTGCACCTTCCTGCGGCAGGATCATCCGGCCATCGGGCAGGCGCGCTTCGGCCACCTGCATCCGGTTCTGCGTGAGCGTGCCGGTCTTGTCGGTGCATAGAACCGTTGTTGCGCCAAGGGTTTCGATGGCCGCAGCCCGGCGTGTGAGCACACGGTTGCGCGACATGCGCATCGCCCCCATTGCCATGAAGATGGTCAGCACGACCGGAAACTCTTCCGGCAGCATCGACATGCCCAGCGCGATGCCCGCAAGCGCCGCTTCCAGCCAGCCGCCGCGAAACAGGCCGTAAAGCAGCGTCACGAGCGCGCTGGCGGCAGCACCGGCGGCGGCAAACCACAGCACCAGCCGCCGCGTCTGCAACCGAAGACGGGGCGTCTCGGTATCAAGCGTCGAGAGCACGCGGCCGATGCGACCGATCTCGCTGTGCGCACCCGTGGCCGTGACCACGCAAAGGCCCGTTCCGCGAACGACCAGCGATCCGGAAAAAACGAAAGGCAGATCATCGCCGCCGGGGTGCGGTGGATCGGTCAGCCCTTCCGGTGAACCCGAAGCCTTGCGCACCGGGAAGGATTCCCCGGTCAGCAGCGATTCATCGACGTGGAGCGCGTCACATGCGGTCAGCCAGCCGTCCGCGGGCACACGGTCGCCCTCGGCAAGGACCACCAGATCGCCCCGCACGACCTCCCTGCCCGCGATCCGCACACGCTGCCCGTCCCGTATGACCAGCGCGCGCGGGCTGGCAAGATCGCGCAAGGCCTCCAGCGCCCGCTCGGTTCGGGTTTCCTGGACGATGGTGATGACAATGGACAGACCGGCAAATGCCAGCAGGATGAGAGCGTCCTGCAAGTCTCCCAGCGCCAGATAGATCAGGCCAGCCCCCAGAAGCATGGCCAGCATCGGCTCGCGCAGAACGTCCAGGACGATGCGCACGAAGCCGCGATGCCCCTGCCGCGGCAGCTCGTTGAAGCCCTCCGCCTGCAAGCGCTCGGCTGCCTCGGAGGCACCAAGCCCCTTGGCGGCAGGCAGGGGAGTGTTCCGGCCACCGTCAGTCATCATGTTCCTGATTACCCCGCGATGATGCCCGCAAGCGAATGATTGCAAAAACTTGGCGATGTCGGCCTTGCAATGATAGTGCGAAAACCATGTTGCAGAAAAAACGGGCCGCCTCCGGATACTTTCTCGCCGCCCTCGGACTTGTGGCGGCCTGTCCGGTTCAGGCGCAATCATGGACCATCGCGCAAGTGCAGGTTCTTCGGCAGTTCGCCGCGGCGGCGCCCGAAGATGCCCTGCCCGCGCCCGACACGCAGGCGCTTGATGCAGCGCTTCGGGGCGGGCCGGGTCCGGCGCTGGATACAGCGGCAACCGATCTGGCGCTGCGGCTGGCGCGTTTGCACCTGCTGGGCGCGGCATCGGCGCAGCAGAAGGCTGGCTGGCGCATTGCCGATACCGATCAGGATGCCGATGTGGCGGGCTGGCTTGAACGTTCGCTTGCCGGCGGAAGCCTTGCCACGTTCTTCACTGCGATCCGTCCGTCACATCCCGATTATGCGGCCCTTCGCACCGCCTTTGCCCGCGAGGCGGATCCTGCGCGCAAGCAGGCCATCGCGCTGAACATGGAACGCTGGCGCTGGCTCCCGCGCACGCTGGGCGAAAGCCACGTGCTGGTGAACATCCCCACGTTCGAGGCCCGGCTCTGGCGTGATGGCAAACCGGCCGGAAGCTGGCCGGTCATCGTCGGCAAGCTGTCGACCCCCACGCCGATCTTTTCGGCCATGATCACCGGGGTGAACCTCAATCCGTGGTGGAACATTCCGGCCAGCATCGAACGTGAAAAGCGCGGCCGCTTTCCGGCTAGTCAGGGCTATGTGCGGTCCGGGGGGCAATGGCGGCAGAAGCCGGGGCCGAACAATGCCCTTGGCCAGATGAAACTGGTCATGCCCAATCCCTACAGCGTGTATATGCACGATACCCCGGCCAGGAACCTCTTCGCAAACCAGACCCGCGCCTACAGCCATGGCTGCATCCGCACCGGCGATGCCATCGGCTTTGCCGCCACGCTGCTGGAAGGCAGCAAAAGCCGCGAGGAAATCGACGCAGTGGTGCAGGCGCGCACCACGGTCACGTTCAATCTCGCCCGGCCGCTCCCGGTCTATGTCGCCTATTTCACCGCGACACCTGCACCCGATGGCAGCGTGACCATCAGCCCCGACCTTTACGGGCGGGATGCGACGACAGGTTTCTCCGCTCCGCCGCCCAACGCCCCCTGCGGCGCCTGAGAGGCGCCCTTGATCGCCGGGGGCGCAGCCGATGCCCTGCGATGTGGCCAGCCCCTGACGAATACCCCCTGACGAATATACCAGGGGCAAACACCCCCTTACCGGGTCAGCCGCGCGTGGCCCACCACGCTTCCATCATGGGGCGCAGTTCGCGGCCCACCAGTTCGATCACCGGCCCGCCTTCGCGCGCAAGATAGGCCATGCTGCCATGGCGGTGGCGCGGCGATGCCCCGGCCACCAGCAGACGCCAGCCCTGTGCGCAAAGGTGCTCCACGCCATCGCCCACATCATCGACCCAGACGCCGATATGCGAACGGTCTATGGCACGCAGGCTGTCATAGGGCGTGCCGGGCATGGCCTCGACCAGTTCAAGCCGCAACGGGCCTGAGCGGGCGTAGGCCACCTTGAGCAGGGCTTCGCCGCGCCCCGCTTCGGGCGTCCAGACGGGCAGGGGATCGAAGGCGCGCACCTCGCTCCATTCAGTGCCGCTGGCCGTGCCGATCTGCGCCATCGCCGCGGCAATGTCATCCACGATCAACCCGTGATGGAAAATGTCTGCAAGAATATCCACGCTGTCCTCCAGCCTGCCTCACCCATGCCCGCGCCGCGACGCGCTGCCGCACCGCGCCACCTTGCACGAGCATCTGCCACAAACAAGCGAGAATCACACCTGACGCCAGATTGCGAAGCAAGGCTTCCATTCGCAACCCAATCAATAAGTCACTGTTTATATATGATAACTTTGCCCCCTTGCAACTCGCCCGCGCGTCATTTACAAGCATACATGACTGTTTTATTTTTATAACGACAAGCCGATGGCGGAAGAGGGACAGCATGCTTGATCTGGCCGCAAACCCCGGACACGAGGAAGACCTTGCCCGCATGGAGTGGGAGCGGGACCGCAAGGATCCGCCCGAAGGCTTCCCTGCCCTGCCCACCATTCCGGCCGCGCGCTATGTCGATGCCGATTTCCTCGAACTGGAACGGCAGGCCATGTGGAACAAGGCATGGCTCTATGCCGGGCATACCGACCAGTTGCCCGAACCTGGCTCATGGTTCCTCACCCGCAACACCGGCACCCCGATCGTGGTCTGCCGCACGCTTTCGGGCGAAGTGAAGGCGTTCTACAACACCTGCAAGCATCGCGGTGCGCCGCTGGTCAAGGAAGACGCAGGCACCTCGCGCGGCTTCGTCTGCGGCTACCACGGCTGGAGCTACACGCTTGACGGCAAGCTCACCGCCGTGCGCGACCGGCGCGATTTTCCCGATTTCGACATGGCGTGCCATTCGCTCTCGGCGGTGCGCTGCGAATTGCTCGGTTCGCTGATCTTCCTCAACTGCGATCCCGATGCCCAGCCGCTGATCGAACATATCGGCCCGATGGCGGCCCATCTTGAGGAATTGCAGCTTGAAACCCTCCGGCTGGTTGACAGCCGCAGCTACGAGGTGGACTGCAACGTCAAGGTGCTGCTCGACGCCTTCCTTGAGGTCTATCACCTCAAGTCCATCCACGAAAACACCGTGGACCGCTTCCTCGATCACCGCGCGATGATCGTCACGCTCTGGCCCAATGGCCACAGCCGCATGGTCACGCCCAATCGCCGTCCGGACTGGGTCGACCCCGGCACCAAGGGAATGCCGGAAATCCCCACCGTTTCCGAGTTCACCGCCAGGAACAACATCAGCTACCACATCTATCCCAACTTCGTGATGCCGCCCGCACCCACGGGCATTCCGCTGCTCCAGTTCTGGCCGCTTGGCACGCGCCGCACGCGCGTTGTGTCAAGCTGGGTCGCGCCCGATCACGATCCGGCCAACCCGCACCCCCTGTGGGAAACGCGCATCAGGAACTGGGAGCGCATCCTTTACGAAGACCTGCAATTTGCCCCGCAGATTCAGGAATCGGTCGAAGGCCCCGGTTTTTCCGGAATGTCGCTCAACTATCAGGAGCGGCGCATCTATCACTGGCACGAAGAGCTGGACCGCCGCATCGGCATTGACAAGGTGCCCGAAGCCATGCGGGTCAAGCCCGTCCTTGCGCCCTTCGTGAAGCACGACTGACGCATGGCGGACCTTGCCGGCAAGGTTGCCGTCGTCCTTGGCGCTGCAAACCGCAACAACATGGCGCAAGTCATCGCGCGCCGTCTGGCTGCCGATGGCGCGAAAGTGGTCGTCGCCGGGCGCGCGCCGGAAGCGCTTGAGGAACTGGCGGCCGAAATCGGCGGCCTTGCCGTAAGCCACTGCGACATCACCAGCGAAGATGACCTTGCCCGGTTGGCCAGCGCCGCGCAGGATGGCTTCGGCGGTCTCGATATCGCCGTCAACGCCACGGGGTGGGGCCTGCTCAAGCCGTTTCTCGATACCACGCGCGAAGAGCTCGAGCGCATGGTGGCCTTGCAGCTTACCGGGGCCATGCTGTTCTATCAGGCGATGCTGCGGGTGATGCGCGATGGCGGATCGCTGATCCAGATCTCGTCGGCCACGGCTTCGATCATGCTGGAAGATCATGCGGCCTACATGGGCACCAAGGCCGGGGCGGACCATATCATCCGCTGCGTCGCCAACGAGTTCGGCAGGCGCGGCATCCGGGCCAACTCGGTCGCCCCCGGTTTCACCGCCACACCGATGACCGGCAAGGCCAGCGCCACGCCCGGCCTGATCGAGGCGTTTGCCGCCGAATACCCGCTCGGCCGCGTCGGCACGAGCGAGGACGTGGCCGAAGCCGTGGCGTGGCTCGCCAGCGATGCCTGCTTCATGACCGGTCAGGTGCTTCAGGTGAACGGCGGGCTGACCTTGCGCCGCAATCCCACCAACGCCGAGATCGCCGCCTCCGTCCGGGCCGCGCGCAAGGCTGCGGCCGCCCAGTGACTGCTCAAGTGACCGCTCATTTTGCGTTGCCGCCCTTCCCCGACGATCCCGATCTTGAGCGTGAGGCCCTCTTCCGCTTCGACGTGACAGGGCCGGACCGCTTCCGTTCAGCCCCTTTGCCCAGCGGCCTGCTGCGGCTTTACGGGGGGATGATCGTGGCGCAGGCGCTTGAAGCCATGCGACTGACGGTTCCGGCGGAAAAGGACGTGCACGCCCTGCACCTGTTCTACCAGCGCGCAGGGATGACCGACCGCCCGCTCGATTTCGCGGTAGAGCGTGATACCGATGGCCGCAGCTTTGCCCAGCGGCGCGTGGCCGTAACGCAGGATGGTGCGCCGATTGCCTATGCCATGGGATCGTTCCAAGTGGCAGAGGCGGGAGCCTCGCAGCAGGAAGCCATGCCCGATGTTCCCGGCCCCGATGGCCTTGAACCGCTGCCGTCCATCCTGGCGCGCAGGCTGGATGATGTGCCCGCGCGGCATCGCCCGTTCTGGTGCCGTCGCCAGCAGTTCGAATGGCGGCCCGTGGAAGAGTTCGTCATCGGCGATGCCGCGCCCCGCCCTCCCCGGCGCCACTTCTGGCTGCGGGCCAATGCGCGCGTCGAAGGCCCGCTTCACGTCCACCAGCGCCTTCTGGCCTATGCCAGCGATACCCACATCATGCAGACCGGCCTGCGTCCCCTCGGCATTGCCTGGACCGACGATCACCTTCAGACTTCCAGTCTCGATCATGCGATCTGGTTTCACAATCCGTTCCGCGTGGATGACTGGCTGCTCTACGCGCTCGACAGCCCGGTTGCATCAGGCGCACGGGTGATGGGCACGGGCAAGCTGTTCACGCGCCACGGCACGCTTGTGGCAACCGTTGCCCAGCAGGGACTGGCACGGATGCTGGGCACCCGCCGCGAAGGAAAGATCTGATGACCCAAACCGACCTTTCGCCGCTCGGCACGCCGTGGATGTGCTTTGAAGACCTCAAGGTCGGGGACAAGCGCCGGTCGCATTCGCGCACCGTCACCGAAGAGGAGATCGTCAGCTTCGCCCGCACCTATGATCCGCAGTGGTTCCATACCGATCCCGAAGCCGCGCGTGCATCGGTGTTCGGGCAGGTCGTGGCCAGCGGCATCCACGTGCTCGCCCTGTGGCGCCAGCTCGATCACACGATCAACAGCGATATCGATTTCGTCTGCGGCGTGGGCTGGGAACACTTGCGGCTGAAACGCGCGGTGCGTGCGGGCGATAGGATTTACGTGACAAGCGAGATCATCGCGCTGGAGCCTTCGCGCAGCGGGAAGGAACGCGGCACCGCCGTGACGCGCTATGCAGTGCTGCTCGAAGATGGAACCGAATGCGTGACCTTCGAGAGCATCAACCTCGTCTATACGCGCGAGGGGCGCAGCAGGGCGTCGGCAAGCGCATCGGCATCGGCATAGGCGCGCTGCATCGCCGCTTCCACCTGCTCCGGCGTGCCATAGGTTGGGCGCACCTGCACTTCATGCACATCGGTGATGCCGATGAAGCCCAGCCACGCCTTCATGAAGGCTGTCTGGAAATCCAGTTCCGCGCCGGGCTGTCCGGGGCGGATGTCGAGCGCGCCCGAACAGACGAGGATTGCGCGCCGCCCTGCGGCAAGCCCCGTCACGCCGCTGGCATCGGCGGTGAAGGCAAGGCCCGGCTGGGTCAGCACGTCGATATACTGCTTCAGCCGCCAGGGCACCCCGAAGTTCCACATCGGCACGCTGAACACGATCGTATCGAACGAGAGGAAATGCTCCACCATCCGGGCAATGTCGTCCCAAGCCTGCCGCACCTGCGGATCAACGTCGCGCCCCTCGATCAGCGCATAGCGGCCTTCGATCGCAGCACCGTCGAACTGCGGCAGGTGCGCGCTTTGCAGATCAAGCGCCTCGACTTCCGGCACACCCAGCGCCGCAATCAGCCGGTGCGCCACCATGTCCGAGCGGGACCGCACACCGCGCGGGCTGCCCATCACGTGGAGCAATCGCTTCATGCCAGCAGTTCCGGCTGCTCGATCAGGCGGGCGAGCGCCGCCATGAAGCGCCCGGCATCGGCCCCGTCGATCGCGCGGTGATCGCAGCTCAAAGACAGGTTCAAAACCGGCACGATGCGGATGGCGCCATCATCGTCGATGGGTTCGGGCCGCGCCGTGCCCACGGCCAGGATCGCGCCCTGCGGCGGATTGATGATGGCATCGAACTGCTCCACCCCGAAACTGCCGAGGTTGGACAGCGAGAAGCTGCCCCCTGCAATCTCCTCAGGCCGCAGCTTGCCGGTGCGGGCCTTTTGCGCCAGCCCCTTCATGGCCGAAGCGATCTGGGCGAGCGACAGGTCATCCGCACCGAACACGATAGGCGTCACCAGCCCGCGATCGGTGGCGACGGCGACCGAAATGTCGGCCTGATGGAAACGATGGATCTCGTTGCCGTGAACCTGGATGTTCACCGCGGGCACTTCCAGCAGGGCAAGGGCCGCAGCGCGGATCAGGTAATCGTTGACGCTCGGCTTTTCCGCCGTGCTGGCGGCGCGGTGCGCAAGCAGACGGTCCGCCCGCACGCGGCGGCGCACATAGAAATGCGGGATTTCCTGCTTCGACTGGCTGAGCCTGCGCGCGATGGTGCGCCGCATCGAGGACATCGGCACGATATCGGGCGCGCCCGGTCCGCTGTTCGAGACAGCAGCGACAGCGGGGGCCTGCGCAGCCACCGGAGCGGCAGTTGCCGCCGAAGCAACCTGCTCTGCAACCGGCTCTGCAACCGGCTCTGCAACCGGCTCTGGCGTGGCAGGCCGGGCATTGGCGATGGCCGCCAGGACATCCGCCTTGCGCACGCGGCCACGCGGGCCGGTTCCGCTCACCTTGGCAAGGTCAAGCTCGTGCAGCATGGCCAGACGGCGCGCCACCGGCGTTGCCATGACCGGGCCTTCCGGCAGAAGCGGAAATACCCCGACCAGCGCCGGCTGCACCGGCGCGCGGGCAGCCTGATGCACGTCCTGCGCGCTGATGCGGCCGTTGCGTCCGCTGCCCTGCACGCCTGCCAGATCGACACCCAGTTCGCGCGCCTGCGCCAGTGCAGCCGGGCTGATCGCAATCCCTTCGGGAATCGCGATTTCCGTTGTCGCAGCCGCAGCGGGCGGGGGAGCGGCGGCAGGCTGTCCGGCATCAGGATCGAAACTGGTGTCAGACGGACGGAACGCGGCGATGAGCGCATCGATTTCCGCAGCATCCGCTTCGCCGCCGTCCGAAAGAACGGCCAGCAGTGCGCCCACGGGATAGGTTTCGCCCGCCTTGGCCAGAATGCGCACGAAGCGCCCGTCGGCCTCGGCTTCAACCTCGTTGGTGATCTTGTCGGTTTCGATCAGGGTCAGCACCGTGCCGCGCGAGAAGGGGGCGTTTTCCGCCACCATCCATTCGGCGATGGTGCCTTCGGCCATCTCGATGCCCCACTTGGGCATGGTGAACGCCTTGAGCTTGGCCATGGTGCGCCCTCCGCTCAACGGAATGCAAGGGTGCGACGGACCGCGCCCTCGATCGTCTGCGGCGATGGCAGCCACGCCCGTTCAAGCACGCGCGAGAACGGAACCGGCGCGTGCGGGCCTGTCACCATTTCGGGCGGCGCCTTGAGGCTGGTGAAGGCGCGGGTTGAAACCAGTGCGGCAATATCGGCGGCAAGGCTGCACCGCGGCGGGCTTTCGTCCACCACCACCAGGCGCCCGGTCTGCTCCACCGAATCAAGGATGGCATCCTCGTCCATCGGGCTGGTCGTGCGCAGGTCGATGAGGTCCATGCCGATGCCTTCGGCGGCAAGCTTGTCGGCGGCCTTCTCGGCAAAGTTGACCATGCGCCCGCAGGCCACCACCGTCACATCGCCGCCTTCGCGCACCATGCGCGCCTGTCCGAAGGGAATGCGGTATTCGCCGTCGGGCACTTCGCCCTTCACGCCATAAAGCGCCTTGTGCTCGAAGAACATGACCGGGTCATCGCCGCGCAGGGCCTCGGTCAGCAGGCCCTTGGCGTCGGCGGGCGTGGTCGGCAGGACCACTTTCAGGCCCGGCATTGCCGTCAGCAGGGCATAGACCGACTGGCTGTGCTGCGCCGCCGTCTGCATCCCCGCGCCATAGACCATGCGCACCACGGCGGGGCACTTCGTCTTGCCGCCGAACATGTAGCGGAACTTGGCCATCTGGTTCCAGAGCTGATCAAGGCTGACGCCCACGAAATCGGCAAACATCAGTTCGGCCACCGGACGCTTTCCCGCCAGCGCGGCCCCTGCCGCCGCGCCGACGATGGCGCTTTCGGAAATCGGCGTGTCGATCACCCGGTTGGGACCGAACTTTTCCCACAGGCCCGTCGTCGTGCCCCAGATGCCGCCGATGGCCTCTGGCCCTCCGGCCGTGCCGTTGCCGCCGACGATGTCCTCGCCCAGCACCAGAATATCGGGGTCGCGCTCCATTTCCTCGTGCAGGGTGCGCAGGATCGCCTCGCGAATGTTCATTACCGCCATGATCGCAAACCCTCAGTAATATTCGGCGTAAACGTCGTCGGCGACAGTCGCCGGATCGGGATCGGTGGCGGCGCGCGCTTCGGCCACGGCCTCGTCGATCAGGGCGAGCACTTGCGTGTCCACCGCATCCATTTCCGCCGCGGTCAGCAGCCCGGCTTCGGTCACGGTCTTGCGGAACGCCTTGAGGCAATCGCGCTCCTCGCGGATGCGATCGAGTTCGCCGGGGCCGCGATAGCGCTGCGGATCGCCTTCGAAGTGGCCATAGAAGCGCTCGGTATCCAGCTCGATGGCCGCCGGTCCGTTGCCTGCCCGCACATAGTCGAGCAGTTCGCGGAAGGTCTCGTAAGTGTCGAAGAAATCGCAGCCGTTGGCCCGCCATGCCTTCATGCCGAAGGCTTCGGCACGGCTGGCAATGTCCTGCGCCGTGCCCACCGCGTATTGGAAGCCGGTGTGTTCGGAATAGTGGTTGTTCTCGAACACGAAGATCGCGGGCGCCTTGGTGACGACGGCAAGGTTCATCGCCTCGAACGTGGTGCCCTGGTTGCACGCACCGTCACCGGAAAAGGTGATGCCGACGCGGCCCTTGCCGTCCATCTTGGCCGCCAGAGCCGCCCCCACCGCTTGCGGCGCGCCGCCGCCGACGATGCCGTTCGCCCCCAGCATCCCCACATCGAGATCGGCAATGTGCATGGAACCGCCGCGCCCCTTGCACAGACCTGCGGCCCGGCCATAGATCTCCAGCATCATGCCCTTCACATCGCAGCCCTTGGCGATGCAGTGGCCATGGCCGCGATGGGTGGAAACGATCTTGTCCTCCACCGTCAACTGGTCGCAGATGCCCACGGCCACGGCCTCCTGCCCCGCGTAAAGGTGCGTGAAGCCCGCGATCTCGCCAGTCTTGATCTCGTCGTGCAGGCGTTCCTCGAACGCCCGGATCGTGCTCATGCGCCGATAGGCGCCCAGCAGCGCATCGTGCCCCAGTTGCAGCATGGCGGTTCCTCTCAGATGTCGTCCGGGCCTTTGCCGCCGGGACCGTAGATGTAATCGTCCAGCACCTTGTGGAAGTGCCGGATGCGCAGTTCCTGTTCACCGATCCACAGGCCGGGAAAGCTGTCCGACTTCATGCCAAGCTGCACCGTGGGCAGGTTGTAGGCATCCTGATCCAGCACTTGGCCGATGCTGCGGTCGCCATGCTTGAAGCGCCGGTGCCTGGGCCGTTCGGGCCATTCCTCGCCCTGCGGCACCAGCTCGAACACCCACACGTCATACAGCATCTTGTTGGGATCGGTGGCGTGCGGGCGCTGGCGGAACATCAGGATGTCGTCGGCATGAACATTGAGCGCGACGTTCGGGAAGATCATGTAGTGATAATCGTCGGTCAGCTGATCGTCGTTCAGCGCCGAATAATCCTTTCCCTGCGCTGCGCCATGCTTGCGCTTGAAGAGCTGCACATCGCGGCGGATGTCGGATACGCGGCCTTCGTATTCGGCCGGGTCCATCCCGGCGTTGCGCATGATCTCGTCGATCGCGGGCGGGATCTGGCTGGGCATGGCCACGCGCGGCGAGATCGTGGCAAACGGGATGAGATAGCGGTTGTGGCGCTCGTAGCAGTCGATCTGCACGTTCACGTCATCGAGATACCACAGCAGCTGCGGGTGGATGCCCTGCACGTGGTAGGTCTCGTTGAAGGCATCGACCGAAGCCTTCCAGTTGCAGTCCCACTCCACCGTCACATCGCGTTTCCACGCCATGCGTTCGGGGTGATACGGCTCAAGATGTTCCTTCAGCGGCGCGATGTAATCATCGAACGGCTCGACATCGGGGTTGAGCGAATACCACACGAAGCTGTTCCACTCCGTGCACGGCAGGCTCGGCAGGGTCATCCCCGGAGGCCCGCCTTGCGGGAAGGTGCACAGGTCGGGAAGACGCTCGATCCTGCCGTCTAGCCCGTAGGTCCAGTGGTGATACATGCAGCGGAACTGTTCGGCATTGCCCAGCCCTTCGGGCCGCAGGCGATTGCCGCGATGCAGGCACACGTTGGGGAAGCAGCGGATCGAACCGTCATGCTGGCGCACGATCAGGACCGATTCCTTGCCGATATCGGTGCAGATGTAGTCACCGGGGTTGGGAATGTCGTCGGCCCGGCCGCCCAGCAGCCAGACCTTGGTCCACACCCGCTCCCACTCCAGCTTCATGAAGCTTTCCGAGTAATAGCGTTCAGCCGGGATCACGTCGGTGCCCAGCTCCGGGTCAGGCGCCTTTTCGACCGGTGTGCCGCCTTTGCAATCCGCGGGATCGACGCGGATCACGTCGACGACGCGCTTCACATCCATCCGGGCGGTGTCCCACATCAGAAGTGCGTCCGGTTGGTGAAGGCACCATCGACAACGAGGTGCGACCCGTTGCACCAGCTTGCCGCATCGCTGGCAAGGAAAACGATGGCGCGTGCGATCTCTTCAGGCCGCCCCAGACGCCCGGCAGGCTGCTGGCGGAGCTGTGCCTGGTAGAACTTTTCCATCGTGCCCTTGATCATGTCCCAGTTGCCCCCCTCGAACTCGACCGGGCCGGGCGAAACGACATTGACGCGGATGCCATCCTTGCCGTGGGCAAGCGCAAGCTGCTTGCCATAGGTGATGAGCGAGGTCTTCATCGCGTTGTAGGCCTGCGGACCGCCCATCGCCTCAAGCGCGGAAGTGGTGGCCACCAGCACGATCGAGCCGCGCTGCTGCTCGGTCATCTTCGGAATGACGGCCTCGACTGCGCGGACCGGCCCCATCACGTCGGTCTCGAAGGCGTTATACCAGTATTTCTCGCTGCCGATGCCCCCGCTGGCCGAACTCAGGGGAATGAGCACGTCGACGCCGTCCAGCTCCTCGATCGCCCATTCAAGCCAGGCCTTGTATTCGTCGGCACGCTTCACGTTCACCGGCTTGCCGACCACCTTGGTGCCGTAGCGCGAGAGCGAGGCGACGGCATCCTTCACCGAATCCTCGCCGCGTGCGCTCAGGGCCACGTCGCAGCCTTCGCGGGCCAGCACTTCGGCCACGGCATAGCCGATGCCGCGCGCACCGCCCACAACGATGGCCTTCTTTCCTTGCAGCCCAAGATCCATGCCCTGCCCTTCCTCGTTCGAAGCAATCAAATCCGAGGGAAGAAAGGTCGGGCAGCCGCCTCGCGCCATGAGCACCCTGAGCGCCGCCTGCCGATGCACCACTGCTCGCCTGCGGCTTCTCGCCGCGCGCGGGGCGCATCATCCTGTCTCCCTGCTGCGGCACTCTATTGAACGGGCCGGAGAGTGCAAATAAAAAAACATGCTTGAATGCTTTTTTCTTATCGCGCATGGTCCGCTCCGGATTGCAGGACAGCAGGCCGGAAGCACGTTTCCGGCAGGTTCGATCCCGCGCGTGGGGAGAGCCCGGCACACGGCCGGCAGGAAACGGATGGCGCTTACGAAACGGCGGGCCCTGCCCGCGCATCACAGCGACTCAGCAACGCCCAGCAACGACTGCGCAGGCCCTGCCATCCCGGCGGAAAAGACCGGCAGGCAGATGCTCAAGAGCGCAGCCACACAGGCCCGCCTGATCGAGGCTACAATCTCGTGCCTTGTGAAATACGGCTATGCCAAGACCGTGACGCCGCTCGTCGCTGCCGAGGCCGGTCTTTCGCGCGGGGCCATGCTGCACCACTTTGCCAATGGCGATGCACTGATCCGCGCGACGATCATCGAACTGCACAACCGGCGGCTCAATGCCTTCCGCCGCGCCTCGCAGGCCCATACCGGCGATGTGCGCGCGATGGTGCGCGGCTACTGGCAGCAGTTGCAGAAACCCGGTTTCATCGCCTTTCAGGAACTTGCCATGGCGGCGCGCACGGATGCGGGCCTTGCCGCCATCCTGCACCCGCTTCAGGCAGAGTTCGCCGCGCGCTTTCAGGCGCTTGCAGGCCAGCTCTACCCGGACTGGATCAGCCAGCCCGAAAGGCTGCGTCTTGCCATGGCGCTCTCGCAGATCCTCATGGAGGGGATCCGCATCGCCAGCCTGACCGGCGCGATGGATGATGAACAGATTGATCCGCTGCTCGATTTTCTGGAAATGAGCGTCATGGCCCTGCGCCCGGACGCACATCCCGCTTCCGGAACCGCCGCCCCAGCCGCCACGATGCTCCCGCACCCGAACAAGATGGACGACACCGCAGCATGACCCAGACCAGAACCGGAGGACAGGGAAAGGGGCCGCTCGCCGGGGTGCGCGTGCTTGATCTCACCAGCGTCCTGATGGGGCCGTATGCCACCCAGATCTTTGCCGATCTGGGCGCGGACGTCATCAAGATCGAAGGCCCGGCGGGCGATACGACCCGGGCCATCCCGCCCGGTCCCGATGCCACGCGCGGGGCCATGTTCCTCAATGTCAACAGGGGCAAGCGCAGCCTCGCGCTCGATCTCAAGCAGCCCGCCGCGCGCGAGGCGGTCCTGCGCCTTGCCGGATCGGCCGATGTGTTCATCCATTCGATGCGCGCGCAGGCGATTGCCCGGCTGGGTCTTGACTACGAGGCCCTGCGCAAGGCCAATCCGCGCATCATCTACGCCAATCTCTATGGCTATGGCCGCAGCGGACCCTACCGCGATTACCCTGCCTATGACGACATCGTGCAGGCGGCATCGGGGATCGTCGATCTTCAGGCCCGGCTTTCGGGCGGAGAGCCGACCTATGTCGCCAATGTCATTGCCGACAAGGTCAGCGGGCTGACCGGCGCCTATGCCGTGATCGCCGCGCTCTTCGCGCGCGAACGCACCGGCATCGGTCAGGAAGTCGAAGTGCCGATGTTCGAGACGATGGTCTCCTTCGCCGCGGTCGAGCATCTCGTCGGCGCCCTGTTCCAGCCGCCGCTCGGCCCGCCGGAATACCCGCGTGCCACCTCGCCCTCGCGCCGCCCCTACCGCACTGCCGATGGCCATGTGGGCGTGATGATCTACAACGACAAGCAGTGGCAGGCATTCTTCCGCGAACTGGGCGATCCGGAATGGTCGAAAGACCCGATGTTCGCTTCGCTGCGCAGCCGCACGCAGAACATCGGCGCCGTTCTCGCCCGCGTGGCACAGGTGATGGAAACCCGCACGACCGAGGAATGGATGGCACTGTTCCGCCGTGCCGAGATTCCGGCCACCCCCATCGCCTCGCTTTCGGACCTGCTCGATGATCCCCACCTCGTGCAGACCGGGTTCTGGCAGGAGCGCGAAACCGGCCTTGGCACCCTGCGCTTTCCCGGCATTCCCACCGCCTTTTCCGAAACCCCCGGCGCCATCGGCGAGCCGGGACCAGCCCTTGGAGCAGACAACATGGCCGTGCTTGCCGAGGCGGGCTTTTCCGCCGACGAAATCGAAGCGCTTCTTGCCAGCGGGGCGGTGGTGCAATGACCGGGGCGGCACAGGTCTGGGACGAAGCGCTGGCACAGGGCCGCTTCCTGCTGCAACGGCCGCAGGGTGGCGGCAAGGCGGTTTTCCCCCCGCGCGAACTGGCACCCGGCACGGGCGGCGATCTGGAATGGTTCGAGGCTTCGGGACGCGGCACGGTCTATTCCGTCACATGGATACAGCGCCGCCCGCCCGAAGCGCCCTGCAACGTGGTGCTGGTCGATCTTGAGGAAGGCGCGCGGATGATGGGCCGGGTCGAAGGCGTGACCGAGGAAACCCTGCGCATCGGCATGGCCGTGCGCGCGCGCATTGCCGAAGGGCCGCTCGTGGTGTTCGATCCCGTGCAGGAAGGACAGGGCTGATGGGTGACACGTTCCCGCGCGGGCGCGCCGCCGTCGCCGGTTCCGCCACGTTCGGCGTGGGCGAAATGCCCGGCTACTCCGCGCTCGAAATCGCGGCCAATGCCGTGAAACGTGCGCTTGCCGATGCGGGCATCGGCCTTCCCGAAGTCGACGGGCTGTTCATCGCCCTGCCCGATGATCTGTTCGGCGGCCTTTCTCTCGCGCAATATCTCGGCATCCATCCGCGCTTCACCGACAACAACCGCGCCGGGGGGGCCTCTTTCATGAGCCACCTCGTCACGGCGGTGATGATGCTCGATGCGGGCTATCTCGATTGCGCGGTCATCGCCTATGGGGCGAACCAGCGCTCGTCAGGGGGCAGGCTTTCCACCCCCGCCCGGCCCGACCGGTGGGACGCGCCCTATGCGCCGATGTATCCGCTTTCGTTCTATGCCCTCGCCGCGGCGCGCCACATGCATCAGTATGGCACCACGCGCGAACAGCTTGCCGAAGTGGCCGTTGCTGCGCGGGGCTGGGCCAATACCAACCCGGAAGCCTTTGCCAGGGGGCCGCTTTCGGTCGAGGACGTATTGTCCTCGCGCATGATAAGCACGCCCATTTCAGCACGCGATTGCTGCCTTGTCACCGATGGCGGGGCGGCGCTCGTCCTCACCCGGATCGACCGCGCCCGCGATTGCCCGCAGCCCCCCGTGCCCATCCTCGGCGCAGCGGCGGCCACCTGGTACAACTCGCTGACGCAGGCCGAAGACGTCACCGTTACCGCCGCCGCCGAATCCGGCCCGCGCGCCATGGCCATGGCAGGCATCACACCTGCCGAGATCGACGTGGTGCAGCTTTACGATGCCTTCACCATCAACACCGTGCTGTTTCTTGAAGACCTTGGCTTTTGCGCCAAGGGCGAAGGCGGCGCGTTCGTTTCGGGCGGGCGCATCGCGCCCGGCGGCGCCCTGCCCGTCAACACCAATGGCGGCGGCCTGTCGTGCTGCCACCCCGGCATGTATGGCATGTTCGCCATGACCGAAGCCGTTCGCCAGATGCGCGGGGCCGCCGCGAACCAGATCGAAGGCGCACAGATCGCGCTTGCCCATGGCAACGGCGGCACCCTGTCGGCTCAGGCCACGGTGATTTTCGGCGCCCCCGGCACCGCCTGATCGCGCCGCCCCATCACGGAACAAGGGCCTGAAACTGCACAAACCCTGCAGCTTCAGGCCCCTCCCTCATGACCGGTCAGGCTGCCATGCAGTTTCAGACTGACTGCAACTGCGCGATCAGATCATCACGCAGACGGAACTTCTGGATCTTGGAGGTCGACATCGGCCATTCGCTGACAACGCGCACATGGCGCGGGATCTTGAAGCTGGCCAGCTTGCCCTTGCAATGCGCGATCAGTTCGGCCTCGCTCGCCTCTGCGCCTTCGGCCAGTTCGACAAAGGCGGCCGGAACCTCGACATAGCGGGGATCGGGAATGCCCACCACCTGCGCCAGCTTCACCGCCGGGTGGGTCTGGAGCATGGCCTCGATCTCGGCGGCGGCCACGTTCTCGCCGCCCACCTTCAGCATGTCCTTGGTCCGGCCGTGGAACATCACGTTGCCGTTTGCATCGATCGAGCCGATATCGCCGGTATGGAACCAGCCATCGCGCAGGGCCTCGGCGGTCTTTTCGGGCGCGTTGTAATAGCCCTTGAGCATGTTCGGCCCGCGCAGGACAATCTCGCCGCGTTCGCCCGCCGCGCAATCACGCCCGGTTTCCGGATCGACGATGCGCACTTCCCACTCGTCCAGCGGCACGCCGCAGCGTTCGGTCCGCGTCTCGTAGCTGTCGGACAGACGGCTGGTGGAAACCGTCCCTGCCGCCTCGGTCAGGCCGTAGGTGCCCACCTGTATGGTATGCGGCATGGCCGCCTTGACGGCTTCCTTGATCCATTCCGGCTGCACCGCGAAGTTCGAGTTCATCACCCTGAGGCGCGAAAGGTCGGTGTCGCGGAAGGTCGGGTGGTTGATGAGATCCTGCATGATCGTGACGAAGCTGGGATAGGCGATCGTCGCCCCTTCCCGGCCCAGCATCTCCAGCGCGCGGCCGGCATCGAAATGCGGCACGGTCATGTAGCAGCCGCCCAGATCGAGGATCATCACCATCGGCAGGATGCCCGCGATGTGGAAGATCGGCAGCGGCGACCACACCTTGTCATCGCTCGTGCATTCATAGCGCACGCCAAGGTTCCGGCTGTTGCCCACCTGCCCGCGATGCGAGATCATCGCGCCCTTGGGGCTTGATGTCGTGCCCGACGTGTAGAGGATCATCGCGATGTCCTGGGGATCGACCGCGGCGATCCGCGCGTCGAGCACCGCCTCGTCCACCATGTCGCCTGCCGCCAGCACCGCCGATCGCGACAGCATGGCCGGACTGCGCGCCTCGTCGAGCGAGACGATCGCACGCAGCCTGGGCGCCTGCGCCAGCGCAAGACCCGCCTCGGCACTCTGTCCTGCCAGTTCCGGCAGGGCTGCTTCGACTCGTTCGGCATAATCGAGCGAATCGGTGAGCCGCCCGGCGGTTATCAGCACCACCAGATCGGCATCGCGCGTGACATAGGCCAGTTCATGCGCCTGATACCGCGCGTTGACCGGCACCGCCACCGCACCCGCCATGGCGATGCCGAAGAACGCCTCGATGAAGTCGATGCAGGTGGGCATGAACAGCCCGACATGCTGGCCCGGCTCGACACCCAGCGCGATCATTGCCCGCGCCCAGCGGCGCGCGGCCCGGTCAAGTTCGCGGTAGGTCAGCCGCCGGTCGGGAAAGACGATGGCCTCGCGGTCGGCGAATCGCTGCGCCGAGGCATGGAGCATTGCGCCGATGGTGTGGATTGGCTGCCGGTTTTCCATTCATCCCCTTGCCCGACGGGCTTTTTTAGGCAACCCTGCTGCGGCATCGCCTGCCGCAACCGGTTCCGTTGTTGTTTCCCGCCATCTACAGCACCGCCATAAAAAAGACAATCATATCTGTCTTTTTTGTCCTGGGCGCGCAGGGATTCCGGCCTTTGCCGCCACATTCTTGCCGAATTGGCCGCCATCGCGCTATGGCATGTCCCGGCACCGGCCGCGCAGCGTCGGCGCCACCGCGCAAACCAGACAGGATCAGGCGAACAAGAATGCCGCTTTCCCGCACCCGGATCGCCCGTCCCGCACGGCAGCCGCGCCCTGCCGGCGAGAAAGGCCCGCAGTTGCAGGCCGCCAAGGCCGCGCAGACCCGCGCCCGGCTGATCGAGGCGACGATCCGCTGTCTGGTGAAGTTCGGCTATGCCAATACCACCACGCCAAAGGTCGCCGAAGAGGCCGGGCTGTCGCGCGGGGCGATGATGCACCACTTCGAGAACGGCACCGCGCTTATCAAGGCCGCGATTGCGGAACTGCATGAAAAGCGCCTGCGCGCCTTTCGCCGTGCGGCCGACAAGCCGGTCCACGAAGTCACCGACCTTGTCGAAACCTACTGGCGGCAGTTGCAGAAGCCTGCCTTCATCGCCTTTCACGAACTGGCCGTTGCCGCCCGCACCGATGCCGATCTTGCCAGCATTCTCAAGCCCTTGCAGGATGAGTTTGCGGAAAAGTTCAACGCGCAGGCCGAACAGCTCTTTCCCGAATGGGCCAGTTCTCCCGAAAACTTCGCCCTTGCGATGACGCTCTCGCAAACCATCCTCGAAGGCATGGCGATCAGCCTGCAAACCGGCGGAATGGATGCGCAGAAGGTTGAACCGATGCTGCGCCATCTGGAGCAGCAGATTGCAAACCTTGCCCCGCCCGCGCCCGACACCGGGGTGCAGGCAAAGGCATCCGGCCCGCAGGCCGCAGCCTGAGCGTGCATCAGGCGAGCCGCAAGCCCCAGCGGATACCCCGGCGCAGCAGTTCGTGGAACACAGGGTAATTCCAGGCGCAACGCTGCGGATGGGGCCAGAAGGGCGCCACCGGCTGAAGGTCGTAATGCCCACGGCAGTGGCCGAGCGTGAGATAGAGGACGGCCCCTTCCCCCACCCTGCGCTCATAGAGCACCGGCACTTCCTGCTCGTTCCATTCGCTGTCGCGAAACTCCGGGCATGATCCGGCAAAGCTGGTGTGAAGCAGCACCGCAAGATCTGCCCGCCGCCGGACGAGATACAGTTCGTCCTCAACGCGGAAGGGGCGCAGCCCTTCGGTCATGACATGGTCACTGCGCGTCACCTCGACCTTGAAGGGCGCGATCGGCGGATGCCCGGCAAACTGCGAGCCAAGCAGATCCATGAAATGCGGGGCCTCGTCCGGCGTTTCGCACACGCCGTCTTCGGCAAACCTGAGCAGTGCATTGGTGCCATGCAGCGCAAACCACCGCCCGCCGCGCGCCAGAAAGTCCTCCAGCATTCGGGTCTGCGCCGCGTCGGGGATGACATCGCAGGTATAGGTCAGCAGCAGGTCCGCTGCCGCAATCGCCGCGCTGTCGGCATAGTCGGTCGATACCGTCGTGCGGATCTGCGCGTTTTCTGCCAGAAGCTTGAGCAGTTCCAGCCTGGCAAAGTCGATGTCATGATACTTGCCCGAAGCCACCAGATGCACGCGCATGTCCTGTTCCTCCCCCGCCATCCGGCGCCGTGACGCCACCCGGCACGATAAAAATACAATCAAACCTGTTTGTCTTTTTTATTGCACCGCGCTAATCTGTCCGGCAACGGATTTCGACGGATCAAGCCAGCCGATCGAACCGCAAGGGGAGAGCTTTTGAACGCGCCGAACATGAACCAGCCGCGGGTCTTCCGTCCTGAACCGGGTGATCCCGGCCGTCCGCGTCGCGGGCTGGACGATGAAACGCTCGCCCAGCAGACAAGTGTCTTCCGCGAAGACCTGCTTGAGGGCCACACCATCCTGATTTCGGGCGCGGGCAGCGGCATGGGCAAGGCTGCGGCGTTCCTTGCCGCGCGTCTTGGCGCAAACGTTGCGATCTGCGGGCGCGACAGCGCCAAGCTGGATGGCACGGCCAGCCTGATCCGCGAACATACCGGCCGCGAGGTGTTCTGCCAGTCGACCAACATCCGCGATGCCGACGCGGTGGAAAACCTGATCGGCCGGGTGCACGATCACTTCGGCGGGCTGGATACCCTTGTCAACAATGCGGGCGGCCAGTTCCCGCAGGACGCCATCGACTTCACCCGCAAGGGCTGGCTCGCGGTCATCGACACGAACCTCAACGGCACCTGGTGGATGATGCAGGAAGCCGCGCGGCGCTGGCGCGCCGATGGCAAGCCGGGGCACATCATCAACATCGTCGCCAATGTCGAACGCGGCATGCCGCAGGCGGCACACACCTGCGCCGCGCGTGCGGGCGTGATCTACCTGTCCAAGACGGTCGCCACCGAATGGGCGCCGTTCAACATCCGCGTGAACTGCATCGGCCCCGGCGTGATCGAGACCGAAGGCTTCCGCATGTATCCGGAAGAGGCGCTTGCCCGCTTCCACAAGGCCAACCCCATGAAGATGCGCGGCAATGCCTGGGACGTGGCCGAAGCCATTGCCTATCTGGCCTCGCCCGCCGCGCGCTTCATCAATGGCGATCTCATGATCATCGATGGCGGACAGGCGCAGTGGGGCGTGGTCTGGCCAGCCGGAATGCCCGATTACTTCGCGGAGGACGGCGCGGCCTGAACGGCCTGCGCCTGCACCGCGCGAGCGTGAAGACACTTGGGACAGGAGAAGGTATGGGCCGGGTAGCAGGCAAGGTCGCCCTGGTGACGGGCGGAGGATCGGGGCTTGGCGCGGCTGACTGCGCAGCACTTGCCCGCGAAGGCGCCACGGTGGTCGTGACCGACATCAACCTTGCCGCAGCGCGGGCCGTGGCTGAGAGCATCGGCGGCGGCGCCATAGCGCTGGCACACGATGTGTCGAGCGAGGAACAGTGGCTGGCCGTCATCGGCGAAATCGAACAGCGCTTCGGCCGTCTCGATGTGCTGGTGAACAATGCCGGTGTCGTGCTCAGCGCCGATGTCGAGGAGACCTCGCTGGACAAGTTCCGCTGGGTCAACGCAATCATGATCGACGGCGTGTTCCTCGGCATGAAGCATGCCATCCCCCTGATGAACAAGGGCGATGGCGGGTCGATCATCAACATGTCCTCGGTGGGCGCCTTGCTGGGCTATCCCATCTTCTTCGCCTATTCGGCCGCCAAGGGCGCAGTGCGTTCGATGACCAAGTCGGTCGCCGTCATGGCGCAGGTCAAGGGCTACAGGATCCGCTGCAATTCGGTTCACCCCGGTGCGATCGAAACGCCCATGGTGCAGGAAGCCGAAGGCCGCATCGGGCAGGCAAAGGAGATTCCCGCAGGCGTCCTGCCCTATGGAACGCCGGGCCACCCCGATGATGTGGCCGCGCTTGTCGTGTTCCTCGCCTCGGATGAATCGCGCTTCATCACCGGCGCCGAACTGGTGATCGACAACGGCGTCACCATCCGTCCGTTCTGAACGGGCATCTATCCGGGCCAACCGGGTCGCAAGGAAAGGGGGCGGTGCCAGTCCGGCGCCGCCCCCTTTTCGGTTTCCTGCGGATTGCTGCGTTCAGTCCGCTGCCATCATCCGGTCCAGCTCGGCATGGAAGTGGCGCAGACGGCCCTCCTGCTCGCCCCACAGCGGCCCCTTGAAGCCGCGCGAATGGGCGCCCTTCTGGACGACCGGCAGCAGGTCGCTGTCCTGATCGAGCACTTCGCCAAGGCAGGGCGGTTCGCCCAGTCTGGTGTGAACGATTTCCGGGCGCGTCCTGCCCGAAAGGTCCACGTCTTCGGCCAGCCCCATCCAGGCCGGCGCCGAATAGCCCGGCGCATCGACATGGCGGTAGAGGATGCAGGTGTCGTAGGTGAACTGGTTCGGATCGGTGGGATGCGGGATGAACCGGTGCAGGAACACCGCTTCGGGGTGGCAGCCGATCTGCACGTTGGGGAAGATCGAATAGACCACCGAATCCGAAAGCTGGCTGTCGCTGAAACGCTCGTAGCGCAGCCCCAGCTGTTCCGACCGGCGACGCTTGGCCTGCTGCACCGCGGCGCGGGTTTCGCGCGCGGTGCCGGTGAAGGTCGCCGGATCGATGCCGGCATCGCGCAGCATCATCTGGATTCCGGGATTGACCGATTCCTGATCGGCAAATCGCGGCGAAGGCTGGGCGAAGGGCACGAACTGACGGCTCAGCCCGCCCGGCCAGAGATCGATCTGGGTGCGATCGTCCATCAGGCACTGCGTCTGCGGATGCACCGCGTGCAGGTGATAGATTTCGGCGAAGGCATCGACCCCGCCCTTCCAGTTCGCGCCCCAGTCGGAACGGCGATGCTGGACCACATACATCTGGTCGATCTCGTAAAGCTCAAGCTGCGGCAGGATCGGACCAAGGAACTCGCGCAGCGGCTTTACGTCGGGGTCCATCGAGATGAACACGAGGCCCGCGGCCACTTCGCAGCGCACCGATGAAAGATCCGTCCCGTGGCACAGCACTTCGGGCCGGAAGGTTTCCGCATCCGTCACGGAAATGTTGCGGCCATCAAGCCCGAACTTCCAGCTGTGGAACGGACAGGTGAACTGGTCGAGCGAACCGAAATCGCCGAAGACAAGCTGGCTGCCGCGGTGCGGGCAGACGTTGTAGTGGGCATGGACCGCATCGCCTTCGCCGCGCACGACGATGAAGCTTTCCGGCCCGATATCGAACTTCATGAAATCGCCGGTTTCGGGAATGTCCGAAAGCGGTCCAGCCAGAAGCCAGCTACGGGCGAAGACCTTTTCCCATTCCTCGCGCGCAAAGGCCGGGTCGGTATAGCGTTCCGGACCCGGACGGGCGGTGCCATTGTCGATGCGGGGGGCGCGATCGTTGAACGGATGATGGGCGCCCGTGTGGATGTCCCACAGATCGAAATCGGTCTTCATCTTCAACTCCCGTTGTCATGAACGGCCGCACCCAGCGGCGCGGCCGTCATGGTATTGCAGTCACCCTCCCGGCAGAACCTCAGGGACCGCGGAACTTCACGCCCACTTCCGCCCCGAAGTAGCGCGGCGCGCCGAAGTTCGAGTTGAGCCACAGCCCGGCCACGTTCTGCGAGGCGATGCGATAGCGCTCGTCGGTCAGGTTGCGGCCCAGCACGCGGAAGTAATACTCGTCATCCGCCTGCGCGATGGTGAGCGAAGCGTTCACGAGCGTGCGCGCGTTGAGGAACGTGTTGCCCAGCGGATCATCGATCGCCTGCGTGTTGAGGTTGCGGCTGGTATAGGCCGCCGAGGCATTGGCCACGAACTTGAAGTTCGAGGTGATCGGCGTCTCGTAGGTGCCGTCGATCGTCCACTGCCACTTGGGCGCGCGGTCAAGCGGTGCGGTTGCGAGGTCATAACCGGCCGTGGGCGCCGTGTAGCTGTCATAGGCCGCATCCTGATAGCCAAGCACCCCGCGCAGCGAGAAGCCCTTGAACAGGCGCGCGGTCGCTTCGGCCTCGATGCCCTTCACCGTCGCGCTTGCCGCGTTGACGAAGATCGTCACCTGGTTGGGCTGACCGTTCACGACCAGCGGCACGTTGAGCTGCTTCTGGAGGTCCTTGTACTTCACGTAGAAGCCGGTCAGGTTGAAGCGCAGGCGCCGGTCGAACAGCTCGGTCTTGACGCCCGCCTCATAGCTGTCAGCCGTTTCCGGGCGGGTTGCGCGCGCCGCAGTGCGGAAAGCGTTGAGGTCCGCGCCAAAGGCGGCAAACCCGCCGATCTGGTCGTTGAAGCCGCCGCTCTTGAAGCCGCGCGAATAGGTGGCATAGGCAAAGATGTCCGGCGTGGCCTGCCAGCCAAGGCTGGCGCGCCATGTGGCACGGCGCGCGCTGTCGTCCACGCGGACCACCCCGGCCGGATACTTGAACACGCTGGCATCCAGCGCTTCGTTGATCCGGATCGAAGGGTCGAACCCGCCGCCAAGCTGCGGAATGAACACCTGCTGGCGTCCATACCACTCCTTGTCTTCCCAGGTGTAGCGCACACCGGCGGTGAAGGTCACTTCCGGCGTGATCTTGTAGGTGCCTTCGGCAAAGGCCGCGCGCGAGCGGGACTTCTGCGCATTGCACAGGATATAGGGCGTATCGTTCCAGTTGCCGAAGGGCAGCGGACCGGATGTCAGGTCAAGGAAGCCAAGGATCTGCGCCACGCAGAAATCGATGGTCTCGCGCTGGTAGAAGCCGCCCAGCACCATGTCGAACGGACCGCCGAAATCGGTGGCGAAGCGCAGTTCCTGCTGGAAGGTCTTGCGGTTGTCATCGCGCGTCGCATCGAAGAACGACAGCGGCTGGCCATCGGCGGCAATCGGCGCCGCACCCGCATAGGAGTTCGGAATGCGCGATTCCTGACGGCGCCAGCCCGTGACCGAAGTCAGCGTGCCGAAATCGAAATCGATGTCGCCGTTGAGGTAGAACCCGTCAACCGAGATGCGCTGTCCGTCGCGCATCTTGATAAGGCCGTCCTGACGATAGGTGATCGCGGCATTGTCGAGCGGATCGCTGCTGGCGGGGTTGCGGCGCACGGTGCCGAGAAGATCGGTCAGGAAGGGATTGTTGCCGGTGTACTGATCGTTCTCGTTGACCGAAGGCACCGTCTCCGAACGGTCGCGCAGCCACTCGTATTGCGCCAGCAGGCGGACCCGGTCGCTCGGCTCCCACAGCAGCTTGGCGCGGAAGTTCAGCACATCCTTGCCGCCCGCGCGCGCACCGTCGAGGCAGCCCGAACGGCCGTTGAACTTGTTGGGCACGAAGCCCGTGACGGGGCCATAGCAGGCGCCGTTGCGATAATACCCGTCGCTCTTCTCGGCGCCGCCCACGAAGCGGAACGCCAGAGTGTCGCCGATGGGCACGTTGAGCGCGGTCTGGAAGCGCTTGGTCTCGAAGCTGCCGTATTCGGCGCGGGCATCCACGCCCACCACGCCCAGTTCGGGCCGCTTGGTGCGCACGGTAACGGCGCCGCCCGTCGTGTTCTTGCCGAACAGGGTGCCTTGCGGGCCGCGCAGCACTTCGACCTGCGCCACGTCGAACACGTCGAGAAGCTGCGTCTGGACCGAGGATACTACGAAGTCATCGACAAGCACTGCCACCGGCGGCTCGAAATAGACAATGATCGAGGTCTGGCCGACGCCGCGCATGGCAAACGATGCGGCGTTGAAGTTGGTAATCGTGTTGGCCGAGAAGTTCGGCACGAAGGCGGAAAGATCGCCCAGATCGCGCGGACTGACCTGGCGGATAAGCTGGCTGTCAACGGCGGAGACCGCCACCGGCGTCGATTGCAGGTTCGAATCGCGGCGCAGCGCGGTGACGACGATTTCGCTCAGACGGTCCGAATTGTCGGTAGTCTCGGTTGCCTGCTCCCCGGCCTGCGGCTCGCCTGCTTCCGCGGCGGTGCTGGCGTATGCCGGAGCAGACAGAATTGATGGGGCCAACGCCGATGCGACAAGGGCACAAGCAGCGGTCGACCGCCGCAGATAACTGCTGATCATCTGTCTCTCCTCACTCCCCGCCATCCTTGCGGGTTGGGTGCAGATTAGCCGCGCGCAGATATTTTGCAAGCAGACATGTATGTTTTTTTCGGCATCACGGACGAGCCGCGTGTGCAAGCCGCGCCGCACCCTGCGCGAATGCAGGAAATTGCAGCTTTCCATACATTCATGATTGTTTTTGAAAGGCCATCGCGTATCATTCGTCATCGACGGCCCGCAGAGGCCCGTTCGGGAGAGCAGCACGCATGGCCGGAACCTTGGCCGACCTTGAAACCCGTATTGCCCGGCTTGAAGCCGAATCGCAGATTCGTCAGCTTGTCGCGCGCTACAGTTTCGACATCGACGACCGCCGCATCGATCAGGTCCGCGAGCTGTTTGCACCCGGTGCCGTGCTGCGTTCGCACGACGGGGTGATGCACGCCGAAGGCGTTGATGCCATCATGGCCCAGTTCGACGGGCGCTTTGCCGTGCTTGGCCCCGGCCACCATGTCATGCACGATATCCAGATCGATTTCGAAAGCGATCATGCCGCGCGCGGGCGGGTTTCGGGTCATGCGGAACTGTGGCGCAACGGCCGGATGATGGTTGCCGCGATCCGCTATGCCGATCGCTATTGCCGCACCGGACGGGGCTGGAGGTTTGCCGAACGGGTGATCGGCTTTCTCTATTATGTGCCGGTCGAAGCCTATCCCGGCATACTGGGGCGGCCTGATCGCAACCATGCCTATGCCAGCCCCATGCCGGCCGACTTTCCCGAAAACCTGCCCGACTGGCAGTCCTATCACGAAGGCCGGTTTCGCAGCCCCCACGAAACGTGAAACCGGCGCAGCACAAGAACCGCACGAATCCTGTTGGAGAGAACCCGGATGCCCTTCAGTTTCCTGTCCCGCTTCCGCATTGCCGAAGGCAAGGAAGCCACTTTCGTCACCCTCGCCCGGCAGATGGAAGCCCTCGCCGCGACGGAGCCCGGCACGCTGGGTTACAAGTTCTACCGGCTCGACGAGCCGGGCATGTTCGCCGTCTATGAAAGCTTCGTCGATGAAGCCGCCGACCACGCGCACATGGCCTATGACCACAACAAGCCGCTGATCGAACAGATGCTTGCCTGCATGGACGGCAGCTACGCGCGCGAACTGCTCCATGACCTGCCCGCCATCAAGGAAGCGTGACTCCCATGAGCAAGAAAAGCTTCATCGCCCGCCTGCGCACCCGGCCGGAAACGCGCGAACGCCTCATCGCGCTCCAGACCGAACTCAAGGCGCTGGTGTTCGAGCACGAACCTGATGCGCTCGTCTATGAGCTGTTCCAGTCGGAAACGGACCCCGACCTGTTCGAATGCGTCGCCACCTTCCGCGACGATGCCGCCTTCGAGAAGCACATGGAAATCGACTTCCATGACCGGCTCGTGCCGCCGATCCTCGAATGCCTCGCCGAAGACATGAGCATCGCCTTCTATCGCTCGCTCGACTGATCCCTGCCGGAGAGAACGATGTCTGCCCCCCGAAACCTTGTCTCCCGCCGCCTTCTGGCCTTCTGCCTGCCGATGCTTGCCGCGGGAGGGATCGCCACGGCATCGCTGCTCAATGCCGCGCCGCCCCAGCGCATCTCGTCGACCGACGACCTGCAATCCTACGATACCCCGCGCATCGATCCGGCAACCGCGCCCGGCCGTCCGCTGTTCGAACAGCACTGCGCCATGTGCCACATGGGCGGCGTGCCCAAGGCGCCCAGCCCGGCCTTCCTCGCCATGGTCCCGCCGGATTCCATCGTCCGCTCCCTGACCGACGGGGTGATGCGCACGCAGGGGGCCGTGCTCAGCGAACAGCAGAAGGTGGAAGTCGCCGAATACCTCACCCGCACGCCCTATGACGCATACCAGCGCCCCGCCCCGCCGAAGCAGTGCAGCGGCGAAGCTGCCAGGTTCGACATGGCAGACACGCCCGCACCGATCGGCTGGGGCCGCGACAACCGGCGCTTCGTGCCCGCAGACGTGGCGCAGCTTCCCGCTGCCGATGTCCCGAAACTGAAGCTGAAGTGGGCCTTTGCCTATCCCGCATCCAACCGCGCCCGTTCGCAGCCGACGCTGGCATGGGGCACGCTCTTCGTCGGCAGCCAGGACGGCACCGTCTATGCCTTCGATCCCGACAGCGGCTGCACCCGCTGGACCACCCGCCTCAGCGCCGAGGTGCGCACCGCCATTGTCGCCGATCCCGATACCCGGCGCCTCTATTTCGGCGATCTTCTGGGCAAGGTTCACGCGCTTGATGCGATGACCGGCAAGGAGCTCTGGGCCGAGCGGATGAGCGATCATCCCGATGCCACGATAACCGGCACACCCACGCTCGGCGGCGGCATGCTTTATGTTCCGGTGTCCTCGCTCGAAGTCGTGCAAGCGGGTGATCCGGCCTATGCCTGCTGCACTTTCCGCGGCTCGGTCGTCGCGCTGGATCCGGCCACGGGGCGCGAAGTCTGGCGCGCATGGACCGCTGGCGAACCGCGCCCGCACGGCACCACTGCCGCAGGCACCCCGATCCTCGGTCCTTCGGGCTCACCGGTCTGGAACAGCCCGACCTATGATGCGGAAAGGGGCCGTCTCTATTTCGGCACGGGCGAAAACTATTCCAGCCCCGCTGATGAAAGCTCGGATGCGGTCTTTGCCGTGGACGCCCGCACCGGGCAGCAGATCTGGCGCACCCAGCTTACGCCCAGGGATGCGTGGAACGTGGGCTGCATGGTCGGCAATGATTCCTGCCCGGCAGAGAACGGCCCCGACTATGACGTGGCCGCCTCCCCCCTGCTGGTGAATGCCGCGAACGGCCGGCAGATGCTGGTCGTCGGACAGAAATCCGGCGAGGCCAGGGGGCTTGATCCCGAAACGGGCAAGATCGTCTGGCACACCCGCGTGGGCCATGGCGGGACGCAGGGCGGCGTCCACTTCGGCATGGCGGCCGACGGCGGCACGGTCTTCGTGCCCGTGAACGACATGGCCGATACCTATGATGCGCGCGTCTATGATGCAAAACTGCGCGGAGCAGGTCTCCACGCGCTCGACGCGGCCAGCGGCAAGGTCCTGTGGTTCGCCAAGGCCCCGAACAAGTGCAAGGGCATGAAGTTCTGCGATCCCGGCATCTCGGCGGCGGTCACCGCCATTCCTGGCGCCATCTTCGCCGGACATCTTGATGGGATGCTGCGCGCCTATGACAGCCGCACCGGTCGCATCATCTGGCAGTTCGACACCAGGCAGGCCATGCCCACGATCGACGGCAAGACCACCAAGGGCGGCAGCATGAGCGGGCCTGGCGCTGCCGTCTGGAAGGGCAAGGTCTTCGTGAACTCCGGCTACGGGATGTACAGCCACATGGCCGGCAACGCGCTCATGGTCTTCGAAGCGCAACGCTGAGCCCAGGGCGCGATGAGCTTACCTCATCGCGCCCTGGTCAAGCCCGTGCGGCGCTTGAACATCGCCAAGGCGTGATGCGTCAGCCCGCAGCGCCTTGGTATGAAGCGTCACCAGCGGCCAGATGGCCCGACGGGCATGACCCCGCCCCGCGCAGTCACTGGCTGCGCGGGGCATCCGCGTTTGAAAGGCGTTGAGAATTACCGGGCAAGCGGTGATTCGTGTCAGCGCGCTGCTGATGCATGAAAGATGTCATGGTCGGCATGTCTGGCCACTGCGCGACAGGCTTCTGACAAAGACAAATCCGATCCAGAAATATTCCGAAATAATTGCGCGTCTCCTGTTAACTTCTGCAAATATCCCTGTCCCGATCCGAGAATCGTTAACCATATTATCAGTCTTCATCGAATCCGCAGCCCGTTTTACTTGTAATTCATCAGGACGGAGCGAGTTCTGATTTACAAGCAAGGTTAACGGAGGCGAACATGCGCGTTCTCGACAAGAATGAAGTTTCGGAAGTTGCTGGCGGCACCCTGTGCCTGGTGAAGAGCCTCGTTGCGCTCAAGCTGAGCCTGCTCAAGAGCTGCGCTCCCAAGCCCGCACCGGCTCCCTGCGCTCCCAAGGCACCCAAGCCGCGCAAGCACTGCTGATCGGCAGCCGCCAGTCAACAGATCCCGGAAAAAGGGGGTTCGATCCAAAGGGTCGCACCCCCTTTTGCGTGTCCGGGCAGCATCAATGCCTGTCATCGGGTCGGGCTTCGGGCAGGGTTAACGCAGAATTAGGACAGTGT
Organism: Novosphingobium sp.; assembly: GCA_046294595.1. GTDB lineage: Bacteria > Pseudomonadota > Alphaproteobacteria > Sphingomonadales > Sphingomonadaceae > Novosphingobium. The sequence goes on from JBKBKD010000009.1 coordinate 88,602, forward strand.
GTTTAGCGCAAGGTCAGGATTGCCTTCGTGACACCACGTCAAACCTGCCTTGGATTGCGCATGAGCCTGTTCAGACCCGAAGTCATGGAAAGCAGGCGCCTTCAGCGCTTCGGGCGAACGGTGCCGCTCTATTCCAGCCACAGTCTGCCGATCACGCTGGTCCTGCTGTTCGGGGCAATCGTCGTCTCGGTGTGGATGATGACGGGCAGCTATGCGCGCACCCAGCTTGCCGAAGGGTGGGTGGTGCCCAATGGGCCGATGGCCAGCGTGGTCGCCCTGCAACCGGGGATGGTGGCCTCGATCGCCGTGCGCCAGGGCGATGCCGTGAAGGCCGGGCAGCCTGTGGCCCGCCTCAGCCTTCAGACCGCCAATGCCGAAAGCGCCGATCCGGCGCGCCAGTCGCTCGAAATGCTTGCGCGGCAGGGCGACGATGTGAAGCGACAGAGCGAACTGGCCCGCGCCAGCACGCGCGAGGAGCAACAGCGCCTGCGCGCCGCCTCGCAGGCCATGAACACGCGGATGCAGGCCATCGAACGCCAGATTGCCATTCAGCGCGAACAGGTAAAGTCGGCCGAGGCGAGCTTCGCGATCATGACCCGCGCCGAACGCGAAAAGGCGATCAACCGCATCGACTTCGAGGGCCAGCGCCGCGCGCTTCTTGCCGAAAAGGCGCAGCTTCAGCAGCTTGTTGCGGAAAGAGCCGCGCTAAGCGCCCAGATCGTCGAGGCGAACGCGGAACTGCGCCTGCTTCCCATCCGCCTGGAGCAGCGCCTTGCCGATCTGCGCGGCAATGCCATCGATGTCGAGAAGCAGCGCATGGCCGTGCAGCAGGGCAGTTCGGCAGTCCTGACCGCCCCGTTCGACGGGATGGTCGGAGTGGTTCAGGCCAAGCCCGGCCAGACGCTGAATGCGCAGCAGCCCGTCATGCAGATCCTCGGCGCCCATACGGTGCTGGAAGCCGAACTCTATGCCCCCACCCGCGCCATCGGCTTTGCGCGCGTGGGGCAGGACGTGCGGCTGATGTATGATGCCTTTCCCTACGAGCAGTATGGCACCTTTACCGGCACGATCACCGAAATCTCGCGCAGCGTCATCGCCGCCGATGAAGTGACCGCGCCGGTCAAGCCCGAAGCGCCAAGCTACCGCATCAGGGTGCGGCTTGGCGAACAGGCGGTCCGCGCCTTCGGCCAGTCCTATCCGGTGCAGCCGGGCATGACGCTGAAGGCCAACATCATCCTTGAACGCCAGAGCTTTCTCGACTGGCTGCTGGAGCCTGTCAACGCGATCAGGAACCGGCTGAAATGAGCGGCGGACCGGCACCCGACGCCGCCGCTGCCGATGCCGCCAGCGGTGCAAGGCAGGCCAGGGCCCCGGCCTTCGGCACCGGGCTGAACCTCCTCAACTTCACCGGGCGTTCGGTGCTGCCCCTGGTGCGCCAGTCCGAGGCCGCCGAATGCGGGCTGGCCTGCCTTGCCATGATCGCAGGCTATCACGGCCAGCGCACCAGCCTTTCCAAGCTGCGCCAGCGCTTTCCGATTTCGCTGCGCGGGATGACTCTGGCGCAGCTCATGGCCGTGTCCGACGAGATGGGGCTGCACAGCCGCCCCTTGCGCGGCGAGATCGAGGAACTGCCCGAAGTGCGCCTTCCGGCAGTGCTGCACTGGGATCTCAACCATTTCGTCGTGCTCAAGGCCATACGCCGCACGCTCTCCGGCAAGCGCTATGTCATCCACGATCCCGCGCGCGGCGTTCTGGAACTGGGCGAGGCGGCGCTTTCGCGCCACTGGACGGGCGTCGTGCTGGAACTGGCGCCGACGCAGGCCCTGCGCAAGGTCGGCAAGCCGGTGCGGCTGCGGCTGTCGCAGCTAGGCATGAACATCGGCGGCTTCCGCAGCGCACTGATGCAGGCCGTCGGCCTTTCGCTGCTCCTGCAACTGATCGCGTTTGCCGCGCCCTTCTTCCTGCAACTGTCGATCGACAAGGCCGTTCCGGCCTTCGACATGGCCTTCCTGACCGCGCTTGCGCTCGGCTTTGCCGCGCTTGAGCTGGTCGGCTTTGCCACGCGTTCGCTGCGCGAACTGATCCTGCTCAAGGTGTCCAGCGCGGTCGGCTTCTCGATGGTGACGGACCTTTTCCGCCATCTTCTGCGCCTGCCGGTCAGCTATTTCGAACGGCGGCAGACGGGGGATGTGATCTCGCGCTTCGAATCCACCGAACCGATCAACGAACTGATCAGCAAGGGACTGGTATCAAGCACCATCGATGCGTTCATGGCGGTCATCACCTTCGGCATCATGTTCTATTATTCGCCCGTGCTCACGCTGGTGGCCGTGGCGACGCTGGCGGTGTTCGTTGGCTACAGGCTTTTCACCTTCCGCACGCTGCGCAATGCCCAGACCGACTTCATCGCCGCCAAGGCCGACGAAGCCAGCACCATGATCGAGACCGTGCGCGGCATGAACACGATCAAGCTGTTCGGGCGTGTGGGCGAACGCATGACCCTGTGGCAGAACAAGCATGCCGACACTGTCAACGCCGGCATCCGCATGGGGCGCACATCGATCTGGATCAACAGCGCCGAACACGCCGTGCTGCGGCTGGAAACGGTGCTGTTCGTCTATCTGGCCGCGGGCATGGTGATCGGCGGCACCTTCACCGTGGGCATGATCTTTGCGTTTCAGGCCTACAAGGACCAGTTCCTCGATGCCGGGCAGCGCTTTGTCGACATGGTGTTCGATTACCGGATGCTCGACATGCACGTCGATCGTCTTGCCGATATCGCGCTGGAAAAGCCCGAAGAAACGCGCGGCAGCAGCGCCATCGGCCGCAAGCCGCTGGAAGGTGCCATCGAACTGCGCGATCTGCGCTTTTCCTACGGCCGCGACGATCCTGAGATCATCCGCGGCGTCAACCTCAGGATCTCGCCGGGGGAATCGCTGGCCATCACCGGTCCTTCGGGTGGCGGCAAATCCACGCTGCTCAAGCTCATCATGGGGCTGTATCAGCCCACGTCGGGCCAGATCCTCATCGATGGCCAACCGCTTTCGCGCGTGGGCATCGACAATTTCCGCAAGCTCTTTGCCACGGTCATGCAGGACGATGTGCTCTATGCCGGAAGCATCGCGGAAAACATTGCCTTCTTCGATCCCGACATGGACCTTGACTGGGTGGTGGAATGCGCGCGCATGGCCTGCATCCATGACGAGATCACCGGCTTTCCCATGGGCTACGAAACGCTTGTGGGCGAGATGGGGGCATCGTTCTCCGGCGGGCAGAAGCAGCGCCTGTTCCTTGCCCGCGCGCTTTACCACCGGCCCCGCATCCTGATCCTGGATGAAGGCACGGCCAATCTCGATCAGGCCAAGGAAGCCGAAGTCAACGCCAGCCTGGCCGCGCTCGACATTACCCGCATCATGGTGGCGCATCGCCCGGAAACCATTGCTTCTGCGCGGCGCGTAGTGGAAATGCGCAATGGCGTCATCACGGATCGGCTGATGCCCCGGCCTGCGCAGCCGGGCGGCGCGATCGACCGGCTGCGGCTGCGCGCATGAACGGCCAGACCCCGCTTCACCCGGCCCGGATCGCCGGGCTTGCCGCCATGATCGGCCTCGCCGCGCTTTCGGCAGGCTGCACGCATTCCGACGATCCGCACAGGGCGCCGAGGCTTGCCTATCTCGATACGCTTTCGGGCAGCTTTGCCGATCCCGAAGCGCCAACCGGTCCGCTCGCCGCCGAACCCCGGCCCGATGTGTCGCCCGCCACAACCGCGATCTGGTGGCGCACGGCGGGCGATCCCGCGCTCGAAAGCCTGCTTGCCAGGGCGGCAACCGCCAACAATGATCTTCTGGCAGGTGCGGCGCGGCTGGCGCAGGCACAGGCCTTGCGCCGCACCGCCACGGCCGCGCGCCTGCCGCGCGTCGATGCCTCTGCCGATGTCTCGCGGATCGACAGCCTTCGCGGACCGGGCAGCGTTGCAGGGGAAAGCCTTTCGGCCCGGATCGATCTCGGCTGGGATCCCGATATCTTCGGCCGCCTGCGCAAGGATGCGGCCGCCGCGCGGGCAGACCTTTCCGCCGCAGGGTTCGATCTTGACAACCTGCAACGGATCGTGCGGCTTGAGGTGATCCGCACCTATGTTGCCTATCGCGCGCTTGAGGCCCGGCTGGAATATGTCGGCATTTCGGCACAGCGCCAGCAGGACATCCTCGACATGGTGGAAAAGCGCTATGCGCTTGGCCTCAGCGTCGAGACCGACCGCCAGCAGGCGCGGCTGCAACTGCTTCAGGTGCGCTCGCTAGAGCCGCTGCTGCGCAACGAACGCAACCAGTTGCGCAACCGGCTGGCGGTGCTGACCGGCACCACCGCGTCGGCGCTCGATCCGCTGCTCGATCAGCCGGCAGGGATTCCGGCATTCGCAGCGCCCGCAAGCCTTGGCGTTCCGGCCGACGTGGTGCGGCTGCGGCCCGATGTGCGCGCGGCGGAAAGCCGTCTCATCGCGGCGGGCGAACGGATCGGCGCGGCGCGCGCTGCGCTGCTCCCGCAGCTTTCGATCGGTGCAACCCTGTCCACGGCTGCGCCCAGCCCTGCGGGCCTGTTCGATGCGATCATCGCGCAGACCGTGGGGCGGATCACCCAGTCGCTCTTTGCCGGAGGTGCGCAGAAAGCCGCCGTCGCGCGCAACCGCGCCGTCGCGGACGAAGCGCTGGCGGCATGGCGCAATGCCATCCTGCTCGCGCTCGAAAGCTGCGAGAACGCGCTTTCGGCCGCGCGGACGGCGCAGGCGCGCCTTGCCATAAACCGGCAGGCGCTGGACGCGGCAGAGCGGGCCGCACAGCAGGCAAGGCGGCAGCACGAACTGGGCCTGATCGACTTTTTCGTGGTGCTGGCCGCCGAACAGGCCCTTCTTTCCCAGCGCGAGGAACTGGCCAACACGGCCGCCGCCCATGCCACCGCGCTTGCCGAACTTCATGCCGCGCTGGGAGAATCCTGAGCCGCTGGCTGATACCAAGGCGCTGAAATGCTGACGCATCACGCCTTGTTACGCCCGTGCGGCGCTCCGGTCTGGTTCAGCGCGCGTCGGGCGGGCAGGCAATCGTCTCGCCCACCGCCTCGATCCCGGCATTGCGCACGCTCACGGCGAAACCCTTGTCGGCGCCGATGCGCACCGGATTGCCGATCGCCTGAACCTGTGCGCCGCGTGCGGCAAAGCAGGTCAGCGGAATGCGCAGGGTGGCGGGCTGGCCGGGCTGGCCGATCAGCCCGCTCACGTCGAAGCGCACGCCTCCGAAGGCCAGTGTCACCGGGCCGGTGCCGCGCACATCGGGCCGCCAGTCCAGCCGCAGCGCGAAGCTGCCGTTCACATGGCGCTGCATGTCCACGGGCGGACCATCGATGGCGATGTCGCCCTTGCCGCTCCACGTGAACTGGCGCGCATCTTCCTGCGCGGCCACGTCAACGCTGCGCATCGTCACCACGCTGTCGAGGCCAAGGCGCCAGGGATCAATCACCTTGCCCGCGCGCATGAAGGTCGTCTCGCTCAGCGCCGGTCCGAGATCGACGCGCGGATCCTCGTTGACCGGACCCAGCGTGCCGGAGCTGGCATAGGACAGGCCGTAGCCCACCTTGAACAGCGGCTCTGCCATGGGCGCGCGGGCATCCTGCGGCCAGTCGAACGGCAGCCTGCCGGTAAAATCGTGCGCGGGGCGGCCATCGCGCCGCGCCACCAGCACATCGGCCACGCCCTGTCCCTGCGATCCGGGCTGCCATGCCGCAACGAAGGCATCGGCAAGGTTCATCGCCGCGCCCACGAACATCGGACGGCCCGAAAGGAACACGGCCACCACCGGCACGCCCCTGGCCTTCAGCGCCTTCATCAGTTCGAGTTCGCCATCGCGCGCATGGAACATGAGGTTGGGCACATCGCCCTGAAACTCGGCATAGGGCTGCTCGCCAAACACCACCACGGCCACATCGGGCTTGCCGCTGCCCGCCCCGCTCCCGATTTCGGCCGTGCCACCGGCCTCGGCAACCGCCTCGGCAATGGCACGGCCGATGGTGCGACCCTTCGGGAAATCGGCAGCCGTGGTATCGGTGCCCTGCCAGGTCACGGTCCAGCCGCCGGCCTGCATGGCCATGCTGTCTGCCCCTGGCCCCGTCACCAGCACTTTCGCGCCTGCGCGGATCGGCAGGACACCGCCCTCGTTCTTGAGCAGGACGAGCGACTTTGCCGCCGCCTCGCGCGCAAGGGCAAGGTGCGCATCCGCCCCAAGCAGCGCCGGGTTGCCCCGCTCCACCAGCGTCTTGCCCATCAGCCCCAGCTTGAACTTCACGCGCAGGTTGCGCCGCACGGCATCGTCGAGCCGCTGCATGGGGATCGTCCCGTCGCGCACCTGCTTCACCGTATTGGCAAACAGCTCCTTCCAGCTATCGGGTGCCATGTAGAGATCGAGCCCGGCATTCAGCGCGGCCGCGCAATCGGTGGGGGTGCAGCCGGGGATCTGGCCATGGCCGTTCCAGTCGCCCACGATCAGCCCGTCAAAGCCCATGCGCTTTTTCACCACGTCGGTCAGAAGCGAACGGTTGCCGTGGTTCTTCACCCCGTTCCAGCTTGAAAAGCTGGCCATGACAGTCAGCGCACCGGCATTGATCGCGGGGGGATAGCCCTGGGCATGGACGCGGACCAGTTCGGCCTCGGAAATCCGCGCATCGCCCTGGTCCTTGCCGCCTTCGGTCCCGCCATCGGCAAGGAAATGCTTGGCGCTGGCGGAAACCTTGTCCTTCGCCAGCGGCCTTCCTGCCACCAGCTGCCCCTGCAAGCCTTCAACCATCGGGCGGGAATAGCTGGCAACGATCTGCGGATCGCTGGAATAGCCTTCGTAGGCCCTGCCCCAGCGCAAGTCCTGCGGCACGGCCAGCGTGGGCGCGAATGTCCACTCGATGCCCGTGGCGGCAATCTCTGCCGCTGTTGCGGCGCCAATGCGGCGGATCAGGTCGGGATCGCGCGCCGCGCCCAGTCCGATGTTGTGCGGGAAGATGGTGGCGCCGGGCACGTTGGAATGCCCGTGCACCGCGTCCACTCCGAACAGGATCGGGATGCCTGCGCCCGCCTTGCGCGATGCGGCGCGGAACTCGCTGACCAGCTTCAGCCATGTGGCGCCATTCGCGCGCTCGTCGCCATAGGGGCCGCTGTTGCCGCCTGCCAGAATAGAACCCAGCGGATAGCGCGCCAGATCGGCCGGGGTGATCGCGCTGATGTCGCCCTGGATCACCTGCCCGACTTTCTGCTCCACCGTCAGCCTGCGCAGGATCCGATCGATCGCCTTTTCGGTCGCGCGGTCGGTAATGGCTGCGGGCGAACGGGCGGCAGGCCAGTTCGCGGGGTTGGCCACGGCCTCGGCCGAATCGCCGGCGTAGGCAGTTCCTGCCAGCATTGTCGTCGACAGCAGCGCCAATGGTAGCGCAACCACCTGAAAAGGCTTACGTCCTGTCTCGTGCTTCGGCATCACCTACCCCGTATTCTTGCGAACGTTCTCAATCACGCATTTCCCATGACTTAGCCGGGAAAGCAAGGGGCTTTGCACAGGATGGAAACGCGGTGGCGAAGCCGGTCAGGCAGGGCGCTCGCGCAGCAGCGCCATCGCTCCCAGCGCCAGCAGCGCCAGCACGGCGAAAAGGCCCGCAAAGCCGAGCGAGGGCACCAGCGCCAGCGTCAGCGAAGGCACGATCAGCGACGGGATCGTGTTGGTCAGATTGAACAGCCCAAGATCGCGCCCTCGCCTGCGGCTGTCGGGCAGAACGCGCAGGGTGTGGGCCGTATGCAGCCCCAGAAACACCGCCGTCGAAATGCCGAAGACAATGTATCCGCCGATGGCCGCAGTCGGTCCCTGCGCCAGCGCCATGATGGCAAGCCCCGTTGCCGCGCCTGCCGATGCCGCCACCAGCGGTGCCACTGGCCGCCCGTGCCGGTCGGCCCAGCGCCCGGCCAGCAGCGCGGTCAGCGCACCTGCCAGCATTGCCGCCATCAGCACCCGCGCGATCGCCGCATCGCCGAGCCGTGCATCGACCGTGCGCAGCCAGAGATAGAAGAAGGCAAAGAGCGAGGCTTCGGCAAGCTGCACCATGAGCCGCGCAAACCACATGCGCGTTGCCATGCCCGAAAGCACCGCGCGCAGCATCCGGCCCGAAGGTGCCGCGCGCGCGCCTTCGGATGGGCCAGCCGCGGGGTGCGCACCGTCGCGCCCGAAGATCACGATCGGCAGCACCATGAGGCACACGATCACGCCCACCGCGGCAAAGCGCGCTTCAAGGCCGGAGAACAGCGGGAGCGTCACTAGTGCTCCCACCAGCGCGCCGCTGGCAGGCGCGAAGGCAAGAAGCCCGCCCAGAAGCCCCTTTCGCCCGTCGGGCACCTGATCGCCCGCCCAGGCCGAAAGCGGCCCCAGCATGAGATTGAGGCCGATCTGCCAGACGACGATCACGCCCAGGATCGCGCCCAGCGTCTCCACGCGCGGCGCAGCCTGAAGCATCAGGCCCGACAGCAGCAGCCCGCCCAGCACGAAGGGCCTGCGCCGCCCGGCCAGATCGCTCAGCCAGCCAAAGGCGATGCCGCAAAGGCTGGCAAAGATCGCGCCTGCAAACGTCGTCAGCGCCAGCCAGCGCACCGCATCGCTTCCCGCCAGCCGCGCAACGTGCATCGGCAGCAGCAGGGTGAGGAACGGCACATAGGCCACCGTCGATCCTGCCCAGGCCAGCGCATAGAGCGCAAGGAAGCGCCGGTCCGCCGCCTCAGGCGCGCCCATGCGTTCGCGCATCACCTGCCGTTACCGCCGGGAACCATGAAAACCGCCGGTCATGCCGCCGGTCCGGTCGATCCGCGCACCTGAAAACCCACCGGCATGATGACCGGCGCCGCCGGAGCGCCCCTGCCGGGCGCGCCCTTGTCGCGCTGCGCCTCGATCAGCATGCGCACCGCCATGGCGGTGGTTTCGGCAATGGGCTGATCCACCGCAGTCAGCGCAGGCCGCGTGAAGCGCACCAGCGGCGTGTTGTCGAAGCTGACGAGGGAAAGCTGCTCAGGAATGGCCAGCCCCAGTTCGGCCGCCACGTCTGCGGTTGCAAGCGCCATCTGGTCGTTGCTGGCGATGATCGCGCTCGGCGGCTTGTGCCGCCCCAGCAAGACCCGCGCCGCACGCGCGCCGCTGTCATAGGTGAAATCGCCCGCCTCCAGCAGCCCTTCGGCCGGAAGCCCGGCGGCCTCCATCTCGGCGCGCCATCCCGCGATGCGCAGGCCCACGAGCCGGTATTCTTCCGGCCCCGCGATAAACCCGATGCGGCGGTGGCCAAGGTCCAGCAGGTGGCGCGTGGCCATGCGAGCGCCGCCCTCGTCGTCCATCGAAACGATGATCCCTTCAGGAAGCCCCGGATCGTGCGCCTGCGCGCCGATACGGGCGAAGGGAATGCGATGATGCTCCAGCGTCTCAAGGATCTTGGGATTGTCCGAATGGGGCGGGGTCAGGATCGCGCCGTCGGGTTGCAGCGCCGCAATCGCCGCGCCCAGCTCGCGCTCGACATGATCGTTGTGCGTATCGACCAGTTCGAAGATCAGGCGGTATCCGTGCTTTGCGCATTCCAGCATTCCGCCCAGCAGCATCTGGTCCACCCAGTCGGTGCCCTGCCGTGCGCGCCAGTCGGCAATGGTGCGCTCGCGGTCGTTCAGCGCGAGGATGAGGTATGAGCGCGATCCGCTCATGCGCTGGGCCGCGATCGAGGGAACATAGCCAAGCTTCTCGATCGAAGCCTTCACCTTCTCGCGCATTTCCGGCCGGACATTGGCCTCGTTGTTGATGACGCGGCTGA